>CAZSYL010000001.1:0-6621 GCA_964610745.1 uncultured Acidimicrobiales bacterium
AGGCTCGTCTTATCCGTTGACCAGGTTGAGGTAGGCAGAGCGGACAGCCAGGGCTTCGCGCACTTCGTTGTTGCTGTCTTCGACAAACTCGGCTCGATAGTTTTCGTCTGTGACAAGCGAGACCGCGAACTGCAGACCGCTGAACGACGCCACCATGCCCGCGGTGACCAGATGAAGCGCGGACAGAATGATCCGCTCCCCGCCCGCTGAGAACGACCCGAGTGTCACCGACGCCGTGTCGTCCAGTGTGGTCCATTGCAAGATCGTGTCTTCACGAACCGTGAGTACACCGAACAAGACATAGAAGCCAAAGATCAAACCAGTAACCAACAGCACCTGTGCACTGAGGCCGACGACGAGACGCAGTGTTAGGTTTCCCCGCGCGGCTCGCCCGAGGGGTACAGCTTCGGGGCTCCCAGCAAAGTCGGTTGCGGTACAACCTTCGAGCGGGGTGCCACGCAGTTCGAGGTCCACCTCTTCCCAGTCATCAAAGAAACGCAATTCGTGAATCGCGCCAGCCATTGAACCAGCGAGAAACACGAGCCCGATGAGAGCGAGTGCGCCGACGACGATCGCGAACAGCACCAGAGGCAGGTCGTTCACCACTTGCCAGATCTCCGCGTTCAGAAACAGAAACGCCGAGAACAACAACATCAGCGGCAGGACCTTGCCCAACAACTGGAGAATCTGGGTGATGTGCTGCCACATAGTTTCTAGGCCCCAACGAAGCATCGCGAAGAGACCCCACGACACGACGAAATAGAGGGCGATCAGGAAAGCAATGTTGAACAGGATGACCTGTACGAACTCCAGCGAGTCACGATGCCCCCCGAGCAGAGCAAGAATCGGGGGAACGAAAACGAACAGAGCGAGTTCACCAACACCGATCGTGCGGGGACGAGCAAAGTTGCTGCGTCCGCGGAGTCGGTTGAGAAGCACGAAAGCGCCGACAGCGACGGCAAGTCCAAGGAGGAATGCGCCGGCCTGTTGGAAGCCGGTGAACTCATCACCAAAGGTCAAGAAGAGCTCGGCGAAGAAGACAAGACTGAGCGCACCGACCGCTCTGGTCCACACATCTTCAGATGCGGTGAAATCGTCGATGAAGTGTGGGATGCCATTCCTGACAAACCAGTCTTCGGTGGCATCGATCAGCTCGTCGACATCTGCATCAACCACAGTCGAGACATTACTCGTAGACGGCGCCCCTCATGTCGATGTGCGAGATACTGACCTCGGCACCTTCGGGCAAAGCATCGGCAATACGTTGAGCCTGCGAGGGCTCACAAAGTGCGGCCGCTGTCGGCCCACTGCCCGACAGCCACGAGCACCACGCTCCAGCGGCCATCGCAGCCTCGATTGCATCAGCGGTGTCGGGAAGAGCTTTGAGGCGAATCTCCTGGTGGAGTCGATCCTCGGTCGCCATTTCCAACTTCTCGGAATCGCCGCTGGTCAACGCGGCGATCAGCAGCGCAGTTCGCCCCATGTTGAAGACCGCATCCTCCATCGAGACCATCGATGGGAGCTTGCCGCGTGACTCTCGTGTCCCCGAGAGCGTGTTTGGAATCCACAACACGACCGTGGCCTGCAAACCCAACTGCACCTGCTCCACCCGATCGCCGACCGCAACGGTCACGCCTCCGAAGACCGAAGGAGCAACGTTGTCGGGGTGCCCCTCGAGGTCGGTCGCTTCGAGAAACAACCAGCGACGACAGTCCTCGAGCGAGGTGCCCTTCTGCACTGCGGCGGCGAGGAGTCCAGCAACCCGCGCTGCTCCCGAAAAGCCGAGACCGCGAGCTGGAGGGACCGTCGAACGGATATTGAGACCACCCGTCCCGCCGAACTGGCGGAAGACCCTCATGGTGAGGTGATCCTCGCTCCCGATGCCTTCCTCGGCGAAGTCGACCTCGAGGTATCGATCGATAGCCATACCCAGGATGTCGAAGCCAGGGCCAAGGTTGGCCGAGGATGCGGGAACTCGGATCGTTGCCATTAGGCGTCGACCACGCCACCGCTGACGAGCGGCGGCAATGTGGACCACGGGAACTCGATCCATTGATCGGTCCGCTTCCACACGTACTCGCATTTGATGAGCGAGTGTGACTTCTCATAGAGACAGGCCGATCGCACGTCACCAACGACATCGGCACAGAAATCGTGCACGTGGCGCAGCGTGTGGCCAGTGTCGGCAACGTCGTCGGTGATAAGCACCTTCGAGTCGGTGAGATCGAACTTGTCGAGGTAGGGCGGAAGAGTTGTTGGCACATCGAGGCGCTCGTCGACACCGGTGTAGAACTCGACGTTCATCACATAGAGGTTCTTCACCGCAAGGGCGTATCCCAAGGAACCAGCGACAAAAAGACCTCCTCGTGCAATCGCTAGGATGATGTCTGGACGGTAGCCGTCGTCGGCGACCAGGGCAGCTAGTTCTCGTGCGGCAACCCCGTAGGTTTCCCAGTCGAGATACTCTCGTTCGTCTGTCATGGGCACGACCATAGCGAGGTGAGGTCAGTAGGTCCCAGCCAGCCACCACCTCCCTTCCTGAACAAACGCAAGAACGGCCTCACCATCTTCATCTACGAGCTGGAATCGTGCCCGCCGACGGGCGCGTTCGGGGTCCCACCAACGCTCATCGAGCAACCATGGGCCCGCCCAGGCAACCACCGAGCGCCACTCGCCCCCCGGTCGACGAATCCGGGCTGGTGCTGCCGAAATATCGCCACGTCCAGAGACCGCAACAACCGTTCCGTCTTCATCGGCTACGTCGATTTCGGTGTGGGCAAAAAGTTCGACCGGCGAGGGCGCCGGCAGCTGACCAGGCCATGGTTGGCCAGTGCTAACCGTCCGCCAGCGTTCAGCGAGATCGACCGTACCCGCTGGTAGAAGCTGTATTTGATCGCTTGGTTCTCGGCCACCCTTCCACTGAGCGACCTGCACGTTCTCGGCTCCAACAAGGGCTTCCAGGCGCGCAACGGCTCGACCAGCGCGCTGGTCTGCTTCGGTCTCCCCTCCCCAAAAACCAAGTTGTCGGCCGCTAGCGGGCACGAGGTCCTCGGGCCGCAGTGTGAGTAAACTCAACCCCCCGGTTGGTCGAACGGTGGGCGAAGCATTCAACCACCCATCGAGTTGCCAACGGACCCGATCGGTCATTGCCGAAACCGATAATGCTCCCTCGTGGCGCCAGTGCCGAGCGTAGGTCTCGCCGTGTTCGCTCTCGGCTTCGATAACAACCCGGGTACAGCCCGCCCCACGACGAGCGAGTTTGGATTCGAGTTCGAGTGCCAGCTGGCGAGCAGCAAAAGCCGCCTGGTCGATTCGTTCGATCGGAGGTTCAAGGACCAACGACACCGCCATCTCTGGAGGCGGGTCGGTCACGTCGGCAAGACGCTCGTCGAGGCCTGATGCTCGCCGATGCGCAGCTAATCCTTCTCGGGAAAAGCGCCCGAGCACATCCTTGGAACTCAGCGCAGCGAACTCACCAAGGGTCCGAATGCCAAGGCGCCACAGGATGGCGGTCAGGTCGGGTTGTTCGAGGGTGGTGATGGGAAGTTCGGACAGAAATTCTGGGCTGCGTCCACTCTCAACAATGTGCGCCGGCCGGGTGCCTCCGGTCGTATCTGCACGCATCCGGGCAGCGAGCCGAGCTGTGAACACACCATCGGCGATTCCAATGTGGCATGAGGTTCGCCCATCGAGAACCTCGCCAATGGCGTTGGCCATCTTGTCCGCCAACGATGCATCTCCACCGAAATACCGTGAAGGCCCCCGGACAGGAAAAATAGCTGTGCCCGGTTGGATAATCTCGACCCGGGGCGTGAAGACCTCGATCGCTGCAGCGATCGCTTCAAACGACCGAGCTTCACCTGCTAGATCACGCTCGCCAATATCGAGCTCAGGACATCGGCTCTGAGCTTCACGTCGACGCAACCCGCGCACAACCCCGACAGACCGGGCTGCTTGCGACGAGGCCACGACCCGATTCGCATGCAGAATTGCCCCCGGTTCGTCGGGAGCGATTCCGGCTGCAACAACCGGCCAGTCCGGAC
This sequence comes from uncultured Acidimicrobiales bacterium, assembly GCA_964610745.1. Taxonomy (GTDB): domain Bacteria; phylum Actinomycetota; class Acidimicrobiia; order Acidimicrobiales; family SHLQ01; genus SHLQ01. Next base: position 4,044 of record CAZSYL010000001.1, read on the forward strand.
ACCAGACCGCCAGAATCCGTGGCGGTTGGGTCACTCGACAGCTGCCAGTCGAGGGGGCGACGGCGAAACTTGATCTGCTGACGGGGTGGATTCGATTCGTCGCAACAATCCATCATGTCCTGGAAGCTCAAAACCCGAGCGACGCCCTTGGCCAGGTGCCCGCCTCCCCGACACCGAGACATGCATGCTCCGTGCCCGGAGATGACCATGACCACGACCCAATCCTTCCCAGGCAATAGGAGCGACAGTAAACGAGAGGTCGTATTGCAATTGACCGTCCGACCCAGAGCGACGCCCAGATCGACCAGGTCGCGTCGCTGCAACGGGCGCCAGCTCCATCAACACCGTTCCCCGCTCCCGACACCGCGAAGCTATCTGCCGGTAATCGCTTGGACGAATCCGATGCTGAGGGGTCCCAAAGAGCACGACATCGACCGCGCCGATGAGGGCACCGATGGTCGAAAGCCACACCTCGGGTGTGACGTGTTGGACTACGAGCACACGCTCGATTGCAACCCCAACTTCTGATGCTGCTGTCAACGAGATGCCGTCGACGTTGACCGCAGCCACCCACCGTCCAGCGGTGGTGATCTCGCTTAGAAGCGCCCAGGCCAACGCACGCGAGGATGCACTCCCATCCACTCGCGTTACCCATCCTTGCTGCAAACCGCCACCGGGGAGCAACGAGTGAAAGACTTCAGGCACGGGAAGTATCTGCTCCCCAGCAAGTAGGACCGGAGCAATACGACGTGCCTGCTCGGTGAGCTCTGCAGGGAAGGCCATTCCTCCAGTATCGAACACTTGTTCGCACTTTGCAAGATTAGGCCCCAGCGGGTTTGCCCCACCTTGCGATAGTCCGCTTTGTTATGTTTCAATATATTTCAGTGCTTGTGCATCTATTTAAATGTGCACCCTGCTACTGATACAGGACAGACCCCGATGCCCGAAACCTCCAACATCGATACCGTCGAGCTCGACCTCCACTACCGACGACAGGCGCTCAACCGCGCCAACGATCAGGTCACCGAATTTTCTGAGGACGCAGCTCGGATGCGTCAACTGTCCGCCGCTCTCATTTATGAAGTCCAACCGTTGCGTACATCCTTCACCAGGTTGCGAGCCCTACACATCGCTCAGACGTGGCAAGGACAGGCCGCTACGGCCAGCCGCGGTCGTCTCGATGCTCTCGAAGCACGTCAGACCAGTGCAATCCGACAGATCGATCATCTGATAGATGACCTCGACACCCAGGCTCGTGCGCTCGATCATCAGCGAATAGCCGCATTGGCCGAAGTACGGACTCTGGAGTGGCAGATCGACGAGCTCGAATCGCTTCGCATCGCCCTGTTTCATGAGTAGGCCAAAAGACCTATAAAAGTTTGATCGTCGGCTTCATTTATTTCGAAGAGGTGCCGACGACATGCAAATGCAATCTTCGTTCGCGCATCGTCGCGCCCTTCCCACGCTGGCGGTGGCGTACATGCTCATCCTTGGACTCCTGGCGCCGAGTACTGCGGCCGGGCAGACCGAACCCGAGGACTTGATTGGTTTTGAGCTTCCACAGAACCCGTTCGTCGACGACATCTGGGTCGACCCAGCCACTCGTTTCAACCTCGACCTAGAAAACCTCGAGCCTGCTCCTGACTTTGACTTCGCCACACTTCAGGGCAGCCGAGTCTTTGCCGCAGGAGTCGAACTTCAGGAGGTTGAGGACGATCCACTCGCCGAGCTCGGCGACCGTCACATCCGTTCTCTCCAGGTCATCGACACCCTCAACCGCGACATCACCTCGGTCCGGGCCCAGATCACCGAGCTCGAACCAGAAATCGACACGCTCGTGACCGAAATACGCATCGAGGAAGAGAACGAAGAACGCCTCGCTGACGAGGTGTTTGTTCGTGAGCAGGCCATCGCCGAATTCGCGATCCGTGCATTTATCGGCGAGGAGCAAGTCGACGTCGTGCTCCATGAACCCGACACCGAGTTCGGCGAAAACCGTGTCGTCACCGATGAGGTCCTCGACGATCACCGCCTCCAGATCGCCGAACGAGAAGCCGAGATCGCCCGACGCGAGAATCGACGGGCCGGACTCGAGATCGACCTCGACGAACTTCGCGACCAGCTTCGAAGGCTTCGCGGCCAACGCAGCGAACTTTCCGACTCGCTGGAGCAGGCCGAGACCCTCGCAGAGCAAACCGCCGACAGCTACGAACTCGCCGTGCACGCTCGCCTACCAGAGTTCGTCGCAGGAACCGATATCCCATTGGTTGCGCTGAACGCCTACGTCATCGCTGCTCGCACCCTCGAGACCGAGGCTCCGCAGTGCCAGATCCACTGGTCGATGCTCGCTGGCATTGGGCGTATCGAGAGCATTCACGGGTACTTCGGGGACTCAACCCTCGACATAAACGGCCACACGACCGAAGACATCCATGGCCTGCCTCTCGATGGACGCATTCTCTCCGGCGCCGAATACGTGACTGGAGGAGCGCAGGCTCCAGCGGCCACCGGTCGCACCGAGTCGACCGAAGTTACCCCAGTACCTGCAGCCGAACCAGCACCCGCTCCTGCTCCTGCT
>CAZSYL010000001.1:6721-8067 GCA_964610745.1 uncultured Acidimicrobiales bacterium
GCTGAACCAACAGCCACTCCAGCACCAGCCGGTGATGCAGCTCCTGGCGATACAGCCACTGCTGGGAACGAGACCGCTGGTGACGCCACGACCCCTGCACCAGCAGCGCCGGCGCCGGTTGTGAAACGACTAGCCCTAATCCTCGACACCGACGACGGCGTACTCGACGGCGACACCACCTACGACCGCGCTGTTGGCCCTATGCAGTTCATCCCGAGCACCTGGAGGCTCTTTGACGCCGACGGCAACGGTGATGAGCAAACCGATCCTCAGAACATCTATGACGCTGCGTTGGCGGCCGCCCGCTACCTCTGCGCATCAACACCAACAATGGCCACACCGGCCGGCGAACAACAGGCGTACTTCGCCTACAACCACGACCTCGACTATTCGAACAACGTCACTCAGGCTGGTCGCGGCTATCGGAGCCTGCTCACCATCGAAGCCCCCGAGATCGACGCCCTCGAGATCGAAGGAGGATCCGAGCGCTACTACCTCGGCATCCTCGAAGGGTCACAGGCTGACGAACTGGTCGAAGAAGACTTTGACGAGATCCTGATCGACCTCGATCAGCTGGCCGAATACCTCGACTCGCTCGACATCCCTACCTGGTAGCTCACCTCGTACGATCACACGGGTGAACACCACGCCCACCAACGACGACAAACCCGAAGTCGGCGTCGGCCCTCATCCCCTTCCCTGGCCCGAGGGCGATCACTTCGACCTCGAGCTCCTCGCCGAGGGCGATCGCCGCAACGTGGTTGACCGGTACCGCTATTGGACTCGCGAGGCAATCGTTGCGGACCTCGACGAAACCCGCACTCCGATGCATGTCGCGATCGAGAACTGGGAGCACGATTTCAACATCGGAACCGTCGTACGCAATGCGAACGCCTTCAATACCGCTGGCGTGCACATCATTGGGAAGCGGCGTTGGAACCGCCGCGGGGCAATGGTGACCGACCGATACCACCACGTGCATCACCATCCCACGGTCGACGAGTTCGTCGCCTGGGCCGAGGACGAGCAGTTAGCGATCATCGGCATCGACAACCTCCCGGGCTCAGTCGCGCTCGAACACACCGCTCTTCCGGAGAGATGTGTGCTCGTGTTTGGCCAAGAAGGCCCGGGATTGTCCGAGGCAGTTCGTCAACACAGCCAGCTCGTCTGCTCAATCGCACAGTTCGGATCGACCCGTTCAATCAACGCTGGTGTGGCCTCGGGAATTGCAATGCACACCTGGATGATCCAGCACCGACTAGACCAAATCGACAAATAAAAGGGAAAAGGGGGGTCTGACCCCAATACCGCCAAAGGGGTCGTACCCCAATACCGCGAAAGGGGTC
>CAZSYL010000001.1:8167-120541 GCA_964610745.1 uncultured Acidimicrobiales bacterium
GGGTCTGACCCCAATACCGCCAAAGGGGTCGTACCCCAATACCGCGAAAGGGGTCGTACCCCAATACCGCCAAAGGGGTCTGACCCCTTTTTCGAAAAAGGGGTCAGAGCAGGTTACGTTTCGTAACGATTGCGAGTCGAGTTGTGGCGCCGCGGACCGAACCGCCAGGCTTAGCCCTCGACGGCCGCCATGAGTTCTTCGTCGGTTGGAATCTCGACGCCAGGAACGTAGTAGGTGTAGAGATCGACGATGATCTCTTTCAGACCGGACGAATCGTTCGACGACAGTTCGACCGTCACGACGTTGCCGTTGAGCGACACGCCTGCGACCTTGCCCGAGTCGAGCAGGCGACGACTCAGCTCGTCAGCTGGACGATCACCAGTAGGCGGCTGTGCTTCGGTAAACCGTTCATGTCCCATACCGGTTAGCGCACGATTGAGCACATATCGCACAATCCCAGGCTTGGTCGACGGCTTTTCTACGACGGTTACGAGCTGACCCATGCCGAAGATCGTAGCTGCGAATCGCCACGAGCGGCGTACTCGCGAGCTGCGACAACGCTCAAGATGACCGTCACGGCCCACAACACCGTGTGGACCACCTTGAAGCCAACTTCCCACTCGCTACTCACGAGGATCGCGATACCTCGAGTGGTGAAGCGCACAACGCCGGCAACGATCAGAACGCCGAGTGCTCGACCGTGCCATGAGAGGTCTCGCTTCAACGAAACTCCGACAGCGATCGCGGCACCGACCAGGAACAGAGCGACGACCAGTGACGTCACCCGCTCGCTTCCCGTCAGCTCATCATCAATGACGATGTTGCGTACACGACTTCCCCAAACACCCACCGTCCAAAGAACGAGCAGAGCTCGACCGATCCAACGAGGCACTCCGCTGTCGGCACTTCGGCTGGTGATGGCGCTCACAGAAAGAGCGTACCTTGGCCATCGTCTGGGACGTAGCGCGACAGGCCGCGCCACTCCAATGCGTCCATAAATGCCCAGCTCTTTCGATGAAGGGTTGACGGACCGAGTATCTGCAGTGCGGAGCGATGACGATGACAGGGGTAGCCCTTGTTCTCTGCGAACCAATACCCGGGATATTCATCGTCGAGCGCCCGCATCATGCGATCACGAGTCACCTTTGCCAGGATGCTGGCCGCAGCGATCGAGAGACTCTCGCGCTCACCGCGCACGATCGTGGTCGCTCGGCCTCCCCCAACGAAGTCCCATTTCCCGTCGAGAAGTGCGACCTCGACCTGAGCTCCACCAATTTGCGGACTCAGCGCGTCGAGGCACCTGCGAGCCGCGAGGCGCTGCGCATCGGACATACCCAGATCATCACACTCGGCGGGGCTCGCGTGACCAACGGCCCACGCATCACACCAGTCGGCAATCCGGTCGAAGAGCTCTTCGCGCTCTTGTGCGCTCAGCATCTTTGAGTCGCGTACCTTGTAGATCCGTCGATCCTTGGGGACGATCGCAGCTCCTACGGTCAATGGCCCTGCCCAGGAACCTTTGCCGACCTCGTCAAGTCCTGCCACGAACTCGACGCCAGCGTCCCAGTGGGAGCGTTCGTGGCGCAGGCCCGGCGATGACTTCTTGAGAGACTTGCGCAGTTGACGCACAGAACCACTCAAAGAAGTGACCTCGATGACTTGGCAGCACCCGACTCGGCCTCACGCTGGCGGATCAACTCGGTCGGTGGTTCGAGCAAAGCCTCGCCAGATCGCTCAGATGTCGAGAACGTGGGGTCGATTCTCGTGCAGCGCAGGTTGAATTCCAAGGCTGGTTGCCCGCTGGCCGGTCCAACAAACTCCCACAGCAGCGCCGCACGCTCGCCGTGCCAGCGCATTGCCACCGAAAGCCGACCTCCCATCGTGGGCACATTAGTAAACGACATCTTCTGTCCCAGCCAACGCGCCGAGGCTCCCGGAAAGACGTCGACCTCGCTGTCCTCAGGAGAAACTCTCGGACGCTCGATAAGACTCCATGAAACAAGACCCAGGAGCAGTGACGCTCGTGCGTGCGGACTATCGCCGCAGCCATTGCGTGACCAGCTCCACGTTGATCCAGCGAGCGAGCGGATCGGCACCAGGGGTTCGTATGCGCTGGCCGTGACCGCGGATGCTGCCATAGCCAGACCGACAAAGTCTGCATCAGCTCTCGTCTTCTGTAAGCGCTCCTCGAGCAATGCTGCGCTCTCATCGGCCAGACCAAAGCCATGACGCAAGTACGTCAGACCATCGGCGGGGTTCGACATGACACCGTCGATTGCAGCCGCATCGGCAGCGGCGGCCGACCCGTGGGCAGCTTCGACCGCCCGAACGAGCGGCACGATCAGGTTGGGGGTGCGGGACTTGGACAGCGACCAGCCAGCAACGGCGGCGACAGCGTCCGAGCGAAGCGACAACACCTCCCTGCCTTCTTCAGAGTTCACGATCGCGCCGCACACCGCGGCGACTTCCGGCCAGCGGTCGCGGTCGATTCGGCCTTCGGCCACGTCGGAAAGAAGCGAATCCGCCACGTGCGCTGCAGCCCAGTCAAACCCCACCCGACTGAGTGCAACTGCACGGATCGAATCGTCCGCACGCTCAAAAGACCGGTCGCCCAGTGGTCGACCCGTGGTCACGGTCGACCCGACCAGGCTGGAGATCAGAGAGGTCGGTAGATGCTGCGGCCACCCGGGCAGATCCAAGTCAGGCGTCGCCCGAAGGTGCGCCTTCCAACCCGCCTGAACCGTGTCGAGAGGCGCTGCTGCAACCGTAACTTCTTCGCGTCCCTCGAGGATTTCGACTTGGCGCGTCGCTCCACGAGTCAGCGGCAAGATAGCCGCAATCGACGCTCGACCCGCATCATTCGAAATCTCAGAAGTCCCGGAAATCTCTGCTCGATCGAGAGCCAGCTGGTCGAGCAGCACGGAGTCGTCTTCTCCATCGTCGACAGCGCTCACGACCGCTCCGGGGACCCGCCCAAGCTCGATCAAGGGCAGGCGATCAATAACAACCAACGACCCCGCCACGCGAGCAGAGGCGATCTGTCCGGCAGCGATCAGGCCCCTTGGGCGCACCACGACCGCAATCACAACCGACACGTTCGTCTCGTTGGCCAACTCGACGATGACCCGTCCCTGCCCATCCCCCGACTCATCAGCCCAAGCGGTCTGAACAACATCACCGTCGTCGAGTTTCTGGCGGGTTTCAAGAATCGGAAGTCCACCAACCCGGGTCTGACGAAGACCGTCCCCAGAACCACCGCGGATCCAGCGTTCGCCGTGACCGAACCAGATCTCCACCGACACCGGCCGAGACCGCGGATACACCACTCCGGAACCGTCGACGTCCGCGACCGGTCCGGATTGCAGCGTGCTGAGCGTGTTCCAGGAACGATCGGCAATCTTTGGTTGGTCCGTATCGTTCGTGGCCGCAGCAGTTGTGGGGCGACGAAGGAGTTGGCGAAGAGGCCTCATGATCCGGAACCCTAGACTCGTCGGATGCACGTTCCGCACTCGGATACCGGTGACGTTGGTCGAGCAGCCGTTCTCATCCCGTTGCGTTCACTCGCTTCGGGAAAGGCACGCCTTGCTGATGTACTCGACGCACGACAGCGTTCAGAACTCATCGAACAGATGGCCAACAAGGTCGTCGAAGCGGCACATGACCTCGATGTTCTCGTCGTTCACGACGATCCGGAGGTCGCGCAATGGGCAACCCAGCTCGGCAAGACTCACCTACGCCCCGAACAGCCGGGGCTTAATGTCGCTATCACCGCCGGCCGCGATCACCTTCGATCCAGTGGATACGAACGAGTAATCGTGGCTCATGCTGATCTGCCACACGCGGTCGATCTTCGGGTGATGCTGACCACCTCACCGGTATCGATCGCGCCAGACCGGCACCGCGACGGCACGAACGTACTCTGCGTGCCGGCCGCCGCCGATTTCGAATTCGCGTATGGGCCGGACTCGTTTCAACATCACCTCCGCGAGACACGCCGCCTCGGCTATGAACCCCACATCGTCGATGATGCCGGTTTAGCGTGGGATGTCGATCACCCCGACGATCTCGACAATTCCCCAGAGAATCAGACCTGACGAGAGGCATTCACGAATGGCGACTACAGACCTGCCAACTCCAACGAGCGCGTTGGCGATCGCTGCGCACCCCGACGACATCGAATTCGAGTGTGGGGCGACGCTCGCCAAATGGGCAGCGGCGGGATGTGTGGTCCACCACCTCATCTGTACCGATGGTTCAAAGGGTACGTGGGACGAGAATGCCGACACCGTCGCACTCGTCGACATTCGAATGGACGAACAACGCGAGGCCGCTCGACGCCTTGGCGCCACAGGTACTGTCAACTTTCTGGGCGCGGTCGACGGCGAGCTCACCGCAGACCTGGACATGCGGCGCGAGGTCGCCCGGGTGATACGCGAAACGACGCCCGACATCGTCCTCGGGCACGATCCGTGGAAGCGCTGGCGCCTACACCCCGATCACCGAAACGCGGGCTTCCTAGCGGTAGAAGGCATCGTTGCTGCCCGAGACCCGTTCTTCTTTCCCGAACTCAACCTTGAGCGTCACCGACCCGACGCGCTGCTGCTCTTCGAGAGCGAGGAGCCCGATCATGTTGAAAACGTCGTTGGATTCACCGAGCCGAAAGTTCGAGCCCTTCTCGCACACGAAAGCCAGTTCGAGACGACCATGATCATCACCGACAACCCCGACAGCGAAACTGCAGAATTCCAACAACGCGAACTCGATCAAATGCGTGAAATGGCCAGCGCTCATGATTTCGAGTTCGGCGAGGCCTACCACCTGATCTCCGACCTCTGATCTCCGGTCTCTGGTCCTTGGTTGGTGCCTCGCATCGACCCGAACAAAACCTCGAAACGCGAAAGAACCCCGGACTCTGCGAGTCCGGGGTTCTTGTCAATGGCCTTTTCTCGCGCTGTGCCTCTTCTAGAGCTGTCCTTTTCTAGTGTTGCCCTAATTAGCGACAGGCTGTTTCACAGAGGATTAAACCTGTGGGCTCTTGCCACCGTCGAGTGCGTCGTAAACCCGTGGCCAGAAGCGGTCACGTGCTGCCCAGATGCCACCGATGCCGAACTTGATGACCAGGATGGCTGCGAGGCCGGTGGTCAGCGCTGTCCAGAGCTGGTCGATGATGTCTGCGCCGAAGCCAAGCTGATCGATTGCTGCGAAGCTACCGAAGACCCAAATCGCTCCGATGATCACCTTGAGCAGAGTGTCGCCGGCGGTGATGTTTGCCATCGTTGGAGTGAGTACACCGCGAACGAAGTTGGCCGCTGCGCCGGTGATGACGATCAGGACGATTGCGATGAGCACGTTCGGAATCCAGGCGACGAGCTGGTTGATCAGGCTCTCGATGGACTCGATGCCAAGGGCGCTTACCGCAAGCTGGATGAAGACCAGCATGATGATCCAGCCAACGATCTTCGCAAGGAGAAGAGCTGAATCGGGGAAGCCGCCACGCTCTACCACGGCGCCGAGGCCGCTCTTGTCAATAACCGCGTCGAACTTGACTGCCTTGAGGAACTTGTGAGCAAGCTTGACAACTATGCCAGCCACGATCTTGCCGATGAAGTACAGGATCAGCGCACCAACAAGGCGCGGTAGGAACTCAAGGAATATTCCAACGGTGTCCGCTAGGGAATCTACAATGTCGTCAATAAAATTCATTTTTGGTGTTGCCTCCACAGCATCATTTGTCAGGTGACGTAGGGACGCAACGCTCGCAACAAAAGTCGCGCCCACGACCCGTTTTTATTCCGCGCTGTGGCTCTTGCTGACAGAGACCGCGTTTTTCTATCCAGTATTCCGCGACAAAGTACCTCCCTGAGAGGTCATCACTACATGGTCGCAACAACGTCGCCCGTCTTGCTACGCGGCACTGGACTGAACACTTCATCTCTTGATGCAGTACGTTCTGGCCGGAGTGTCAACGGCAACGTGTGCGTCGTAGCGACCACAGCACCCAACAGATTTGCGGACTCCATCAATGGCGCTGGCTTCCGTGAAATCGACCTACGAGGACACGACAAGCAAACCATGACACAGACCGAGGCTTCACCTGAACAATTGCTCGATGAGCTCGTTCGTGAACACCTGGACTCTGTCTACAGGGTTGCGTTTTCAGTGGTGAGAGATTCGGCTCTGGCCGAAGATGTCGCCCAAGATGCGATTCTGAAGGCATGGCGAGCACTCCCCACCTTTCGCGGGGACTCCTCGTTGAGGTCATGGGTGCTGAGAATCACACACAACACTGCAATCTCAACACTTCGGAAGCGCCGGGAAGAACTCCGTGACCCGGCCCTGCTTCCTGAGCAAGAAAGTCAGTCAAGCACGGAAGCTGAGGCGGTACAGCATCTCTCGATCGAAGCGTTCGAAGAAGCGCTCAACCAACTAGACGAGCTCTCCCGGTCGATCGTGGTCCTTCGAGAAGTTGAAGGACTCACCTACGAAGAAATCGCCGACCTTGTCGGTGTACCCCTACCCACCGTCAAGACGCGGCTCCTTCGAGGTCGTCGGGTTCTGGCATCGGCACTTTCAGATTGGAAGCCGTGATGGCGCGACACCTCAGCACCAAACAGCTCACCTCCTGGTTGAACGGCGAGACAGACCAGTCCGAGCATGATGGACATCTCGATTCCTGCAGCATTTGTGCTGCACGCCTTGAGGAGATCAATCTCGACAACGTCGAAGCGATCAGCGCGGAGTTCCGCCCTGCATTGCTGACCTTGCTGCAACCGCCAGCCGATCTGCACGACCGCATCAGCGAGCGCATCGCTGAACGATTGCAAGCTCGCGACGACGCAAGCCTCTTTGGTTCACTCCTCGGTGTTCCCGTAGAGACATCTCAGCTGATCATCGAGCCAAACATCCCCGAGGATTAGTCCTCCGCTTCGGCACCGCCTATCGTGCTTTCATCCTCATAAAGCGGTGAGAGGCAAGTTGTGGTGTTTCAGTTTCATAGCGTCTTCGCTCAAAGCGGGACGACGAGCGCGCTCATAGCCCTTGGCCTCATCGCGGGCGGATTCGTCCTCGGGTCTATCGCTGCCGCAATTTCTCGGAAAATCGCCAGCAAAGAAACTCAACCCGAGGTCATCAAGACCTCAGCGAGTTCGATCGCCACACTCGCATTCTCGATCATTCTGATCATCTCGTTGATCATTGCGCTCGGAGTGATCAACTCCAGCGCTCTCGATCAGCTCCTGACCGATGTCGCGTTGTTCCTTCCTCGCGTAATTTCCGCGGCGATCGTGCTCATCGTTGCCAACATCACCGGCAACCTCGTGGAAGTCGGCGTGGCACGAAGCCTCGGGCACGTGAGTGCAACAATGCGCCAGCGCGTTCCCAGCATGGTCAAGACCTTGATCATGGGGTTCGCGGTCGTGATTGCAGCGAATCAGCTTGGCATTGATACGTCCATCGTGTTGATCGCTGTCGGAGCAATCTTTTTCGGTGTTGCACTCGCATCGGCCATCCTTGCTGGGCTCGGTGGCCGTCCAGTCGCCGAAGAAGTGGCCGCTGGACGGGCGATCCGGCGCGAAATCAAGGTCGGCGATACCGTACGGGTTGGTCATGTCGAAGGCGATGTCACCGCAATCGGGTCGACATCCACTCAGATCACGAGCGCACAACGGATTACTCTCGTTCCCAACACCGAGATGCTCGGGCAATGGGTCGAAGTGGTGCAAGATCAGCCGCTGATTCAACTGGCGCCCGAGGCGACCGACGAGAGCGAATAAGGCTCCCCTCACATACGTCTGCGCCTGAGAAATCACTCCACGATGCCTTAATCGGGCGCTGTCTCTACCGATCTGTAACGAGCAGGCCTGTAGGAGACGATTTCGCACATGGCGATCAGCCCAGACGAACTACGAAAAAAGACCTTTGCGGTTGTGCCCAAGGGCTACGACCGTCCGGAGGTGAATCGATACCTCGGCGCGATCGCCGACGAGCTGCAGAAGTTCAACAGCGGATCCGGCGCTACCACTCCAGATAACACGTCGGCGCAAACTGGCGACGACGCCAACTCTGAGCAAGCAGAGCCGAGTAACGCCGCCGATGAAGGCCGTCCGGCTGAAGCCACACCACGGACCGATCGGGCACCAAGCGACGACTTCGATCGCGTCGGCAATGAGATTTCTCTCATGCTTCGTCAAGCGCAGGAAAGCGCAATCAAGATCCGCGACGACGCCGAGATCGAGGCTCGGACCCTCGTCGACCAGGTTCGCCTCGACATCGAAGCAGACCGCGTCGCCCACGAACAGGCCGCCGCCGAACTGATCAGTCGCACCGAAGAGCGGGCGTCGGAAATTCGCAGCGCTGCCGAGACCTACGCTCAACAAACCCGAGCAGATGCTGACCAGTTCGCCGAATCACGTCGCTCTGGGGTTGAGGCGGAACTCACCGACTCGATCTCTGAGGCCGAGGCCACCCGCCAGCTCACCGCTGAACACCTCGCCTCTGCAAACAGCGAAGCCGAAGCACGAATAGCCGAAGCGAAGACACGAGCGAGTGAAATCGTTGCGCACGCCGAGCAGGACGCTCAAGCCCGCAGCGATCAGATGCTCGGTCAGGCGCGAGGATCGCTCCAGAACCTCATCGAAGCCGAGACGCGCACACGTCACGACCTCGAACAAGCGCGTCAAGGCATCAAGGACGTCTTGAATCAGTTGAGCATCGCTGAACTCGACAACAATGTCACCGCTGGTTACGCCGCCGAACAGAGCTCAGGGCAGGAAAGCTAGGTCAACTGTTCGGGGAGCTCGAAGCTTCCATCAGCGGTGCACGGAAAGTCGACACGATCAACCACCGCGTCAATGTTCAGCGATCCGTAGAGGTGAGGAAAGAGTTCAGACTCGCCGTGCGAGCCCGGCTCAAAGACGACCTCAGCATCGACACGTTCGGGATCGATAACGAGCAGCTCCAGATCACTCCGCCCGTTGTACAGCAGATTTGCTGGCCGCAGTATTTGCTCGTTGGTCGACAGGTGGATGAATCCTTCGACATCGAAACCCGCAGGACGATACTCTCCCGCTCTTTCAGCTTCGATCCAGTCTTGCTTAGCAATGATGTGAAACAGCACCACACCAGACTATGGCGCTCCGAAGATGGCCTTCGCCGAGCTACGCGGACAAATAGCGGGCCCGTGTCCGGAATCGCAAAGGGCGTTCGACGTATTCCTCCATCGCGTGCGCCAGCCACCCGGCGGTACGAGCGATTGCGAAGATCGCCTCACCTGCGCTCGGATCCATCCGGGAAAGGTAGGACAACGCACCGAGCGCAAAGTCCACGTTCGGGACCGCATCGGTACGGGCCGCAACAATGTCAGCGGCCTCGTGCACGATCCCCAGGCGACGTTCCCCCGCCCACGCCTGCCCTATTGCCTCGAGTAGTGGCGCACATCGAGGGTCGTTCGTTCGATACACCGAATGGCCGAAGCCGGGTATCGAGCCATGTCGTTCTTGGGTGGCACCGATCGCCTGCGAAGGGTCTTTTGTCTTCTCGATGCTCACGAACAGGTCATGAACCGGAGCGCTCGCTGCGCCGTGGAGCTGACCGCCGAGAACGCCGAGGCCAGCACCCACAACCGAATACGGATCGCTACGCACCGAAGCCGCTATCCGCGCAGCAAACGTAGAGCTCGCCAGACCGTGGTCGATAAGCAGAACCAAGGCGGCATTGACCGCGGAGCGCTGTTTCAACGTCCCTGATCGACCGGTGAGCCGACTCAGCAGCGCCGCTCCCAGAGGCGTCCCAGCCGACGGAGCAGTTCCTTGAGGCGCGGCGCCGACCACCATGGCCGTAATCACACTGCGGGCGACGGAACGAACCGAATGATCGGAGAGATCATGGCGTAACGGGTCATTCGCCGAGAGCATCGACGTGATGATCCGCATTCGGTCCAACGGACGAGTGGTCTCAGGTAGCGCGGAGAGGACCGGGCCGATCTCTTGAACATCGTGAATGTCGGGCCACTGTTCCTCTGCACCGGCCTGCCAGAGGTGGTCTGCAACCTGTTCGAAGGTCAGGCCATCGTCTAGGAGTTCGACCAGGTCGCTACCCCGAACTATCACACGCTCATCGCTCACTCGGGTCAACCGCGTGGTGATCAGGGTGGCGAGTTCTCCTTCGGTCGCGGTCCGCCGCCCCGCGCGCAACTGCTCCACCTCTTCGGTATCAAAAAGGCTGGTACGCCCGTCCATCGCGACCGTCCGCGAAATCAGCCCACGGCTGACATACGCGTACAACGTCGCTCGTTGAACCCCCAGGCGTGCTGCTGCCTCGGCGGCTGTCAGCTGACTAGACGTTTGACTAGACATTGCTTCCTAACATTGCTCCCTCGACGCTCTCGACGCTGCTTCGACCTTCGTTCGAGCCTATGACTTGAATCAATCAATGTTGACTTGATCAATATTGTCAATATGCCTCTCCGCGCGCATCCTTAGGACATGACGAACACACTCGACGCCACAGTTCCGCCAACACCTCCGGGGGCTCATCCGATCGCTCCGGCAGGGTTAAAGGGGGTCATCGTGGCGGAAACGACGATCGGGAGTGTGCGCGGTGGTGAAGGGTTCTATCACTACCGCCAGTTCGATGCGACCGCGGTCGCCAGGGACCACAGCTTCGAAGGAATGACACATCTGCTGCTCTCCGGTGACCTTCCAGATTCAACGATTGAAGCCCAGGTCCAACAACGGCTTGGCTTGGCTCGACAGTTGCCAGATCGGTCATTGGAAGTCTTGGACATGCTCGCTGCCAACACCCGAACGCCGATGGAGACCCTTCGGGCAATGTTGCCGTTACTGAGCAACCCAAAACCAACCCTAGATCTCGACGACCAAGCCCGGCGCGAGGCTGTCCTCGACCTGATCGGAGCGGTGCCGAGCGTTCTGGCTCGTGCCCATCGAATCCAAAGCGGTCTATCCCCAATCGAAGCTGACCCGTCGGCGAGACATTCTGCGGACTACCTCCGAATGATCACCGGGACAGCTCCTCGGCCCGAGGTCGCGACCGCGCTCGAGCGGTACCTCGTCCTTACGGCAGATCACGGCTTCAACAATTCGACATTCGCGACACGAGTAATCACCAGCACAGGGGCAGATGTCAGTTCGATCATCGGTGGGGCTTTGGCGTCACTCTCCGGGCCACTTCACGGAGGTGCCCCGAGCCGAGTGCTTGAGATGATCGAAGCGATCGGCGCGACGTCTAACACGGAAGCGTGGGCTCGGAGCCAGCTGAAGCAAGGACACAAGATTATGGGCTTTGGACATGCCGTATACGCGGCACAAGATCCTCGATCCGCTCTCCTTGCCGAGACAGCATCAGAGCTTGGAGGTGAACTGGTCGAGAGAGCTCGGGAGATCGAAGGTCGGCTCCTGGCGGTCATGAATGAGTGGCGACCGGATGCCACTATCGTGACAAACGTCGAGTTCTACGCTGCGCTCGTACTCCATTTAGCCGGAGTCCCATCTCAGCTTTTCACCCCAACTTTCGCCGTCAGCAGAGTCGTTGGGTGGTCTGCGCACCTCCTTGAACAAGCGGCGAACAACAAGATCATCCGTCCTAGCGCGAGATACATCGGCCCAGAGCCGCAACGATTCGACCCCACGATCAAATGATGGTCGAATGATCGAGCACGAGTCGTTGCGAGTCTGCGCGAGTCGGGTAGTTTGGGCGCTCCCCCATGGCGACGACCGTGACCCTCCGACGCTGGCAGCGAGATGCTCTGATCGCTTTCGCTGACCGCCCGCACCCCGACTTTCTCGCCGTGGCTTGTCCTGGCGCGGGCAAGACTACCTTTGCTCTCTCGGCGATTCGAGCCGAGCTCGGTGGCCGTCCGAAACCGCTGGTCATCTGCGTGCCCACAGCGCACCTAAAGCAACAATGGGCTGAGGCAGCCTCGCGTTTTGGACTACACCTCGATCCCGAGTGGCAGCCCCAGGACGGGATCGCCAGCGACATGCACGGGATCATCGTCACCTACGCACAAGCGGCCTCAGCGCGACATCATTTGCGCAGTTTCGCCGAAATGGGACTCGTCGTGCTCGATGAGGTCCACCACGCTGCCGCCGACCGGTCATGGGGCGACGGCGTGTATCACGCATTCGAGACCGCGGACGTGCGCCTGTTGCTCTCGGGCACGCCATTTCGGAGCGACGACAACCCCATCCCGTTCGTGCGCTACACCTTTGGCGACCACGGCGAAGCCGTTGCTGATTTCGAATATGGCTATGGAGATGCACTCGTCGAAGGCGGAGTCGTTCGACCGGTCTACTTTCCACGCTTCGACGGGCACATGGAATGGATGGACGCAAATGGTTCGATAAAGGAGGCGACCTTCAGCGACGAGCTCGATCGCTCCGATTGGAGCGCACGCCTACGCACCGCACTCGATGCCGACGGCGGCTGGCTGCCGACGGTTCTCGAAAAGGCGAATCAACGCTTGATGAAAATTCGCAACTCACACGAAACCGCGGGCGGCTTGGTCATCGCAATCGACCATGAACATGCACGGGAAATCGCCTCCAAACTGACCGTGATCTCCGGAGTCGTGCCCGAGGTTGTCCTGAGCGACGACCCGAAGGCCTCGGAGAAGATCGATTCGTTCGCCAAAAGCGACGAGCCTTGGATCGTTGCGGTCCGGATGATCTCCGAAGGCGTCGACGTCCCCCGTCTTCGTGTCGCTGTCTTTGCCACGACGACCACGACAGCGCTGTTCTTCCGTCAAGCGGTTGGACGCGTCGCGCGCTGGACACCCGGGCTGACCACGCAACCCGCCTACTTCTACGTGCCCGACGATCACCGGCTTCGCGGACATGCAGCAACGATCGCGATGCAACGACGGCACAGTGTGGAGAAGCGGCCGGCCACCGCAGAGAAGAAGGATCCAGCAGCGCTCGACCGACAAGAAGAACAGATGTCGCTGTTCTCGGCACTCTCGTCGACGGCGCTCGAAGAGGTAGCCCCGCTCGGACACGACGGCATCGACCCCGACGAAGCTGAGCTCACCTCTACCGCTGGCGATCTCGCCGGGCACCCGTTCGATCTTCCGCCCCCTCCTCCGCTCGAGGGACGAGACAACGACGGCACCAACGCAATCCCCGACCAGCTGTCCAACCTTCGGAGCAGGTTCGCCGGCAAGCGGGAACTGCGCGATCGCAACAGCGACCGCGTGCGCACGATCGCACAGATTCTTGGGTGGGAGCATCGTGCCGTGAACGGGGAGCTCAACCGTCGCTCCGGCATTCACCGCATTACTGAAGCGACGAGCGGCCAGCTAGAGCATCGCCTGTCGTGCGCCGATAGGTGGCTCGACGAACTAACCGGCTGACCTTCGAGCTTCGAGGGCTTCGCCGATCTCCTCGAACATCTCCATGACGCCCTGAAAGTTCGGGATGGAACGAAGCCTGCGATCGGCGTAGAACACTGCGGCGAGGAACCCGACGAAACCTGCACCAGTACCGATCACGGTCCGGATGACGAGGAAGCTCGTACCCGAGTCGGTGTTACCAAGAAGCCAAATCTCAAAGCCGACCGTCACCAGTTGGTAGATCGCATAGGCAAGCGTGAGGTTCCGCATGGTCGATTTGAACACCGGGTGAGCCTTCGTCTCTTCGTCGAATGGCAAGACGAGGGGCGCGAGGAGGCCAGCGGCGGCCTTCCCGATGATCACCGAACCAAGGGCGGCTAGGCCCAGCACTACTTTCAACCCAATTCCGATGGCGAGGAAGACGTCCTCGCCCCAGATCAGCCCTGCTACCCCGCGCAGGAACAAGTACGCGGCGAGCGAGGGAATCCACCAGCCGATGGCGACCCCACGCCTCTTGCGTTGCACGACAGACCACCCGGCGGCGAGCGTCATCAAAATGATCGCGATCCTGTCGCCCCAGAGTTCGCTACCGAGAAGGCGAGAACCAATCTGCTCGCCAACAAAGAAGCCAACGAGCGGGAGGATCCCTTCGATCGAGGAGCCCTGCCGGAAGGCGAGCGGAAGTTCGTCGGGTGCGTTGGCTTCGGTCGTCATGGGCTAGAGCGGGGCTTTGCCGGCAAGAAGAAGGGCGAAGAGAACAAAGTGCACGGTCGATCCAACGATCACGAAGACATGCCAAATTTCGTGATAGCCGAACACGTGAGGGTTGGGATTCGGGCGCTGGCTACCAACGATGATCGCGCCGACGGTGAAGACTGCGCCCCCAGCTAAAAGAAACACGATACCGATGCTGCCCACGCTGCGAGCGATCGGGACGATGAAGAAGATTGGCCACCACCCCGTGATGAGGAAAATGGTGTTCATCATTCCTCTCGGCGGATGAAACGGTAACCAGATGGTCACGATCCCAGCGAGGGCAAACGTTGCCATTCCCCCAACCAACAACCATCCCAGCCCTCCGCCGATCGCATAGGCCACAGGTGCGGTCGACGCGGAGATGTAGACCAGGATCATCGACTGATCGAGCATAAAGAGCTTGTGCAGCCGAGCGGGTTCCCAAATCTTGTAGTGAGCTGCAGCACTTGCGCTGTAGAGCCCGATTGCAGCCAGGCCGTATCCAAGAGCGACAAGGCGCGCTGAGGTGGACTCGGCGATGAACTGCAATAGCACCGCACCGAACAGCGCGACCGGGATCATCCAGAGATGCATTTTCCCGCGCCATTTAGGCCGCGGGAGGTCGAGAACGCGACGAACCGAAGGACTGAATTCGTCGCGAGTCATGGTCACCATGAAAAGTCTGCCGTTCCGACGAGTGATTTGCTGTGATGGGAATCAAAATTTCTGACCTGGAAAGCCCTAGCGTGGAGGGGTGCGAGCACAACTATCCCCTGCGCTTCTCGACTTGATCAGGAGGCTGTGCATAGGCGTCTTCTGTGCGCTCATGCTCACCGCACCGGTTCACATCATCGATTTGGAGCTGGCTCATGCCCAAGTCACGCCGCTCGATGAAGAGGACGTTGACTCACCTGGCCTTGGCAGCATCACCGGAACCCCAGACGCTGGGCCAGATCCTGAAGATGCCGGGGATCGGGGCGGGTTCGCTCAGCTCGCGCTCGCCGTGATCCTCCTTGGCGGCATCGGATTCATTGCTTCCAGAGTGGTACTCGCAGCGCGTTCGGGCAGACCGAACTGATAACCCGACTCCGTGCTGCGAAGAGAACCCAACGCTAGTCCGCCTGTAGTAAAACATGGCTTGAACTCCTTCTAGAGAAAAGCAGCATCATGACCTTTGACGATCAGCTCCAATCCATCGAGCTCTTCAGCGAGTTGAGCAAAAAGGAGATCCGTTCAGTAACGAAGCTCATGAGCACCGTAAACATCAAAGCGGGCCACGAGTTGATGGTCGAAGGACAACTCGGCCGCGAGTTCTTGATCATCATCGACGGGGAGGCAACCGTACGCCGATCGGGACGAGTTCTCGCCAAGGTTGGTGCTGGTGATTTCCTCGGAGAGCTTTCTGTCATCGCTGGTGTTCCCCGCACCGCCACCGTCACCGCAGACACCGACATGACAGTGTCTGCACTCACCCGCCGCGAGTTCACCGGGCTCCTCGACGCGCAACCGCGAATCGCGAAGAAAGTCCTTATCGGCACAGTGAAACGCCTTCACGCTCTGGAACCCGGAATCGCGAGCTGAACGCGGCGATGCACAGCCGCCTGTACGGGTTGACGTCCCATCCCGACGTCACTCGCTTCGAAGTTGAAGACGGCATCGTCCGCAATGCAGTCGCCACGTTGCTCGGAGATGAGACGACGATCAACACCGTCGTGGTCGATGTCGGTGCAAGCGTCCGTGAAGCAACGCTGGAAGACCCAAACCTCAATCCCGACGCACTGCACGATGTGATGATCGCAATACATGCCGAGGTCGAAGCCGATAGTGAACCGCCTAACCTCGCTGAACTCGTGGCCGATGTGGCGGTCGTGGGCGGCTCGTGGTCGATCACCAGCACCGAACTCGCCGAACTGGAAAAGCCCTGGGTCGGAACTGCCTCGCCAGGGCCGAAGGTGACGGCGTTTGCCCGGCCAACCGATGCTGACTCGCCGAGATACCGCGCCGGTATTGCTGAGTTAGCTCGGGAGACGGCCACAACGCTCGGCGACGTGGGCAGTCGCGTCGTCCATGTCGAAGGCACTCCGGGCTCGTTTTCCACGGCGATCAGCTTTTGGTTCCCAAACCCGGACGCTGCTAAAGCGGCCTGGGATCGTGATGGGTTTGCTCCACTTATCGCCTCGGATCTGATCGATCAGCACTCGCTTGCCCTCCTTGAGGCGACCGAACACGTCCTGGCTCCAAACCCAAATACCTGGGTGACCACTAGCGGCGTCGAACCATCACCGGCCGAATAACCGTCCCATGTCGGCCAGCCGCACATCTCCGCCTCAGCCTTCAAACGCGTTGCCATCGATAACGGTTGTTGGATCAGCGAATCTCGACATCGTCGTCACCGTCCCCCACCACCCGACCACGGGCGAGACCGTTCTTGGTGGCGACCACGTCCGGCTTCCGGGCGGGAAAGGCGCTAATCAAGCTGTGGCCGCGGGCCGACTCGGAGCCGATGTGTCCTTCATAGGACTGGTCGGTCAGGATGACGCAGGTCAGACCCTCCGGACCTCTCTCGTCGAGAGCGGAGTGCGAACCGAAGCCCTCGGAACTACCGATGATGCACCGAGCGGCATCGCGCTGATCACCGTTGACGCCGAGGGCGACAACGCCATCACGGTCAGCCCCGGCGCAAACGCGCTCCTGAGCCCCAGCGTCATAGATCAGTACCATGATTTGCTCGATGCCGCGGTCGTCCAACTCCAGCTCGAGATCCCGATGGAGTCGGTTATTCACGCAGCCGACCGGGCGACGGGAATCGTGGTGCTCGACCCAGCTCCGGCACCGAGTGCTGGCATCCCCCAGACATTGCTCGACGCCGCCGACATCGTCGTTCCGAATGAAACCGAACTTGCTCTGCTCGCTGGTCGTATGGTCGACGCAGCGCGCCTCGACGATGTGGAAGCTGCAGCGAAAAGCCTGCCGATCGAGACAGTCGTCGTAACCCTCGGTGCGCGAGGGGCACTCGTGGTTGCAGGTGAAGGCACCTCCCACATTCCTGCGCCAGCCATCACCCCTGTCGACACCACGGCGGCCGGCGATGCCTTTCGAAGCGCGTTCTCGGTGAAGCTCGCGATGGGAAACTCCATCGTCGAGAGCGCAACCTATGCAGTCAGGGTAGGCGCAGCGACCGCACTGGCATTCGGAGCGCAACCCTCGCTGCCGACCCCAGATGAAGTGGACCAGCGTCTCCAATGAGCGAACCTTGCCACTTCCTCCTTGACTGTGACCCTGGGATTGATGACGCATTCGCCATCTTCTGCGCGCTGGAGTACGGCCACGTCGATGCCATCACGACGGTCAGTGGCAACGTATCGATCGACAACACCACCCGGAACGCTCTGTATCTTCTCGAACTCGCCGGCGCAGACGTACCAGTCCATCGCGGGGCGGACCGACCGATTCGGGTGGACCCCGTCGCCGCCGACGACATCCATGGGTCCTCGGGGTTCGGCGAGTTCCCAACGCCGGAACCATCAGGAACTGAGGAGCAAACCGACGCGGTCAGTGCCATCACCGATTACTGCTCCGACGGCGATGCGGTCATCGTCGCCATCGGTCCCCTTACCAACATCGCCCTTGCGCTGAAAGCCGACCCGACACTGGCTGGTCGCATTGCCCATATCCACTGGATGGGCGGCGGGACGACCAGAGGCAATGTCACCGCGCTTGCCGAGTTCAACGCTTGGTGTGACCCCGATGCTGCTGCACTCACGCTCGGAGCTGGGATCCCGCTGACGATGTACGACCTCGACCTCACTCATCAGGTGCGAATGGGCGCACCTGAGATTGCACGACTGCGCTCCACCGGTTCCGAGATCGGCGACATTTTCGCTACCGCACTGGAGTTCTACAAACTGAGCAATCGAGAGATCGGGCTTGGCAAAGCAATGCACGATCCTTGTGCCGTGCTGGGATTTCTTCGTCCCGACCTCTTCACGTTCCGCTCATCGAATATTGTGTGCGATACGGGAGACGACGATCAGCGCGGACGCACCGTGGTCGACTTCTCCGAAGGTAAGCTGCCGCACGGCGTGGCGGTATCCGCAGACGACAAAGAAGTGATCGAACTGATTCTCACGGCCATCATCGACCCAGGCGGGAACTCATGAACGAATGGTTCCAGGCGCTCGGCCCCGTCGAGTGGTTCACCGCCCAATTCGAAGACCCGACGGCCGCGTCTCTGTTTCGTCTCGTGCTTATCTCTTGGGCCGTTGCGGCCTTCACCTACATCGGCCTCGATCGCCTTGGTTCGGTCTTGCTTGGTCGATCTCGTCCACTCACCCAGGTTCCGCCGTCGCGTGCCCGCGCGTGGCGCTGGGGTCGTTCCGCGCCGCCGACGAACTACTCACTGCTGCCACCCGGCACGACCGTCCAAGCGCCTCCGACGCTACCGAGCGGAACAACGGTCGCGAACCTCGATCGTCCATCGGCGGTGGCTGCGGGCATGCTCGCCCACACGATCCGCGTGCCAGATCCAGCCGGACCCCTCGAGGACGACGCGTTCTGGCAGCTGTTTGACGAAGAGAGCGCTCCGTTGTTCGGCTATGAGAACGGCCCGCGCCTTCGCGATGGCATTGCACCGGAGCGCTACAACCCCGTGACGCGCCGTGTGGAATCGCTCGAACGCCATCGCGGTGAAGGCATTCTGCTGTGGGGCTGGTCGCCGGGGGTTACTACGATCGTCGAAGGTGACGCGTGAACTCGTCACGCACTCTCGCGGACCGGTTTCGAACACAACGTACAGACCGGATTCGTGTCGACGGCATTGAGGTCGTCTCCATGACCGAAGTCGAGCTCGATCGAGACTCGGTACTTGAAGTACTTGTCGAGGACAGTCGCCCCGATATCGAACAGTCACTTCGCATCCGCAGCAAAACCGGACAAATCACGGTTGTCGGTACCGATTTTGAACCGTCTCAGAGCGTGCTTGTACTCGCGGAGACCTATCCAGCCTTCGAGATCGAGTTCACCGAGCTTGAAGCCGACACAGGCGTGCTCCAGATCTGGAACTCGTGGATTCTTGGCGACGGCGAACACGCCTGGATCGGTAACAGCGGCATCGTCGTCGAGCCCCTCGCCGTTCCCGAAGGAGCGAGTGACCGAAACCGCTTGTGGTGCAGCGATGGCCTCGGCGATCCAGACTTCGACGACCTGGTTCTTCTCCTCACGACTGGCCCCAAGGACGACGATTAACGCCGAAGCATTCGCCACACCTTCCGTTCACAGGCACTTAATGCAAAAGAGGGTGACTAACGTTCGCGACTGTGTCACAATGACTACAGATGCAGGCAACAGTTGCCGAACATCTTTACAAGCGAAAACACAACAAAGGTAATCATGAGCATGAACCAGACAACGGCGTCTGGCGATCGACTCACGATGCTCTGCGGTTCTGGTGATCAAGCGGTCACACAGCAACAAGCAGACTCGTGGTTGCGCCAGCGTCAAGCAGCCAGCCAAGTCCGTCAGAGCAACCATCGGGCACTCGCTAGTTAAAGCAATCCCCCAGCTGCCATCCCACGGATTGGGCAGCCGGGGCTTTTGCGCGCCCGAGCTTCAGCTACACCGATACGAACGTCCCCTCAATCGTGGAGTTCCCAGAGAATCGCGTTCGTCGATGGAGCTCGTGCGAGCTCACGCATGGCTGGGAAGAGCCACCCTGCCAAGGTGGCGAGGTCCTCATCTTCGGGCCATTTAATGACCAACCCTCGTCGAGGGTGGTCCTGCACCACACGTGCGCTGGTCGGCCCATACAGTTCGGCTTCCTTTAGCTGAGCAGCTGCCTTGGTTCCGGCGCGATGTTGGATCCCCACCTCGAGAAGATGATCTGTCTCTTTCTTCGGCGTCATCAAGGTGGCGAGAGGATTCGCCGGGCCTCGAGCAGCGAGGAATCCGAACAGTGCCGAGTCTGGAACCACGCTGTCGTCGTCGATCGGCTCGAAGAACAGGTTGCACCACCTCCCCGGCTTTTCAACAACGAGGCCAAAGACGCGAACAGCGGCTTCAAGATCGTGGGCATCAAATCGTCCAGCATCGGTCGCCATGGGTTCTACGCTAAGGCGATGACCTCTCCTTCCCCGCTTCGACTCGCAGCAACTTGCATGGCTATTACCCAACGGCAAGGCCGCGAAATCGAGGTTCTCATGGTCCGGCGCAACCCGGAGCTGAGCTTTGGGGGCATGTGGACCTTTCCCGGAGGAGTTGTCGAAGCCGACGATGGCCCGGTGCCATCCCCGCTCGACGAGGACACACAGCGCTGGGAAGAGCCGTCGCTGCTGTCCACGGTTGCGACTGCGGCCGTGCGAGAGGCAAAGGAAGAGACGGCCCTTGAGGTCATGGCTGGTGCTCTGGCATGGTTCTCGCACTGGATCCCGCCAAAGGTCGGTCCCCCCAAGCGCTTTGCGACCTGGTTCTTCCTCGCCCCTGAGCACCACGGCGAGATTGTGGTGGACGAGACCGAGAACAGCGAAGCCCGCTGGGTGACGGCTGCAGAAGCGATGCAGTCGTGTGCTGAGGGTGAGTTCCCACTCGCTATTCCAACGTGGGTGACGCTCGATGACCTGCGTCAGGCCACCGATATCAGCTCACTCGTCGATGCGACCATCACGGGTGGACCTCGGTGGTACCACACCCATTCTCTTGGCCCGGTTGGGCCGCGACCGCTCGGCCAACGCGCGCTGGCCTGGCCGGGCGACGCGGGATACGAGACGGGCGACCCCGACACTATTGGCCCGAGAAACCGTGTAATCGCGGACAAAGACTTCGGGATCGTGGAACGTATTCGTTCGTCCTGACGAGCCCGCAAATTTACGTTGTTCCTAACGAACGCGCCGTCAGGCCAGGACGTCGTTATTTGACGTTGCGCCCAAGTGCCTTTGCAGCCCGAGTCTCGGCGACCTTGCGGCGACCGATGATCGGCGTAGTCGGGGCATACCCGGCAGCAGCTCGCTCAGACTCTGACTCGCCACCCCAAAAGCCCAGTTCAAGGTTGCTGCGGGCATAGTCTCGACACCGTGCCACAACGTCACAGGTCTCGCATATAACTCGAGCTTTGGCCTCCCGGCGAACCCGTGCCTCTGGCCGTTCTGCGAACGGTGCAAAGAAGAGATCGCTGTCACCAGCACACGCTCCTCCTGCCATCCATGAGGTGGACTCGCTGGTCACCGAAAGTGCATCGATCATTGTGTTGTTCTGTCCCTCCGAGGGCAGGACGACACTCGTTGGGGTCTGACCCCATAGCGCGCCCGAAATACCCTCTACTCCACTCTTGCCGTCACCGATAATGCGCGCACTCCACGCCGCGTTGCCAATAGTTTCCCGCGAAGGCCATATCTGTTTTTGAGATGGGGTGCCTTGTGAAGCGCTACCACATTGCGTCGCGTTTGTCCAAAATGAATGTTCTACACAGTTTGCGCTAGTCCGTTCTGCTCACTTGCCCGTACACTCCGAAGCACAATATGCCCCGCTGAGAGGAACCGTACTTATGGCTGAAGCTGTCATTGTTGCCGCATCCAGGACCCCGATTGGACGAGCTGGCAAAGGCTCGCTCATCAACGAACGGCCGGACGATTTGTCCGCCTTTATTATCGACGATGTTCTAGACAAGGTTCCCGAGCTGCCGCGGGACCAGGTCGAAGATGTTCTCTGGGGCATTGGACAACCGGGTGGAGAGGGTGGCTACAACGTCGCACGAGTCGCTTCGCTGATGGCTGGCGTCGAGGCTCCCGGCGTTACCGTGAACCGATACTGCAGCTCTTCGCTACAGACGATTCGTATGGCCGCACATGCAATCAAGGCTGGCGAAGGAGATGTCTTTGTAGCCGGTGGGGTCGAAACGGTCAGCCGATACGGAGAGGGCTACTCGGACTCGGGAAGCCACAACGAACATTTCGCGGAGGCCGAGGCTCGCACCGCGGAACGCTCCGGTCCTGGCTCAGAATCCTGGGAGGCCGACGGTGTCCCCGACATCTACATCGCGATGGGCCAGACCGCAGAAAACGTCGCTCAGATGACCGGCATTAGTCGTGAACGTCAAGACGAATGGGGCGTCCGCTCCCAGAATCGCGCCGAAGAAGCGCGCAACCGTGGGTTCTTTGAGAACGAGATCTCGCCATACACCCTCTCCGACGGGACCGTCATCAGCCAGGACGATGGAATCCGTGAAGGCACGACCCTCGAGGGTGTCAGCGGCCTCAAGCCCGTCTTCCGCGAAGACGGCACGATCACCGCTGGCAATGCGTGCCCGCTTAACGATGGTGCCGCCGCCGTCGTTGTCATGAGCGATACCCGTGCCGCCGAGCTAGGCATCAAGCCACTCGCTCGCATCGTTTCGAGCGCGGTCACGAGCCTGAATCCCGAGATCATGGGGCTAGGCCCAATCGATGCCATCCGATCCGCACTCGAGCGCGCCGAGCTTACGGTTGATGACATCGACATGTTCGAGATCAACGAAGCCTTCGCCGTGCAGGTGCTCGGCTCAGCTGACGAGCTCGGCATTCCCGAAGAGAAGCTGAACGTAAACGGTGGCTCGATCGCTCTCGGTCACCCGTTCGGTATGACCGGTGCCCGCATCATGACGACTCTGCTGAACGGACTTCAGGACTCTGGCGGCCGGTACGGCGTCGAGTCGATGTGTGTTGGTGGTGGCCAGGGCATGGCCATGGTTATCGAGCGTCTCGACTGAGCAATAGCTCTCGAACTCCCCGCAATCGGCCACGCAAAGTGAGCTGAATGCGGGGAGTTCTTGCGTTTTGAATCGATGGGTCAAACGGCCCTCCAACTCGTTGCGTTTTCGTCGACTTCGTCTCTATATGCCCGACCAACGACCTCCCTGGTATTCCGTGATGGCTTCACCCATGCGCCGGGTCATGGCTGGCGCGTGGTTCGTCCTCGTGCTTCCATTCGACTTTCTCGTTGCGCAGCGGTTCATCCCTTCCGGAGTTCTGGGCTCGTTTCACATCGATGGATGGGCAGCGCTGCTGCTGACGACCGAGACGCTCGGCCCCGTCCTGGCCGTTGCACTTCTCCAGGTCTTCATCGTCCTTGCGGTTCTCGTCATGCCCACACTCGCATCGTCAGAGCTAGTTCGGGTGGTGCTCACAGTCAGCGTGATGAACGCCGCCGCACTCACGATTCTCTCGATAGTCGCAAGCGGTGGACTGTCCCTTCTGATCACAGCCATCGCGTTGCTGGCCCTCGCGACCGTCCGAGCTGCGAGTCGACTCTGGACACGCTTCGGACCGGCGAAGACATCGACACGTCGGACAGGCGTGATGGCAGGCGCCGTGCTCACCACTATCACTCTCATCACCACAGGCGGACTCGCTGTGCTCGTTTCTGGATCTGGCGCGGTCGTGTCGGGATGCCTTGTAGCGATCACACTTCGAGAAACGAACCGTATTGATCCGGTATCGGGACGCCTCGTTCCCCTCCCGACTCGTCGAGTCCCAGCGACTATCTCAAGCAGATAGCGCACACGCGCAGCACGTGCACTGATCCCGACGCGACTATTTCGTCGTTAGCTAAACGAGTTGGGCGTCGGTCTGGATATCGATGAGAGCAGGACCCTCGTGAGCAAGGGCTTCGGCCATCGCCGATTCCAGTTGGTCCAGTTCGCTAACGTGAATGCCTTTGATTCCGCATAGCTCGGCCATCTTCGCAAAATCCGGGTTCACCAAGGTCGTTTGCCAGACCTCCCATTCGGCGGCCCGCTGTTCCTTGGAGATCTTGCCTAGCTCGTGATTGTTCAGCAGCACGTGGGTGATATTCATGTCGTATTTGGCGAGTGTCGTCAACTCCATCGCATACTGGCCAAGACCACCATCGCCGCTGATACTGATGACTTGGCGATCGTCGCCCACGGCGGCCCATGCGCCCATGGCGCCCGGAAGTGCGAAGCCGATCGAGCCAAGGTAACCAGACATCAACACGTCTTGGCCTCCGGAGGCCTCGAAGTAACGGCCGAAGGCGTAGGTGTTGTTTCCAACGTCGACCGAAATCACGGCATCGGGATCGGCCTTGGCTTGGAGTGCCGCCATGACCGCCGCCGAGCCGATGCCGTGGCCGCTGTCGTCGTGGACACGCCGAGCCTTTTCGGCCCGCCAGATCGACCAACGCTCTTCGAGTTCAGCGCGCAGGTCCTGGCACTTCGTGTCGTCTGGTAGGCCGGCGAGCATCGCTCGTGCGGTGACTCCGACATGGCCTTGCACCGGTACGTCGACCGCGTGGAATCGGCCAAGGGCCATTGGGTCGGTGTCGACCTGAACGGTGGGTTTGTAATCGGCGATGCCGGTGTGGTTCGAAAAGCTTGCGCCGAAGACCACGACGGCATCGCTTTCGTTCATGAACCAGCTAGCGACCGGTGTGCCCGAGCGCCCCAAAACACCACATCCGAGTTCGTGGTCGTCGCCGATCAGCCCTTTGCCCTTGAAGGTGGTGACAACCGGTGCACCTATTCGACTGGCGAAGGCAATGACGTCGTCCATCTGATGGCGAGCACCATTGCCGACAACGATTATCGGTCGGGTCGAGGTCGCGACGACATCGATGGCGGCTTGGAGCGCATCGGCCGGCGGTGCGATCTCCGGTGACCCTGTTCGGCCGTCGGGAACTTGAGCGGGAGTGTCGTCGGCGACGGGAAGGTGCTGAACTTCGTCGGGGAAGATCAGGTGTGACACGTCGCGCTCGATGATGGCGGTCTTCATCGCCAGCGTCGCGATCTCTGCGTGCGAAGAGTCGGCGTTGACGGTCTCGCTGAACCTGGCGACATCGGCAAACGCCCCTTCGAGGTCGGTGTCTTGGAACGCGCCTCGTCCTTTGACATTCGAGGGGACCTGGCCGCTCAACGCGAGCACTGGTGCGCGGTCTTCCTTTGCGTCGTAGAGGCCGGTCAACAGGTTCGTAGAGCCGGGGCCAGCGATACCGAAGCATGCGGACACCCCGCCGGTGAGTTTGCCGAATGCGGTGGCCGCGAACGCTGCGGCTCCTTCGTGGCGGACAGCGATGTAGGTGAGGTCGCCGCGGGCTTCGGCCTTTCGCATAGCGTCGGCCAAGCCCAGATTGGAGTGGCCGACCATGCCAAAGACGTGGGTGAGTCCCCAGTTGATCATGGTGTCGACCATCACGTCGGAGACAGTGCGCTCCTCGGGTGGTTCGCCAGGAAGCGCCACCCATACACCGTCGTCACGTACCTCGGTTTGGAAACAGTCCGGAGCGTCGCTGAATCCTTCCGGTGGTTGACCGGTGAGCGGCGAGTAGTCATAGCCGTGCCAGGGGCATCGGAGCCAGCCTTTTTCGATGGACCCTTCGCCGAGCGGTCCTCCTTGGTGGGGACAGGCGTTGTCGATGCAGCCGAACTGTCCGTCGTAGTGGCTGACCGCAAACGTCTTGGTTCCGACACCGACCGTCTTTACCCGGCCCTCATCCAGTTCGCCCGGTTCGAGGATCTTGTGCCACTCGAGGTCTTCGTTGTTTGTGTTGCCAGCGTTGTCAGTCATTGCACTCCCTTGGTACTACCGTCCGAGGGTCCCAAGTTGACGTTGGGCATGCAAATACGGAGATGTGAATATCTTAATTCGCAAGGCCGGGTCGAGAGCTTCCACTCACGATGTCCGACATCATCGTGCGTTGACTGGCACTCGCTGTCGGCGATCTCGTGATGCGGGCCTGGCCGTGAGACCGACGAGCACGATCGCGGACATTAGCGCCGCGCCCGCACCCCCGAACAGCAGAGCCCGGTCGCCGAGGTATGCGCCGTAGGTCGCCCAAATGACCGCCTCGCCAAAGCCCATGATCCAGGTGGGCCGCGATACTCCCGAGAGTTCTTCGGCAACCAGGACCGACCATGCCGCCGGGGAAAACTGTGCGGCGTACGTAAGAGCGATGACGAGGCCGAGCACCTCCACGCCCCCGATTGCGGCAGCGAGGGCGAAAAGCGCCGCAATCGCAACCGCTGAGATCAATGCTCTACGGAGCATCTCCGCTGAGCCCTTCGCCACCATTGCGGTCATGACGGCGTAGACAGCCAACGCCCCGAGCGAGACAGGCAACAATCCCCAAAGCCCGACCGATAACGCGTAGAGCACCCAGCCAGCGTTTATTGCTATGCCACCACCGATCCACGATGGAGAGATGCCGCTGAGGTCCCGGGTGCGCGCCATGGCGAGTGCCTGTGGCACGAGCATTCCAACGCCGAGGACAGTGGCGATGCCGACGGCGACATCGAGAGCATTCGTGAGAAAGACCATCCGGTAAAGGCTACGTTCGCCTGCTGCATCTGTATTGTGATTGTTGCAAGGAAACGCAATATTATTGCGTCTTGGCAGGCGATTCTGCGAAGGATGTGAGGACGAAAATGGTAGACGAGATCGATCGTTCCCTACTGAGAGAACTTCAGCGCGATGCCGACCGTTCCCTCTTTGATCTCGGCGAGATCGTGGGACTCTCGTCGTCAGCGGTCCAGCGCCGCATCGGACGACTCAAGGCCGACGGATTCATCACCGGAGTGTTTGCCAAGCTCGACCAGAAAAACCTCGGGTTGCCGGTCACGATCGTCACCACGGTCCGCTTCGTCCGAGACGGTACCGCGTATATCCAAGGTCTGGTCGACGCTCTGTCGATCCGCGAGGAGGTACAGCTCCTGCACTATCTAGCTGGCCAGCACGACCTCCTCGTCATCACGGTTGTCGGCGATCTCGACGACTACTCAAACGGTGTCCTTGCAGATCTCGAGGCAGACGACAACGTCAGCAGAATCGAAACCAACGTCAGTCTCGGCGAGCTCAAATCGACTCACGAGCTGCCGGTTCGTTGATCACAGCCGCGAAGTCGGCCCGCTTGCGGCCGTCGCCGCTCTCACCAACTAGCATCGGCGCATGACTGACGTTCCACAGGGGCACCTGTATCTCGGCGGGGTACTCGACACATCCAATGGCGAACGGACCGATGATGCGGTTCATCTCGAAGCCAGCGATCTGACGACGCACGGCGTAATCGTGGGCATGACCGGCTCGGGCAAGACCGGGCTCTCGGTGATCATGTTGGAGGAAGCGCTCCTGTCGGGCATTCCCACGATCATCATCGACCCAAAGGGCGACATGGGCAACCTGTTGCTCACTTTCCCAGATCTCTCGCCGGGCGAATTCGCTCCGTGGGTCAACCCCGCCGATGCCGAGCGTGACGGCATCTCTGTCGACGAACACGCCGCTAACACCGCGTCGATGTGGAAGGCAGGTCTCGCCGACTGGGACATCACCCCTGAGCGCATTGCGAGACTCCGCGATACCGCCGAGTTCACGATCTACACCCCCGGTTCAAACTCGGGTGTCGGGCTCGACATCATTGGCGATCTTTCGGCTCCTGAAGGCGCCGATTCCGAAGCGCTCGCCGACGAGGTCGAGGGTCTTGTCTCATCTCTGTTAGCGCTCGTCGACATCGATTCCGATCCGCTGACGGGTCGGGAGCACATTCTGTTGTCGAACCTGGTGCACCGCGCCTGGTCAGAAGGCAACGACCTCGATCTGTCCACGCTCCTCGGGCAGATTCAGAACCCACCGATCCGCAAGCTCGGCGTGCTCGACCTCGACAGCTTCTACCCCGCCAAGGACCGGACCGCACTCGTTATGAAACTGAACGGGTTGCTGGCCTCTCCGTCCTTTGCCTCGTGGATGCAGGGCGAGCCGCTAGACATCGACAACATGCTGTCGGACGGCCCCAAGGCATCGATCATCTCGATCGCACATCTCTCCGATCAGGAGCGCCAGTTTGTCGTCACGCTAATCCTGTCAAAGGTCGTGACCTGGATGCGCAAGCAGTCGGGCACCCCCGAGCTCCGGGCACTGGTCTACATGGACGAAGTCTTTGGTTACGTGCCTCCAACCGCTCAGCCTCCTTCGAAGAAGCCAATCCTTACGATCCTCAAACAGGCTCGTGCGTTCGGCGTAGGACTCGTGCTCGCGACCCAGAACCCGGTCGACGTCGACTACAAAGCGCTGTCAAACGCCGGCACCTGGATGGTCGGCCGCCTCCAGACCGAACGGGACAAGGACCGTCTTCTCGAAGGCATCACCGCATCGAGTGGCGGCGAGAACAAGACAGCATTGTCGAACATCATCTCGTCGCTCGACAAGCGCCAGTTTCTGCTCCACCAAACCCGAGCGACCGAACCACGAATGTTCGGGACCCGCTGGGCGATGAGCTATCTGCCTGGGCCACTCACACGAACCCAGATCGGTGAGCTGATGACCGAACGAAAGGCAGCTCTCAGTTCTGGCGGATCGGCTGCGGCTGTGTCCGATGGGGCTACGCCCGAGGCTGCGAGCCCAGCCGCCCCGCCTGCGCGCGAGCTCAAAGATGACGAGAGCGACTTTGCTCCCGACGTGACTGACAAAGTGCAGGTCCGTTATGTCGATCCGGCATCGCCGTGGTTGTCCGAGGTTGGGGGCGATCCTGAGGGCAAGCGCCTGGTGGCAGGCGTCGCGGCCCGAGTCAACATGTTGTTCGACGACACCAAGGCCGACCTTCGTCACGAGGTCGAGTACGAGGCAATCATCTTCCCTGTCGACGACGAGATCGACGTCGACGATGCGGTCGAAGTCGACTTCGACGACCGCGACCTACGCAAGGAGGCCTTCGGTGAGGGTCAGGTCTACGCGCTGCCATCGGCGAAGATCACCAACGCCACGCTCTTTACGAAGGCGCAATCGCAGCTCAAGGACAAGCTGTATCGCCACGAGACTCTGAACCTCCTGACCAACAGCGAACTCGGTCTCACCTCTCGGGTCGGCGAGTCGGCTGAAGACTTTGCGCAGCGGTGCAACGCCGAGGCTGGCAATCGAGCAGATGAGGACGTCGCGAAGTTGCGGAAGTCGCTCGAGACCAAGATGGATCGTGTGCGTGCAGCGATCGAAAAGGGTGAAGACCGTATCCGAGAGCTCGAACACGACGTCGATGCTCGAGGCAAGGAACAGATGATGGACCTCGCCGGATCAGTCCTCGGCAGCGTGTTCGGCGGACGCCGCTCGACTCGCAGCATCCTCACCGGTGCGAGCTCCAAGCGACGCACCAAAGGTAACGCCGAAGAGCGCCTCAAAACGGCCGAGAACCGTTTGGACGAGAATGCTGACAAACTAGAAGAGCTGGAGGCGGAGCTCACGGACAGCCTGTGGGACATTCAGACAGAATGGGACGACAAGGCCAAAGAGGTCGAGACGATCGAGGTACCACTCGAGAAGACCGACATCTCGATCGATGACTTCGTACTGGTCTGGGTTCCCACAAGCGACTAAAGGCCTAAAAATTGTTAGTGCTGGACACACCGGAATACATGGGTAGCTACAGGCCTCATGGCCCCTGTCTGGGCTGTGGCTGTGCACCTATCCTTTGTGGAGCAGCACACGAACGAACCAACGAGAGTCATGTCCACGACCCATAACCTCACGGAGAAAAGCGCCGAAGCGGACGCTCCTGTCGTCCTTCACCCGACGTCGACCGTCTTTGACGACTCCTCCAACAAAAAGTCTTCCTTCAATGCACGAAAGGCCGCGGTCTTTATTGCCGACCTCAACGCGGTCGCGCTGTCATTGGTGATCGCAACGGTGATCCACGAATCGTTCCGCCCCGCAGCCGCGGTGCAGTCCCTGTTTTGGTTCTTTCTGTTGACCCTTCCGATCTGGCCAATCACCTTTACTCGCCAATTCCTCTACCGCTCGCGCCACATTTCCCGCAGCGCGGATGAGGCCGAACGCGTCGTGAAGGCTATCTCATATGGCTTTCTGGTGTTGTTTGCTATCTCCATCTTCAGCAACGTTTCGCTCGACCGCGCTCTCGTCGCTCTCGCCTATGTCTTGATGCTCAGCCTCGTCGGAATCGAGCGAAGTGTCGCCCGCTATCTTTTCAAGAAGGCCCGCTCAAACGGCGAGAACCTTCGCAACGTGCTCATCATTGGCAAGAACGCTGAGGGAGCCTTTGTTCGAGACATGCTCGACCGCGACGGATCGCACGGCTACCGCGTGCTCGGCTACCTCGAAGACCAGCTCGCAGGTGGGCTGGCCGACCTCTCGGATGCTCCAGCTGCTCTCGCAGCGATCAAGGCTGCCAATGCCGGAGGCGTGATCATCGCTGCGACAGGCATCGATGTAGGCACGAGCAACCAGCTCATCCGCACGCTGACCGAAAACGAGATCCACGTCGAGCTTTCCTCCACGCTGTGCGACATTGCGTCGGACCGCTTGACGATTCGACCACTGGGACGCTTCCCAATGGTGTACATCGAACCCGTTGCACGCCACGGTTGGCGGGCTCTTGCCAAGCAGTTCTTTGACTACACGGTCGGAGCGTTTCTGTTCCTGGCAACCCTGCCGATTCTCCTCGGTGCAATGATCGGCATCAAAGCCACCAGCCCTGGACCGGTCTTCTTCAAGCAGATCCGCGTCGGCCGAGACGGCGAAGAGTTCGAGGTCTACAAGCTTCGTACGATGGTGATCGATGCTGAGGAACAGCTCGACAACATCATCCATCTCAACGAAGCCAAGGGTCCGATCTTCAAGATCAAGGAAGATCCTCGGATCACCAAGATCGGCAAGATCCTTCGAAAGACTTCCATCGACGAACTTCCACAGTTCATCAACGTCCTCCGGGGCGAGATGAGCATCGTTGGTCCACGTCCAGCGCTTCCGAACGAGGTCGATCAGTGGCAGCCGGTCCTGCGAAACCGACTCCGCGTCCAGCCTGGAATCACCGGAATGTGGCAGGTCGGCGGCCGTCTCGACGGTGACGGCGATGGCGATGACTATGGCCAGCTCGACCTCTACTACGTCGACAACTGGACCTTGGTCACCGACCTCACGATCATCCTTCGAACCGTCCCAGCGGTCCTGCTCCAAAAGGGCTCCTACTAGTTCCTCATTCTCTCAAAAATTCCTAGGTCCGAGCACGCCTCGCGCGCTCGGACCTACAAGTTTTCGGAAACGGGGTGATTAACCCTGGCCGCCAGCAGCGTCCTGGACAGACTGCTTTCCGGCGGAGATCCACGGCATCATCGATCGAAGTTCGCCGCCGACCTTCTCGATGAGGTGATCCTTGCCGGCGTCTTCCATTGCGAGGAAGTTCTCACGCCCGCTCTTTGCCTCAGCAACCCATTCCTTGGCAAAGGTGCCGTCCTGGATCTCACCGAGAATCTTCTTCATCTCTGCGCGGGTGTCGTCATTGACAATGCGTGGACCACGGCTCATGTCGCCGTACTCGGCAGTGTCAGAGATGCTGTAACGCATGCCAGAAATGCCCTGCTCGTACATGAGGTCGACGATGAGCTTGAGCTCGTGGAGGCATTCGAAGTACGCAATCTCCGGCTGATAGCCAGCGTCGACGAGCGTCTGGAAGCCGGAACGCACAAGTTCGCTCGTTCCGCCGCACAGGACGACCTGCTCACCAAAGAGATCGGTTTCGGTCTCTTCGGTGAACGTGGTCTCAATCACGCCCGCACGAGCGCCACCGATCGCATCGGCGTACGCCAGTGCGAGACCCATAGCATTCCCGCTCGCGTCGTTTTCGACAGCGATGATTGCGGGGACGCCGCCACCCTCGACATAGGTGCGACGCACGAGGTGACCAGGGCCCTTCGGTGCGATCATGATGACGTCAACGTCGTCGGGTGGGGTGATGAGATCAAAGCGGATGTTGAACCCGTGGGCGAACGCAAGGGCGTTGCCAGCAGACAGGTTCGGTGCAATGTGCTCTTCATAGATTGCGGCCTGCTCGGTATCGGGCAGCAGCATCATGATGACATCGGCCTCAGCGCTCGCATCAGCGATCGACTTGACGGTCAGGCCGGCTTCTTGCGCCTTGGCCTTTGACGAAGAACCGTCCCGAAGACCAACGATCACGTCGATTCCCGACTCTTTGAGGTTCAGCGCGTGGGCGTGGCCCTGCGAGCCGTATCCAAGAATCGCCACGGTCTTACCGGCGATAAGGGAACGATCGGCGTCCTTCTCGTAATAGATATTTGCCACTGGAGTGTCTTTCTGGGTTGTTTGAGAACTGTTAGGAGAATCTGGATGGTCCCGGCGAACCGACCGGAACCGTGTTGAAGGCTACTCGATGCCTGGAATTGCAATCGCACCGGTCCGTTGAAGCTCTTCGATGCCGAATGGTTCGAGTTGTTCGAGTAGATCATCGAGGTCGCTTGGGCGGCTCGATAGCGAAACCATCATCTGGGTGCCGCGTACTCGGATAACCGAACCGCTGAAGCCGTCGACCAGCTGATGTACATCAGCCACCTTGGCCTCGTCGGGGACATCGAGCCGGACGAGCACCATCTCACGAAGGGCCGAAGACTCGGCATCCAACTCGGTGATGCTGACCACATCGATCAGTTTGTCCAACTGCTTCTTGATCTGGTCGAGCGGAGCGGAAACCGCGTCCACCACAATGGTGATTCGGCTAAACCGTTCGTCGACGGGAGCCACAGCGAGCGACTCGATGTTGAAGCCGCGGCGAGCAAACAACCCAGCGACCCGAGCGAGTACGCCAGCCTTATTCTCGACTACGACCGCCAGCGTGTGGGTCTCTTCGATCTGCGAGCGCTTCATCATGCACCTCCACGCTTGTCGGCGTCCTGCTGTTGGAAAGGCGGCACGACGACGTCAGAGTTCGACTTGCCTCCAGGCACCATCGGGTAGACGTTTTCTTCGGCCTCGGTCACGAATTCGACGACTACTGGACGATCGTTGATGGCGTTCGCCCGTTCGATCGCAGCTTCGACTTCATCGGGATCCTCGACACGGAATGCAACACACCCCATGGCCTCTGACAGCTTCACATAGTCGGGAACAGGACTGTTTCCGCCGGCGGCTGGTTTCCCGAGATCAACCTCGGAGTAACGGTTTTCGTAGAACATCTCCTGCCATTGACGAACCATGCCGAGGAAGCTGTTGTTGATGAGCGCAACCTTGATCGGGATGCCCTCAACCGCTGCGGTGATGAGCTCCTGGGAAGTCATCTGGAAGTTGCCATCGCCATCGATGGACCAAACGGTGCGTTCGGGCTTACCGGCCTTGGCGCCGATCGCAGCAGGGATTGAATAACCCATCGTGCCGAGGCCACCGGAGTTGAGCCAGGTATAGGGATGGTCGAACTTCCAGTACTGGCTTGCCCACATCTGATGTTGTCCCACACCGGAGACCACGATCGTGTCGTCGGGTGATAGATCGCGAAGTTTCTCGATCACCATCTGCGGCTTAAGTTTGCCGCCGGGCTCGGCAGGCTCGTATGCGAGGGGGTAGTTCTCCTGCCAGCCACTCAGTGTTGAGCGCCAAGCGCCATGGTCGGCCGCTTCACGGGAGCCAATCTCTTCGAGCATGGCGGTGATAACGCGCTTGGCATCGCCGCGAATCGCGACGTCGGGCATACGAATCTTGCCAAGCTCGGCCGCATCGATATCGACATGGATGATCTTGGCGCCGGGCGCGAAACTATCGACACGGCCAGTGACACGGTCGTCGAACCGACTACCGAGAGCGATAAGCAGGTCGGATTCCTGCATCGCCATTACGGCGGTGTAATTGCCATGCATGCCCGGCATGCCGAGGTTGAGTTCGTGGCTATCGGGCAATGCGCCGCGGGCCATAAGTGTTGTCACGACGGGGAGGTTGAGCTTCTCTGCCAGGAGGCGAAGCTCTTGCGCCGCACGGGACTTGAGGATGCCGCCCCCGGCGTAGATGACCGGGCGTTCGGCTGCGAGCATCAAGTCAACCGCAGCGGCGATGTCTTCGGGCAGGCCATCGAGCACCGGCTGAAACCCAGGAAGGTCGACGGGCACTGGGTCCTTCCAGGTCATTGCGGAGTCCGGGTTCATGGCGTCGGTGATGTTCTTCGGAAGATCGATCAGAACCGGCCCTGGACGACCGTGGGTCGCAATGTGGAAAGCCTCATGCACGATCTGAGGAATGTCATCCGGGTTACTCACCAGGTAGTTGTGCTTGGTGATCGACATGGTGATGCCAGTCGTATCGGTCTCCTGGAAGGCATCGGTTCCGATGAGGCCATACGGCACCTGCCCGGTGATCGCGACGATCGGGACCGAGTCGAGATAGGCGTCCGCGAGCGGCGTCACGATGTTGGTCGCGGCCGGTCCACTCGTCACGATGACAACGCCGGGGCGTCCGGTTGCGTGGGCGTAGCCCGAAGCCATATGACCAGCACCCTGCTCGTGGCGTACGAGCACGTGACGAAGGCCAGCCTCGATCACCGAGTCATACACGGGAAGAATTGCGCCACCGGGGTAACCGAATACGACGTCGACCCCTTCGAACTCGAGGGCCTTGAGGAGGGCTTGCCCTCCATCCATCTGCATGATCGTGCTCCTTTGCCCCTCGCTGGTGTGGGGTGCTGGCGTGAAATCGTCTGAAAAACCAAGAAGCCTTCCCGGCTGGGAAGGCGAAGCACACGACGTTTGGTCGTGTACTAGGGGATAACTACTACAAGGATTCGAAGAGAATTCACGCCCGTGAGTATGCCCCCGGAACCTGCTCTACGGCAACTTCGAGCGAAGCGAATGCTCCGGGGGCTTCCCGCCAGGCTGCTAGTTGACCCAGCAGCCATCCCACGGCGTGTCCGACAATGGGATCTCGAATGGCTCTCCGTTGTAGGTGTTGCCGCTCGCT
The DNA here is from genome assembly GCA_964610745.1 of uncultured Acidimicrobiales bacterium. Taxonomy (GTDB): domain Bacteria; phylum Actinomycetota; class Acidimicrobiia; order Acidimicrobiales; family SHLQ01; genus SHLQ01. Next base: position 42,956 of record CAZSYL010000001.1, read on the forward strand.
TGTCCGGTGACCTGACGGAACCGGTATGCCCAACATCGACTGTTCTCGTAGGTCACGTCGTTGTTGACGATGACCGCGTTGTTCCAGTTCTGCATCACGATGTACCCCTCGATAAAGGTGTTGTCACGCACTTCGATGTTCGCGCTGTTGTAGACGTACATGCCACAACCGTTGCAGGTGTTTCCAATGAAATAGCTGGTCTCGGCTTCGAAGTCCGTCCCGCTCGAGCTCGCATAGCCAATGAAGCCGGATTTGCCGTTGACCGAACCGTTCAGCATGTTGATCGTGTTGTTACGAACAGTCCAGTCACCGCGTGGCCATGACACGAGTGGTCCGTCGATGTAGCGATTGTCGCCACCCTGGCGCAGGAGGTTGTCCTCGACAAGCACATTCTTGCCGTCGGTGTTGACGATGTCGCCGCCACGGTTGCTGTGAAAGTGGTTGCCACGAATGATGATGTCTCGGCTGTCGAACGAGAGGCTCTCGATGTCGATACCGAACTGCGGCGACGTGCCGTTCGTATGGTGAATCTCGTTGTTCTCGATCAACACCTGCTGAGCGCCGACGATCGAAATTCCCTGGCGGCGGTTCGTATCCATCTCGCTGTTACGGATGGTGATGTCATGCACCTCGCCTTGAGAGTTGTTTCCTACGAGCAAGATGCCATCGCCGTTCGCGTGCCGCAGGTGAACGCCATCGATGAGAACGTTGCTGGCTCCCGATTGGACACAGATGAGGTGGCCCTCGTCATGGGCGGTGGCACCATCGTTACGAGGGGTGTAGATGTGTGAGAAGCGATCGCCGGTGATCGTTCCGCCAATGACTGCAGCGTTCGATGCGTTGCCGATGGTCACCGCGCAGTAGTTCCACTTGTCGTTCGTCGCCATGACGATCTCGGCCCGGTCGTCGAGAACGAGGGCCATGTTGTCATGCAGGTGAATGCCGTCGAAGTAGATGTCGTTTCCGACCTCGCCAATGAGGTAGGTCCCTGCGGGAACCTTGACCGTTCCGTACCCTTCGTCGTGGGCCCAGTCGAGCGCTGCTTGAAAGTTTGCGCGAGTCCCGATCGGCGCGGTGCCGTTGTTCGGAATTCCCCATCGGCCGAGCTGCAGGACGTACTCGGGACCGGTGATGTTCGGCGTTTCGACATCGGGCCAGCTCGGTGGACCCGATGGTGGGGTGATGGGTGGAGCCGCAGTAACTGGGGCTGCTGTAGTTGGCGCGACGGTGGTGGGGGCATCGGTCGTCGGAGCCGCGGTCGTAGGTGTAACGGTTTCGGTCGGACTGGTGGATGGTTCCGGTGCCGTGGCTGGAGCGGTGGAAGATGGTCCGGCGGCGGCAACATCAGGACCCGCAATTTCGACCGCTGCCGGAGCCTCCAACTCGTCGTCAAACTCGGGATCGACTGACTCAGCATCAGCGACGGACTCGGTGGCCTCTTCCGCACCGACGACGGTGTCGTCAGAAAACGCGACCGCTTCGGTCGGGTCATCTGCACTGCTTTGTTCCAGCGCAGCGTCTGCTAGATCTTCAACCGCTCCGCATGCGGTAGCGATGAGGCTGATCAGTAGCAGAAGTATCAATCGGTTTGTCCCACCGGACCGCCGATCAATTTCGACAGATTTTTTCACGTTTCCATGGCCTTCCAACTCGCTGGCAACCGTGTATCGGACAGAATGTCCAGTTCTTGAGTGAGGAAGTACAAACGGCCCAGCGCAACCTTTTTTTGCGCGATCCGAAGTTCTGACGCTCGACGCGCCAACATGTTCTCCATGGAGTCGATGCCTTCTCGCACGGCAGTTTTCCCAGGATCGTTTAACCCCTTGACCGTCGCCCATCTCGCCATTGCCGAGCAGGCGCGCCGAGACCACTCGCTCGATGCAGTCCACCTCGTCGTCTCCGTCGTCGCGCTCGATAAACCCTCACCACCGGGCCCACCCCTGGCTGAACGCCTGGCGATCATCGAACGCGACCTCGAGGCCACGCCGTGGCTAACAGTGCACACCACCACACACCAGCTGATCGCAGACATTGCGCGCGGCTACGACGCCGTCATCATGGGTGCCGACAAATGGGCTCAAGTCAATGACGTGTCGTACTACCGGTCGGCAGCCGAACGCGATTCGCTGGTCTCGAACCTCCCGGAGGTCATCGTGGCCGACCGGTCCGGATCCAGCGCGCCTGACCACATGCGCCTTGCGACAAACGAAAGGTTCCACGACGTCTCGTCGACCAAGGCGCGTTTGGGTGATCGTTCGATGATGGCCCCGCACACGTCACAAGCTTGGTATGACGAGAGCAGCGACGACGCGTCGGGTGACCATGTCAACTAGCGATATGTCAACTAGCGATGTGCCAGCGACCATCGATCGGGCAACGCATGCAAGGTTCGTACGGGTTGTTGCGTGGATGGCGGCTACCTGGATGGTGGTGTTGTTGGCATCGATCTCTCCGATCGAGGCTCAGGAGGGTGATCCGGTCAACGACCAGACGTCGGTGACCCCAGAGGCTCAGTTGCTCGTCGACCGATTCGCCCCGATCATTGCGGTGCGTCCGCAGGATTCGCCATGTGACACCGACGGTGAGGAGTTCACTCCCGCGGCGATCGACATCGTGCTCGACAACCCGCACATGCTGCTTAGACAGGTCGGCCCGGACAACCCCGTCGTCCTCAACGGCCCGACGGCGCAGGACCTGTTCAACACCGGTGGCGCTTTCTTCGTCGACTTCCCCGGTGATGCGTTCGAGCCGGGTTGTCTGTACGAACAGGACTTCGATCGCTACAACGAAGGGCGGGACACAACGGTCTACGCTCACGTCGCAACCCAGGCAGATGCCCCCGACCAGCTCGCCGTCCAATACTGGTTCTTCTATTACTACAACCGCTATAACAACCTCCACGAGGGCGACTGGGAGGGCATCCAGCTGCTGTTCGATGTCGGCACCGTAGAGGAAGCCCTCGAAACAACGCCGGTCAGCGTTGGATACTCGCAACACTTCGGGGGAGAAATCGCGCTGTGGGATGGGGACAAGCTCGAGCGAGAGGATGATCGGGTTGTCGTCTATCCAGCGACAGGCTCACACGCCAGTTATTTTGAGCCAGCGTTGTTCCTGGGCCGCAGCGGAAGCCAAGGATTCGGATGCGATGCCACGGTCGAGGCGACCGATCGTCTCGACCCGACCGTCGTACTCCTCCCCGATCGTGTGGACGACCCGTCGAGTCCGCTCGCATGGCTGATGTTCGAGGGTCTGTGGGGTGAGCAGCGGTTTGGTCCGTTCAGCGGAGCCACCGGACCGATCACCAAGCCACGGTGGGACAACCCGGTCGACTGGCACGACACGCTGCGAACATCGAGCGTGAGTATCCCCGATGGTGCCGAGACGACCACCCCATTCGTCAACGGATTCTGTGAAGCGGTCGCCTTTGGTTCCGGTCAATATCTGAACGCCATCCAGAATCCGGCGCTCACGGCGATCGTGGTCGGTTTGATCGGGCTCGTGGTTTGGTTTCTCGCCACCCGCACCGAATGGAACTTCGTCGATCCTTTCCCAATCGTGAAGCGTCGACGGCTCGGCGAGATCGTCATGTCGGCCGCTCGCCTCTACTACCAACACAAGCGCACGCTCGCAGCCGTAGGGCTGATGTACATTCCGTTGGTCGCCGTATCGACGATCGTGACCACACTGGTTAGTGAAGTCACCACCGATCTTGGTTTCGGGGGCACCATCATCACCGCGGCCGTCAGCGGCATTTTGTCGGTCTTTTTCGTGACGATTGTTGCTGGCGCTGTCATGCAGATTCTGTCCAGCCTCCAAGACGACGAGTCCGGAAACGATCTCACCGCCCTCGATGGCTACCGCTACGTGGCCGAGAACATCAAGGTCATCTGGGGTGCAGCCATTCGGGCGACCGTGATCATCGTTGGTCTGGCGCTCAGCATCGTCGGCATCCCGTGGGCCATCCGTCAGTACATTCGCTATCAGGTCGCGGTGGCAACCATCGTGCTCGAAGGCGAGACGGCAATCGGCTCGCTCAAGCGCAGCAGCGAACTGATACACGGCCGCCGCCGCTGGTGGCACACCGCGCTCGCCGTGCTGTCGATTCAGGCCCTGCTCGCCCTTACCGGCGCTGTCAGCGGACTGTTGTTTCTCATCGTGGCGAATGGCTTACCGCTCGGGGTGTACTCGGCGATCACCGCAGCAAGTGGAGCGCTGATCGTTCCGTATCTCGTCACAACGACCGCGTACCTCTACGGAAACATCATCGCCGAGACGCAGGAGGACGACGAAGCTCACCCGCTCGACACGTCATCGGACGCGGCCGCGATCGTCTGAACGGGTATGGTCGAGTGGTGAACACACCTGCCATCGCGGAACTGCTCGACGAATACTCGACAGCCCTTGCCTATACCCATTCTCTCGTCGTGGATATGTCAGATGATGAGATCCACTGGCGTCCGGTTCCGAAATCGAGCGCAATTGGCTGGCATCTTGGTCACCAGGCTGCCGTCGCCCACTTCATGGTGCGCAACCTAACCGCCGCCGAGCCTTCCCCCGACCCCTCACTCGACGGAGTAATGGATGGAGCGACCGAGGAAACCCAACGAGGTGACCTACCCCCGGTCGAGCGAATCGTGTCGTATCGCGACGCGGTCGCCGAACGCGTGCGCTTTTGGGTAAACCGCATCGACAGCGGCGACGTTGGTGCACCTGAACAGCTTCGTCGGATTGCTGAAAACATGATGATCGCTATCATCAACCACGAGTACCAGCACAGCCAGTGGATTGGTGAGGTCCGCAACGACCAGTTCAGATACGCCCTCCCCGACCGGCCAACGTCGGACAACCTCGTCACCGTCGATGGCTACCTCATGGTCGGGGTTCGCCCGTAGCGACCAGACCTAGTTCACGGTTATCTCAAGCTGCGTCGCATCAAGCCCGAAACGACATCGACGGCAATGGTGACGGCAAACAACGCGAGAATGGTTGCGAGAACGCCATCGAAGTTGAAAGACGAGGTCTGTTCGTCGAGCCGGCGACCAAGGCCCGCCGCACCGACGACCCCGACGATGACCGTCTCGCGAATGGCCACTTCCCAACGGTAGAGACTCAAACCAACGAAGCGACTAGCGACCGTCGGCATGGTCGAAACGAGTAGCGTGCTGACGCCGGTGGCACCCGAGGCAGCGAGGACCCGCGCTGGCCGGTCATCGCTGTTCTCAATCACTTCGGCTTGCAGCCGGCCGAGGATGCCCGCGTTGTAGATGCCCAATGCCACCGCGCCTGGCCACAGCCCCGGGAACAGGACGAATACCACAATGAACGCCCAGACCGGTGGCGGGACCGCGCGGCTGATCAACATGACGAATCGGGTCAGCAGTGAAACCGCCTTGCGCCCGAGCTGATGGACTGCGTCGGGCGGAGGCCTCCGTGCAAGCACCGCAAGGGGGGCCGCAGCAACGACTGCCAGCGCTATCGACAGAACCGCCAGCGCAATGGTGTCGAGCGAATCGGTGAACAGCTCGACGGCACCGCCAGCTCCGATCTGCGGCGGCCACGAATCCTCCACCAGTTGGACAGCGAGCATCCGAGCACGAGGCGCCCACAGTGTGGTCACGTCGATCTCCAGGCGCCATATCGAGAAAAGAACGCCGATCGTGCACAACGCCAAGCTGGCTTGCATGAAGCGACTTCGCTGTTCGTTCGTCAGCGACCGCTCGCTGCGCCTCACCGCAGATGACCAGCGGTCGGCGATACCGCTGAGAATCACCAGCGCCCACAGAATCGTCCACATCTGTTCATAGCGCAGCGACTGAAACGATAGGGCGAGTTGAAAGCCCAAGCCTCCTGCACCGACAATCCCGAGGACCGCAGCGCTTCTCAGGCTGCACTCAAAGCGATAAAACGCGTACGAGACGAGGTCGCCAAGAGCACCCGGGACGGTTGCGATCAACAGCGCTGTGAGCCGCCCAGCTCCAGCGGCCCGAAGGGCAACCTCCGCTTCGATGGGGACCTCGTCGAGAGTCTCGGCGAATACCTTGGCCGTCACGGCCCCGAAGGGGATACCGATCGCCAGAATGGCCACCAACGGGTTGAGCCCAAGAATGTTGACCAAGATCAACCCGAAGACGACCTCGTGCATCGAACGCGGGATGGCAAATATCAAACGCCCGGCAAACCACCCATACCTTCCGATCCGCATCTTTCCGTGCAGCGGGCTCCACAGCCGCTCGGTCAGGAGGATTCCGCCGATCGAACCAATGATGAGCGCCACAGCGGTCCCGACGAGAGCGAAACCAACCGTCACCGCAGATTCTCGAATGGTGAGCCGCACCATGTCCCCGCTGAGGTCGGGACGGAACATCGCACCGAAGAAGGCCTGCACCTGAGACCACCCGCGAGTGTTGACGAGTTCGGTTGGATCGAGGCCTGCGCTGAGAGCGGACAGCGCGAGGATGATCGCTACGCCAATGCCCCATCCACGGCGGTCTTTACGAACCGGCTTCGGCGGTGGTCCCGGTTGCGATGCTGTCGGCCTGACCGGCGACGCGAGTGTGGTCACGTTGGATCGTCGAGTTCGTAGAGCGCGGTCAAAAGCCCTTGCGTTACCTGAGACGCCTCAAGGTCGAACTCGACTCGCCCGTTTCGAAGAGCGATGACACGGTCGAAGTGTTCGACTGCGAGTTGAGCATCGTGCACGCTCACGATCACGGCGCGACCACTTCCCTGTTCGACAGTCTTCGTGAGCGACGTCATTACCGAGTCCGACCATGCAGGATCGAGCGCACCAACGGGTTCATCGGCGAGGAGTAGATCGGGCGACTGGAACAAGGTGCGGGCAATCGCCGTCCGCTGCTGCTGTCCACCGGAGAGCCTGTCCGTCCGATCCCAGATCTTGTCGTCGATCCCAAGTTCCGCCAGTACGTCCGATATCTCTGCGACAGGTCCGGGCCGGAACACGACCTTCGCTGCGTGCAGCGCGGACGTCTGTCCCAGGCGGCCCGCCGCCACGTTGCTCGCCACCCGCAACGGCCCGACCAGCGAATAGTCCTGAGTTACAAAGCCAATGCGTGAACGAACGTCGCGCATTGACCGCCGGGCGAGTTCACTCGTTGTGACTCCTAGGACTCGAATTGAACCCGATGTTGGATTGGTGAGCCCGGCAGTGAGGCGAAGCAGTGTTGTTTTGCCCGCTCCTGATGGGCCGATAAGAGCAACCCGTTCTCCCGCTCCGATCGTCAGCGTGAGATCGTCGACGGCGACGGTGTCGCCGTAGCGGACCGTCACTCCATCAAGCGAGAGAACCGGATCAGTCGTCAATCTGACCAATATCGCGACCGACAGCCTCGATGCTCGAATAGTTCCCGTTCTCGGTCTCAATAAACGTGTCAGCACCGAAGAACTCAAGAAGAGTCAACTCCTCAGGCACGTCAGGATCGAGATTCATCAATGCACTGACGATGCTCGCCCGAAGATCGGAATCGACCTCGGGGCGCGCCACCCAGTGGTAGTCGAAGTACGCGGGCGTTTCGAAGATGACCTGCACCTGATCAAGATCCACCTCACCAGCTTCGACTCGGGCCTCCCACACTTGGGAGTTGAGCGCGCCAACCTCAAAGGTTCCGGCTTCGACCAACGCGATGGTTGCATCGTGCGAACCGCTGAATCCGGGCTCTCCGTCAAAGTCTTCAAGGCCGACGTCGGCTTGGTTCAGGAACGACTGTGGCATCAGTCGCCCCGAGGTGCTCGAGTCCGAACCAAATGTGAACGTATGACCTGCCACGGCACTGAGTCCGGCAACATCGTCGAACGGCTCAATCCCCGAATCGGTCGTTGCGATGAATACCGAGGTGAACTCCTGATCGATATCGCGCTGGGCGATCGCTTCAGCCCCGTCGACTCGAAGACGTGCTTGTACGCCGGTGAGGCCGCCGAACCAGACAACGTCGAGGTCACCGACACCGAAGCCGGTCACCGCGGCTTCGTACTCGGTCACGGGTTCATAGACGACCTCGATACCGATCTCTTCGGCCAGGTAGTCCGATAGGAGCTCGTAGTTTCGTGCCAAGACCTCTGGGTCCTGGTCAGGGATTGCCCCAACAACGAGGGGTCCCTCGAAGGCAACATCTGTCGCTGCCTCGGCTTCGGCACCTGAATCTCCATCAGCACTCGCCGTGCTATCTGACGATGCGCAAGCCGAGATGAGCAGAGCAAATAGGGCAGCGAGCGCAACTAGGTGTCGTGAACGACGCATTCCGGGCATCTGTGGTCCTCGAATTCGTTGGGGGTGGTGTTAAGGAACGAAGAACACTATAGGTATGTACCGCCTAGAAACTCGTTCGGAACCGACTGTCGAGAGAGCAAATTTACCGTCGTCTCACCTTGGGTCTAGTCCTGAAGTCTGGGAAAACGAGCACGCAATTCGATCGCGAATTGACCGGGGTTGTTCTTCCACATCGTTTGGTACGCGTCGGCAGTTCTCCAGCCCAAACGGCGCAATGAGAGTTCCCGGTCGATGTGCACCTCCGCCTCTGGGCCCCGTGGGCCGCAATCGATCGCCACCGCGTGCGCACCTCGTCCCGCCACCACATCGACGACGTGGCGTCCCACTCGGTAGCCGACGCGAACAGGAATGCCCTGGTCGGTCAGCGCATCGGCAACCCGACGGACCCATGGATCTCGTATCTCCACGTCCGCGGTGAGGTCGCTCAGTGGTTCGGCCCACTGCACGTACTCCCCCGCCAGACCGGGCGGCTCTGACCTCGACGTGACGACGACAAGTTCTTTCCGAGCTCGGGTCACCATGACGTTAAAGAGATTCCGCTGATTCACAAAGCGCCATGCTGAATCAGCTTCCTCTGCACCGACGGCAAGAGACGCGACCAACACGTCGCGCTCGTCGCCCTGATAGCTGTGAACAGTGCCGACCCTCAGTCCGTACGCGTCGATCTCTTCGAGTCGGTACTTCTCCAGAATCGCTTGCTCGATCGCATCGGCCTGAGCCCGAAACGGCGAGATTAGCCCGATGCTGCGCGAACCAGTCGCCGCATACTGCTCGACCAACCGAAGGCACTCCCCGACCTCGACTTGATTGACTCTGTTCGTGTCTCGAGAACCGTCAACGACTGCAACATGGATATGGTCAGCGGCCTCATTTGCTGGATGACGGGTTGCCACATGCAGTTCGCCGCCGTAGAAGCGCCGCGACGAGAACTCGATCAGGTGTGGGACGGAGCGAAAGTGCTCATCGAGAACCTCGACCGGCACCTGTGCGGCAGCAATATCGAACGTCGAGACGCTACGTGGATTGAGGAGAGCGGGGTCGGTCTGGAAACGTTTCGCCGCGCTCTCGACAACTTCATTGCTCACATATGAGGTATGACCAAGTTGATTTGGATCGCCGCATACCACCGTCCGTTTCGCCCGCACCAAAGCGTTAGCCGCGTTCATCTGATCGATCTGCGCCGCCTCATCGAGGATTGCAATGTCGAAGAGTCCAGCCACCTCGGGGAGGACTTCGTCAACGTCACGTACGGACCCGACCCATAGTGGTGCAGCGCGAGTGAGCGCTCCCGGGTCGAGAGCTGCGAGCGCTCGTCGGCGAGCACTCCGATTCGTCGCGACCGCGCTCGAGATCTGGGCGAGCGTACGTTTCTCGTCGCGCCCAAGACCAGAGATCCATTGATCGGTCAACTGACGCCCGCGCAACTTCGCGGCCTGGTCTTCTTTGCTCGCCAGGTCGTCTAACCGGGGCGTCAACGACATACCTCCAGCCGCGATCAACCGAAGCGCATCACGTTTCCTCGTGAGCTCGTCGAGCCGGACGTGGGGATCGTCGGTCGGACCGAGACGGCCCCGTAACAGAGCGAGACGTTTCCGGTGACCGAACTTGAAGAACCCCGGGTTGGCTGCGCGTTCCACTTCGAGTCGGAGCTCGTCGAGGTCGCCAGCACGGTCGAGTTCGGCCACAACCTCGATGCGATAGCTCGGGTCCCGCTCGACTTCGAGTGCCTCCAGTTCCAATTGCAGCGATCGGCTCGCCGACGTCAACCCGCGAGAATGGTCGTCGCTCGCTGCCGTTGACCGACCGGGCACATCGTTGCGCGAGATCAGTTCAGACAGTTCCGCGGCAAGACGATTTCCGTGCCGGGACCCGCCAAAGGTCACCGGTGTTGGACCAGGAGTAGCCGAAAAGTGTTCGACTAGAACGTCGACCGCATGCGGCGACCCGGCAACCACTAAGACAGATTCGCCTCGGGCGACGGCATCGCGGGCCACGACCGACAGCACATGCGATTTGCCCGTTCCGGGAGCACCCGAAATGACCGCCACATCACTTCCGCCCGCCCGACCAGCGACCGCTCGCTGCCGAAGGCTCAGCGGACGAAGACGTATGACCTCGCGTTCGCGAACAGGCTCGATCTCACCCTCCCCATACACCTTGCCAAACGCGGTGTCTTCTAGGCCTTGCAGCATTGAAAGGCTGAGCAGACTCGACTTGCGAGTTCCGGCGCTGGCTGGCTTATCCAGGTAGAGGCCGCACCCCAGGTGCATGCTGATTCCCTGCTTGCTGCGCTCGGCCGTCGGCGTGCTCGCGTGAGCGGGGAAGGTGTGAGAAACTTCGATGCCCACGGCTTTGGCCACTTCGCTGGACCATGTAAGCAAATCCTCAGAAGCGTCGGACAGCTTTCCGCCGTCGACGGGTGCACCTTCCAGCAGAGCGTCCTCTAGGTCGTCATCTCTAACGAGCGATGTGATTTCAATATCACCAGCCCTGATCAGTCGGCTTTGACTCGAACCCGTGAGTGATCTCAGCACGCCCACAGCGGCCTCGGCGGTGGTGTCTGCCGCAACAAAGTCCCTGGTCATCGGCACGCTCATCGCCGGAAAACAGAACTGGGTACTTTCGCCTTCGACATCGACGACGCCGGCGAACCACACGCATCCAAGGCGAATCAGCTGTTCGCCCGGATGCAGCGCGGCCTTGGACAGCAGCCGCCGCATCGGTCGCTGAAACGCGGCGGAAATAGACGAAAGTCCATCGGCCGACTTCCACGGTTCGATGGAGCCATCCCCATAAGCCCCTGGATCGAAGAATCCCAGGGCAGCGTCGGTGAGCCAGGTAAACGTGTCTGCGGCCACCAAATCGGTTCTCACGCCCGGTCCGCCACCTGACATGGCTGCGAGTGTCCGCAAGACATCTTCAGATTTCACGCCCGGCCCTCGTCCTCACCGGCGTTGTCGTCTTTGCGTGCCCTATCAGCCGATGTTGCATCCAGATCCAGAATAGGTCGCTAGTACCGCAGCGGCGAACTTTGAGTCAGCGCGGAGAGTTCTGCGACCAACTCATCCAAACGACCGTCCCAAGCAGACCGGAAGGCGTCGGCGGTCACCCAACCCGTCCGCCGCAGAGTGAGTGCGCGATCGATGTGCGCGGACGGGCCATCGGTGTGTGGAATACAATCCACAGCAACAGCAGACTTCCGACCTCCGATGACGAGATCGACGATGTGGCGCCCCGCGCGATAGCCGGTACGCACTGGGATCCCTGAGGAGCGAAAGGCATCGGCCACCTGTCGGGTCCATGGATCGGCAACATCTTCGTCGCGGACGAGATCGACCAATGGCTCCGTCCAGCGAACGTACTCGCCCGCCAATCCGGGTGGAGCCGAGGATGACGTAATCAAGGTCGAGTGGAACCGGGAGCGAGTCACCATCACGTTGAAAAAGCGCGGATCGTTCACCACGGTCCAGGCCGAGTCTTCCTCGCCACTACCAACACCAAGCGAGATGATCATCTGGTCCCGTTCGCGCCCTTGAAACTGGTTGATATCGCCGACGAGAATTCCGAACTTCGCGATATCTTTCGGCGAGTACCGTTCCTGAACGGCAGCGTTAAGCGACGCAGCCTGCGCAGGGAATGGCGTAACCAGCCCAATGCTCCGGTCGCCCACTTCGACATACCGCTCGAGCACACGAAGGCATGCCTCGACCTCCACCCGATTCACGCCGTCGGGCGCTCGCTCGCCATCGACGATCACCAGGTCGATGTGGTCCGCTGCTTCATTGGCGGGGTTTCGAGTCGCGGTGAATAGTCCACCGTCATAGAAGCGTCGGGAAGAGAACTCGATCAGATGCGGCGCCGAACGAAAGTGCTCATCGAGAACCTCGACCGGGACTTTGGCAGCAACCGCATCGAACAACGATTGGTTCTGCACGTCGAACTTCACCTTCGACGTGCGGTGTTTTTTCATTGCTTCAGCGAGTTGTGCATCTGTCGGAGCCCGGTCGATCCCGATCTGGGCCGGGTCGCCGCATACCAAAGCCCGACGTGCGCGCACGAGGACGTTGGCCGCGCGCACCTGATCGATCTGTGAAGCCTCGTCGAAGATCACAAGGTCGAACATCGCCAGGTAGGGCGGCAGTACATCATCGACGTCGTCGATGGAACCAACCCAAAGTGGGAGCGCCGCGGTAAGGACCTTTGGAATGAACCACCCGAACTCGCGCCGTCGCTCAACCAACGAAAGCTCAGCTATTTCGCCGATCTTGCTCAGAACCTTCTTGCGAGGCTTGTCGAGGGTTTCAATCCAATGGTCGGTGAGTAGTTCTCCGGCAACACGAGCAGCCTCGCCTTCACCAGCGACGAGATCATCGAGAGCTATGTCGAGCGAATCTCCGAGGACCTTCTCGTAGGCGCTAGCGGTCGGGTCGACAACATTGTCTTCGTAGAGCGAAGCAATCGCGTTTCGGATCGCCTGTCGCTTTTCATCGTGTGCAGCGGCGCTAGCTGATTCTTCAGAAGTGACACCGGCTGATCGAGCGATGCGTTCAGCGACCCGAGCGAGCTCCTTGCTGAGCTTGGTTGCATACTGTGCCCCGCCGAAAGCCACCGGCGGAGGTCCTGGCGTATCGAAGAAGTGTTCGAGGAGCGCATCCACTGCGTGGGCTGAGCCTGCAACGACTAGCACCGATTCACCTCGGGCCACCGCGTCCGCAGCGATCGCGGAAATGATGTGAGTCTTGCCTGTTCCTGGAGCACCGGACAGCGCCGCGAGCGGAGCGCCGGCGATCCTCTCAGCAATGGTGCGCTGACGTTCGCTGAGCGGCCGAAAGGCCATCAACGGCTGACCGGAGCGGTCGGGCTCATCAGGTTCCCGATCAGACTTTGCGCCGTACAAGGTGTTGAACGCAGTGCCACCTACCGACGACAGACCGTCGAGCGCATTGAGGTCGAAGCCGGCGTTGTCAAAGGCTGACTTCTTTATCCCATATCCACCGTCGACGAGCACCGTCCCGATATGTGCGGAGATCGTGTCCTTGTCAATGTGCGACGCCGGGCTGTCGTAGCGAATCTCCGAGACCTCAAACCCACTCGCTCTCGCAAAGTCATCGATCCAGGCACGCAAGGCCTTCTCGTCCTTGACCCACTTCGACGGTGAGGTGAGCCGGCCGAACCGAAGATGTCTTGTCGTGTTCCAACCGAGCTCAGTGGTCAGCCGCCGCGCCAGTTCCCGTTTGGCATTGCCCGAAACAACGCCGGCGAGGACAGGCTCCTCGAGGTTCCCGATTGAGGTCGTAGTGCCAGGGGGACGTCCAAGTCGCACCGTGACCGCCGGAAAACAGACGCGCTGGATCTCGGAATCAATCGTGACCGTACCAGCGAACCAGATCCACCCGAGCGAAGTTATTCGCCGGCTGAGCCCCCGTTTGAGCACAACGAACTCCGGATAGGAGAAGGCCTGTCGACCGGTGGACGCAAACGTTTCACCCAGATCGTCGAGAGCAAAAAAGTAACCGGGCGCCACGCCCGCGTTCGACAACGACGCAAGCGTCCGGAAGACGTCGACGGTCGTGACCGGCTCGGCGTTCTCGAAGGCCTCGCGCAGCTTCTCGAACGCCATATGCTGCCCTATCCGCGTCGCATCATCGTCGCAGTTGCGACACGTCGCGCACAGCGCCTCGGTCGGCCGAAGTGGTCATGGCGGCATAGGCCTGCAGTGCTTGGCTCACCACGCGATCACGGTCGACGGGCGTGTATGCGTCCTCCCCGCGTTCCTCTTGTGCGTGACGGCGTTCGGCCAGCACGTCGTAGGGAACATCGAGGGTGATCGAGCGATGCGGAATGTCGAAGGTGATCATGTCGCCATCTTCGACGAGCGCGATCAGTCCGCCATCGGCAGCTTCTGGAGAACAGTGTCCGACCGACAGGCCCGATGTTCCCCCCGAGAAGCGTCCGTCGGTGAGGAGCGCACAAACGTCGCCGAGGCCACGACTCTTGATGTACGTCGTCGGGTACAGCATCTCCTGCATACCCGGGCCACCCTTGGGTCCCTCGTAGCGCACGACGATGACGTCGCCCGCCTGTGCTTCTTCGAGCACGCCCACCATCGCGTCTTCTTGTGACTCATAGACACGGGCGGGACCGCTGAACTTCCAGATCGATTCGTCGACGCCCGCAGTCTTGACGATGCAACCGTCTTCGGCGAGATTGCCAAAGAGCACGGCGAGTCCGCCTTCTTCGGAGTAGGCGTGCTCAGCATCTCGGATACACCCGTTCGAACGATCGTCATCGAGGGTGTCCCAGCGGGTTGCCTGGCTGAATGCGACCTGAGTTGGAATTCCCGCTGGGCCTGCACGCCAGAAGGTCTTGACCTCTTCGGACGGATCGAGCGCGATGTCCCATTGGTTGAGCGCCTCATTCCAGTCGTTCGCGTGGATCAGCGATGTCGAAGTATCGATGATTCCGCCTCGGGCCAGTTCGCCCATGATCGCAGGGATACCGCCGGCTCGATGCACATCCTCGACGTGGTACTGCTCGACCGATGGTGCAACCTTGCACAAGTTCGGCACCCGGCGGCTCAGCTCGTCGATGTCGCTCATGGTGAAATCGACTTCGCCCTCTTCGGCCGCGGCGAGCAAGTGGAGGATCGTGTTTGTCGACCCGCCCATCGCAATATCGAGTGCCATGGCGTTGGTGAATGCGGTCTTGGTGGCGACGCTGCGCGGCAGGACCGAGTCGTCACCCTTTTCGTAGTAGCGCTTCGAGATGTCGACGATAAGGCGGCCCGCCTCGAGGAACAGCCGTTCGCGGTCCGCGTGCGTGGCGAGCGTCGTGCCGTTGCCGGGTAGCGACAAGCCGAGCGCTTCGGTCAGGCAGTTCATCGAGTTCGCAGTGAACATGCCAGAGCAGGAACCGCAGGTTGGGCAGGCGGAACGCTCGATGTTGAGCACGTCATCGTCGCTGACCCGAGTGTCGGCGGCCTTCATCATCGCGTCGACAAGGTCGACCTTGACCTCAACGCCAGCGAGTTTGGTCTTGCCCGCTTCCATTGGACCACCTGAGACAAAGACCGCTGGAACATTGAGTCGCATCGCGGCCATGAGCATTCCTGGCGTGATCTTGTCGCAATTCGAGATGCAGACGATGGCGTCGGCTTTGTGGCCGTTGACCATGTACTCGACGGCGTCCGCGATGAGCTCACGACTCGGGAGGCTGTAGAGCATCCCGGAGTGACCCATTGCAATACCGTCGTCGACGGCGATCGTGTTGAACTCTTTGGCTACGCCGCCGGCGGCTTCGATCTCCCGAGCGACGAGTTGGCCCATGTCCTTCAGGTGCACGTGGCCAGGAACGAACTGGGTGAAGCTGTTCGCCACTGCAATGATCGGCTTGTTGTCGAAGTCTTCGTCGGTCATGCCGGTCGCACGCCAGAGCGCCCGTGCGCCCGCCATGTTGCGACCACCGGTTGATTCGTGTGAGCGATAGTTGGCCATATTCGAATTCTAGGGTAGTGCCACCTCGTTGACCTCGGTCGGCGCGTCCTGGTCGGCTCCTCCGTTCGGTGGAGATGGC
Source organism: uncultured Acidimicrobiales bacterium (assembly GCA_964610745.1). Lineage (GTDB taxonomy): Bacteria > Actinomycetota > Acidimicrobiia > Acidimicrobiales > SHLQ01 > SHLQ01. The sequence continues at coordinate 58,812 of CAZSYL010000001.1, forward strand.
TGGAGTAACCCTTGAAGTGCTTCTGCGTGAGCGTTGAGTGCAATCGCACCTTCGCTGGTCATGGCAAACCAGGAGGTCCGGGTCTTGCCCTTCCCCGTCCGAGTTGAGGTGGCATAGCCCGCGTCGGTAAGCACCTTCAGCTGCTTCGAAAGGTCGGAGTCACTCAGCTGCAGCTGGTCACGAAGATAGCCAAACTCCACCTTCTTCGCTGCCGACAGGATTCCCATTGCGGCCAACCGCTTCGGCACAGTGAGGTGTGGGTCGAGGTCTTCGAGGCTCATGAGCCGACCAACTGAACTCGTCGACGTTTCAGCATCAGTCGTTGCACCGAGAAGACCGCTACGGTGAACGCGAATCCAACGATTGCCCCCACTGGGGCGAGTTCGAAGCCCAACCATTCTGGGCGAAGAACAGCAACGACCCAGTACGCCGCAGCTGTGCCGAGTGCGATCAGGTTCGACATGAGTCGCCGTCGGCCTAAACGAGCACCGGCCAGCGGTTCGATTCGCCGGCTTTGCACCTCGTGGAAAGAGATGACAGCGCTGATCAGGGGCCCAACGACACTACCGAGCGGAAAATCACCGCTGAAGAACAAGGCGAATGAAGTGAACATGACCGCTGTCGCAGGAACCTGCCACCACGGTCCAGCATCGAAGAACAAGTCCGCTCGAGCTGTTGACTGAGCCCGACCCAGCGCTGCAAGTGCCGCCTCGGGATCTACGTTGCCCACACTCACGTCGCAGCCACCCGACGTCTATCGGCAAGTCGGCCAAGGCCAACTCGCATCCACGAGATCTGCCCGTTGTGTTGAGTCTCGTTTGTATTTTCCATACTGGAAACTTACCCATAACTTTCCAGTTCGTCAAGTACAAGTTGTTGTCCATCTTCTCGAGGTTCGGTACTAGGTTCAACGGATGCGTAAGTTCCTGATCGATACCGACACCGCTAGCGACGACGCGGTGGCCATGTGTATGGCATTCCGCCATCCCGACATCGACGTCGTTGCGTGCACGGTCGTGGCAGGCAATGTGCCGCTCGATCAGGCTGTGCAAAACGCGTTGTATACCGGCGAGCTTTGTGGCGCTGATGTACCGATCTACGCCGGCGCCCCGGGCCCGATGCTTCGGGACCTCGGCACAGCTCAGGACGTACACGGCGAAGACGGGTTGGGCGACATTGGCCTGCCCCTATCGGGCCGCACGCCTGCGGTTGGCTGGGGTCCCCAGGTCATCATCGATACGATTCGCGCTCACCCTGGCGAGATAACCCTCGTTGCGATCGGTCCACTCACCAACGTGGCCATAGCGTTGCTGATGGCACCCGATATCGCGACGCTCGTCGAACGGGTGGTGATCATGGGCGGGACGGGAGAACATGGTCCCGGTAACGTCTCCCCGAGCGCTGAGTTCAACTTCTGGGTCGACCCCGAAGCAGTGCGCGTCGTGCTGCGCTCTGGAATGCCCCTCGAATTCGTTGGCTGGGACATCTCCATCACCAGCGCGGTTGTGACGAACGAACGCCAGGACCAACTCCGGTCGCTCGGCGAGCTCGGCAACTTCGCCGTCGATATTCAAGCCACCCTCCAGAACTATGCATGGGAGGAGACGAGACTGGCCGGGCCAGACTTCCCTGACCCGATCGCGATGGCACACGCGATCGACCCGTCGCCTGCGACGATGGAACATCTCGGCGTCGATATCGCAATCGGCCCTGAACCCATGCGCGGCACGATCATCGTCGACCACTACGGGTTCGCGCAGATTCCAAAGAACGTGCACGTTGTTGCGGACTATCCAGAGGACGCGTTCTTCACCATGCTCTACGACCTGCTCGGCGACCGTTAGGGCACTCCGGTTAGTCGAGGTGGCCGTTCATGCGACGGAACTTCTCGTCGAGGTCTTGAGCCTCGACGCGCGCCATTTTGGCGAAGCTGGCCTCGACCAGCTGTTGGAGGAGCCGGTTCAGGGCTACGCCGCCGAGCGTGAGGGAAATTGCCAACAACATCATCGCCGCCACGAACTCGATCAGCATCATGCTTTTGTTATCGGTCCGTAATGAAAAAGTTAAACAACCTTTTTTGAGTATTTCGTCACTGTTCGGCTGACAAGCGAGACCGAGAAGAATCACACACCCACCTTTGATGGGCGGCGTTGGTCACGAAATTCTCGATCACCGAGCTCGCGGTGGCGAATCCGCGCTGCGGATCGTCGGTGGTGTGTCCAAAGATCACGCCGAGCAACACCCCGTCGGTGCTCCACACACCTGCGCCGCTATCTCCATCGGTGCTGACGAGATCGAGCGAGAACGCCTCCCGTTCGTGGCGTTCTGAGCCCAGTACCTCCTGGATCCGGATCGGGCGGACCTCGACGATCGATGTCGTCATGTCCACACCGACATCGGCAGCCTGGCTCGTGGACACGACGACCTCCTCGCCGATAACAGCCTGACCGTAGAGAAGTGTTCCCTGCTGATCGGGTACATCAGGTGCGGTCAGCTCCACGAGCCCCAGGTCGTTCTCGACGTCGAGAGCTACAACAGAGCCAGCGAACGGGGCACCGTCGACCACGACGTCTATCCGATCGCTCTGACCCACGACGTGCCCAGATACGAGCACTCGTCCATCGTCGAGAATGATGCCCGTCCCCGCCGTTTCTTCAGCGAAGCCGCATCCGCTGACCGAAATCGGAACGGTCCGCTCCGATGGAATGAGGCCCACGACCGCCTCATCGGTGGTCGCGCTCCTCGCGCACGAGGTCGCGAGGAGCCCCACGGCCAAGAGAGCCATGACGAACCTCATGTCAGCCAATGATTGCCTGCATGTCCTGCTCACAGGACTTCGGCACGGTGTAGACCTGGCCATCGATCGACCAATCTGTGGCCAACATCGTATTTCCAGACGAGCTGATCTGGCTTGCGGTGAGATCATCTCTGATCACCCGACGGGCCACCCGTCGAATAGGTGATCCCGCAAAGAGCACGAGAGACTCCGCTGTTCGAGCCAGTACGAAATACCGGGTCGATGAGCCGGCAGCGACAAGCGCCAGCAGAAACGCGATCGCGGCAAGATCGGCGGTATCGAAGTCAAACAGTTGACCAATGAGCAGGACCGCAACGGCCGTGCCCACGACAAAAGCCAACCAGAGGTGGTGACGCCGCCACATATAGACAGCGTTCTCGACCTTCTCGTCATCACCGAGGAGGTCTTGAGCGGAACGAAGGAGCAATGCTCGTCTCACGCCACTATCTCCAACACGTCCGTCATGCCATACAGGATGGGCCGAATCGTCGCCCTGTGCGCGATTCGGCCCGTCCTGATGGAAGGGGAACTAGTGACTAGAGGTCGCCAGACAGTTGGTTCAACATCGACAGCTCGGCGGTGCCATGCCACTGACCGACCGCGTCGCGGTACTCACGCCATGGGCCGAGGATTGCTGCAAAGTCCGGATCGGCTGCCGCAAATTCATCCAACAAGCCCTCGGTGGTCTCCCGCGCTGCGTCCATGACGTCTTGGGGGAACTCGCGAAGCTGCACACCCTGATCGATGAGTTCTTGGAGTGCAATTGGTTGCACACGGTCATAGAACATCATCGTGTCGAGGTACGACAGCTTGCCGGCCAGTTCGAGTGCCGTCTGGAAGGCCGGTGGCAGAGCGTTGAACGCATCGAGATCGACGAACACGTCGAGCGCTGCACCCGGCTCCCACCAACCTGGGAAGTAGTAGAACTCGCCGGCTTCGCCGAGACCGAGGTTGTTGTCGTCGAAGGGACCAACGAACTCTGCTGCGTCGATTGCACCGGTCTGCAATGCCTGGGCGATTTCGCCCGCTGCCAGAACCTGTGCGTTTACTCCCAGCTCACTCATTACCGCGCCGCCCATGCCTGGGATACGCATCGTGAGACCTTGAAGGTCATCGAGCGAGTTAATCTCGCGGTTGAAGAAGCCACCCATCTGGGCACCGGTGCTACCAGCCGGGAAGTTGATGAGGTTGAAGTTCTCTGCGTAGTAGGCGCGCAGCGTTGAAAGGCCACCGTTCTCCCAGAGCCATGATGCCTGCTGGCGGAACGTCAATCCGAATGGGATCGCGGTTCCAAAGAGCCATGGCTCGCCGAGGCCACGGAAGAAGTACGAGGCCGTGTGACCTGCCTGTACAGCGCCCGCCTGGATGACGTCGATGACTTCCAGGCCGCCGGCGAGGTCGCCAGCCTGGAAGGTGTTGATGGTGAAGTTGCCTCCGGTGAGCAGACCAACGTTGCGGGCAAACGCGAGCGCACCCGAGTTGTTGTCTTCTGCGCCGAACAGCGTCGAGAGGCCAGCTGGCCAACTCGTCGTCATATCCCACTCGACCGTCTCGCCGTCCTGAGCATCGAGCTCAAGTGGTGCGGCTGATGTCGACGCACTTCCGTCTTCGGCCGCCGTTGCAGCCGTCGTGTCCGGGCTCTCGCCTCCTGCATTGTCCGTTGCGTCGCTTGCGCACGCTGCCAGAACCGCACTGCCACCGAGAGCTCCGGCGACCGTCAGGCCTGATTTTGCGAGAAATGAACGACGCCCAGCGCTAGTACTGAGATCGTCTTCCCCTTCGATGATGTCTTCTTCCACTTTCTCCCCCTCCTAGGGTTGTTTGAATACGCCGTAGGGCGCATGCACTGACGACAATCCGGTCAAACGAGCCACGTTGCGATTCCGGGGATGAACGCTACGAGCAGCAGCGCGAACCCCTGAAGGAACATGAACGGGATGGCTCCCTTGTGGATGTCGGCGGTTTTCACTTCCGGCGGCGCCACGCTCTGCAAATAGAAGAGCGAGAAACCGACCGGCGGCGAGATAAAGGCCATGTTGAGGTTAATGGCCATAAGAACGGTGAACCAGATGAACTCTTCCTCGGTGAAGTTCAGTGCGAGCATCGCTGGCACGAAAATCGGCACCACGATGAAGGTGATTTCGAGAAACTCGAGGTTGATTCCGAGAATGAAGACGGCGATCATCGCGACGATGACGAAGCCGGTCTTGCCACCACCGATTCCTGACAGCCAGGCCGTTGCTTGTTCCTGACCGCCTAGGCCTTCGAAGACCACGCTGAAGAACGACGAAGCAAAGAGCAGCGTCATGACCAGGATCGTGATGTTCGCGGTGGACTTCGCAGACGCCCAAAGCATGTCTCGGCCGAGCGAACGATTGAACAGCGCGAGCAACATCGCACCGAGCGCACCGACCGCCCCTGACTCGGACGGTGTCGCAATACCGGCAAAGATCGAGCCGAGCACGGCACCGATGAGCAGGAGTGGAGGCACAACTGCAGACATCGTCTCCTTCAGCAGTGCCGAACCGCGCATCGATCGCTCTTCGGGTGGCAGCGCAGGTGCTGCCTCGGGCCGGATGAATGCAACGAAGAGCGCATAGGCCACATACAGACCAGCACACAACAGACCAGGGAGTAGGGCTCCGCGGAAGAGGCCGAGGATGGAGATGTTCATTTGCTGGGCGAGCAGGATGAGCACGAGCGATGGAGGCACGAGCTGGGCCAGCGTGCCCGACGCCACGATGGCTCCGGTTGCCAGCTTGTGGTCATAGCCGAGGCGCACCATCGTCGGCAACGACAAGATGCCCATCACGATGACCGTTGCAGCCACGACACCGGTAGCGGCAGCAAGGAGCGTGCCGACGATGATTACCGCCGCAGCGACACCGCCGCGCAGTGGTCCCATCAACATGCCAACCGTTGTGAGTAATCGTTCAGCCAGTCCCGATTTCTCGAGAATCGCGCCCATTAACACAAAGAACGGCACCGCGAGCAGTGTCTGATCACTGACGGCGCTGAACCAGTTCGAGGGCAGCAGGTTGAGCCTCCCCGGCTCAAACGTGTCTGTCAGGTCTCCCAACACAGAAAAGACCAGCCCGGTGACACCGAACGAGAACGCCACGTTGTAACCGATAAGGATCATGATCATAAAGATCACGAACATTGAAAGTGCGAAGAATACGCCTAGGTCCATGCTGACTTACTCGACTCGGTAGGGGGTGGAGCGTTCGAGGCGGCCCGACCGGCCAGCGACGGTCAGCGTGGACTTGATGATCTCCGAGATCACCTGAAGGATGAAGAGGCTAAACGCGAGAATCAGCACGGACTTGAGCGGCCACCGAGCCAAGCCGTTCGGGTCAGGAGATGTCTCGCGCGAGTTGATAGAACGCTCGACGAAGGGCCACGTGACCTGCAGTGCCACGACGCTGAAGGCGAGCAAACCCCAGTGAAAGAGCAGATCCACGGCTGCCTTCTTCTTCGGCGAGAAGTCGGCGTACCAGAAGTCGACACGAGGGTTGACACCATCTCGGATACCGACCGCAAGCCCCAACAACGCAATGAGCGCAAAGAGGTACCACTGACCTTCGATCCACAGGTTGCTGGTCAACTGCCGTCCAAGTCCTCGGCCGAGGTAGCGAAGCACCACGTTGAATATGCCGACGAGGAACACCGCAAAGACCAGCCCTTGCGAGATCCGACCGAAGAATCCGGAGATGGCATCGATGCCCTTTGAGAAAACCAGCGCAACTCGCCACAGGCCGGTCGCGGGTTTCTCCGGCTCGATCTCGACGAGGTTGGCATCCTCATCGAGGAGCGCTTCAGCCTCGCGCAGGGCCTCTTCGTCAACATCGAGGACTCCCCCGACATCTTCGTTTTCCACAAAGCCCCCCGACTTCCGTTCGATTTGAGCCGATGCTGTTCAGCTCTCAGGACTTATCCACTATCCACTGTGTCATCCGACACGGTCCAACTCGAAAACGGCTTTTCCTTGAAACGCCCTTTTTCACCGTTCACCGACATCGCTTCTTGCGATAAGCGGTAGACGAGCGACACGATCGGTTGCCCCCTGTCTCTAAGGAGTGCCCATCGAGCTGGTCAAACGAGCGGTCAAATCGCTGGCATACCGTCGACTAACCGGTAGCTCCGTGCCGCCTCCTAGGCAGACACTGCGCCCCTTGGGACCCGAGCGAACCTCGTCGATGGCCGACAGCCGAACCGCAAAGCTTCGGTGCACCCGCACAAACCCGTGCGGCGCCCATTCGTTGGTTAACCGAGTCATGGTGTCGCGCACCAAGTAGGACTCGTCGACCACGTGCACGCGAACATAGTCACCACACGATTCGAGGTGCGAAACCTCGGAAGGACCGAGAAGTAGTTGGCGACCCCCGCGCGCCTGCACCGCAATGCGACAAGACTGCGGAAGCACCTCGGATGGCTCTGCTGCACCACTTCGGGCCGTGATCGCCCGCCCGATGGCACGACGCAACCGGTCGGCGGCGACCGGTTTGCGAAGATAGTCAACAACGCCGAGGTCGAAGGCATCTGACGCTGGTGTATCGAAGGCCGTCACGAACACGATCGCCGGTGGATCTTCAAAACGACCGATCATGCGGGCGACGTCAAGACCATCGAAATCCGGCATCGAGATATCGAGGAACACCACGTCCACACCGTTGCCCGTGTCGGCATTTCCGAGCAGCTTGAGTGCCTCGGCTCCGCCACTCGCTTCGCAAATGTCACCAATGTCAGCCTCGCGTTGAAGCATCCACACCAGGTCATGGCGTGCTGGTTTCTCATCATCGACGACCAAGGCAGATAACACGGCCCCGACGATACTCGCCTATGGGGCGGAACGACTAACGGCTAGCATCTCGGCCGGTTGAGTGGTGACATGGAGATGAGGAGAGTCACATGGCCGACCAGGCAGACGCAGAACGGCGACGGATCGTCCTCCATCCGCGCACCGCTGCTGCTCGCCGCGTGGATCGACGCCGAACCTATGGCAGCCATGTCCGCGGTTTCAGCGTGCAAAACGATGACGTTTTTGAGCTGGTCTATGCGCAACGCCGCTCCGCGATCAGATATTTGCTGATACTCACCGCATCCATTGCGGCCGCAATCGGAGCCCTAGTGCTCATCCCAGGTTTTGTAGACGTCACCGTTCGCGGCGTTCCGGTGCCATGGATCCTCTTCGGGCCCGCATTGTTGTTCGAGATCGTCGTTCTTGCGTGGCTCCACGACCGAGCATCATTGCAAACAGAGAAGACATGGACCGACGAGCACAAGCCCGCTGAACACAAGGGCGATATCCAATGATCCCGATCGCAGCGGTTGCGTTTGTCGTCATATCGACATTGCTTCTCGGCACCACAGGGCTCCGGTTTGCGCGGACCACGTCGAATTTCTTTGTAGCGTCACGATCCGTCCATCCGGTCTGGAACGCGTTCGCCGTATGTGGCGAGGCAATGTCAGCAGCGAGTTTCCTTGGAGTGCCGGCGCTGATCTTCGTCTTTGGCTTCGAGATCCTCTGGACGCTCGTCGGCTGGACCATCGGGTTCCTCCTGCTCTCACTGCTGATTGCCGCCCCCATCCGTCGCTTTGGTTCGTACACGATTCCGGAGTTCATCGAAGGCCGTCTCGACAGCCCGCAACTCCGTCGGGTCGTCGCGATCATGGTGATCCTGGTGAGCTGGTTTTTCTTTCTTGCGCAGTTGAAGGGTGCCGGCGTCGTCACCCAGTCGCTTCTCGGCACTCCTTACTGGGTGGGGGTTGCGGCGGTTGCGATCCTTGTCTCCATCAACCTCAGCGCTGGCGGCATGCGTGGCATCACCTTCGTCCAAGGTTTCCAGTTCTTCTTCATCTTCCTCGGAATCCTGATTCCCTTTGCGGTGGTGAGCACCTTCTGGTTCCGCGGCGACTTGGATCCAATCATCACCGACTCCGCGCCGATATTCACCGAGGCGACCATCGTCGAGTACCCAAACGACGTGACGATCGTTGTCTCCGAATCAACCGAGGTCGTGGTGACCGGCCTCGTAAATAGTGACGTTTCGGGCGCGATCCGATTGGACGCCGGTGAGCACACCATCGCAGCCGGTACGGCGATCCAGTGGCCGGCGAACGCTCCTGCGCCCCATAACACTGTGATTGAGCCGGTGAGTGGCGAAGAATGGGCTCGACCACTCGGCGAGAGCAGCGCTGGTGGTGGTCATCCCCTGTATTTCTCGTTTGCACTCGTGCTGGCGAACATGTTCGGCATCATGGGCTTGCCTCACATCGTCGTTCGGTTCTACACCAACCCCACCGGTCGCGAAGCTCGACGAACCAACCTGATCGTGCTCGCGCTGATCGCCCCGTACTACGCGATGATCCCACTGTTTGGCGCAGCCAGCCGCGTGCTCAGTCCAGGTCTGCTCGGTTCGGGAAATACCGATGCTGCCACGGTTTCGATCGGGGAAAGACTGATCGAAGGCACAGGTGGTGAGCTGATCACCGCTGTCGTATCAGCAGGCGCGACCGCCGCGTTTCTTTCGACCTCTTCGGGTCTGCTCATCGCAATGGCGGGAGCGGTCAGCCATGACCTGATGTCGGCGGGAGTTCGCCAGTTCCGGTCCGCGGTGTGGGTCGTTGCTGGCGCGTCCATTCTCGTCGCACTCGCCGTGGAGAACACCGATATCAACGTGCTGATCGGTTGGTCGACCTCTATTGCTGCCTCGTCGATCGCCCCGCTTCTCGTCCTTGGGATCTGGTGGCCGAAGCTCACCCGACGAGGTGCCCTCGCCGCAATCGTGATCGGCGGAGGTGCCAGCACCGCTGCGGTGCTCATATCCATCTTCGGCCGGATCGACTCGGGATGGCCGCTCGCAATCCTCGGGACGCCTGCCGTGTGGAGCGTCCCCCTTGCCTTTGCGGTCGGAATCGGTGTTTCGCTCCGAGATCAGGACCAGGTCGCCGATCTTGGATACAAATTTGCGCTCATGCACGTACCCGACCGATTCGATTCGAACCAATGAGTCGTCGTCGTGGGGCAAAACGTTTCCTGGGTAACGAGGCGACATCACAGACCGCAACTCTGGATCTTCTCAGTTCGTTGAACCACCTCTCCCTCGTGATCCGTGGTGGCTTCGATTCACGCGCCGCCACCGAGATCGCCAACACGGCCCAGCTCGCGCTGGACGCGAGCGCTGTCGCGGTAACGAGCGACACTGATCTGCTCGCCTGCGTCGGCATGGAGCCCGAGGTCTGGGACTCTGCGGTTCGCGAGCAGACAACCGCCGTTGTCGAGGGCCGGCGTGTGAGCCAGCCAACCGTCTACCAGTTGGTCACCCACCGCGGCGAGAGCGAGGTTGCTGCAGCTCCCCTCTTGTTCGAAGACGTCGTCATCGGCACGATCCACGTCATTGCCAATGCTGGCGGTTCACGACTTAGCGAGCTCACCGAACTCGCCAGATTCGTTTCGAGCCAGCTGGAGCTGACCGAGCTCGAACAATCGCGTGCATATGCCGCAGAAGCCGAACTGCGAGCGTTGCGAGCTCAGATCTCACCACATTTCGTCCACAACTCGCTGACGGCCATCGCCGGCCTCGTAAACACTGACCCGGTGGTGGCCCGCGATCTCATCGTGACGTTCGCCGAGTTTCTCCGAGCCAGCTTTCGAACCCAAACCGACCTGACGACAGTCGCCGAGGAGCTTCGACTCGTAGAGGCATACCTCGAGCTCGAAAAGGCCCGCTTTGGTAACCGTTTTTCGGTTTCGCTCACTATTTCGCCGGAGTCATTGCCGGTTCGACTCCCGTTTCTGAGCTTGCAGCCCCTCGTCGAGAACGCGATCCGCCACGGCCTCGAATCACGAGCAGGTGATGGCCAACTCCGGATTGTCGCCGAGAACGCGGGTCCTGAAATCGCCATTTCGGTCGCTGACGACGGTGTCGGTATCGACCCAAAGCAGCTCGAGCGAGCTCTAAGCGGCCAAGACTCGTCGAGCCATGTCGGGATCCTCGCTGTAGACACCCGACTTCGGTCCACATTTGGCGATGAGTACGGCCTGACGATCGAGACGGGCGAGAACGCTGGAACCGAAGTCATGATTCGTCTGCCTAAATATCACGCGGGTTGACCGAATTCCCGATGGGACCATTCGCCCTATACAGAAAGTGACCAAATATGGTCGAAACTGTTGTATGGGCATTGATCGCCGAATGTTTGAACGAACCGATGTTGCCGTAAAGGGCGAGCTGCTTTGGCAGCTCAAACTCCGCAGTGGCTTGGTCAAAACCAACCGCGTTGAGATCACAACGATCGACCTCTCGGTCGATGGCGCCCGCGTGTCGACCAACAAGAAGACGCGCCTGCCTGTCGGAGCATCGGTCATGTTGACGTTCAACGGCGAGCGGAGTCCCGCTCGTGTCCGAGCACTCCTTCCAGACCCGGACAACAAGCGCGGCAAGCTACTGCTCCTTCAGTTCGATGAGCCAAACGCAGCCTTCCTTCGAGTCATCGATCAGTGGATCGACGCCGGCAAGGGCGGCAACCGCTTTAAGACTGAATACTGGCGTCACCAGCAGGTCCAAGAAGCCTCATAACCCTGAAATTTGTAGGTCGAATCACGCCGAGCGCGTCACCTGCAGATTTCTTCGTCAGTCGACGTGGACGAGAATGGCGTCGCCTTGACCGCCGCCGCCACACAGGCCTGCCGCGCCGATGCCACCGCCGCGTCGGCGCAACTCGTGCATCAGCGTGAGGGTGATCCTGTTTCCCGACATGCCCAAGGGATGGCCGACAGCGATTGCACCACCGTTGACATTAACCAGCTCGTCAGATACACCGAGCTCGGACATTGCGCCGAGGCCGACCGCCGCGAAAGCTTCATTGATCTCATAGAGCGAAATGTCCCCCATATCGATCCCCGCACGAGAAGCGGCCTCGGCAATGGCACGTGATGGTTGGTGGATGAGCGAGCAGTTGTCCGGTCCGGCGACCATGCCGTAGCCGAGCACGGTCGCAAGAGGTTCAATGCCGAGATCGTCAGCCTTTGCTCGCGACGTGACGATCATCGCCGACGCACCATCGGAGAGCTGAGAGGCGTTGCCGGCCGTGATGGTCCCGTCGGCTACAAAAGCGGCACGCAGCTTGCCGAGCGACGCCGCATCGGTGCCTTCTCGGACACCTTCGTCGTCTTCGAAGATGAGAGGATCTGTCTTGCGTTGCGGGACCTCAACCGCAATCGTCTCACTACGGAGCACCCCATCCTTGATAGCGCGAGCAGCGCGATCGTGGGACTGTGCGGCAAATGCGTCCTGATCCTCTCTTGGGATGGAGTCTGCCGAGGCGTACACATCGGTCGCCTCGCCCATAAGTTTGGATTCGACGGCACAAGTCAGTCCATCGAACTGCAACGAGTCGACGAGCTCTCCGTTGCCGTATCCGTAGCCGGTACGACTCTTCATGAGCAGGTGAGGGCTGTTGCTCATCGACTCCATGCCGCCGGCAACAGCCACCGTTGCCTGGCCTGTCTGGATCTGCATCGCCGCGAAGTTGATTGCCTGCATCCCCGAGAGGCAGACCTTGTTCACCGTGGTGGCATTTACGGTCATCGGGACGCCACCCTGTAGCGCAGCGTTACGTGCACCAGACTGACCTTCGCCCGCGGTCAGCACGTGCCCCATGACGACCGAATCGACCTGGTCTCCGGACACGCCCGCACGCTCGAGCGCCCCAGCGATTGCCTTGCCGCCGAGCTCGACTCCACTAAAGCCGCTCAACGAGCCGTTGAATCGACCAATCGGTGTTCGTGCTCCCTCGAGAATGACGACGTCTTCTGCGGACTTGTTGATCTCGGTCATGATGGTGGCTCCTCAGGTTGCTTTAACAATAGGTCGAGCAGATTGACGCTCGCGTCGTTCGGCGCGAGGTCGGATCGCTCCGTTTGAGCAAGAATGTCGAGCCCGGCAGGTGAGTCGATCAGCGCGTTGGCGGCCATGGCCAGGCGATGTTCGACCCGAGCTCGTATCTCGGTTCGAAGCCGATAACTTCGACGGCTTTGACGCAAACCCGACGTGTCGAGGTGCGCGAGGTGATCTACCGCGGCTGCCCAAACATCGGCAGTCCCATCGCCGTGAAGCGCAGACGCCATGATGATCGGTGGGCGGTAACCCGTGTCGGACTCCTGGCCAGTCAGGTGGCTGAGGTCCAACATCAAATCGAGGTCGCGGCGCACATCGTCGGCTCCGGGACGGTCGGCTTTGTTGACCACGAACAGGTCGGCCACCTCGAGCAGGCCCGCCTTGTTTGCCTGAACCGAGTCGCCCATGCCTGGGGTCATGACCACCACGGCGGTGTCAGCTGCACCGACGACATCGACTTCGACTTGACCAACACCCACGGTCTCGATGATGACCGGGTCATAGCCGACGGCGTCGAACAGTCTGACCGCTAGTGGGACCGCTAGAGCGAGACCACCCGAGTGCCCTCGGGTGGCCATTGAACGGATGAAAGGAAGTGGGGACGAACCGGCGATTGCGGGAGAATCACGCGTGTCTGCGTCGATGCGTACACGATCGCCAAGGATCGCTCCACCGGTAAGCGGTGACGATGGGTCGACGGCGAGAACGGCCGGTGACTTGCCAGCAACGACGAGATCGCGAACCAGTTGTCCGACGAGTGTCGACTTTCCCGAGCCAGGCGAACCGGTGATGCCGATGATGTGGGCCGAGCCCGAGTCGCCGTGGATCAGTCCGCTTAGTTCGTCGGCTCCGGGTCCACCGCGTTCGACGAGGCTGAGGAGACGGCCGAGCGAGCGGCGCTCACCTGAGCGAGCTTGTGCGTATAGGTCGGCGATGTTCGAACGCACGTCAACGCTTGGCATGGACAGCGTCGCGAACGGATGCAGCGACACTCTCAGCCGAAGCTCCCGGACCGAGCACAGCGGCCACGCCGGCAGCTGCGAGGGGTTCGAGGTCCTCGTCGGGGACGATGCCGCCCACGATGACAGGAGTGTCGAGCCCGGCGGCATTGACCGCTTCGACCATTGCTGGGGCAAGGGTCATGTGGCTGGCGTTGTGCATCGAAAGGCCAATGGCGTCAGCATCTTCTTCTTCGGCCGCGGAGATGATCATGTCGGTGGTCTGGCGTAGCCCGAGGTAGATAACTTCCATCCCTGCGTCCCGAAGGATGCGTGCAACGACCTTAATGCCGCGGTCGTGCCCGTCGAGGCCGAGCTTGGCAAGGATGATTCGAATCGGTGGGTTGTCGCTGGTTGAATCGGCGGCCATTAGAGCACGACCTTCTCGACGTAAGTGCCAAACACCTTCTCCATCGCCATCGATACTTCTTCGAGCGTGGCGTAGGTCTTGACCGCAGCGATGATCGACGGCATCAGGTTGACCTCGGGATTAGCCGCAGCCGCCGTTACTGCGTCGAGTGCGGCACGGACATCGTCGTCGTTGCGTTGCATCTTCACATCAGCGAGGCGCTTGCGCTGGTATTCCTCCACCTCTGGACCGATTCGCAAGATGTTCTGCTCGCCGTCGTCGCCGTCGGTGAATTCGTTAACGCCGACGATGACACGAGAACCGTTGTTGACCTCTCGCTCGAAGCGATACGCCGAGTCGGCGATCTCGCTGACGAAGTAACCGTTGTCGATTCCGGCATAGACACCTTCGAGGATCGAGCCATCGCCCAAATCGTCGAGATGGGCAAAGATCGCCTCGGCTTGTCGTTCCATCTCGTTGGTCATCCACTCGACGTAGTCGGATCCGCCGAGCGGATCGATCACGTCCGCGGCGCCTGTCTCATGGGCTACGATCTGCTGGGTCCGAAGCGCGATTCGAGCAGCCTTTTCGGTAGGCAATGCCATGGCCTCGTCGAAGCTATCGGTGTGGAGGCTCTGGGTTCCGCCGAGCACACCTGCGAGCGCCTGGATAGCGACACGAGCAATGTTGATCTCGGGTTGTTGCGCGGTGAGTGAGACGCCAGCGGTTTGTGTGTGAAAGCGACAGAGCATGGAACGTTCGGCCTTGGCGCCATACCGCTCCTTCATCCAGCGAGCCCAGATTCGTCGAGCTGCACGCAGCTTGCCGATCTCTTCAAAGAAGTCGCTGTGGCTGTTGAAGAAGAAACTTAGGCGGCCCGCAAATTCATCGACGTCAACCCCCGCAGCGACCGCGGCTTCGACATATGCGAAACCGTTGGCGAGGGTGAAAGCGAGCTCTTCGGCGGCCGTGCTGCCCGCCTCCCGAATGTGGTAACCGCTGATCGAAATCGGGTGCCACTTCGGCATCTCCTCCGACGTGAACTTGATCATGTCGGTGATGATGCGGACGCTCGGCCGTGGCGGATAGATGTACTCCTTCTGGGCTTGGTACTCCTTGAAGATGTCGCTCTGGATCGTTCCGGCGAGATCGTTGAGATCGACACCATTCTCTTCGGCTACAGCGATGTACATGCCAAGGATGACCGCAGCGGGACCATTGATCGTCATCGATGTTGACACCGATGCGAGGTCGACGTTGGCGAACAGGTCTCGCATGTCGGCGAGGGTGTCGACGGCAACGCCGCAGTGGCCAACTTCGCCAAGCGCCCAGGGGCTATCGGAATCTCGACCCATCAGGGTGGGCATGTCGAACGCGGTGGACAGGCCGGTTCCGCCGTTGCGGAGGATGTCTTGGAACCGAGCGTTGGTATCTTCGGCCGTTCCGAATCCGGCGAACATCCGCATGGTCCACAGACGACTGCGATACATCGATGGATACACACCGCGCGTGTACGGGTACTCCCCCGGGTATGGGCCAGGGCCGTAGATCGGCTCGACCGGCACTCCCGACATCGTTGTGAAGGGAGCGTCACGCAGGTTCGATGCGTCGTAGCGCTCTTTCCATGCTGCGTACTCGGGCGATGCACGCCACGCCTGCTCTTCGGCACTGCTGGCGTTGTGGCTTGTTTCGTCAGTCATGAACTCCCCCATCAATTCGTTCGTGCTACTTGTTTGCTCGCAGCGATCCGGACACGTTGTCACCTGCCGAGCCGCGCACTTCGGCTAGCTCGGCATTCAGTTGCTGAAGCTGATCATCTTCGACTTCGCCCATCCCCCAGCGAATTGCTTCGAGCGCAGCGGTTGCTTCCGCGTGCCGGTCACGTCCGGTCGTCGTGAGCGTGGCCAACGTCGCCCGTCGGTCATCGGGATGAGGCGTGCGCTCGACGAGTCCGTCTCGTTCGAGACGGTCGATCGTGCTCGTGACACTCGTTGGGTGGACCTGCAATCGTTCGCCCATACGCGCCATCGCCATAGAGCTGTTCCGGGTGAAGCTCAACAATGCAAGCGCCTCGTACCGGCTGAACGTGAGTGAGAGCGGAGTCAACGCTTGATTGATGCGACCGAGGACGATTTGGTGTGCTCGGGCAAGTGACGTTGCCGAAACCATCGCCTCGACCTCACCAAGCCCAGTGTCGATCCAGTTCCTACGAGCCTCGGCTACCAAGTCCATGCCCGTGCCGGACTCATGCGAATTCGTATCTCCCACAACTTCAAGATAGCAGGATCATCCAATAGTCGGATGTCCTACTATTTCTAGGTCCGGTGTTCGAGTAGCGTCCGTTCATGACGATCTACGACGCCTCCCCGTATCTCGATGGAAACTTTGCGCCGGTCACCGAAGAGCTCACGGCCACCGACCTGGTGGTGACGGGTTCGATCCCCGCCGAACTCGAGGGACGTTTCGTCCGCAACGGGCCGAACCCGCGCACGATTCCCAAGGTCGACAAACACCACTGGTTCCTGGGCGAAGGAATGGTGCACGGGATCCGCCTTGGTGATGGCAAGGCGCAGTGGTATCGGAATCGTTTCGTCGCTCCTGAAGGATCGGACATCTTTGGCCCAAACACTCACGTGGTCGGCCACGCCGGCAAAACGTTGGCGATTGTCGAGGGCGGCCCGCTGCCGGTCGAGCTCGACGAGGAGTTGAACTTTGTTGGCACGACCGACTTGGGTGGGTTGCCGTCTGGGTTCAGCGCACATCCCAAGCTCGACCCGATCACCGGTGAGCTTCATGCGGCGGCGTATCACTGGCCCGACCAGGTCGACAAGATTCACTACGTCGTCGTCGATGCCGGGGGCCTGGTATCGAAGTCGATCGCAATCCCGGCGCCGAAGATGCCGATGATTCACGACATGGCTCTCACCCAGAACTACGCCGCGATCTTCGATCTGCCCGTTGCGGTCAACATCGAGATGGCCATGGAGGGCTACACCTTTCCCATGGCCTGGGACCGAGAGTATGAGCCTCGAGTCGGATTGATCCCACGGACGGCGGCGACGAGCGACGACATCATCTGGTGCGAGGTAGATCCGATCTGGGTGTACCACCCAATGAACAGTTACGACCGCGAAGACGGCGCCGTCGTTATCGACGTCTGCGAATACGACTCGATGTTCGACTCCGATCGCAACGGCCCGCTTCGCGACTCGCCCCCTCGACTGTCGCGTTGGGTTGTCGATCCGTCTACGAAGAGGGTCTCCCGGGAGACCCTCGATGATGCCACGCAAGAGTTCCCGAGGGTTAGTGACGACGTGGCCACTCTCCCCTACCGCTACGGCTACACGTCCGGCGGCGATGAGTCAACGCTCGACTGGTTCGCCACGACGATCAAGCACGATCTCGATACCCAGAGCCGAACCGTCCGAGCGCACGGAGATGGTCGCGAACCCGGCGAGCCGGTGTTCGTGCCACGCGAGGGGGCAACCGCCGAAGACGATGGCTGGTTGATGATGTACGTCTACGACCGAGGTCGCGACTCAACGGACTTTGTGATCCTCGATGCAACCGACATCACCGGTGAGGAAGTTGCCCGAATCGAGCTGCCTCAGCGAGTTCCCAACGGCTTCCACGGCAGTTGGATTTCTGACTAGCTCAGCCGTTCAGCGATCTTCTCCGCTTCTCCCGCAATACCCGACTTCAGGAGCGAGTTGAGAGTGATCGCAACCGGCTTAGTCATAAACGACGTTGCCTTGGCGCTGACATCGACCATGATCGTCGTTGGAGTAGACGTCGGTGCAGGACTTCGCAGCACGAGATCGATACTGATCTCCAGGCCCTTCTGTGCGCCTCGAATCTGCATGGAAGGCTTCTTCGCCTGCACTGAAGCCTCACCGTCTACCCGGCCAAGGGCAGTGTCGACCGAGAACTCGAAAGAGGTCAGGTTGCCCTTCGGGTCGTACGTGGCGTTGCAGAGATTCTCGATTTCAGCGACACCCTCCCACGTCGACAGTTCCTGCAGTCGCGGCCATGCGTCGTCGACCGACACATCCACGTCCAGCGAGGTCTTGGCCACTACTTGCCCTGCCAGTTAGGCGCACGCTTCTCGGCAAAGGCGGTCGCTCCTTCGCGTCCATCTTCTGAGGAGAAAACCACGTCGTACCAGTTCTCGCGTTGATACTCCCAGAACTCAGCTTCGGTACGGCCCTGCATCTCGCGGATCATGTCCTTGCTGGCCATGAGCGCCAGCGGAGCATTTTGCGCAACCTGCTCGGCTAGCTCGAGTGCCGCATGGAGCGCCTCGCCCTTCGGCGTGACCTCGACAACGAAACCGTAGCCGTGTGCTTCCTCGGCGGTTATTGGCTTGGCGGTCAGTGCCATCTTCATCGCCACGGCATATGGGACGACGCGAGGCAGGCGGAGGAGGCCGCCAGCGCCTGCGAAGAGACCAACACCAGCTTCGGGGATCCCGAACTTTGCGCCCTCGCTCGCAACGATCAGATCCGTGGCCAATGCGAGCTCGAGACCGCCTGCGAGCGCGAAACCTTCGACCGCCGCGATCATTGGCTTCTTCGGCGCCTGTTCGGTGAGGCCACCGAAGCCTCGGCCGGGAATGCTCGGGAAGTTGCCTTTGACGAAGGCCTTAAGGTCCATACCTGCACAGAAGCCACGACCGTTGCCGGTCAATACACCCACCGAAAGCTCGGGGTTACTGTCCAGCTCGTCGACGGCCGCAGCCAGCGCCTGGGCAAGTTCCTGGTTCACGGCGTTCATTGCTTCGGGACGGTTGAGCGTGATCACAAGAACCCGCCCCCGAACCTCGGTCAGCACTTCAGCTTCAGCTGCTTCAGACATCGGTGACTCCTACTTTGGTGGGAGGCGGACGCCGGCGTCGATGCGCACGGTTTCGCCATTCATATAGCTGTTGGTTAGCAGCTCGCTCACTAGCGTGGCGAGTTCGTCGGCGTATCCGAGACGCTTCGGGAACAACACGCTCTGGCCCAGGGTGTCCTTGAACTCCTGAGGATCACGACCACCAGCGGCCATCTTGTCGTAGATCGGAGTGTCAAACAATCCTGGTGCCACCGTATTTACGCGCACACCAACGGCGCTCAGGTCGCGAGCGATCGGCAGGGTCATTCCGGCAATTCCCGCCTTGGTTGCCGAGTAGGCAGCCTGTCCAATCTGTCCATCGAAGGCAGCAACTGAGGCAAAGTTGACAATCGAACCACGCTCGCCGTCCTCCAGCGGATCGGTCTTGCTCATCGCTGCTGCAGCGAGTCGAGTCGAGTTAAACGTGCCAATCAGGTTGATCCGGACCACGGTTTCGAAAGCTTCGAGATCGAACGGGTCACCGTTGCGGTTGACGGTCCGCATGGCGTGCCCAACACCGGCGGCGTTGACCGCCGCTCGCAGTGGACCCATCTCGCCGGCGGTGTCGATAGCCACCTGCATCTGTTCCGCGTCCGCCACGTCGGCCTTGACGAACATGCCACCGAGCTCGGTCGCCGCAGCGTTTCCGGCTTCTTCATTCAGGTCTGCGATGAGCACCTTCGCGCCCCCAGTCGCCAACTTCTGTGCGCACGCGAGACCAAGGCCCGAAGCCCCTCCGGTTACCAGTGCCGATGCGCCATTGAGATCCAACATGTTCTAAACCTTTCCTGCCGATCAGCTGTCTGACCGTGCGAGTGATCATAGGGCTTAGCCTTGCGAGATGCGTTTACGGATAACCGAGCTCGACCGGGAGATCGCCAAACTGGCAATACCGGCTCTCGGCGCCCTTATCGCCGAGCCTCTCTATGTACTCGTCGACACGGCCGTAGTCGGCCGTTTCCTCGGCACCAACGCATTGGCGGGTCTGGCCGTAGCCAGCCAAACGCTGTTGACACTGCACGCCGTCATGGTCTTCCTGGCGTACGGCACGACCGCTGCGGTCTCTCGCTTGCTGGGCGCAAACCAATCAGTCCGCGCTGCACACCACGCCATCCAGGGACTATGGCTCGCCGTGGGATCTGGAATTCTGCTGAGCCTGCTGGCTTGGGCTTTTGCTGACCCGATCCTCGCGTTGATCGGCGAGACGAACGACGGCAACGCCGAAGCCGTACTGGGCCAAGCGCGGACGTACTTCATCATCAGCCTGTGGGGCTTCCCACCGTCCTTGCTCGTGTTGAGCGGGGTCGGCTATCTGCGAGGCTTGCAGGACACGACCCGTCCGCTCATCGTCGCTGTCGTGACCGCAGTGATCAACCTGCTGATCGAACTCGTCCTCATCGTCGGTCTCGACTTTGAGATCGGCGCCTCGGCTCTGGCCACAGTGATCGCCCAATGGCTAGCGGCGGCGACCTACCTGTACTGGATTGGGCGCGACGTACGTTCTCACGGTGTCCCCTTCGGACCGGAGTTCAAAGAGATTTTCCGCCTGCTGCGCGTGGGCGGAGCACTGTTCGTTCGTACCGCGGCGTTGCGAGGCAGCTTTACCGTCACGGTGGCGGCGGCGAGCAGGATTAGCACCGAGGCACTGGCCGCGCACGAGATCGCCTTTCAGTTCTTCATCTTCACCGCCCTCGTCCTCGACGCGGTCGCGATAGCGGGCCAAGCGATCATCGGCCGGTTCCTCGGCGCGCACGACCGTGAGGGCGCTCGCGCGTCAAGCCAACGAGTGCTTCTCTGGGGGGTGCTCGTCGGTGTCGTGACACTCGTGATCTTTGGGGCGGGCGCGACGTCGCTCCCCAACCTGTTCACCAACGATCCCGCTGTTGCCTCCCTCGCCGTCATCGCAATGATTCACCTGGCGCTCATGCAGCCGTTGAACGGCGCGGTTTTCGCAGTCGATGGCATCCTCATCGGTGCAGGAGATCAGACCTTCCTCGCGTGGGCAATGGCTGGGGCAGCCGTCGTGTTCATTCCGCTCGCACTCGCGGTTCCGGCACTCAGCCTGGGTCTTGGCTGGCTGTGGGGAAGCATGTGGGTTCTGATGGCAGGACGAGCTGTCGCGCTGTTGTGGCGACTGCGGTCAGAATCGTGGCTCGTGCTTGGCGAACACCTCAACTAACCGAGGCCGCTGAAGGGTGTGGTCGCGATCGACTAGCTGGCGAGTTCGATGGCGGCTGTAGCTTCGCGGAGACGCATCTCACCCATGCCAACGATGCGCCACCATTGATGGCCTGTCGATGACTGGATCCGTACTCGACTACCGGGACGCATCCCTGGAAGCGAGGTCAGCCAGACCCGACGCAACTCACCATCGCGAACGATGTTGGTCTTCACTTCGAGCTCAAGATATGACGG
Organism: uncultured Acidimicrobiales bacterium; assembly: GCA_964610745.1. GTDB lineage: Bacteria > Actinomycetota > Acidimicrobiia > Acidimicrobiales > SHLQ01 > SHLQ01. The sequence continues at coordinate 80,145 of CAZSYL010000001.1, forward strand.
CTCTGAATTCCTCATGACCCGGCACCGTAGGCGCGCCCTCAACCAAGGTGTTAATCCATTCGTAACGTTTTCGCGCGTGTGGGGTCGTACCCCTTTCGCGCGAAAGGGGTACGACCCCAAAGCCTTGAGTGCCCCTAGCCACGGCGGTTTTGCGCTCCTGGCCGTGCGCTTGGACCAATACCGACCACGAAGGGGTCTGACCCCTTTTTCGAAAAAGGGGTCAGAGCAGGTTACGGTTCGTAATAGTTGCCCGAGGGTGAGGCTCAGCCTTTTCGGGAGTTGAGGATCTGCGCGACGACCTTGCCGTCGGCCTGGCCTTTGGTGGCCTTCATGATCTGGCCGGTGAAGAAGCCTGCCATCTTCTTGGCGTTGCCTTCGTCGCCTTCGCAGAAGCGAGTCCACTCGTCGGGATGATTCGCGATCAGCTCATCGACCATGCCATCGAGTTCGCTGGTGTCCATTGCTTCGAAGCCCTTCGCCGCCGCGATGTCGGCTGCGCTATCTCCGGACTCGACCATCTCTGCTAGCACCGTCTTGGTCTGGGTCGATGTGAGGTCGCCACCGGTTTCCATTTGCACCAGCCCAGCGAACGATTCAGGGGTCAGCTTGCCCAAACCACCAGCGAGATTGTTGTCCATGTGCACCACAACGCGAGCCCCGTCGCCGCCCGCCGCGATCGTATCGAGCGCAAATTTGGCATGACCACGATCGACGATGAGCCCCGCATCGGGTGCGGAAATTCCGGCCGCTTCGGCAAGCGCTGCACGCTGCGCACCCGGCAGTTCTGGGATAGACGCATCGATGTCTTCGAGCTCGCTTTCCGATGGCACGAGCGGGGTGAGATCAGGCTCGGGGAAGTACCGGTAGTCTTCTTCGTTTTCCTTCGACCGACCCGAACGGGTGCGACCTGCCTCTTCGTCCCAATGACGGGTTTCCTGGATCGGGCGCTCCCCGGTGCCGTAGAGGTCGATGTGACGATTCGCTTCGTGAGCGATCGCACGACCGAGCGAACTGAGCGAGTTGATGTTCTTCACTTCGCATCGCGTACGGAGTTCATCTGAGCCTCGTGGACGCACCGAAACGTTCGCGTCGACGCGCATCGAGCCCTCTTCCATCTTTGCGTCACTCACGTCGAGCGCCAGCACGATGCCTCGAAGCTCGCTCACATACGCTTTCGCTTCTTCGGCCGTGCGGATATCGGGACAGCTCACAATCTCAAGCAGTGGAACGCCAGCCCGGTTGTAATCGATCAGCGAGTACTTTGCCGACGAGATCCGACCGTCGCCGCCAACGTGAGTCGACTTTCCCGTGTCCTCTTCGATGTGAGCCCGTTCGATATTGATCCGCACACCTTCTGGTGTATCGAGGTATCCATCCTCGTTCGTCGGCTGGTCGTATTGCGAGATCTGAAAATCCTTCGGCATGTCCGGATAGAAGTAGTTCTTGCGTGCCATCACCGATGGTTTCACCGTGCAATTGAGAGCGCGGCCGAGACGCATGGCCGAGGTGACCGCCTCTTCGTTCATCACCGGAAGCGAACCCGGCAAACCCAAACATGTTGGACACACATTGGTGTTCGGCTCGGAGCCGAACTGATTCGGACAGCCACAGAACAACTTGGTCTTCGTAGAGAGCTCAACGTGCACTTCGAGGCCTACCACGAGTTCCCACTCGTCGGGAATGGATGGTTCATGAACGTCAGGACCGCGGTCGACTGTGTGATACATCACGCACCTCCATTTGCTGCTCGTTCGAGCTCTGCGGCGACCTGAAACATCACGACATCGCCCATCAACGGCCCGAGTACTTGAATGCCGATCGGCAAGCCATCATCGCCGGTACCGAACGGCACGGACATTGCGGGCTGTCCTGCAAGGTTGCTCGGAATCGTCGTGACGTCGTTGACGTACATCGCCAGCGGATCCGCGGTCTTGTCGCCGAGCGCAAACGCGGTCGTTGGCGACGTCGGTGCAAGCAACACGTCAAAGTCTTCGTACGCTGCGTTGAATTCGGAAATCACCCTGGTCCTGATGCGCTGCGCGCTGTCATAGAAGGCATCGCCGTATCCGGCCGACAACCCATAGGTGCCCAGCATGATTCGCCGCTTTACCTCGTCGCCGAAGCCTGCAGTGCGGGTTGCGGTGTTCATGAGCGCAGTGTTTGGCCCATCGACGCGCAACCCGTAGCGAACACCATCAAAGCGAGCCAGGTTCGACGAAGCTTCGGCAGGAGCGATGACGTAGTACGCCGAGAGGCAATGGACGGCCGACGGAACAGAAACCTGATCGACCGTCGCTCCAGCGGCGCTCAGCGAGTTCGCGGCGACACCCAAACGCGCAATGACGTCATCGGAGATGCCGGGAATGACCTCACCAGCCATCTCGGTGATAACACCGACCCGCAGTCCATCGACACCGACATCAAGCTTTGAGGAGACGGGTAATGCTGGCTGGTCGGCGGAGGTGGCATCGAGAGGATCGTGTCCAGCAATTGCTTCGTACACCGCCGCGGAGTCGGCGACCGTTGTAGAGAACGGGCCAATCTGATCGAGACTCGAACTGAATGCGACCAAGCCATAGCGAGATACCGCACCGTAGGTGGGCTTGACCCCGACCACGCCACACAGCGAACCGGGTTGACGGATCGATCCGCCGGTGTCTGAACCAAGCGCTATCGGCGCGAAGCCAGCAGCGACCGCAGCTGCACTTCCACCACTTGAGCCGCCGGGCACCTTCGCGAGATCCCACGGGTTCTTGGTCGGTCCGAACGCCGAGTTCTCGGTGGACGAACCCATTGCGAACTCATCGAGGTTGGCTTTGCCGACCATGATTGCACCGGCGGCTTCGAGACGTTCGACAACCGTTGCGTCATACGGCGGCTGCCAGCCGTCGAGGATCTTTGAGGAACAGGTGGTGGCAATTCCCCTGGTGCACATGTTGTCCTTGATCGCCACCGGCACACCGGCAAGCGCTCCGACATCCTCGCCAGCCGCAATACGCTCATCGATGGCTGCGGCGCGCGCCGTTGCATACTCTGTGGTCACCTCGTTAAACGCATGGACCGACGGCTCGTGTTCGCCAATACGGTCGAGGTGCGCCTCGACAACAGACGCTGCGGTCTGCTCGCCTGATCGAACGGCTTTTGAAATCGAAGCCGCATCGCCGAACACGCCTGGTGCTGCGCTGGATTCGGTCATTGTGCTTCTCCAAGTGCTGGCGGCACCTTGAAGCGGCCATCCTCAACGTCGGGAGCCTGAGCGAGCACTTCGTCTCTGTCGAGTGGCGGTGTGATCTCATCTGGACGCATCACGTTGACCAGCCCAAGAGGGTGATGTGTCGGCTCGATTCCATCAAGTTCGAGGCGGTGCATTTCGTGCGCATTGTCGATCACCGCAGCCAACTGCGGAGTGAACAAGTCGATCTCCTCATCGGAAAGGTTGAGCAGTGCGAGCTTCGCAACATGGGCTACGTCGTCTCGAGACAGCGATTCTGGTTCGGCCATTCCGAAGAGGTTAGCCAGCGGTAATGGCTGCTAGACGAGAAGCGATCTCTTTTGCGATCGCAATTTCGTCAGGATCGGTCGGAGGCTGCGCTCCAGCAAACCCCATAACCTTGGCCACATCGCCAGTGATGAGGAATTTGCCCAACATGAAGGCCTCCATCACCTTGGCTGGGTCACGGTCGACGAAGAGCGTGTATGCCGTCTCGTAGTCGGTAGTTACGGTGACTTCAGGGTCATTGAGATGCCCTTCGTCAATAGTCACCGCGCCAGCCGTCGTATCGACGTGGCCTTCGATATCACCATCTCCAAACGGCGGATCGGTGACCACGACGTTCGCCTTCACGGGCTCGACCTCGCTCGCCGATCGTCCTTGGAACTCGTCACGAATCGCTCGAGCTTCGGCGATCCACTCGGGAGAAAGGAAGAGATGTTGTGCCACGACGCTGATGCTACCGCTAGGTGCAGTCGCTCATGAGCACCTGCACCACGTTGCCGGGCTGCAAGGTTGTCGGCGACGGCGGATCGGTGCCCACAACAGCACATGAGGCAAACTCGCCACCATCTTGCCCGTTGGGGCCAACAAGCTCGGCGAGGAAACCAGCACCATCGAGTAGGTCAAGGGTGTCGGTCAGTGAGAGTCCCGAGGTCGACGGAATCACGACCGGGTTCGGTCCTTGAGAAATGGTGACCTCGACCTGTTCACCGCGTTCGATCGAGGTGCCCGGAGCTGGTACCACCGAAACAAGGTTGCCTTCGATGACTTCATCATCGAATGCGTCGATCCGCACAACACCGAGACCAGCCGCTTCCAGATCGAGAATCAGCTGCTCTGCATCGGTTTGCTCATTGACCGCCGGTATCACACGGCTCTGCGGCCCCTGCGACACAACCAGGTTCACCATGGCGCCCTCGGGTAGTTCAAGTGCATCCACCTCGATGGACATGACGTTGCCTTCGCCTACATCTTCACTGTTGACGCGTTCGACTTCACCAACGACCAGTCCAATCGCTTCGAGTGTCGCACCGGCTTGGGCCTCGCTGCGTCCGAGCAAGTCGTCCTCGGGAACGCGAACTAACGGGAGCCCCAGCGATACCCAGTAGCTGAGCTCGGCGCCCTGCTCGAGTGCCGTACCCGGTTCAGGGTCGGTGCGAATGACCGATCCCTGCGCGATGTTTGAGTCTCGTTCGAGCTTCTCCTCGAGAACCCATGTGGTCCCGAGTTCATCGAGGGCCGCCTCGACGGTCAGGCCAGCAACATCGGGGACGCTGACGACGGCGATGTTGTTGCCCGAGACCTGTTGGAACGCGAACCAACCAATCGCAGCGATCACGATGACCGACAGGAGCAACACGGGCCAACGTCGAGCTGGCTCGTCACCGGTATCGACGACCGGGACTTCGGCGATGGTCGTCCGATCAGCAACATCGGTGATCGTCGCATCCGGGTCCGCGGACGGGTCGACCCCAGCGATCCCCACGTCCTCTCCGGCGGTCGAGGGCTTGGACACGCGTGTCCCGGCGATCATCCCAGGGGTGGCCGATTCGGCCGATGACGGTTCGAAGACCTCATCGACTGAGACGCCCTCGCCACTCACATCGTTGTCGGGCAAACCAACGAGTGGCAGTTTCGCGGGACGAGGCATGCCCTTGGCTGCGCCGAGCAGGCCAACTCCGGCATCGTGCGAAGTAGGCCGCGCCGCGGGGTCGCGTTGGGTCATCTGACGAAGGACCTCGCCCAATGCCTCGGGAACGTCGGCTGGAATTGGTACGTCGCTTTCTACTCGCGCCGTCAACGTCCCAAGGAGCGTGTCGGCCGAGAACGGCACCGACCCGGACAATGCCTCGATGAGAACCAGGCCGAGCGAGTAGACATCCGAGGCCGCGGTCAGACGCAGCCCTTGCGCTTGTTCGGGCGACGAGTAACGGGCGGTGCCCACGAGAGTTTTCCCGGGCTCGGTCCATCCCGACTCGGCCAGCGCCCGGGCGAGCCCAAAGTCGGCAACCTTCAACGTTCCTTCCTCGGTGAACATAAGGTTCGCTGGTGTGACGTCGCGATGCACAAGACCCTGCCCGTGTGCGTAATGCAAGGCACGGCATGCGTCGATCCCGAAAGCGATCACCTGACTCGGCGAGCAGACAGCTCCTTCGTCGAGCATCTCTCGAAGCGACCCTCCTTCGAGAAGCTCCAGAACAAGAAACGGCACGCTGCCGCCACCGAGGTCGGCGGCCTCATCTTCGCCCCAGTCATGAACTGACATGACGTTCGAATGACTGAGCGATGCCGCAGAACGGGCCTCTTGGGCAAACCGATCGAGAAAACCCTGATCGCTAGAAAGTTCGCGATGCAGGACTTTCACGGCGACGTTTCGTTGAAGCGAGGTGTCTTCGGCCTCAAAAACAGTCGCCGACGAGCCACGACCGATGCTTCGAATCAGTCGATAACGGCCGCTGAGTTCGACACCGGGGCCGACACGCGCGGCTGAAGGATGGGTTGAGGCCACTGCAACACGCTACCCCCGCCATACGCTTGAGTCATGGCAAAGAAAGAACGAGCAATCGTGTCTCTCGCGATTGCGTTCGGCATCGTGATCCTCGGTCTCGGTTTTGTGAACGGGGCGGAGGACGGCGAGGACATTTCCGTCACGCAGAACCCCGCAATTGATGCCCTGATCCCGGACCGTGAGTCGGAGATCCTCCAGGGCGACCAGGTCGGCATCGACCTTGCCGAGGGATACCAGGGAGCGCTGACGATCGAGACGAGCGACGGGCGCAACATTCCCATCCCTACAGACGAGATTGACGAGAACTTCCAAAGCGGCCTCGGCCAGTTCCTCTTCCGCCCCGGAGAAGGCAAAGTGCTCGACGCTCTGCCGCCACAATCCAACTGTGTCACCGCCACATACTGGCCCCAGGTAAACCCTGAGGATTCCCAAACCATCCGCTGGTGTTTCGAAGTCACGTGACCGATAGGGCCTCCGGCCCGATTCTATCGACCACGTGACTTCCGCTGCTTTCGCCGCAGGCGAGATCCGAGCCTGGCGGCTCTCGACTCGCGCTGCGGTGGGCTAGAGGCCGCGCCCGCTCTTCGACGGGGGTTTTTGTGATGACTTTCCGACCGTATAGGGGGTCTAATCGGTCACAAATCCGGGAGTTGGCCGGTTTTTAGGAGGGTTTCGAAGCCGACCTCGTCGAGGATCGGGATGCCGAGGTCTTCTGCCTTCGTGACCTTTGAAGCACCGGGGTCGTTTCCAACGACGAGCGCAAAGGTGCTCTTCGAAACCGAGCCCGGCGCCTTTCCGCCCCTATCGGTAATGGCGGTCTTGGCATCGGAGCGTCCATAGTTGGCCAATCCGCCGGACACGACGATCGACCGACCAACGAGGGTCTGTTCCATCGTCGATACCTCTGGTGCAACCGGGCGCACTCCCCCACGGTGCAACTTCTCGACGATTGCCTTGCCGTTGTCGGACGCGAACCATTCGGCGACGCTGTCAGCAATGATCGGGCCGATTCCGTCAACAGCTGCAATCTCTTCGGCGGTTGCCGACGCGACGGCTTCGAGCGAACCGAAAGCTTTGGCCAGCACCTTGCCATTGGTCGAACCAACGTGCGGGATGGCGAGCGAGAAGATCACATTGCCGAGCGGCCGAGTGCGGCTCGCTTCCATTCCAGCGCGGAAGTTCTCGATCGATGTTTCGCCAAAACCCTCGAACTGATTTAACACTTCGGGGTCGAGGAGGAACACGTCGCCCACGTCCGAAATGAGACCGGCTGTGACCAAGAGGTCGACCGTCCGCTCCCCGAAGTGCTCGATATCCATAGCATTGCGCTGCGCGAAGTGCTCGATACGGCCACGAACCTGAGCGGGGCAATCGGCGTAGGGGCAACGATGGCGAGCTTCGCCCTCGGGTCGCACCAACGGTCGGTCGCACACGGGACAGTCCTTCGGAAACTCCCACGGCAGCGAATCGGCCGCGCGCTCGGAGAGTACCGGCCCGACCACCTCCGGGATGACGTCGCCAGCGCGGCGCACGATCACCATGTCGCCCGGTCGCACGTCCTTGGCCGCGACCTGATCCTGGTTGTGGAGCGTTGCGTTGGTGACGGTGACACCGCCCACGAACACCGGCTCGAGCAGCGCGTAGGGCGTTGCCGAACCGTTCGTACCGATGGAGATCGGGATGTCGATGAGCTTTGTCGCCCGCTCTTCGGGCGGCATCTTGTAGGCAATCGCCCATCGTGGGGCCCGCGACGTGCTACCGAGCAGCCTCTGCGTTTCCAGATCGTCGACCTTGACGACCACACCATCGAACTCGTAGTCGAGGTCGTGGCGTCGGTTCTGGAATTCTTCGATGAAGGCCACCACGCCTTCGATGTTGTCGACCACGCGCGAATGTTCGTTGACGCGAAAGCCAATGGAGGTGAGGAAGTCGAACGTGTTTGAGTGCGCTGCGAGTTCGGGGCCGTCAACGACCTGACCAAGCTGGTACGGCCAGAACGACAGGCCGCGGGTCCGGGCGACCTCGGCATCCTTTTGTCGGATCGAGCCAGCAGCTGCGTTGCGAGGATTCACATACTCTTTCAGACCGGCCTTGGCCTGGGCTTCGTTCAGCGAGTTGAACGTCGACATCCGCATATAAGCCTCACCGCGGACCTCCACCACCTCAGGAACCGCCGTTGATGAATCGAGCTCGTGGGGAACATCGGCGATGGTACGAACCGAGTGGGTGACATCCTCGCCGGTCGTGCCGTCGCCCCGTGTCGCAGCACGAACGAGCTTGCCCTTCTCGTATCGGATCGACAGGGCCAACCCATCGAACTTGAGCTCGCATACGTAGGCCGAGATGGGGTCGCCCAGACGGCGTTCGAGGCGCTCACTCCAACCTCGGAGTTCATCGAGGTCGAAGGCATTGTCGAGGCTCATCATCGGCACCTCGTGGGTGACCGGAGCGAAGATTGAAGATGGAGCACCACCAACTTGTTCTGCGACTGAGTCATCCGCCGCAAACTCGGGGTGCGCATCTTCGAGCGCTCGCAGCTCGTGAACGAGCCGGTCGAAGTCAGCGTCGGGGATCTCCGGCGCATCCTGCTCGTGATACAGCTTCATGTGCCGTGCCACCTGCGTGCGCAGTTCGGCGATTTGTTCCTCGGGAGTTGATGCCACATAGCGATGTTATCGCTGGGGTGTGACCTACCCTGAAAGGGATGACTGCTGCAGCGACCACCACAGAAACGAAGATCGCCATTCGCGATCTCGAACTGTGGATTTTCCGCGTCGTTTGGCTCATCCTTCCGTTCACGACGTTTCCACTACTGACCCGTGCGCTCGATCAGGGCGGCCGGGGTCTTGAGCTCGGCGGAACCATCGGCATCTGGGTGATCTGGGCCGCCCTGCTAATCGCCTCGATGGTTCCTCGGACCGAGACCCTCACCGCAGCCCGCATCATTGCGCCATCGGCCTTTGTCGCTGTTCTCGCCGCGGTCATAAGCCTGCTCGATGAAGGCACCGTCGACCTCGTACTCGTTCTCGCGATCGTCGGTTCGGCCACAGCTGCACTGCTCGTCTTTCGACCTGCCGTTTCCGACGCATTCGTCGACGGATCGTCCTATGGCGACGAGACACGATTCCTGCTCAGTACGCCCGGCGCAATCATGGCTGGTCCCATCCAACTCGTCTGGGCAACGATCGCCCTCGGCGCCACTGTGGGCCCCATTCTGTTGCTCGCCGAACGATGGATCCTGGGCGGCATCCTTCTGGTGGTTGGTTGGCCGCTCGCGTACTTTGCCCTCCCGGTGCTCCATCGTCTCTCATTCCGCTGGCTCGTGCTCGTCCCCGCGGGCCTCGTCGTGCACGACAAGACAGCACTTCGCGAGCCGCAGCTGTTTCGCAAGGAAAGCATCACGGCCCTGGGCCCAGCGCCCGTCGAGACGACCTATGAAGACCTCACGCTGAACGCCCTCGGCCTGGCGCTACGCGCCGAGCTGATCGAACCATCAAAGATCGTCAGAAACGACCGCGGAACCGATGTTGCGCTCACCGATATCGGCGGTTTCCTCGTCAGCCCGAATCGGCCGGGTAAAGTTATCTCCGAAGCAAAAGAGCGCGGCTTTCGAATCGGGTAACCCGATACTCAGCAGGATCAGCTTGCACTACGACTCGATCGTGATTTTGGTCCAGGCTCCAACGTTGAACGCTGTTCCGGGGATCAGGCTGAACGGCGTCCCGGCCTTCAGCGGATCGCTGGACCCGTCGAGATAGGTTCCGTTGGTCGAGTCGAGGTCGGTAATCGTCCAACCGCTGCTGCCTCGGTGCAAACGGCAATGCCGCGAGGACACCGCAGGATCGGTTGCCGGAGAGTCGTCGCCGAATACCGACGAAAGGTCGATCTCGGGGAAGATCCCACGGCTTTCGCTGTGCCGACCGATCAGAATGTCCGTTGGTGGCAGTTCGATGCGCGCCGGCTCGGGCAGCGCATCGGGAGCGTCGACGCCAGTAAAAGCCATCCGCTCGAAGAACTCGAGATCAACCTCGACGATCGCGACACCAGCTTGAGCTGCCGAGACGGGCGAGGCCAACCCACCAGAGATCTCCTCGCCCGGGAGCGTGCCGGAGAGAAAGTCGTATCCGCAGTTTTCGCAGAACACGTCGCCCTCGGTGTGTGATTCAGCACAGTTCGGACACGTCGGACCAACACCGGTGGACGCTGCTATCTCACCGGTCTGCGACGCAGCAGGCGGTGGTGGTGGAGCTTCGCTGCCGCCATCGATCTGAACGCCACAGATCGAGCAGTAATCGTCCCATTCTGACTCGTGACCCTTTGGGCACGTTACGTCAGCGACCGCCATCTTCTAGTCCTCTCGCTGCACCCGGACGGTCCGTGTTGAACGAACGTCGAGCGCCATTTCATCGGCCTGTTCGACGGTCCGCTTCAGTCGAACGGTGCCGGTCTTTGGGTCCTCTACGTCGACGACCTTCTGCAGTAGACGTACGGTTCCTTCATTGCCAGCTTCATGAGCGATCTGAACGGCGCGACCGAGCTTCATCGTGGCCTCTTGTTCATCTCCAGACTGGCGAGCGGCAAGGCCCGTGGCGATGGCGTCAGCCAGCTCGGCCTGACCGGTGTAGTGCGCGACCTCACGATTGATGCGGGTCGACAACGCATCGTCGTTGGTCCAGATCGCCCGGACGAGCGCGACCGGTTCAGCTTCGCCATTGATCGCGAGCATCACTCGGGCAGCGAGGCGCTCATCACCGATCGCTCCGGTCGGGATACGAACGCGCACGTGATAGTCGCGGCTCTCACCGTCAGCCCAGGAACCGAGTGGGTAGTCCTTCGAAAGCGCGTCGACGGCCACTGCTTTGTCGGTGAGCTCATCGAGGTTCGGCGACACCTGCCGCACGAACTCGATCGTCGAACCCTTTGGTGTCCACAACCGAAGCGCCACGTTCGTGACCTGCTTCGCCATCGTCTTCTGGGTCAGTGCCCGGAACTCGGCCTCCATTTCGGAGGGGTGCGCAATGATGTCGGTCGTGCCGAGCAGTGCATTGGAGATCTTACGTAGCTCATCGGGTTCCCAGTACACCCCAAGACCACGACAGTCGCATTCGAAGAGGCCGACCGACTGGGCAATTGCCGCGTCGAGCTCCCACGGTTCTTCATGCTCGTTGCGGCCATCGGTTAGGAGGATGACGTGGGCGACCGAGTTGGAGTGGCCCTGAATGAGCGAAGCCGCTCCTCGAAGCCATGAGCCGATCGCTGTGCCACCATCGGCGTGGATGCGCGATGCGGCGTCGATTGCCTCGGCTCGAGTCTTGGCGTTGGCCTCGATCAGCTGTCCCGACGGTGGGTAGAGCATCTTGGCTTCGTGGTTCCCGGCAATCACGGCGAACAAAACACCGTCGCTGAGTGTGTCGATAGCGACCTGCGTTGCGGTTCGGGCCGCCCGAATCTTTGCTCCACCGTTCTCGTTCATCGAGCCGGAGACGTCGACCGCGATCACCTCGACGGTCGGTTCGTGCACCTGGGGACTTGCACCGCCTTCAACCGCGGTCACGGTCACGACGGCATCGACCACATCACCGCCCTCTGGCAGGTACTCGTTCTGAAAGACGCTGGCGTCGAACTGGGTCACGTCACTCTCCTCACATCACCGATCGGAAGCCGGGTGTTGGGCCATCTTAGGTTGAGCCGTTCGACCGGCCCGCGAATTTCGATTCGGCATTCGCTCCGTTCCGCTGAAGAGTTGGAAGTCGTAGAGCTCGATCCTATAGTTAGCCGAGTGGCTAACTTACTTACCGGCAAGCTGAGCGAAGAGGAGTTGGATCGACTGTTCCGCGCCCTCTCCGACTCGACCCGTCGCTCGATGCTGCGCCGACTAGCGACAAAGCCTATGACCGTCGGAGAGCTTGCCGAACCGTTTGAGATGTCAAAGCCTTCAATCTCCAAGCACCTCAAGGTACTCGAACGAGCCAACCTCCTCCGGCGAGACATCGACGGAAGGGTGCACCACTGCCACCTGGTCGCTGGCCCGCTCAACGAAGCAGCCCAGTGGCTACAGCACTACGAGAAGTTCTGGAACGAAAAGCTCGACGCCCTCGATGCGCACCTGACCGGAGGTGACGATGACTGATCAAGAGTTGGGAGTCGTGCACTTGGAACGGGTGATCGACTCGCCGGTCGAAAGGGTATTTCACGCCTGGACGACCCCCGGCGAACTCATGCAGTGGTTTGGCCCCGACGGCTGCGTAGTTGACGCCGCCGAAGCCGACGTCGCTGTCGGAGGTCGCTATTCAATATCGATGACCGTCCCCGGCGGCGAACAGGTACACCACTTCGGCCAATACCTAGAGGTCGACCCACCGACTCGACTGGTTTTCACCTGGGTTATCTCCAACCAACCATGCGAGGGAAGCCAAGGTAGCGAGGCGAACACCAAGGTCACCCTCGACCTGGTCAGCGTTGGAACGAGCACGAACTTGTCACTCCTCCACGAACAGCTGCCGAGCGCAGATGCCGTCAAGGGTCACCGCATTGGCTGGAGCGGCTCGCTGCTCCGCCTATCGAAGCACCTCACTTCCACCTAAGCGCGGGCGACCACCCCACCAATTACCAATTCCGCTATGACCATATAGTTAGCCATTCGGCTAATGATAAGAAACGGAGACAACAATGTCAGCCATCGCCCACCGGGTCGAAATCGAAGCGCCACCCGAGGGGCTCTTCGATGCCCTCGTCAATCCAGCACAGCTGACGAGGTGGTGGACACTCGCGCAGCACAGCGAGACAGACCCGACCGTTCTAGAGTTCCTCTTCGGCGAGGACCATGTCGTCACGATGAAAGTGGAAGAGGAAGCACGAGGCGAGCGCTTGGTCTGGCAGTGCCTCTCCGGCCCGTGGGCAGACAAGGGCCAATTCGAATTTGACCTCGAGACAATCGACCGCGGCACCAATCTTCGCTTCACTCATCATGGCTGGACCGAGATGGACGACTTCTTCCGCCATTGCAATAGCAAATGGGGGTTCTTTCTCGCGGTCAGCCTGAAAGGCCTACTGGAGCGTGGCGTTGGTCAACCAAGCCCCCATGACCCTGCGATCTAAGCACCGATGGTCAGGACGGCGCGATGACGACCGTGGTGTTGTCGTGGCCACCCTGTTCGTTCGCAAAAGCTGCGAGGGCCTCGACGAGCTCGAGCGATGTTTCGACTTCGGCGTCGAAACGGCTGATGAGAGCGGCCAGCTCTTCGGCTTCGGGGACGTACTTCCATAGACCGTCGCTGCAGCTGAGAAGCCGACCGCCCGCGTCGTGCTCGAACGCCTGAATGCTCGGGGTGGTGTCACCGGCATCACCGCCGAGCCAGCGCGAGATGCTCGGTCCAATTACATCGTCGACGGTGAGTTGGGTCACGACCAACTCCGAACCGGACTCATCGTCGGGGTCGTCCTGCACCCAATACGCGCGACTATCGCCAAGCCACGCCGTCCAGGAACGCATGAGCGTCGGGTCGCTCGGATCGGGACGAAGGACCGTTGCAACAAAGGTCGTTGAAGCCGGACCCTCTCCCCCGGGCTTGAGCTCGACCGACGCCGCCTTCTGTTGCGCAGCCGCGGTTGCCTCGGCCAGCGCTGCCTCAATATCGGTAACTCCCGCGTCAAGTGAATCGACGAGCGAATCGCGCGCCGCCTTTGCTGCCAGCAGCGACGCCTGTTCGGGGAAATCGGTTGTCGACACGCCGTCGCACACCACGACGACGACGGAATCGCCGGATTGCCCGATCGCAAAATGGTCTTCGTTCTGATGATGGCGTTTTCCGCGGCCGGTCACCGCAGCTAGCTCACCGAGCACCTCGACGAGGTGATCGCGCTCCGCTGGCTGCTTGCGGCCACACATACTGCAGTAGCCATCAAAGATCTCCGCGTGAAGTGCACCACAGTCGACACACGGTGGGCCATCGACCGCACTGTGTTCTCCAGCGAAGTCCGCGCCGCATGCCTCACACCACTTCGCTCCTGGCGCACCCAGCTCACCACACGCTGGGCAGATCTGGGCGCTCATCGAAATGACGGTACTCGGATAGCGTTTGCCTTATCGACAAACGCGAAACGTTCGTCATCAGTCGCCACAAGTTTGGCCATGTTTCGGTACCCCTCTTCCAGGCTCGTCCGGAGTCCCACCGCGGTCAGTGGATTGCCGAACACCATCGTCTCGGGATCTTCGTTGAGCACACCGTCGTCGATACCAGCAAGAGCCCGCTCGAGCACCTCGTTCGCGAGCTGCATTCGTTCGCGTGCGTCGATGCGTGCCGAATCGATTCGACGTGAAGCATTGGAAAGGTCAGCGGGAGTAGGTGGCGCGTCCTCCACGTACTGGGTGAGCACCCGCGCCGTCGCGACCTGAGCATCGGTGTAGGTAGCCGAACTCGTCGGCACCGCACCATATGCATCGACAGCACCCTGCCGATCGCCGCCTGCGACCCGGCACCGAGCCAGGCCGAACGCGGCAGACACATAGGTTGGATCGACCGCAATGACCTCGGCATAGAGGTCGGCGGCACGTGGGAAAGCTCCGGCGGATTCGGCAGCCATCGCTGTTGCCAGCTTCGGAGCGAGCTCCCCGGGGACCTCCGTCCACACCGACGAGAACCCTTCCGCCGCAGCCTCGGGCTTGCCATCACGCATTGCCTGGACTGCCTTGAACCACGTGACACGCCAATTCCACAAATCGGTGTGTGCCACGGCGTCGAGGATGTCTCCGGCTGACTGGCCAGCCTCGATCATCTCACGTGCCCGACGGAGTCGCACCTCGACCGAATCGGCCGCCGTGCCTGCAGCCAAGCCGCTCTCGATCAACTTGAGAGTCGCCTGCGGATCGGTCTCGGGTAGATCGGTGAGGAAAGTCGCGCCCGGGTCTGTCGGGTCAATCTTCGGCACCGGAAGCGCCCGATAGTCGGCAAAATTGTCGGTGTCGTCCAGCAGCAACAGGCCGGCAAGTCGGTCACCACCAAACAATGAGCTCGTCATTGGCTTGGGCGTCCGTTCCTGTCGAGCCACGATCTCGCGCAGAACACCCAGCAGCTGCTCGGCCATCTCGCCAGCGGTCTGAAACCGATCGTCTGGGTGAGCAGCCGTTGCTTTGAGCAGGAACCGGTAAAGCGATTCATATCGATCGAAGAGCGGTTCCTCGGCGGGTGGAGGAATTTCGTATTGATAGGTTCCCGTATGGAAGACGAAGTTCAGCGACATCACCGCGAGCGTCCGTCCGACGGTAAAGAGATCCGACGCGACCGACGGCCCCATAGAAGCCACCTCTGGCGCTTGGAAGCCCTGGGTTCCAAAGATCGCCGCCGAGTCATCGTCGGACTGCATCACTCCGCCGACGTCGATCAGCTTCACGGTGTCACCGACCGCCATCATGTTGGCTGGCTTGAGATCGTTGTAGACCAGGTTCTGATCATGGAGATAACCAAGCGCTGGCAGCACTCCGAGCATGTAGGCAATCGCTTGAGTGATCGGAAGCGGGTCGGGCTTGCCGCCATTGTGCTTCCGACGATCTTTCAGTTTCTGATTGAGCGACTCACCACCCACGTACTCCATCACGATGTAGCCAGCGCCAGCCCAGGTCACGAAGTTATAGATGTTGACGATGCTGCCGTGCTCGATCCGAGCGAGGAACTGTCGCTCCGCCACCGCAGATGCAACGGCGTCGACGTCGTCCTCGTTGAGCAACCCCTTTAGGACCACCCACCGGTTCGAGACGGCGGTGTCCTGACCGAGGTAGATCCAGCCCATGCCACCGTGGGCGATGGGACCAAGGATCCGATACTGCCCGCCGACGAGGTCACCTGCGTTGAGTTGTGGCGTGTTCGTAACGAAGTCGAACGGGGTACGGCAGTTTCCACAAAAGCCCGTGACACGACCGGGTTCGCCTCCGTGACCCCGCCCCACCGGCTGTCCGCACGCCGAGCAGAAACGCTCGTCCTCAGGCTTCTCGCCGAGCACGCTTCGGATCTTCTCCTCGTCCATGACGGCCTGGCTGGGGTCCCCCGCAACGGTCGGTGGAACGAGAACAAGTCCTGCTCCGAGTTCCGCTCGAGTCGTGGTAGTTCGTGATGTGCGCGTGCGGGCGCTCGCTGGAGTTCCCGACGATATGAGCCGACGCGAGGTTTCTGGCGCAACCGGCGCAGCGATCGTTGCATGTGCGGTTGAGCTAGTACCGGGAGCTTCGCCCGAATCGGCCGCAGCTGGTTGGGCCGCGGGTTGAAGGCCACACGTGTTGCAGTAGCCATCACCAGCAATCTGTCCATCACACCCTGGTGCAGTGCACGCCCCGCCAGCCACAGCTGCGACCTTGCCACCATGCTCATGAGCTGGCGCTGGAGATTTGGCGCTTTCGCTCGATTGGAGGCCACACGTATTGCAATAGCCGTCGGCTGCAATGTGGCCGTCGCAACCAAGCGCTGTGCATGCCGGACCCGCTGGCTCCGATGCCGGAGCGGGAGCCACTCGTGGCAGCGGAGCGGCACCAAGACCGGTGAATCCCGGGGGTGGAGGCTGTCGATGTACACCGCTTGGTGGCGGCGGGGCTGACGCGGACGGCGCGGCAGGGACCCCTGCATAGCCGCAGGTATTGCAGTAGCCATCGGCGGCAATCGACCCACCGCAGCCGGAACGTGTGCAGGCGCTCATGACCGTCCACCATAGGTGGTCAGCTCCGCCGCGAACCGTTCCATCAGATCCTTCGCACGACCGAGGTCGGTCGGTGAGATGAACAGCTCATCGTGAGCCTGCTGACCAATGTCGGTGACCTCCTGCGGGAGATCGGAGATCATCGACGCCTTGACCCGATACGCGCGCAGAAGACCACGCAGGTCAGCACGTTCACTCAAAGGAGCATCGTTGACTCGCAACGCCTTCTCCAGTTGGCTTCGGAGGCGCTCCGCGGCCGTCATCCATTCATCGACAACAGCGCGCGCCTCGCGCCAGTCGTCGCCGTCTCCAAGCTCGGCGAATCGGCGGGCCCGATGTGCAAGCCCATTACGACCATCGATAACCGCGGTCGAGGGCACTCGAATAAGGCCGCCCACCGGTATCACCTTGGCCTCAGCCTTCGAATACGCCGCCGCAGCGCGTGCTCGCAGAACTCGTAGCTCCGCGATCAGTTCGTCCGCCCGAGCCAGATCCTCACCGAGCGAACCGTGCGCATGAGCAAGCGCTCCCGACGCCCGGGCGGCTGCTGCGACCAGCTTGTCGAGATCCGGTCCGACATTGCCAGAGAGACTGAGTGGATCATCAGAAACCGATGCGCGGACCGCTGCGAGCCGTTGACTGGCCATCTTGACCTCGGGAACACTCACGTCGAGGCGATCGCACAACGCGTTCGCCCGATCGAGCGTCAGCGTGGCAGCTTCGATCCGCGGCATGAGGTCGCTCCAGACCGCATCGACCTCAGCAACGATGTCACGCACTGGTTCATAGACCGCTCGGAACAGTTCGATCAGTCCATCACAATTGGTCTCATAGGTAGCCGGATCGCCATCTGCATCGACGAGTCTGCTGTGCACGGTTGCTGGCAGCCCATCGGGCACGGTGGCGAGAGTGATCGAGATCGTGTCGCCGGTCAGCAACTGATGTATCTCTCCGGCGTGACTGGTGAACATGGTCGTCTCTTCGATCAGCTGATCAACCGTTTCGATCTGATCGCGCAGTCGTCCAAGCCATCCCCACAAGATCGGAGCCGACGCCACCGTCTCGTTGGCGCGGTCGCCGGTCACGCCATACATGTCACCAGCGGCGAGCAACCGATAGGTCGCGTGTTCGTCCAACTCGTACAAGCTGTTCGACCACTGTTCGATCACGGCTTTGTAGTGGGCTCGTCGCGCTTCACTATCGGTGGAAATCACACTCAAAGCGTAGGACACACCCTTGAAGCTTCCGTGTCTTCTACGATGACGGCGTGACCGAGCAAGCGTCTGTGCCAGCAAAGTCGAGACAGACACCAACAATTCTCTACACGTGGGCGGCGGCTATTGCCCTCATGCTCGCAGTCGCGGCAGCTCTGAGCTTTCTCGCTGTCCAGACGATGGAATCCACGAGCTCTCGGATCGAGAACAATACGGGTCCAGTTCTCATTTCGACACAGGGGCTTGTCGCCAGTCTGGCCGAGGCCGATGCAGCAAACACCGCTGTGTTTCTCTCCGGAATCGACGGCGGTGATGAAGACGTGTCCCAAAGACGCCTCTACGAATCTGCGATCGCACGAGCTCCTCAGCAGATCGAGGACATCTCGGCTGGCATCGGCGACGACACCGCCACTCACGATGCGCTGAAAGACGTTGCCCAACAGCTGGTCGAGTATGCCGGGGTCGTCGAACAGGCGCGCTTGTCGAACACGAACGGTCTCGCTGGAGCAGACGACCTGTTGTCAGCGTCGCTCGAACTCACCGGCGGGTCGAACGGCATGTTGGTCAATGCCGACGAGGTCACCGAGAGAACCCAACAACAATTCAACGACGATCTGTCCGCAGGACGAATACTCCTGACCCTCGCACTGGTCTCGCTGGTCCTCAGCCTCGCATTACTTTTCGTTGCTCAGATGCGGCTCCGATACCTGACAAAACGCTTGATCAACTTTGGCCTGGCCGCTGCGACGCTCGCTGTCGTGTCGCTAACCATCTGGCTACTCCTCGCCGGCTTTGGACGCACGATCGACCTCGACACAGCTCGAGACGAAGGTTTCGGCGATATTGCACTAAGCGCGCAATTGCAGACTGCAGCGTTCGATTACAAGACCCGCGAGACCGGCGCGATTATTCGCGAACGGGGCGAAGAACTCCCCGATCCTGCAGTCCTCGACGAGATCGACGCCACGTTCGCACAGCTCGTGGCCGCTTCTGATTCTGACCGTGAGTCAGCACTCATCACCGAGCTTTCGACCCGCTGGGAACGGTACCTTCAGATCAGTGGCGTCATCTCCGCCCGAGTGGCCCAGGGAAACTTTGACGAGGCTCGTGACGAGGTTGGCGGCGAAGGCAACCAGACGTTCAACGGCTTTAACACGACGCTCGAAGCACTCAACCTCACCAACCAGGAACAGTTCAACGCATCGGTCGCAAGCGCAGCCGCCCGTCTCCGGTGGTTGAGTTTCGCGACCATCTTGCTGCCGCTATTCGCTGCAGCATTCGCATGGCTTGGATACCGACCCCGAATCAACGAGTACTTTTAGGACGCCGTGGCCTCTTTCCTTGGTTCTTCGCCGCTCGATCGTCCAACGAGACGCACCATCCGTTCTCGTCGCGCCTTCCTGTCCAGGGTTGGCGTGCTCGGAGCTGGGGCGTTCCTGACCAGCTGCGGCACTGATGGGATAGCGATCGAACGACAGCCGACGCTCGATCAGGCACTCAACGTGATCAACTGGGCGGAGTACATTCCGCCCGACGGAACCGATTCCTTCCTTAGCCAGACACGTCTGGAAAGCGTGAACTACCGCGAA
Organism: uncultured Acidimicrobiales bacterium; assembly: GCA_964610745.1. Taxonomy (GTDB): domain Bacteria; phylum Actinomycetota; class Acidimicrobiia; order Acidimicrobiales; family SHLQ01; genus SHLQ01. The sequence continues at coordinate 99,633 of CAZSYL010000001.1, forward strand.
GACTACGTCGACAATGTCTCGGGCTTCTCCGACATCATCGAACCGCAGCTCAGCGGCGGAGGCGTTCCGGACTTCGATCTGATCGTACCGACCCAATGGTTGGCAGGTCGCATGATCGAGAACGGTTGGGTCGAGGCCCTCCCCCTCGAAGTCATCCCCAATCACGCGAACCTCGACCCTCGCTTCATGACCAGCGACTTCGACCGAGGCTCTCGGTTTCAGATGCCATGGCAGGGCGGCATGACCGGCATTTCGTACAACCCGGCGGCCACGGGCGGTCCCATCACATCGGTGACAGACCTGTTCGACCAATCCAACCCCGCGCTGCGGGGCCAGGTCGGACTTATCGGCGAAATGCGCGAAGCGGTTGGCCTAGCGATGCTCGCGAACGGCGACGACCCGGCCCGCCCGAATCCGCAAACTGCTAACGCCGGTCTAGAACTGCTCATCGAGCTCGCCGAGGCTGGCCACTTCCAAAGCGTCGTGTTCGACGACTTCGTCGGCGAGCTGACCGCAGGGCGACTCGCCGCCACCATGGCGTGGTCTGGGCAGGCGGCCGCGTTACAACTCGAGTCACCCCAGTTTGAGTTCGTCATCCCAGATGAAGGCGCGATCTCCTGGTTCGACACGATGGTCATTCCCAAGAACGCGATCAACTTCGGTGGAGCAGCTGCCTGGATGAACTGGGCCTACGACCCAGATGTCGCCGCTCAGATCTCGGCATTCAATCTGTATGTCTGTCCGGTTCTCGGCACGCAGGACTCACTCCGTGCTCTCGGAGGTTTTGAGGCCACACTCGCGGACAACCCGCTGATCTTCCCCGACACCGAGACTCGAAACCGCCTCTTCACCTGGGGTGCGCTCGACCTCGATGCCGAGCTCGCAATCGAAGAACGCTTCGACGCACTCACCGAACAGATCGGCTTTGCCAATTAACTTCAGGATTCGAGGATGCTGTGCATGACTTTGATGAGGAGACCGAAGCGCTTGCGCAGAAGATCTTCGATTACGCCCGAGCCCGCACGCGACTGGACCCAATACCGCTCAACTTTCCCAAGACCGAAGCTGAACTCGACGAGCTCTGCGGCGAGATGATCACCAGTGAGGGCATCGGTGGCGAGAGGGCGCTCGACTTGTTTGCCAAGGTTTTGGAACCAGCGTCCCTTTCGGTCGACTACACAAAGTATCTCTCGTTCGTCCCCGCCGCTCCGACCGAATCAGCGGTCTTATTTGATCTAGTGGTCGGCGCAGTATCGATCTACGGCGGTTCGTGGTTAGAGGGAGCGGGGGCGATCTATGCCGAGAACACAGCCCTCGACTGGCTACGCCAGATCGCCGGAATGCCCGATGGCTCAGGCGGGGTGTTCGTGTCGGGTGGCACGATCGGCAATCTCTCGGCACTCGTCGCGGCCCGCCATGCAGCGGTGCTGCGCCTCGGCGAGAACCGTCCCAACCGATTCGCGATCCTTGCCTCTCGGGAATCCCACTCGTCGATCGAGGCCGCTGCACTGGTGATGGACTGCGAGGTAGTCCTGTGCGATACCGACGAGCACCGTCGCATGACCGGTGACGCCGTAGCCGCTGCTCTGGACGAACACGGAGACAGGATCTGTGCGGTCGCGGCGACATCTGGCACGACCAACCTTGGCATCATTGATGACCTCCGATCCATCGGCGAGGTGTGCCGAGAGCGAGGCGTGTGGATGCACGTCGATGGGGCCTATGGCGGAGCCGGGCTCGCGAGCTCACGAACGAGGGGACTCTTCGACGGCCTGGGGCTCGCGGACTCATTCATCGTCGATCCGCACAAGTGGCTGTTCGCCCCGTTCGACTGCTGCGCACTCCTCTACCGTGACCCCGGTCGGGCGGTCGAAGCTCATGCTCAGCACGCCGGGTATCTCGCGTTCCTCGACAGCCATGGTGACAAGAATCCATCTGACTACGCCATCCATCTGACCCGCCGTGTGCGCGGCCTCCCGTTCTGGTTCAGCCTCGCCACCCATGGCACACAGGCCTACGAAGCAGCTGTCGATGTCACCCTCGACCTCACCGACGCAGCTGCCGAGATGATCCGCGAGGCAGAGCACCTCGAGCTCGCCCACGATCCGAACTTGTCGGTCGTGGCGTTCCGTCGTATCGGCTGGGATGCAGACCAGTATCAGGCCTGGAGCGAGGAGGCTATGAACAGCGGGCTCGCCTTCGTCACTCCGTCGAGGCTCGACGGCGAGCCGATCTACCGGTTCGCTTTCGTCAATCCGCGCACCACTACCGACGAGATCGCGGAAATTATCGAGGCGCTCCGCTGAGCCGTCCGAACAGCCTCAGGTAGCGATTGCCCCACCGATAACGGTTGCATCAGAACCATCGCCGTCGTAAAACACCAGACTCTGCCCCGCGGCAATACGATCGCGGGGTGCAGCCCAGGTAACGCGGTCATCGTGCACAGTCGCTGACAAAGCAGTGCCATGTGCACTTGCCTGCACCAGCGCCTCGCCCGTGAACGGCTCGAGCGCCCAAACCGGCTGAACGAATCCGGTCTCGTCATCCTTGAGCGACCGGCGCGGGCCAATGGTGACAACCGATTCTGCAAGGTTCACATCGACCACAAACTGAGGTTCGCTCATACCCGACACGTTGAGCCCCTTGCGTTGGCCCACGGTCACGAGTTCGGTCGCGGGGACCTCGCCCACTTGAGTCCCGTCTTCAGTGACGATGACACCGGGAGTCAGACCTCCGCGAGCGCCAAGAAAAGCTTCGCGTCCCCCGTCCTTGGTGATGAAGCAGACATCCTGGCTGTCGGGTTTGCCTGCGGTAAGCAGACCTCGGCGCTCAGCCTCGGCGCGCAGGTCAGGTTTGTTCCAGCCGCCGATTGGCAGGAGCACCCGCGAGAGAACATCCTGACCAAGCATGTGAAGCACGTAGCTTTGGTCCTTGAGTGGGTCGATGCTTCGTTGCATTCGAAACGTGCCGTCGTCGAGCGTTGCGATGCGTGCGTAGTGACCCGTGGCTATCCGGTCGAAGCCGAGCACCGCTGCCCGTTCAAAGAAGAGATCGAACTTGATGTGGCGGTTGCATTCGATGCACGGATTCGGCGTTCCGCCCGTGCGGTGGGTATCTACGAAAGGATTGACGACGTGTCGATCGAACTCTTCGCCGAAGTTGAACACGTGATGTTCGATGCCGAGTTGGTTCGCAACCCAGCGCGCATCGTCCACATCGGACACGGAGCAGCAACCCGAATCGGACTTGCCTCCCCAGAGCTTCATGGTCACCCCAACAACGTCGAAACCCTCGTCCTGCAACAAGGCGGCAGCCACCGAGGAGTCCACTCCGCCGGACATACCGACGAGAACGCGCTCAGCCATGGGGAGCTCCTCGGAGTTGCGCGACCGCTGCGGGGATGAGTTGCAACGCTTCGTCGATGTCCTCGTCGGTGCTCGACCAGCCGAGGGAGAGGCGAAGCGGCGCAGCATTGCTTGCGTCGATGCCCATTGCGGTCATGACGTGCGACGCACCCTGGGCACCGCTCGCGCACGACGACGCGGCCGAGCACGAAAGGTCGTGCTCGTCGAGGAGGAAGAGCAGCGGTTCGCTCTGTACGCCTGGAATCGAAATGTGGACGATGCCCGGGACGCGAAGCTCGGGAGCAACTGTTGGCTGGACGCCATCGACCGACGACATCAACCCGTTGAGGAGACGGTCGGCGAGGCGACCAATGCGGGCGAGGCGGTCGGTTTGGTCATCGAGCGATGCCTGAACTGCAGCGGCGAATCCGACGATGCCGGCAACGTTCTGGGTGCCAGCCCGACGGTCACGTTCCTGACCTCCGCCGACAAGCATCGGGGCGGGCATGGCGCCATCGCGAACGACGACAGCGCCAACTCCTTGGGGCCCTCCGAGCTTGTGCCCCGTGATCGACAACATGTCTACGCCTACCGTGACCGTAGGCAAATCGAGCCAGGGCAAGGCCTGTACAGCGTCGGAATGCACGAGCGCGTTGGGCGCGATCTCGTGGACAACATCGGCAATCTCAGCGATTGGTTGACGAACTCCGGTCTCGTTGTTGACCGCCATCACCGAGACAACCTCGGTTTCAGGTGTGCATGCAGCCTTAACTGCATCGGGTGCGACAATCCCGTTGGAATCGACCTCTACAACAAGCGCGCCTTGCCTCTGAGCGGGTTCGAGTATTGCGGGATGCTCGATCGAGCTCACGACGACGCGACCAGCTTGATGTCCCCGACCAATGGCGAGATTGTCCGACTCGGTCCCACCCCCAGTGAAAACCACCTCGCCCCGTTCAAAACCGGTCGCGACAGCAAGGACGGCTCGCGCCTCATCGAGCGCCTGGCGGGCTCGACGGCCAGCGCGATGCGATGCGGTCGGATTCGCGTGTCGCTCGGCAAACCACGGGAGCATCGCGTCAAGGGCTTCAGGGCGCAGCGGTGATGATGCTGCATGATCGAGGTACGCGGGCACGCGTCCAGTCTATTCGATCGCGAGTTGAGCCAAACCGCCCTCTCGGAGCTGGCGTGCGGCCAGGACCGAGACCAGGTACGCCTCGGGCATGAGTCCGTAAAGACTCCGATGACCGAGCGACTGGGCGGTCGAAGCAGCCAACTGTGGACCGAGCTCTGCTCGGGCCGCCGACGAAAGTTCCGTGGTCCGCAGCAGGAAGGATCGGATCAGGCGTTCCTGGTCCGGGCGAAGTTTCGCAACATCCATGTCCGCCACGATGTGCTCAGCGCCCATCGGCGGGGTGAACGGAACAGCGGGGACGTGCGAGATCGATCGTGGGTCGATGATGACGAACGTTCCTGCGGCAAAGTCCCCGAGGCGCTGTGCACGGCGAGTGAACATGACCGCGACTATCGCGACCGATCCGAACGAGATGATTATGTCGACCAGCTGAAACAGCGACCGAATGAAAGCTTCTCGAAAACCGATCGGACCAGCCTCAAGAGTGACGGTTCGCAACCCCAGCGCAAGTTTCCCCACCGTACGACCGCGGAAGAACGTCTCGCTCACGATCGGATACCCAAAGATCGTCAGAAATCCGAAGATGAACTGGCCCACGACGGCAGCCGTGCCACCCAACAGCCCGATCAACTCGAAGCCAATCGCGAATGCGACGAGGACGAGCGCAATGTCGATCAGACGAGCTACGCCTCGGTGACCCACCCCGGCCACCTCGAGGTCGAGTACGACCCCTTGAGGCGTCACGATGCCACGTCCGGCGGTGATGACCGCTGTCATCGGCGACAGCCTGACTGGGGCACATGGTGGTCCACTCACACCACGCTAGACCCGCTACCGTTGGATACGTGGGAAATCTCGACAACTACGTTCTTGCGAATACACCCGAATGGGAACGACTCGAAGCGCTCGTCAAGAAGGCTGGAGTTCGCGGTGGAGGCCTCGAAGACCAGGAGCTGGACGAGCTCCTGGCGCGTTATCAGCGGACCTCAGCTCACTTGTCCCACGTGCGCAGCACCTACGGCGACCCTCAGGTCACGGCTCGACTCACCCGCGTCGTTGCCTCATCACGAGCTCTTATCTACGGCGCTCAGCCCCGCGCTGGAGGTGCGCTTCGGAGTTTCTTCACCAGCACCTTTCCCGCGGCGGTGTGGAACGCGCGGGTGGCCATCTTCATCTCGGCTCTCGCCTTCTTCCTCCCAGCAATCGCGACCGGTGTATGGATTGCGAACTCACCGGCAGCCATTGATGCCTTTGCCCCAGAGGCGCTTCGCGAGGCGTACATCAACAACGATTTCGAGGCCTACTACTCGTCAGCTCCAGCAGCTGAGTTCTCAACTCAGGTACTGATCAACAATATTCAGGTGTCGTTCCTGGCGTTCGTCTCTGGCATTGCGTGGTCCGTGCCAACAATTGGCATTCTTGCGTTCAACGGTGCGAACGTGGGCCAGGCCGCAGGCCTGTTCCACGACGCTGGCGAGGCTGGACGATTCTGGGGCCTGATTCTTCCCCACGGACTGCTCGAGATCAGCGCGATCGTCGTGGCAGGCGGAGCTGGCATGAAGATGGGCTGGGCCCTTGTGGCGCCGGGAGACCGAACCCGTTCCCAAGCCTTGGCCGAGGAAGCCGGACGAGCAGCATCGATCGTCATCGGTCTTATGGTGGTCTTTATCATCGCCGGGCTCATCGAGGGCTTTGTCACACCAGCACCTCTTGAAACCTGGGTGAGGATATCGATTGGGGTAACGGCCTTTACCGCCTTTGCCGCCTATGTCTTGGCATTGGGTCCGGCGGCTTCTGCGCAAGGGCACACCGGCTCGATCCGAGAGAGCGTCCGGGTCATCCCCAACGCGGAGACCTGACCTTCATCTATCTCCGCGCAATGGCACCTAGCTCTGTGCGACTCTAGAGCGCCCCGCGACTCTTGACGTCGAGATAGTGATCCATCAGTCGAGGAGCGAGCTTGCCGGGCGGGGCATCGATCACGGTCGCTCCGGTCCGACGAATGTCGGCGATGGCTCGGCGCCGTGCCGAGAGTGACGCAGTGGCCGCCGCATGGCGATGGGCCGACTCGGGATCGGACGGGATTTCTCTCGCCCATTTCTCGACCTCGGGATCAAGTACGCTCGCAATCACTACCACATGGGATCGGGTGAGCAACGGGAGGGCCGGAAGGAGAAATTCGCCGATTGTCTGTTCGACCAACTCGGTGTGGATGATCAACATCGTGCGACGGGAGAATCGCAGCAACACTTCGGTGAAGGCCCCGTGATAGTCGCTCTCGGCGAGCTCGGGCTCGATGTCATACATCGAGTTGGTGACTCGGCTGAGCTGTGTCGACTGCGCCGATGCGGGCACTGCGGTGCGGACGTTGTTATCAAAGACCAACAATCCGGTTCGATCTCCAAGACCTGTGGCCACCGTTGTGACCGCCATGATGGCGTCCATCGCGTGTTCGACCCGGGGTACGTTCGCCACCTGACCAGCCATGAGCCGACCGTTGTCCATGATGTTGATGACCGTCTGGTTCCGTTCGGTTCGATAGGTACGAACGATCATGCGGTTGGCACGGGCCGTCGCTGACCAATCGATCTTTCGAAACTCGTCGTCAACGGTGAAATCACGAAGTTGCTCAAACTCGGAGCCTCCGCCACGCATCCGGGCGGAGCGCAGCCCCAAGTCCAGGCGGCTCCGACGCAAACGCAGTTCGGCCTCTGCACGACTGGGGAAACGAGGAAAGACTCGAAGCTCTTCAGGCTTCCATCGCGCTTGCTGGCGTCCAGCAAATCCGAGTGGACCCAGAAGCCGCACGACTAGCTCGCCCACCTCGAAGCGTCCTCGACGCGTCGGTACGATATCGGTCTCGATGGTTGCAGTTCGCCCTGCACCGAGTCGCAAATCGATTCGTCGGGTCGCCACGTTGAGCGAGGGAGCAAAGTCGTCGGCGAAGCGTAACGACACCGGGCGCCGAGAGCGATTGGAGACGAGCCACGACGCAGTGCCCTGCCGATCGAGCGCGACCGACTTCGGGAGCTTGCGTTCGATCATGATCAGTGAAGGATCGGGCGTGAGCATCCAGTCGATGAGCCACACCGCAAGAACGACAACAAAAACGCCGATGAGTGCCAGCCATGGCTGGCTGATCGTGAGTAGCACCGCTGGTGACAGCAACGCCGCGAACAGCGCGAGTCGGCCTTGGATAATCACGTCGATACCACGGTCCGTTCCTTACCTCGGAACAGGAACGGACTCGAGAAGCCCGTCGAGCACCACGTCGGCGGTCACGCCTTCGAGCTCGGCTTCTGGCTGGACGGCGAGGCGATGACGCAAACCCGGCTTGGTGATGAGTTTCACGTCGTCGGGAGTCACGAAACTGCGTCCCGACATCCAAGCCCACGCTTTGGACAACCCGAGCAGTGCAACCCCGCCTCGTGGCGACACACCGAGGTCAACGACCGGCGAGGTCCGGGTCGCTCGGACGATCTCGGTGATGTACGAGAGGATCGAGTCGTCGACCTGCATTGCTCGCACCTGCGCTCGCGCTTCTGCGAGATCGACCGCGGAAGCCACGGCCTCCACGCCGTTGGATGAGACCTCGTGGAGGTTCAAACCACGATGGTGGCGAGCGAGGACTTCTTGTTCGGAATCACGCTCGGGGTAACCGACGTAGATCTTTGCGAGGAATCGATCGAGCTGTGCCTCGGGCAGAGGATAGGTGCCTTCGTATTCGACCGGATTCTGCGTTGCGATCACCATGAACGGGTCTGGCAGCTCGCGGGCCACGCCCGCAACAGTGGCCTGACGTTCTTCCATTACTTCGAGCAACGCTGCCTGGGTTTTTGGCGGGGTTCGGTTGATCTCGTCAGCGAGAAGAAGGTTGGTGAAGATCGGCCCTTCCCGGAACGTAAATTCCGAAGTTGCCTGTTCGTACATCAGCTGACCGGTGATGTCACTGGGCATGAGGTCCGGTGTGAACTGGATTCGAGCCATGTCGATGCTGAGCGTCGAAGCGACGGTCTTGACGAGGAGCGTCTTGGCGACGCCGGGCACCCCTTCGAGGAGGATGTGCCCGTCCGCGAGCAGCGCTGCCAGGAAGCCGGCAAGAACACCGTCCTGTCCAACGACGACCTTGCCGACTTCGCGGCGGACGGCATCGACCATGGAAGCAGTTGCCGGTGTCTGAGTCTGCACCTGGGCGGCCTGAGCGACCGGTACCTGATCGTGAACCTGAGGCGCCTGCGGCTGCTGCGGCGAATCAGGAGGCACTTGCCCCCCATTCGGCGGGATTGGAGGTGGATGTTGGTCAGCCACTTGTGGTCCTTTCGTCGACGAACTCGCTGTCCTTGCTTCGGGCAAGTGTGGCTACACCGCCGCGGTCAACGCGTTCTCGAATTTCGATCAGTTCTCTTGCCAACACGACAAACTCGTCATCGGTTGCTGGCGGCGGGCCATCGAGCACGCGGAGGAGTTCATCTCGCCCTCCCGAGCCGCTCACCGCCGTCGCCAACTCTAGAGCGCTCGAGTCGCTCGGCATGCCGACCCTTCGCGCAAGATCGGCTCGCAGATCGTTGCGCAGGATCTGGCTCGACCGAATCCGTGCCTGTGGTGTGCGGCCGTATAGGCGTCCAACGGCCTCGACATACGACGAGCTCGGCAGTTCGATCGGCAACGGCTCTTGGACCGGGGCACCGAGCCGGCGCCCGACAGCGAGCACGTAGAGCAGACCAGCGATGATCAGCCCGACGAAGAGAACCTTGACCCTCGTGTCGATCAGTTGAAACAACGTCTGGGTTCCCGATCCGATCGGATTGCCGTCCTCGTCGAGAGCGGTGAGTTCTCCGCCGGTGAACTCCAGAGCGTTCCCGTCACCATCGCGGCGCACCTGCTCGCCGTTGGTTGCCGTGTCTCCAATGTTATTGGGAGTGACTCCATCGGCAGGCTCAAAGAAGATCGGCGCGCCGTCCAGGAATGCCACCGACGGAGCATCGTCGAGCATGGTGACTCGCGCAGCGAGTGCTCCGTTATCGCCATCGTCGAGTGAACGGTTCATAAGGGGGCTCATCGTGGCCAGGCGTATGATCTGCCCATCACCGACGGCGCGGGCGACAACGAAGCCGCCTTCGTCATCGCCAAAGCACGAACGGTCACCGACTTCGGTCCGCGCGGGCGAATAGTCGAGAGTCCGGATCTCGTCGACCCCTCTGAGCGAATCGATCGAACACATGCCCTGGTCGACCAGCTCCTCGGGTTCGATCTGCTGGACTCGCAACTGCGGACCGGTCGCCACATCGATCGAAGTGATTAGCGTGCCGCCACGCTCGACCCACTCGAGAAGCGGAACCCAGGATTCGATGTAGTCCTCACCCTCGACGGCGAGGAAGGGCGGGAGTGGATTTGTCGCGAGGACTGCCACGTCGACCGAATCGTCGGGCAGGCCCGCGTCGAGCACTGCTTCGGCACCGGATTCCTCGATGAGCAGGCGATACCCGAGCAGGCCTTGCTGACCAGTGCCGCGGGGATCGGCAAACCCTCCGACCGTGTTTTCATCTCCCTGAGAGAAAAATCCGATTACGAGCACCGCTCCAAGAACCATGAGCACGGCAACCCAGACGATCGGCGAGGACCGGGGCGCTACAGCGCTAAATCCAGCGGAACTCTGGGTCATGCTATGACCGCCTTCGCCCCGACGCCCCTGATCTGCCCCAGAAGAGTCTGGACCTTTTCGTTGTCGGTCTCGTCGATGGCCAAGTCGCTGTAAAAGGCGCGCTCAAAAGCGCTAGCCGCAGGCTGATACGCCGCGAGTAGGTCGGGGCCGTTGACGGCCAAGACCTGCGCAAAGTCGCCGGTCGTCGCGCCCGAGATGTCACGTGCGAGATTCCTGTCGATCAGTTCAACGATGCTCAGACGGAAGCCGGAGACCACGGCTTGATGCCAATCGCCAGCGGCGATGAAGCGGTCCATATCTGCTTGCAGCTGTTCAGGTTCAACCACCTCGTCGAAGACCACTCGCGCCTGGGTTTCGACCTCTGCTTCCTTCGGTGTTCGATTGCTGACCGCGCGATAGATGGCGAAGAGCAGCAACGCTGCGGCGAGGATGAGCAAGACAATCGCGATTCCCTGCCCGGCGGCACCGCCAGCCCCACCGAAGATCGCTTCGAAAATGTCCGCCAGGATGTCACCGATGAACTCGGTGACCCTATTGACCGTTCTTTCCAAGAACCCCGGTTCGGCTGCGTCGATAAACTCGGACCTTCCAAGGATGTCGTCGGCAAGGTCGTTTGCTTCCTCATTGGTGATCTCAGCCACGGCTTCCCCCGATCCGGGAGGGTCTGAACTTCTGATCAACCGCCATATAGAGATCGATTCCCTCGCGGCGCACCCGCAGGTCGAGGTAAAGCACGACCGAGGTCGCGGCGGTGAACGAGACCACGATGATCGAGGCAACCACATCGAATACACCGTTCGAGATCCAGGCGGGGATATCGACCTGGGACAGAATGAACGTCGGGGCCAGACGAACAGCGGAGTCAATGACGAGCCCTGCAACGGCAACGATCACATACATAATCAGCGAATGGCCGAGCTTGGAGGTCGCGAGCACGCGACTGCGTTTGAGCGATTCGCCGATTCCCAGATCTTCAGCGCCCATCACCGGGGCTGCAACGATGAAGAACGTTCCAACGAGTACGCCCATCGTGCCGAACGTGAAAATGCCGGCCGTGAGAATAAAGAAGTGAGCGACCGTCCACGCTCCGATCGCCTTTGGAATGCGCTTCACAGATGCTCGCAGCAGTTGCGATGTTGACATCGACTCCCCCGAGTACCAGCTGGCGGCGAGCTGGCCGAAGATCGTTGCGACGACGAACAGGGACAGCGACTCGAACACGAGAGTGCCAATGCCATTGGCAACAGCTCCGGGTTGATCGAGGCTGCCAAAGATGATGTCGGCGGTTCGATCCGGGCGATTTCCGCGCAGCGACGATCCCGGAAGCACGAGGATCAATAGCTGGAGAGGGATCACCACTGCGGTTGTCAGACCAAAGAAGAGTGCTGGGTTGATGCGCAGAAACGTGAGCGCCTCATCAATGATCGCCAACGGCGTGCGCGCCAGCAGCGGTGGCAGCTCCTCACGTGTGGGAACTGGTAGTGGACGTCCCACTCCTGTGTTGGATTGCACCTCTGTCACTGAGCCATTCTTAGTCGGTGTCGAGCATTCCAAGACAGATGGTAGAGACCGGATCGCAAGAATATGGGCCGGCTCGTTACGGCGACAGCTTCGCCGATGTTTATGACGAGTGGTATGACGATGTCTCCGACGCGGAAGCAACAGCCTCGTTTATCGACCGATTTGGCGAGAAACAGCGTGTGCTTGAACTGGGTGTCGGTACTGGACGCCTCGCTAGTCCAATCGCCTTTGCTGGGCACTCGGTCATCGGCATCGACGCGTCGGAGGCGATGCTCGAGCGTTTCCATGAAGTCGATGCTCCACTTGTTTCGATCGCGGTTGGTGGTGACATGGCCGAGTTACCGTTCGCTGACGAATCATTCGACACGGTGCTCGTGGCGACGAACACGCTCTTTAACCTGAACGGCGACGATGACCAACTCCGCTGTTTCGCCGAGTCGCGACGAGTGCTTCGTCTCGGGGGTCGGTTGATCGTCGAAGCCATGGTGCCCGGAGACTCTGACCCGCACCTGGATCGGCTCGTCACGACCCGTTCGCTCACCGTCGATACCGCGGTTCTAACCGCAACCGTTCGGGACTCGGATCGCCAGGAGATCACTGGCCAGCACATCGAGCTGTCCGCATCCGGCATTCGCATGCGCCCTTGGAAGATCCGCTATTCCACTCCCCCACAGCTCGATGAGATTGCGAATTCGACGGGTTTCCGCCTCGGCGACAGATTCGCTGACTGGGCCTCAACGCCACACACCCCCGACCACGCCAATGCAGTAAGCGTCTACGTCGCGGTGTAGTGACGCACCCTCGAACCCAACCGAGGACCTCGCTCAAAAGAGCACAAATGAGCTAGGTCAGCGCAATCGACTCGAGTCGTTCGAAGATGTGCGGCTCGGGGCGAACGGGTTTGCCGGCTCGGTCGGTCACCGCAACGGTGACCTCGGCCGACGCAATACGGTCGTCGCCTCGGTGAATCTCTTGCTGCCAGATCGTCGACGCGCGCCCGAACTTCGCTACCCCGGTTGAGATAACAAGATCATCGCCAGCGGTGGCTGCCATGCGGAAGCGCACCTCGACCTTGGTCACGACGAACTGGAACCCCTCCGTCTTCAAGATGTCGAGACCGAGCTCGACAGCGTCGAGAGCATCGACACGGCCGATCTCAAAGTACGTCACGTACATTGCGTGGTTCACGTGGTCGTAAGGGTCGAGTTCGTGAAAACGAACCCGGTGATTAGTCCGATGCGCTGGCATGGTCTGACCGTAACCTGTTTCCATGGTTGCGATCACCGTGGAAACCGAAATCGACGCTCCTCCATCAGTCGTGTGGGCAGATGTCCGCAACATTGCGAGTCATGTGCACTGGATGCACGACGCAGAATCGATCTGGTTCACCTCGGTCGAACGTGAGGGCGTCGGCGCCGCGTTTGACTGCGAAACCAAAGTGGGTCCCATCCGCCTCACCGACGCCATGGAGATCACCGAATGGACCGACGAGCAGGCCATGGGCGTCCGCCACAGTGGCGTCGTCACTGGTGAGGGCGCCTTTACCCTCTCGCCGTTGCCCGGCGACCGGACACTGTTCCGCTGGGCCGAAGAACTCACCTTCCCGTGGTTCCTCGGCGGACCTGTCGGCGAAGTTGGAGGATCGATCCTTCTCAAATGGGTGTGGAAACGCAACCTCGACCAGCTCAGCAACCGTTTCGCGAACGGTCGTCGGACAGTCGATATCTAACAACCTGCGCGCTATGGCGTCGAGGTTGAAGTTTCGGCTTCGGTGTTGCGACCAATCCCAGGGTGGAAGATCGTGTACAACCCGAGCGCAAGCGCACCGCCAGCAAACGGTAGGGCCGCAGTGCCCGAGCCGCTGAGCGACGAATAGAGCACCACACCGCACAGCAGCGCGGTCCAGAGCCAGAGAATCAACACGGTGCGGCGATGACCGTGGCCAAGACGCATGAGGCGATGGTGCAGATGTTCTTTATCGGCCTCAGAAATGCCGACGCCTCGACGGAAGGCACGACGGATCACCGCGAGAATCAGATCGGCGAGAGGTACGCCAAGAAGTAACAACGGGATGATAAGCGGTGCAAAGAAGAAGAAGACCTGACCAGAGACGGCTTGATCGAGGCGACCTCCAACCGACGCGGTCGATGCGGTGAGCATCAGTCCAAGCAGCAGTGCACCTCCATCGCCCATGAACGTCTTTGCAGGGTGCACATTGAGCGGCAGGAAGCCGAGGCAGACACCTGCGGTGATGATCGCCAGCAGCGCACCCGGGTTCGAGTCGAACAGCACACCGTCCAGTCCCAGCTGAAACGCGTAGATGAAGAACGACCCTGACGCAATGGCGACAATGCCGCCAGCGAGTCCGTCGAGCCCGTCGATGAGGTTGACGGCGTTCGACATCACCAGAAGCCATACGACCGTAAAGACCACCGACAAATCCGGTGACAGCTGGATAATGCCGGTGAAGGGCAACCGGAACCACAAGACCGAGACGCCAGCGAGTGCGAGCACAACACCCGCAAGGACGATGCCAGCAACCTTCGCAGGAGCAGACACATCACGGATGTCATCGGTCGCACCGACGAGGAAGATGATCAGACCTGCGATCACAATGCCTGCGATGTCGGTGATCGAACGGAAAACGGGATCGAACGTACCCATTGCCCATGCGGTCAACAGTCCTGCGGCAATTCCTCCGAACATCGCCAACCCGCCGAGGCTGGGAGTGGCTTTCTCGTGCACTTTGCGGGCATCGGGCTGGGCAACCGCACCAACGCGTATCGCAATGACACGAGACACAGGAGTTAACAACGCCGTGACGACCGCGGCAACTGCGCCAACGATGAGAAAGTCAACCAGTGTTGCCATGACGGATGTAAGTATCCCCTATTTTCGTGCTGCGGTGACGGAATCAGCGCGGGGACCTCACCCCGCGCGGATTTCAGCCTAGAGGCGAATCAACCCTTTGGGTAGGGCGTGAAGCCTGAACACAAATCCTTTACCTCATTACGAATATCGGCGATTGTCGCCGAATCATTACGATTTTTCAGGGTTCGGCTGATCAGCTCGCCGATCGTGTCCATCTCGGCTTCCCTCATGCCCTGGGTCGTCACTGCGGGGGTGCCGATGCGAACGCCACTGGTAACAAACGGAGAACGCGGATCGTTGGGGATGGTGTTTCGGTTCAACGTAATACCGGCTTCGTCGAGAACAAGCTGGGCTTCCTTACCGCTGAGTTCCTCGTCGAACGGGCGAAGATCGACGAGTAGAAGATGGTTGTCAGTGCCTCCCGATACGAGGCGGAAGCCCCGAGTGGCCAACGCTTCAGCGAGCGCTGCAGCGTTTTTGACGATCTGAGCGGCGTACTGGCTGAACTCGGGCATTTGGGCTTCGCGGAACGCGACGGCCTTGGCCCCGATGTGATTCTCGAGCGGCCCACCCTGCAGACCAGGAAAGATCGACTTGTCGATCGCCTTCGCATGCTCCTCTGTCGTGAGGATGCAACCGCCGCGGGGACCGCGCAAGGTCTTGTGCGTCGTGAACGTCATGACATCCGCGTAGGGCATTGGGTTCGGATGCGCTCCACCGGCGATCAGGCCAGCGATGTGAGCCGCGTCGAACATGAGCAAGGCGCCGACCTCATCGGCAATCTCGCGGAATGGGGCGGGGTCGATGATCCGGGGGTATGCGGTGGCACCGGCGATGATCATCTTTGGCTTGTGTTCGTGCGCTCGATCGCGGAGTTGTTCCATGTCGATCCGCTCGTCGGAGTCCGTCACCTCATAGCTGACAAAGTTGTAGAGCTTGCCGCTCGCGTTGACGGGCGAACCATGCGTGAGGTGCCCGCCATGATCGAGACTCATGCCCATCACGGTGTCGCCCGGATCGAGCATGGTGAGAAACACCGCCATGTTGGCATTCGCGCCCGCGTGGGGCTGGACGTTGGCGTGATCGGCTCCGAACAGCTCTTTGACACGATCAATGGCGATCTGTTCGACGCTATCAACGACCTGATTTCCGCCGTAGTAGCGCTTCCCCGGGTATCCCTCGGAGTACTTGTTCGTAAGCACCGACCCAGTGGCTTCCATGACGGCGGGAGAGGTGAAGTTCTCCGATGCGATGAGCTGGATGCCGGTGTTCAGGCGCTCCCGTTCGTTTTCGATCAGATCAAAGATTTCGGTGTCGCGAGAGCCTGGCCACGGCATCGTGTGCCTCCAAAGAAATATGTTGGGACGAAAGCCGCACCGTACTCGCGAAATAGGGCAATCAGAACGTGCTTTTGGGGATGCTGAAGTACCTGCCCAGGGGTGTGTGAACCGGGAACGAGCCCGGCACGGACAGCGAGTACCGATGAGCGATACGACGACCACTCAGAGGAGTAGTCCTGACGACGCAGGCGAGGAGCGAATTCCGGTGCGAGAATGATCTTGCAGGCGAGCTCCACCCAAAGCCGCGCCTGATCGCAAACACGACCCCCAAAGGCAGCGATGTTCAACAACGCATTTGATGGCAAGAAGGTCCTCGTCACAGGACACACCGGTTTCAAGGGCACCTGGATGTCGATTTGGCTCCAGCAGATGGGTGCCGAAGTCGTTGGAATCTCCGACAAGATCCCGACTGACCCGGCACACTTCTCGGCGGCCGGCCTCGAAGATTCCATGAAGACGCACTGGCTCGACATTCGCGACGAGGAAGCCATTCCTGCCGCTGTTGCGCAAGAAGCGCCTGACTTCGTCTTTCACATGGCTGCGCAGGCTCTCGTGAAGGCCAGCTACGACGACCCGGTCGGCACATACACCACCAATATGGTCGGCTCAGCCAACGTGCTCGAAGGCCTGCGCCGCCTCGACAACCAATGCACCGCAATCATGATCACCTCGGACAAGTGCTATGAGAATGTCGAGACGTACTACGGATACCGAGAAGATGACCGCCTGGGTGGCGCTGATCCTTACTCCGCTTCAAAGGCAGCTGCGGAGATCGTCATCTCCAGCCATACACGGTCGTTCTTTGGTGAGCCGGACGATGAGCGCAACGTCCGCATTGCCGTAACCCGTGCTGGTAACGTCGTCGGTGGCGGCGATTGGGCAGCCGATCGGCTCGTTCCGGACGTCGCTCGCGCGTGGTCTGTCGGCGAAAACGTCACTATCCGCCGTCCGCAGGCAACCCGGCCGTGGCAGCACGTTCTGGAGCCGATCAGTGGCTACCTACACCTCGGTGCACAGCTCGCCGAGCGGCCGGATCTCCACAACGAGGCGTTCAACTTCGGTCCGCCCGCAGAAGCGGTCAACCCGGTCCGTGATGTCGTACTCGCGCTCCAGGAGTATCTGCCAGGACTCGACCTCACGATCGATGAGAGCCAGGCGCACTTTCACGAGGCAGGACTGCTCAAGCTGTCGTGCGACAAGGCACTGAGCTTCTTGAATTGGACCCCGGTCCTCGACTTCGACGAGACGATGAAGATCTCCGCTGAATGGTTCCGCAGCTTCTACGAAGACGGCGCCGACGGCATCCGAGCAATCACCGATGGCCAGCTCGATTACTACACCGGCCTCGCCGCCGATCGCGGTCTCGTGTGGGCGAACGACTGATGCCAGCACATTTCACCGAGTTGCGCCGGATCGAGACATCCGGCGGTGAGGTGATGAAGGCACTCCACGCCGACGAACCGGACTTTCTGGGCTTGGGCGAAGCGTATTTCTCACGGGTCGACCCTGGCTGCATCCGCGGTTGGAAGCGCCACAACGAGATGACGGTCAATGTCGTTGTGCCGGTCGGCCATGTTCGCTTCGTCGTGGAAGGCAACGGCTCGTTTCAGGCGTTCGATCTCGGCCCCGACCACGACTACGGAAGACTCACAATCGAGCCTGGCACGTGGTTCGGTTTCATGGGCGGCTCCGACGGAGGACTGGTTCTAAACCTGTCCAACATCGTTCACCGACCGGATGAAGCTGACGGCAAAGAGCTCGACGAGTTCAACTACGAGTGGAGCTCGGCGCCGAGCAACGAGGAGAAATAATGGGAATCTGGCAACGACTCGGCCGGCGCGCCGAGGATCAGGGAAGCACCCCGATCGCCGTCGTCGGCGCTGGCTACGTCGGCACCGGAGTTATCCACGCCATCTCCCAGTCGCCAGGGATGCATCCCGCTGTCGTTGTTAACCGCAACGTCGATCGTGCCGCAACGGCCTTCTCCCAGGTGGGGGTCGACTCCGACTCACTCGTCATCAGTGACGATGCTCGAGTTCTGACGGACGCGATTGCGTCAGGCACACCGGCGATCACCACTCATTCGTCGATCCTGACCGAGCTTCCCCTCGACGTGGTCGTCGAGGTCACCGGAGCGCTCGACTACGGGACCGAGACGATCCTTGCGATGCTCGATGCGGGAAAGCACGTCGTGTCCTTCAATGCTGAATCCGACGCACTGCTCGGCTGGCTCTTTCACGAACGGGCCAGAGCGAACGGCGTTATCTACACGATCGCCGATGGCGATCAGCCCGGCGTGCTGTTTCGTTTGCAACAGCAGGTCGAAGCCATGGGTTTCGAGGTCACGGCGTTACTCAACTGCAAGCGCCATCTGAACGTTCACCAGAACCCCGAGACCGGGGCTGGTTACGCAGCCCGTGATACTACGTCTGCAATCATGACCACCGCCTTCGGTGATGGTACAAAGATGCAGGTCGAACAGGCCGTCGTTGCGAACGCGACGGGCACCATCCCCGACACGCGAGGTATGCACGGTATCGAATCGACGATTGCCACTGCTTCGGTCGATATCCCGTCGATCCTTTCGAGCCCAGGCCGGGTCGACTTCACGCTCGGCGGCGACTTTGGCGCTGGCGTTGGCATCGTCGGCACACACCCGAATCATGAGTTGCACCAGCAGGCGATGGGTTTCTACAAGATGGGCCCTGGCCCCGACTACTTCTTCTTCCGTCCCTACCATCTCGTACACCTCGAGCTTCCTTTGACCATTGCGGAACTCCTGCTCGATAACGAGCCGTTAGCCACGATTGACGAGCCGCATGTGGCAGAGGTCGTGGCGATGGCAAAGAAGGACCTTCCGGCCGGCGAGAAGCTCGACTTCATCGGCGGCTTCAGCGCCTATGGCCACATCGACACCGCAGAAGGTGCTCGAGGGTATCTCCCGGTCGGACTTGTCGAGTATGCAACCATGACAGCCCCGGTTGCTCAGGATGACCCAATCCCGTTGAGTTCGGTGAGCCTCGATGAGTCAAAGACCGTCGTACGCGAATGGCGCTCGATGCACGGGCTGGGCAACGTACAGTAACGAAGGTGATCTTCACCGAGACTCCCCTGCCCGGCGCCTTCGTCATCGATCTTGAATTGATCGAGGACGACCGGGGCTTCTTTGCCCGTGCCTGGGCCGAAGATGAGTTCGTCGCCCATGGCCTCAACCCGGTCATTGCGCAGACGAACATGAGCCGGACCCTGCGCGCTGGCACCTTCCGAGGGTTTCACTGGCAAGACCCGCCGCAAGGCGAGGCCAAGACCGTTCGATGCATCACCGGTTCGGTTTTCAACTGCATCATCGATATGCGCCCCGAGTCCTCCACCTACACAAAGTGGTTTGGGGTCGAGCTCTCTGCGGAGAACCGACGTGCGCTCTACATCCCTGAGCAGTTCGCGAACGGTTTCTTGATCACCTCCGACGACACGGTCTTGCTCTACAACGTGAGTCGACCGTACGAACCAGGCGGCGAAAGAGGCCTGCGTTGGGACGATCCGGCCATCGGTGTGGAGTGGCCCCGATCGGTCGACTTCGTCAGTCCGAAAGACGAAGCATGGGCAGCATTTCAAACTAGATAATCTTCGCCCAGCTCGGCTTTTTGTGACAAATGCCACTATTATCAAAATGAGTTCCTAAATGAATCAGTCGAGCGGAACCGATTGACCCGAAATACCAGCAACCACTTCGGCGGACAGACGAGGAGAGTGCTTTGGACGCCATGACGGTCAGCGACGCCAGCAGGAGCAGGGTTCGCCGCAGCGTGAGCGAGTACGCCGATCAGACCCGCGATAAGTACGTGTCAGCCGTGCTGGGACCAGACACCGAAGGCTTTGATGCACTTCAGCAGGCTGAGGCTGACCTCTTCCCCGAGATGCGTAATCTACCCAGCGGCAATTACGCCTTCTGGGTGGTCATGCGTAACGGCATGGTGTTGCACACCATGAGGCTTTCCTTCCCCAGCCTCTCCTACGGCCTTCTGGCGCCGTTTCAGATTCATGAATTGGTCCGTTCCGGTCAACGGACCGCCCGTCAGGTCGCTGAGGAATACGAGCGACGCGGATTTGACCTAGCTCAGCTGGTCTCTGCCGAAACGCACTTTCGGGTCGCCAGCCAAGAAGAACACGCCGACTCGGTCGCTTTGCCGAGTTATCTCGGGCTCGTCTCGTACTGCCTTCGCACAAACCGCGCTGGAGTCCTTGGTCATCTCAACGAGATCTCGATTCGACAGTTTGGGGAAGCGGGGTTCGAGGTGGCCCCCGCGTCGATCGAACACGAGGCTTACACGCCGCTTCTGGACGATCCTTCACAACCTGATCCAGATTACAAGCCTTGCCTTATGCCCATCGCTGGCGAAAACGCTGAATGTCTGAAGCGTCTCGAGGTCTTTGCCCCCGAACACCTTGAGACTTACATCGACTTGCGTTCCACGCGATCAACTCCCGAAAGATCTGTCGTTCCAGAACGCGCGATCCTCTAAATCCGCAACTATCAGCCGATAGAGGCTAATGCATCAGGATTCAGCCTGGCTTTTAGGGACTTTGGGTGTGCTCCTGGCCATTCCCTCGGTCGTCTTCAGTAGCAACGAAAGCGTGCAGCTCGCCATCGTGGGATGGGCGCTGTTTTGCACGATCGGAATGCTCTTTGGAGCGCGCCGGCTGCGAGGCAGTGCGCGATCTGTATACACCCTCCTTGCGTTGAGCGGCCTCCTCGTCACCGTGGGGGCGGTCGTCCGCACCATCATCGGTGAAGCTACGGGCACGAGCCAGCCGCTGCCATCACTCGCCGATATCCTCACGTTCCCCGGCTATCTAACCTTTTTGATCGCGATCGTGACGATCGTCAGAAAGCGCGCCGTCCGAAGGAATATCGATGCGTGGTTGGACGCCATCGCGTTAACGTCTGCAGCGCTGTTGTTGTTTTGGGCATGGTTTCTTGCGGACTTCATTACCGACCCTTCCGAACCACTTGCCACAGTCACTCTCAGTACGGT
>CAZSYL010000002.1:0-13260 GCA_964610745.1 uncultured Acidimicrobiales bacterium
ACCTCGGACAACATCGAGTCGTTCATGGATTCTGAGGACTCGAACATCCGTCGCTTCCTCGGACTCCCAATCGAAGACGACGAAGGCAACGAGACCGTTGCAGAGGTCGGACTTGGACTCCCAACCGACTTTGCTTGGCAGATCGTTTCCCAGGTTGGTAACTACGGCGAAATCTTCGAGCGCAACCTTGGACCAATCGGCCTCCAGCTCGAGGGCAGCCCGAACGACATCTGGACCAACGGTGGCCTCCAGTACGTTCCGCCATTCCGCTAAGGCACCTCGGTTTTCGACTCTGAAGTTGAGAACCAACGTGTGACAAACACGTAAATTTATAAGTGATTGAAGGGACCGAGTTGGACAACCAACTCGGTCCCTTCTACGTTTTGGAACCGATCTGTTGGCACAAGGGTGTGCCGTGGAGGGCAGATGATCACCGTTCTTCTTTGGGCGTTAGCGCTCTTTCTCGTTCTCGCCGTCATCTATGTTTTCGGACGCCTCGCGTTCGATACGATCCAGCTGTTCCGCACCCGCGCAGCTCGCGATGACAGCGCCGTGCTTTGGCGAGACGTCGGGGCGATCGGAATCGCCTCCCAGGTCGTCGCACTCGGAGCAATCGCCGCACTCCTCGCCTTCCTCT
This sequence comes from uncultured Acidimicrobiales bacterium, assembly GCA_964610745.1. GTDB lineage: Bacteria > Actinomycetota > Acidimicrobiia > Acidimicrobiales > SHLQ01 > SHLQ01. The sequence goes on from CAZSYL010000002.1 coordinate 638, forward strand.
GGCGCAACTTTATTGCCCGCACCGATCTCATCGGCCTGGACCTCTCGTTCGACTTCCTCGATCAGCCGGGCAACATCACCATTGCCGACAATCCGCTCTCCGCGGGCGACACGGTCGCCGAAGCCATCACGCAGGGTTTCCTCAACACGCTGCGCGTCATCGTGGTCGGGATCCCGGCCGCACTCATCCTCGGCACGCTTATCGGCATCACCCGGTTCTCTTCGAACTGGCTCCTTCGCAAGCTCGCCACCGGCTACGTCGAGTTCTTCCGAAACATCCCGCCTTTGCTCGTGATCGTCTTTATTTGGCGAGCGGTCTTCCTGCGGTTCCCGACCGCACAGAACGCCTGGAAGCCGTTCGACAGCCTCTTTATCTTCAGCAACAGCCGCTTCGCATTCCCCTCGCTTAAACGAACTGGTGACGGCAACTTTCAGCTGTTCGTCTGGCTTGTGGTAATCGCAATCATCGCGGCGATCATCGTTGGAGTCTGGCGAACGTCGGTGTTCAACAACACCGGAGCTCCTCATCGGCGCACGCTCTGGGGCCTCGGCACCTTCGTCGGTGTCATCTTGGTGTCATTCTTCGCACTCGGCACCCCGGTCACCCTCTCGATTCCCGAACTCGACGATCGTGGTCGTGTGTTCACCGATGGCATCCGCATGCAGATGCCATACGCCGCGCTCACGTTCGCTCTGGTGATTTACACCTCGACCCACATCTCCGAGATCGTTCGCGGATCGATCCTGGCGGTCCACAAAGGCCAGGAGGAAGCTGGTAACGCTCTCGCACTGTCAACGGTGCAGCGATATCGATTCGTGATCCTCCCTCAGGCCTTCCGGGTGGCGTTCCCGCCGCTGATCAGCCAGATGCTCAACTTCGCGAAGAACAGCTCGCTCGCGCTCGGCATTGCGTTCACTGAAACGACGGCGCTGATCCAGAACCTCTTCGGCCAATCCCAGCCAGCGCCGCAGCTCCTGCTCATCCTGGCCCTTTTGTATCTGACGATCTCGCTCGTCTTGTCGGCCTTCGGCAATGTCATTAACCGGCGACTCCAACTGGTAGGTAGATAACGATGGCTCAATCCATTGCAACACCGGTGATTCCGCTCGGTGAAGGCCAAACAGATCCGGACGAACCGCCAAGCAATAAGCTCCCGCCCGGCGAGTGGTTGAAAGAGAACCTCTTCTCCGGCGTCGTAAACAGCATCGTGACCATCATCGTTGGCCTCATTGCGGTCGCCGGTATCGTCTTCTCACTCGTCTGGGCATTTACGGCGCCGTGGGAGATCGTCCAGGTCAACCTGGCGAACTTCATGCAGGGCCAGTTCCCCCGCGACGAACTGTGGCGACCGTGGGTTTCCGGGTTCATCTTCCTCGCCGCAATAGGACTGATGACCGGAGCGCTTGCGCGCAGCGCTCACGAACTCGCCCTCGCTCAAGATCTCCCGACCTCGAAGGAATCCATCGCTAGCCTCTTCCGCCGGTTCTGGACGATCTTGGCAGCGCTGGTGTTCTTCGTGAGCTTTGCCCGCACACTTCCTCCATACATCGGCCTTGCTGTAGCCGTCGTGATCGTCATTGCCGCCCGCGAGATCGGTTGGCAGCTACCAGCGAGCATCCGCCGGTCGGCAGTCTTTATCGGCGCCACGCTCGTTGTTCTGTCGGTCCTTGTCATCGCCGGAACCTCCGGGCTTGGTGGAGGAATTCTCGGTCTGATCGCGTTCGCGTGGACCGGGGTCGAACTCGGACGTCGAGATAGCGGCGGCGGAGCGGCTTCGACTGCTACGACGCTGATCCCAGCTGCCGTCGTCGGTGTGGTTATTTGGATCGTCGTCCGAGCGATTGGTTTTGAGGGATTCGGCTGGGACGACTGGGGCGGTTTGCAGATCACGCTGTTCACCGCGGTTGTGGGTATCACGACCGGTATGCCATTCGGCATCCTGCTTGCATTGGGTCGTCGTTCGGATCTTCCGGTGCTCAAGACCGCTTCGGTCATCTTCATCGAATTCGTCCGCGGCGTACCGCTGATCTCGCTGCTCCTTGCATCGGGACTATTGCTTCCGCTGTTCCTGCCGGTCAGCCTTCCTCGACCAGCGCAGCTCACCCTGGCGATCATCGTGATCACCATGTTCAGCTCGGCCTACATTGCAGAGATCGTCCGCGGTGGCCTCCAGGCGGTGCCAAAGGGTCAGGCTGAGGCTGCACAGGCATCGGGCATGTCGGCGTTCAACGTGCAGCGCCTCATCGTTCTGCCTCAAGCCTTGCGTGCGGTAATACCTGCCATGGTCGGCCAGTTCATCGCCCTCTTCAAGGACACTTCACTGCTCTCGATCATCGGGGTAAGCGAATTCCTCCGCATCACCGATATCGCGAATGCGCAGCCGCAGTTCGCAGGCGCAAATCTTGCAATCCAGACGTACATCGTGGTCGCTGTCGGCTACTGGGCGTTTGCGTATACCTTGTCCAAAGAGAGCCGCAGGCTCGAAGCCAAACTGGGAGTTGGTACGCGATGAGCGATGCCTCCATCAATTCAGACGCCACACAGGTCGGCGGCACTGGAAACGTCATGATCGATGTTCAGAACATCGACAAGTTCTTTGGAGACTTCCAGGCGCTTCACAACATCAATATGAAAGTCGGCGAGCAGGAAGTGGTCGTTGTCATCGGCCCGTCGGGCTCGGGCAAATCGACACTCATCCGTTGCATCAATCGACTGGAACGTCACGACCGGGGCATCATTACCGTCGATGGGATCGAGCTGTCCGACGACGTGAAGTCGATTCAGAACATCCGTCGCGAGACCGGCATGGTGTTCCAGAGCTTCAACTTGTTCCCACACATGACGGTGCTCGAGAACATCACACTCGCACCACGAAACGTGCGCAACATCGCAAAGGCTGAAGCCGAAGCGACCGCTATGGAACTGCTCGAACGAGTGAAGATCCCGGACCAGGCACATAAGTTTCCGGGCCAGCTCTCCGGTGGCCAGCAGCAACGTGTCGCTATCGCGCGTTCGCTGGCAATGAAGCCAAAGGTGATTCTGTTCGATGAACCGACCTCAGCACTCGACCCCGAGATGATCAAGGAGGTTCTCGACACGATGAAGGACCTCGCGAATGAGGGCATGACCATGATCGTGGTGACCCACGAGATGGGCTTCGCCCGCGAGGTCGCCGACCGCGTCGTGTTCATGGCAGATGGCGAGGTCGTCGAAGTCGGTACCCCCGAGCACTTCTTCACCAACCCCCAGGAAGAACGCACACAGCTCTTCCTGAGCCAGATCCTCTAGCCCATCGGCAACGCTGGTCAGACTCCAAACCTTCGGTGTAGACAAGCAGCGACTGCGGTGGTGATAGAACGCGTGGTTTCGGCCATGGCCTGTTCGAGACCAAACTCGTCGGTCAGCGAGACAGCAACGACCTTGCCGCCCACGTCGTCGAAAACCTGACCGGCGACGGCGAGTACCGGCACACCGTGGTTTGCGGCGAGCGAAGCGACTCCCCCAACCACCTTGCCATTGAACGATTCCTCGTCGAGGAAACCCTCACCGGTGATCACCAAGTCCGCGCCGACGAGCGCAGCATTCAACTCCGTAACCTCGGCCACGATGTCGAAACCATCTACAAGCGAGGCACCAAGCGCTGCGAGTCCTCCGGCCAGCCCACCAGCAGCCCCACCACGTTCGAGCTCGGAGACGTCGACCCCAAATCGGTCTCGATATGTCTCGACCAATGCCTGCAGACGCCGAGTCAACATCGCGACCTGCGCTCGACTCGCGCCCTTCTGCGGCCCAAATACCGACGCAGCATCAACAAACAACGTCCGAACATCGCACGCAACGACGAGCTCCACTCCCTTGAGTCGAGCCGCCGAGCCGCCGAGAGCCTCGATCGCCCCGAGGCCTCCGTCGGTCGTCGCCGATCCGCCCACGCCAATGATGATCCTGGTCGCCCCCGCATCGACCGCGTCAGAGATCAAGTCCCCAACTCCCGCCGTCGTGGCCCGCAACGGATCGTTCTCTTCCTTTCCGCCAGCGAGCACCAACCCCGAAGACTGCGCCATCTCCAACACGGCCATACCGTTGTCGTATCTCCACTCCGCGTTGACCGGGTCACCGAGTGGGCCGGTGACGGGCGAAGAACGGTTCGCACCACCCAATGCTGCCAGAGTCCCCTCACCACCGTCGGCCATGGGCACCAGCGTGCACGAGTAGCCGGCCGCCTCAACAGCGCTCGCTATCGCCACGGACACCTCGCGAGCTGACGCAGTTCCTTTGAACTTGTCAGGCGCTACCACGATCCGCATAGGCAATTATTGCCTATCGGCACGCTCAACGGACAACCTCAGTCGGTACGTTCAAACTATGGCTGAAGACCCCACACCTCCGACCGAGATCTCCCTCACTCCGAATCTTCCCGAAATGACCGAGGCAGAACTACGCGAACTCGCCCAGCAGTTGGCAAAGCCCGAAGGTGAACGTGGCCAACAAGTCGCGGAAACCATGAACGAATCGAATCACGGGATGACCATGGCCACCCTTAGGTCGCTCAACGTGATCGACAACGACAACATCCTGGAGATTGGTTTCGGAAACGGCGACCACGTTCCCGAAATACTCGAGGCAGCCCGAGGGCTCCAATATGCCGGTCTTGATATTTCCGAGACGATGTTGCACGAAGCAACAGCGCGCAACGCTCAACTCATCGACTCAGGCACGGCGACGTTCCATCTCGGAGATGGCACTACGATCGATCTTCCTTCGAACAGCTTCCAGCGCGTTTTTACGGTGAACACCATCTATTTCTGGGATGACCGACCCTCGTACCTCCAACAGATTGAGCACGTCATGGCACCCGGTGCCACACTCGCCATTGCATACGTACGTAGTGACTTCATGAAGACGCTCCCCTTCACTCAGTGGGGCTTTACCTTCACCGACGACGCCGACATCGAAGAGTTGGCTCAACAGACGTCGCTCTCGCTTCTCGGCATCGATCATTTGACCCACGACGTCTATGACAAGACCGGCACCCCGCAAAGTCGGCCCTTCTCGATCGCCCGCCTCGCAAAGGCGAGCTAAACGTGTGTGGCCTTATTGACCAAGGTTTCGGTACTCTGGGCATATGACCCAATCGGCGGCGGACGCTCTCTCGCACGACGAGATTGTCGCGTCGATGACCGGCGGCATGGCCAACCCGGTGCACTCGACCTTCACCGGCAGTGATTTGTTGCGTTCCGACGGGCGTCCGCGCCCGGAGTTCCGAGCGAAGCTTCGAGAGATCGACAATGCGAGGAACGCCGTGACCGTGCTGTCCCTTGTGATCGCGCCAATTTTGGTGACGTGGGCCGTTCTTGCTCTCCCGGTCTGGTGGGTCGTGCTTCTCGCTATCGCCGCGATGGGCATGATCCAGACCCGGTGGTACATCCTCCATCACGAAGCTGCGCATCGACTCCTGTTTTCGAACCGGCGAACCAACGATCTAGTGGGTATCAATTTTCTCGGGTGGCTTCCGTTCGGCACCGGCACTCACCACTACCGTCGCGGACATGCCAACCACCATCGCGACGAATTCGGTCCAAACGAACCCGACTTCCTCCTGTACGCGCTGTATCCCATCGCCAGAAGTTCGATGCGACGCAAACTTCGCCGCGATGCCACCGGGGTCTCGGCGTACCGGTTATTGAAGCCGCGCATCACGGGCCTGTGGACCGCCAACGCCCGCAGCACTGCGGTGCGTTTCATCTTGGGGCAAGTCCTCGTCGCTGCCCTTTTCATCGTCTTCGCCGAATGGTGGCACTACCCCGTTCTCTGGGTTCTTCCGTATGTCACCTGGTACCAAGTCCAGAACCGTCTTCGTTCAATCGCTGAGCACGGAGGCATGACGAGATCCAGTGACAGGCGAGCGACCACACACCACGTTGAGCAACACTGGCTGCCATCGATCTTCATGACGCCCTACAACGTTGGCTACCATCTCGCCCATCACGTGGACTCTGGAGTGCCGTTCAGAAACCTGCCAACGCTGCATCGTGCACTACGAGATGCGGGGTATTTCGACGATGTCGTAACGTGGCCAAACTACCGAAGCCTGTGGTTTGCCCTCATGCGAGGTGAACAAAGCTCCTAAGGTGGAAGGGTGTCACGCCCCCTTCTGATCGCATCCAACCGAGGACCAGTCTCCTTCAAAGTTGTCGACGGTGAACTCGTCGGCTCCAGGGGGGCCGGGGGCCTCGTCTCTGGAATCGGGCCACTGGTGCAGTCGACCGACACCACGTGGATGGCCGCTGGTTTGTCCGAAGGCGATCGCTTGGCAGCTTCATCGGGCGTGATCGAAGCCGAGGGCTTTCGGGTGCGGACGCTCGATATCGATCCGCACGATCTCGACCTTGCCTACAACACGATCGCGAACGAGACACTCTGGTATACCTACCACGACCTTTACAATCGCTCCCGCGAACCAGTGATCGACTCCCAGTGGTACGAAGCATGGGTGGCGTTTCGAAGCTATAACCGGGTGTTCGCCGAGACGATCGTCGAGGAAGCCGAGGAGGACTCGATCGTTCTGCTGCAGGATTACCATCTCGCACTGACAGCACCACGGATCCGCGACGAACGCCCAGACATCACAACCGTGCATTTCAGCCATACTCCGTTTCCGACGCCGGGGGCTTTGCGGATCCTTCCCGAGCTCGCTCGCACCGAGTTGCTGCTTGGATATATGGCCGCCGATTCGCTGGGTTTCCACTCCAGCCGATGGAGCGATGCGTTCATCGACAGCTGTCGGGAGAACCTCGGCGTACGGCCGACCAAGACGTTCGTGTCGCCACTGGGGTCCGACGTTGACCAGCTTCAGGACATTGCAAAGTCACCGGAATGTGAAAGCGAGCTCGCAGAGCTTGAAGCGGTCGTCGGTGACCGGTTCGTGATCGGTCGAACCGAACGCCTCGAACTGTCGAAGAACATTTTGCGAGGTTTCTGGGCATACGACGAACTATTGGCAATGCGCCAGGACCTTCACGGTGAGGTCGTCTTTGCCGCGTCGTTCTCTCCCACTCGTACCGGCGTTCCCGACTACGGCCGATACCGCGCAGAAGTCGAAGCTGCGATAGCGGAGATCAATGCGCGCTGGGAAACACCTGACTGGACGCCGATCCACGTCACGATCGAGAACAACTACCCCCGCGCCATAGCGATTTTGCGACGTTATGACGCACTGTTGGTCAACCCGATTCGAGATGGACTGAATCTCGTCGCGAGTGAGGGCCCGATCGTCAATGAACGCGATGGACTCGTGATGTTGAGCCGCGAGGCCGGCATCTTCGACGAGATGTCTGGCATCGCAACCGAAGTCCACGCTTATGACATCACCCAAACAGCCCAAGCAATGTCCGATCTGATCGATATGGACGCTGACCAACGCCGCGACACATCGGCGGACCTGCTCGACATCGCCACATCTCGCAACCCAGCAATTTGGCTCGACGAACAACTCGCCGCTGCAGCAGACGCGTCAGAATCTAAGCAGCAGGACGGGTAGCGACCTAACGCGCCGTCGCGCGAAGCACCTGGTCGAGCATCGCAACCGCCTCTTCAGGCGTGGTGACCACATCGGTGACAGCGTCGATGAGTTCGTCGGGGGTCTCGACCCCGTTGACGAGCACCGAGGCCGATGCCTGAAGGCTGCCTCCTTCGCGTGCGGTGGTTAGTCGCTCAAAGGCGGATCGATCGCCGACGTCGTCGCCAAAGTAGACCGCAGCCGACAATCCATCGAGCATGTCGGCGATCGCATCGCCCTTGTTTCGCTCGATCGGCGGGTGAATCTCAACCGACATCTTGGCCGAGCGGGCATGAAGGCCCTGAGCAATTGCGACTTGATCAGACCATGCTTCGACCTCAGCAGCGCGTTCTGGCGTTGCTCCTCGGTAATGCACGGTGAGCGAGTATGTCTTGTCCTCAACCGCTGACGCCCCGAAGCGCTCTGCACCATCGGCGGCGATAGCTGCGATCACCGGCATCCACTCGACGGCAACCGGGTCGACCGTACGAAGATCACCCGTCCGATGCTCGATGCCGTAGAGGCCCGATAGTTCGACCGGTGGTTCGAAGAACCGCTCGAGAAATGAGATTGGCCTCCCCGAGACCACCGCTACACGGCCACACGCATCGGCCAGCCTTGTCATATGATCGACGGCCCCATCGACCGGCGTGACCGTATCGGGGTTTGCAACGATGTGTGAGAGCGTGCCGTCGAGGTCGCTAAAAACTCCAACCTTGCCTGGAGCTGTCGCAGCAGCCGCCAAAAAAGCTGCAAATCCGGATGTTGGTTCCTGGCTCAGGACGTTGACTCTCTACGGGGTCGGAATAGCGCCATCGGTACCGATGATCACCACCACGTTCGCAGCGGCCGCACGGCCGTCGTCGATCGCGTTCTGGTTGACAGGAACCGAGCCGTCAACGGGGAGCGGCTGAATCACGTCCGGCGTTGCACCGAGGATCGTCGCTACCTCTCGTGCGTCCGCGTCGAAACCAGGCTGGTAGAAGATCACCGACGTTGGCGTGTTTGGCGCATCTGCGGCAACGCCGATGTAGCCATCGGCGACGAGCACGTCGGCGGTCGAGCCAGCAATGCCAGCCGTGCCAACGCCATTCGCGACGAGCACGTTCACCTCGGCAGCGGGACGAGCAGCACCGCCGCCCGAATTGATCGGCTCTTCGGGGATAGTTTCGGTGTCACCACCGTCAGCGGCTGCGCCATCAGCATCGCCGGCGCCGTCGCCGGGATCGACCGCTTCCACCTCCGCACCAGCGTCCGCGTCAGCATCGGTGTCGGCACTGCTGTCGGCTGCGTCACCGGTCTCGTCGGTGTCGGTCTGTTCGGTGTCGTCTGAAGCCGCAACCTCAGTTGAACTGTCGTTGAGGGCGAAAGCGATGAGCACGAGGCCGATCACGATCGCGAGAGCGATCAGAAGCGCCCCGCGGGCAGCAGCGCCACCGGTGGAACGTGCAAGAGAGCCGTCGTCGGCTGCGTGGAATCCGTCTGTCATCGTGCTGGCGGGGTCTGGTAGCGGCTTTCGAAACGTGCACGACGGCGATTGGCGCGGCGCCGGCGAAGACGGTGGATTACGAGTGGGTCAAACCGATATGCCTCATCGGAATCAACCAAATCTGAGAGCAGGTCGTAGTAGCGGGTAGTCGACAAATCGAAGCGTTCACGAATGATCGTTTCCTTCGAATCGTCCTCCGCCCACCAAGTTCGTTCGAACTCGAGTATCGCGAGATCACGTTCAGTCAAAGCCATTAGTGCAATTGTCGCCGCTACCACGACCCAATACAAGCACCCCCGGCCCTACTCGATCGAGCCGAGGACGATTCGATTCAGAGTTGGAGCCGCCTATCGGAGTCGAACCGATGACCTACGCTTTACAAGAGCGTTGCTCTACCAACTGAGCTAAGGCGGCAAACCCACCGAGCAGTGGGAGGTTTGAGTCTATGCGACGAAGCCGAATCCGACTCCGTTTTCCATCGACTTGAAGCTTCGATCGCTATGAGGAAAGCAGGCCGTCGACAGTCGCCTCGCCGGTGGTGTAGCGACGGGTGACCTCGGCTTGGACCTCATCGATCAGGCGATGAAGCGTTCGGCGTTCGTCCGAGACCTGATCTTCCAGGCCGTTGAGATCCAGCAGACTGCTCGCAAGGGACTCCTCGTCCATAGCAACCACATTGCTCAGCTTGTCTACCGTGACGATCTCCTCGAGCATGGCCTCGAGCTTTGCGGTGACTTCGACGTCGGGTTCGAGTGAGTGAGGAGGACGCACAGACCCGGGAGAAGAATCTCCCCGGGCTTCCGAGAGAATGTCTGGCAATCGTCCAATCAGTTCGCCGGCGTTGCCCTCATCGCCGCCATCACGACGTCGCTGCAGTTCGCCGCCGACGATGTCGACCCGGCCCTGAATGAGACGCCGGACGTACGAGAGGCTGTTCTCCAACTGCTGAAGTCTGGACCGGACAGCACGCAAGTCGTCCATGTTCCGTGACGGCAGGTCCGAAAGAAACGATGGATCGCTTACGAGATCAAGTTCGGGGGTCAACGTTCTTACCTTTCTCAACGCACGACGAATGCGTGCATCAATCTAGTCGGCAGAACTTGTCGAACTTGTGAGCCTCATTTTTGACCCTGCGGTATGGCCCATGTCCTTAGGTAATCCGCTAGCCGCCAGAGACCGGCGGCAGCAAAGCCACTTCGTCGCCGGCGCCAACCACTGTTGACCCGTCGGCAGAGGCGCCGTTCACCCAGATCCGACAAATAGGGATCAGCTGCGCGAACTCCTCACCGAACTCAGCGGAAGCGTTTTCGAGCACCTCATCGACGGTTTCACCATCGATAGAAGCCTTCCCGGTTCCCGCAGCGACTCGAATGGTGGCAAAGAGACGAAGTGTTGGCACAAGCTCAGTGTATGCGGCGTCACCGTGTACGTTGAAAGCCATGTCGCGCATCCTGCTCGTCCGTCACGGCCAATCCGAATGGAACGCGGAGGGACGTTGGCAGGGTCAGGCCGACATTGGCCTTTCCGACCTTGGACGCCGGCAAGCTCACGCGGCGACGAAGAGCCTCGGTTCGTTCTCATTGATTGCTTCCTCGACACTCTCACGGGCCGCTGAGACGGCCTACATCATTTCGAACGAGCTCGGAATCGGGCCGATCGTGCCCGTGCCCGAGCTGATCGAACGCAGCGCTGGTGAGTGGAGCGGCCTAACCAAGGCCGATATCGATCGGGACTGGCCCGGCTATCTGGAGGCAGAGAAGCGGCCGCCGAACTATGAACACGATCCGGAGCTGTGGATTCGGGTCGAGGCCGGTCTCAAAAGCGTCGCGGACATGTTGGCTCCCGAAGACGAAGCGCTCGTCGTTGCCCACGGTGGCATCGTCTACATGTTGGAGGAACGCATGGGACAGCGTCGCGGGCGCCTACCCAACCTGGGTGCGATCTGGATCGATATCGAACTCGATGGAGCCTTCGTTCCAGGTGAGCGGGTCGAGCTCGTCGAAGAGGGCGACCTTTCGTCTTCACAGAGTTCTGACATTCTCTAGCGGGCTGAGCTCGATCGTGTCGTCGACCGTCCCGGTTCGAGTCATTCCGTCGGCACGCCGAAAGAAGTCGATCTCGGCCCGATGGATCGGCAATACGATCGAAGTGCGCGTACCCGCAGACCTACCGGCCGAAGAGCGTGATCGCCATGTCGAGAAGCTCACGTCCCGTCTGATAAAGAAACGATCAGCCAACCGCATCGACCTTGAACAGCGGGCTAAGTCGCTAGCGCGCGACTACGGGCTGCCCGAACCCCAATCGATCACCTGGTCGTCCCGACAGCTGCAACGCTGGGGTTCGTGCACACCGTCGACGCGTTCGATCAGAGTGTCGAACCGCGTCAGCGCCTTCCCCGAGTGGGTGGTCGATCACGTCATCCTCCACGAACTTGCCCACCTCGTTGAGTCCAATCATTCCCCTGCCTTCTACGAACTCATTGCCGACTATCCCCATGGGGAGCGAGCCGAGGGGTTCCTGCTTGCCGTGTCGCTCGGACACGGAGGGACCCTCAGTGCCTGCGACTCCTGAAGCCATCCTCCAACCAGCGATCGAGCTTGCCGACGTTGAGGCCGCTGCGCAACGAATAGCCCCGTTCGCGCTGCGCACGCCCGTAATCTCTTCGATCGTCCTGTCGACGATGGTCGGCGGTGACGTCTTCTGCAAGGCCGAGTCGTTGCAGAGAACCGGCTCGTTCAAGTTCCGAGGAGCGACCAATGCAATCGCGGCACTGAGCGATGACGAACGAGCCGGCGGCGTGATCACGTTCTCGTCGGGCAACCACGGCCAGGCCATCAGCCGCGCGGCGGGTCTTCACGACTGCGCAGCAACCGTGGTTATGCCGACCGATGCACCGGTGCTGAAGCGAACCGCCACCGAACACTGGGGCGCGACCATCGTCGAGTATGACCGCTACAACGAGGATCGACCAGCCGTCGCTGCTCGGGTTCAGGAAGATATCGGTGGTGTGATTATCCCGCCGTTCAACCATGTCGACGTCATGGCTGGACAGGGCACAGCAATGCTCGAATTGGTCGACCAAGTGGACGACCTCGACATCCTCTTCGTATGTCTAGGGGGAGGCGGGTTGCTCGCTGGTTCGGCCACGGTCGCGAAGGCTCACAATCCGAACATGATCGTCGTTGGCGTCGAACCCGCAGCCGGCAACGATCACCAGCTCAGCCGCGAGGCAGGTCACATCGTGACACTGCCCGAGGTACCGCGCACGATCGCCGATGGTCAACAGACGGTCGCTCCTGGCACGCTCACCTGGTCGGTGAACAATGTCCGCGCCGACATCTTCACTACGGTGTCCGACGACGAGATCGTCGAAACGATGAAGCTGTTGTTCCTCCACCACAAACTCGTCGTCGAACCCAGCGGCGCAACGGCCCTGGCGGCGGCCCTCCACCGCGGCATGGTCGAGCCGGGCATGCGAGTAGGAGTCACCCTCTCCGGTGGCAACATCGACCTGGCCACATTCGCCAAGCTCACCAGCTAACCCAACCGGGGTCGTACCCCAATCCAGCGAAAGGGGTC
>CAZSYL010000002.1:13360-115625 GCA_964610745.1 uncultured Acidimicrobiales bacterium
GGGGTCGTACCCCAATCCAGCGAAAGGGGTCTGACCCCTTTTTGGAAAAAGGGGTCAGAGCAACGTTGCGTTTCGTAACATTTGAGCGGTTAGAGCGCCCGTAATGCGGCTCGGATCTTCTTTTCGCTGACCTTTTCTTTCGTCCCGACCTGCTGGGCGAACGTGGCTATTCGGAACTCTTCCAGTTGCCAGTTGAGCTCGACCAGCGCCGGGGTCATGCCAAGTTGGTCGACATAGTGTTCGAAGTCAGCTTCAAGCGAACGCACCTTCACCATGAGTTGTGAGTCCTGCACCACCCTGTCCGAGAGCTTTGCCAGCCGAACCTCGATTCCTTTGAGGTAGCGAGCAATGTCGGCCAGACGCTCGGCGCCCACACCGCTGAGGTGGTTCGGGTATACGAGCCTGCTCAGCTGATCGAGCATGTCCTGGCGAGCCGGGAAGACCGCGTCCGAGGCGTCACCGACCAACGCGTTTTGGAGTCGGGCACCACGAACGAGGATGTCAATGACGATTGGGCCAAGCTCCTCGACCGCCGCCGGCAGGCCTGCACGAACCTGATCGACGAGAGTAGCCCAGCTGCCCACGTCCCAGACCGGTCCGCTAGCGTCCGCGAGCAGTCGAGAGAATATGGCGTCGGATGCGTCGTTCACCCAGTTGACCTTGGAGCCGTGCGGGCTGGACGCAATAGCCAGGCTGGCTCGATTATCGAGCAGCCCGGCGAGCATGCGAGCCGTGCCGCCAACGTTGAGCCGAAGCAGACGGAGCGTGCCCTTCCACATCGTGTTGTACTGAGTGTCCGCGTCGGGGAACAGACGAAGCGCGACGGTGGCGCCTTCGTCGACGAGGGCGGGGAAAGCGTCGACCGATTGGCCAGCGGCTTCCGTGCGAAGCTTGTTTGGGATATCACCGAACGTCCAGGTGGTTTGCCCTACCGAGACGAGTTCATGCTCGCCGCCCGCGAGAACATCGCTGACCTCTTCAGCGAGCTGACCTCGCAGGGCCGCCAGACTCCGCCCCTGCACGATCATGTCACCGGAGTCGTTCACGACACGGAAGATCGGCCGCAGGTGGTCGGGGAGCCGATCGACGACAAGAGCATCGGCTGGGAGCGGCTCATCGCGTACCGTCTTCAGCGCAGCTCGCACCGACTCGACCAAGTTCCCGTCGGATCGTTCGAGGTTCGGCAGGATTGCTTTAACCGTGTCCGGGATCGGCACGAACGGCTTTCGAACCGCTTTCGGCATCGACCGCAATAGGGCCGTCACGAGCTCCTCGCGGAGGCCCGGCACATTCCACTCAAACGCTTCTGCGTCGATGTGATCGATGAGTGACACCGGCACGATCACGGTCACCCCATCGTTGGCCGACGTCGAGTCGAATTCGTAGTCGACCTCGAGTTCGACTTCACCCGTGTGCCATGTTTCAGGGAACTCCTCCTCGGCAGCACCCGCATCATCGGCTTCAAAGATGTCATCGAGGCGAAGATCGAGCATGCGAGGGTCCCGCTTGCGCTGCTTGTTCCACCACCGGTCAAAGTCACTCCCCGACGTGACCTTCTCGCCGACCCGTTCGTCATAGAAGTCATAGAGCACGTCGTACTCGACGAAAAGGTCCCGACGTTGCCGGGCACCGAGACGGCGGACCTCTTCGAGCACAGACTCGTTCTGTTCGAAGAACGCGTGGTGCGTATCCCAGTCGCCTTCGATGAGCGCGTGGTGAATGAAGAGCTGCCGCGCAACCTCGCGGTCCACTCGTCGGTAATGGACTCGACGACCAGCCACGAGCGGCACGCCGTACAGGCTGACCCGCTCGACCGTCATCGCTGACCCTCGAGCACGATCCCACTCAGGTTCGTCGTAGCTGTACTTCGAAATGTGCTCGCCCGCTCGCTCGGCCCACTCGGGCTGGATGCGCGCTGCGCTGTGCGCCCAGAGCCGGTTGGTCTCGACGAGCTCGCCCGCCATGACCCAGTTCGGTGGCTTTTTGCCAAGCACCGAACCACGGCTGATGAGAAAGCGCGCATTGCGGCCACCGGTGAACTCGTTCGAGGCCGAATCCTTCACACCCACCTGAGAGAGCAGGCCCGTCAGTAGCGCCATGTGCACGACGTCACCGTCCGCCTCGTCCTTGTTGATCTTCCACTTGAACGACTTCGCTGTTCGTTCGAGCTGACGATAGATGTCCTGCCATTCCCGAACTCGATTGAAGTTGATGAACTCGCGCTTGCACATCTTGCGGAACTGGTTGTTTGACCTCGCACGCCGCTCGGTCTCGATGTACTCCCACAAACGCACCCATGAGAGGAAATCCGATCCGGGCTCCGCGAATCGTGCGTGGAACTGGGCTGCCTCCTCGCGCTTCTCGGCCGGACGTTCGCGAGGGTCGCGGACCGAGAGGGCGGACGTGATGATCATCACCTCGCGCAGGCATCCAGAATCTGCACCCTCGATCACCATCCGACCAAAACGAGGATCGACCGGAAGTCTCGAAAGCTCGCGTCCGATCGATGTAAGCCATTTCTTGGTGCCCTCATGACCGGGGTGCACCGCATCGAGCTCTTCGAGTAGAGCCACGCCGTCGCGGATGTTGCGAAGCTCCGGTGGCTCGACGAACGGAAAGCGCTCCATGTCGCCAAGCCCCAGCGACGCCATCTGCAAGAGCACCGATGCCAGGTTCGTCCGAGTGATTTCGGGCTCAGTGAATTCGGCACGTGCGTTGAAGTTCTCCTCGGAGAAAAGCCGAATGGCGATACCCGCAGCCACACGCCCACACCGACCCGACCGCTGGTTGGCCGATGCCTGGGAGATGTCCTCGATCGGCAGCCGCTGCACTTTGGTGCGATTGCTGTAGCGACTAACCCGAGCCGTCCCGGGGTCGACTACGTAGCGAATACCCGGAACGGTCAGCGAAGTCTCGGCAACGTTGGTTGCGATGACGATCCTACGCCTGACGCCGCCGCGCTTTCTCTCAAACACGCGGTGTTGCTCGGCGGCACTCAACCGACCGTAGAGGGGCAAGATTTCGGTATCTCGAAAGCGGGCTTCGCTCAACGCATCTGCTGCTTCGCGGATATCGCGTTCACCCGCGCCGAACACCAGGATGTCACCTGGGGCTTCGTTCTCTAACTCGTATACCGCTTCGACGATCGCCTCGGACTGGGTCAGTGACTCGCCGGTTTCGGGGTCTTCCGGAGGCCGATAACGAACTTCGACCGGATAGGTGCGACCCGACACCGAGATGATCGGTGCTGGCTCGCCGGCAGCGTCGGTGAAGTGCGTCGCGAAACGTTCGGTGTCGATTGTTGCCGAGGTGACGATGACCTTTAGGTCGGGGCGCCTCGGGAGGAGCTGCTTGAGGTACCCAAGGAGGAAGTCGATGTTGAGGCTGCGCTCGTGTGCCTCGTCGATAATGATCACCGAGTACTTCGAGAGTTTTCGATCGTGCTGCATCTCCGCGAGGAGGATGCCGTCGGTCATGACCTTGATCGCCGTCATTGCGGACACTTGGTCGGTGAAGCGAACCTTGTAGCCCACCAAACCGCCCAGCTCATCGCCGAGTTCTTCGGAGACTCGCTCGGCGATCGATCGCGCGGCGATACGCCGAGGCTGGGTATGGCCAATCCAACCTTCTTCGCCGAGCCCGAGCTCGAGGCACATCTTCGGCAGCTGAGTGCTCTTGCCCGAACCAGTCTCCCCCGCGACCACAACGACCTGATTGTCGCGAATGGCATCGAGCAGTTCCTCGCGCCGTTCGACAATCGGGAGATCTGACGGATACTGAACCTTCACACAACCACCGCCTCTCGAACGGCCTGGTCGATCGCGGTGACTTTGAATTCATAGCCGTGTTCAACAAGGCGGGTTGGCACGGCCCGACGTCCAGTGAGCGCGAGTCCAGGATCCGAACCAAGGACCCACGCGCCGAGCTTCACGACTGGCTTCGGCGTGGGCAGCCCAAACGTACGACCGACTGCTGAGCGGTACGCAGCCATCAGCTCTGCGTTCGAAACCGGGTTGGGCGATGTCACATGGAGAAGGCCCTCCATCGACGGATCGGTGACTGCGCGAACCAGAAGGTCGAAGAAATCCTCGGCTCCGATCCACGACACCCATTGGGTGCCAGGTCCGACCCTGCCGGCAAGCCCGAAGCGGGCAAGCATTGCGAGTCGCTCTGTCGCCGGGTCGCCTTTGCCACCAATCCCGATGGCTGGGCGCAACAGAACCGTGCGCGCCACATCGCCCGTGACTTCTCGGTAGGCGGCCTCCCATCGTTGGCAGACTTCGACCTGCTGGCGAGGTCCGGATGCAGGAGGAGTGGTGTGCTCATCGATCAGCTCGTCGCCGGAATCTCCAAAGATTGCGAGCGACGACAGTTGCACCCAGGCAGCTGGAGGATCGTCGACAGACGACAACGCTCGACCAACGAGACGGACAGTGCCCTCGCGCGAGCTGATCAGCTCATCGATGTTGGCCCTCGTGGGTCGACAGTCCACTCGCCGACCAGCCAGGTGCACCACGACGTCGGATCCTTCGAGCGACTTGGCCCAGTCGCCCAGCGACTGGCCGTCCCACTGAACCGAACTCCATCGCTCGTGGGAGCTCGGCGAGCCTCGCCCAATGACTATGACCTCGTGGCCTTGAGAGGTGAGCCGCTGGCGTAGCCCACGACCGAGAAAGCCTGAGCCTCCAACCAGCACCACTCGCAACGGTCTCAACACGTCCCCAGACTAGAAGAGCCTGCGATGTTTTCTTACCGGAGCAGAAACTCCTGTTTGATGGTCTGAAACTGGAACCAGCCAGCGAATGCGTAGCCACTCTGGTCATAGCTGTGTTGTGCGTACTCGTCGGGAATGATCATTGGATCTCCAGCCGCTTCGGCCACGAGTTGACTCTGGCACGCTCGTTCAAGGGCGATAAACCACCACGCTGCTTCGTCAACGGATTCACCAGTGGTGATCGCGCCATGATTCTGGTGGAGTAGTGCCTTCTTAGGGCCGAGCGAAGCTGCGAGTTTCTTTCCCGACTCAAGATCAGTCACGATCGCTCCTCCATCATCGGAATGCATCGCGACATCGTTGTAGAACATGCAGTGATCTTGGGTGATCATCTTGAGGGGTTGTCCGAGCGACGAAAAGGTCTTCGAATACATGGCGTGCGTATGACATGCCGCCACCACGTCAGGGCGAGCCGCGTGAATAGCACCGTGGATCGCAAACGCAGCGTTGTTGAGCGGTCTGTTGCCGTGGACGATGGTCCCCTCGTGGTCGACACAGATGAGGTCTTCGATCTGCACGGTCTGAAAGCCCATACCGAACGGATTCACCCAAAAGCGATCCGTAAACTCGGGGTCACGAACCGTGATGTGTCCAGCTGCGCCTTCAGCCATGTGTCGATCGCCCAGAATGTGAAGCGCGTCGACCAGTGTCTGCTTGCGATACTCACGCTCGTCGCCCACGTCATCGAATGACGGAGGTCGCGGCAAGATCATTTCGTCGGTGACCGTCGTCGTATCAGAGCTCGTGAGCGCACCCGACGGGTCATCGACAGCGGTCATGTTGTCGGGTTCTGTGAAGCAGCTGGCGTCGAACCCATGGATTCTTCCAGCGCAGCGATCGTTGCCTCAGCACCGTCGAGGTCGCCGGACTGCAACTGGTCCATTGCGCCTTGGAGATCTGCAAGACGACCCTGAAGCTCATCCACACTTGGCGTATCTCCAGCGTCGAGGTGGGCAGCGGCGACACCACTGGCGTTGTCCACCGCGAGGTCGCCAGCAGGTTGAGACTCGTGTGCCTCGGCGGGTACCGCGGCGGACTCGGGCGTTTCAGACTCTTCGAGCATGGCCGCAGTGTAATCATGCAGCACCGATAGCTCCTACCGGTGATGAGGTTCGCTGCACCGACGAAGCCATACTCATGGCGTTGGACTGTCGCGATATGACTCAGGCTAGGAGGCGATGGCGTCAGCCAACTCCCCGGTAAGCCAACCAAGACCGTACGGAGAAACCAGTGGCAAGTGAATGGACGATCTGCGCCAAAGCGCGCCGTGACTTCGCGGACATGCTCGACGAGCTGACCGACGAACAGCTCGAAGCTCAGTCGCTGTGCAGCGAATGGACCTCTTTGGACGTGGCTGGACACATCGTGAGTCTCGTCGAGCTGTCGCCATTTAAGCTCGCCATGGGGGCAGCAAAGAACCGAAAGAACGTTGACGGGTACCTCAGCACACAAGCGAAAGAATTCGCTGCACAGGGAGCACCGGCGTTATCCCAAACTCTTCGTGCCAAGGCACTCAAGCAACTCAAGCCTTTCCCGGAATCCTCGATGGTGTCCGACACTGCGGTGCACACGCTCGATGTTCGCCGAGCACTCGGCATCACCACGCCGCTCGATCCGGAGGTCCTTCGAGTGGCCCTCGACCACAGCGCAAGTGATCTGGCTAAAGCAATGGCTGATCGAACCACTCCCACACTGTCGGCGACCGATATCGACTGGTCGTGGGGCGGCGGTCCCAAGGTCACCGGCACCGCCGAAACCGTCTTGCTCGCCATGAATCAACGAGACGTGTTCGACGACCTCGAAGGCGACGGGATCGACCTGCTACCCCGCTAATCCTCCGAGCCTGTCATACCGCTACTGTAGACTGTTGTTATTCGTTATAATTATAACAACGTATAAAAAATGGAGTCGAAATGCTCGAGAACCCATTTCGGCCAGGGTTTGGGTCGTGGCCTCCGTCCTTCGTGGGTCGCGAAAGCGACGAGCTCCTCTTTCGAGAGGGCCTGGCGAACGGACCTGGCGGCCGCTACCACCGAAGCTTGACCACGGGTCCGCGTGGCGTGGGCAAAACCGTACTCCTCGCAGCCTTCCGAGATATCGCCGAAGCCGAGGGCTACCTCACGATCGCCGTCGACGCCAACGACGGCATGATTCGCCGCATCTGCCGCGATGCCCGACTGGTCGAGGTAGCCCTTTTGGAGAACCCGACATGGAAGGTCAGCGAGGTCCGGGCAGGCGCAAGTATCGGCATTGCTAGCGGACAGGTTGGACTCTCCCGAAATACCCCTGCCGCCGACGACACCGACCCAATGGTGTTGCTAAAACCACTTCTCGAACGCGTGGACGCCGCTGTTACCCAACGCGGTGGAGCCGGGCTGATGCTCACCGTCGACGAGCTCCACGCTGCGAAGACCACCGAGCTCGAACGTCTCGGGAACGATCTACAACACCTTCAATCGATCGTGTTCGCGGGTGCTGCGTTGCCAACGATCGAGGACCACATCTTCGGTTCGACCGGAGCCACCTTCTTCAGCAGGTTAGCCCGGTTCGACCTCAAGCCGCTGTCGCTCTCGGACTCACTCGCCGCAATTCGCCCACCGCTCGATGACGCCGGAGTTGGTTACGACGACGTCGAACTGGCCAAGACCGTTGAACGCACGCAGGGCTACCCCTACCTCGTCCAGCTCCTCGGCTACGAGATCTGGAGTCGGCTCGGCCCCGGCGACGAAGTCTCTGCCCCGCTATTACATGACGCATACGAAGTTGCACGCGACCAGTCGATCTTCGATGTGCTCCAGCCCACCTGGCGCCAGTTATCGCCCTCGTCCAAACGCGTCCTCGGCGTCATAGCCAAGAACGGCCCGGACCCCATGGCTACACGCGATGTTCTGACCGCCATCGAGAAGTCCAGCTCATGGTTCTCGGTCTATCGAGCTCGCCTCATTAAGGCAGGCATGCTCACGGCGCCGAGCAGAGGATTCGTTCAACTCGCAGGCGGTGAACGAGCAGCCGAGTGGATCCTCGAACAACTCATCGACCTCGACTAGATCACCGTCGGTCGCCGGAACGCTGTAGTTCTACAGGGCGACAGCGATCGCCTGGGCCATCGATTCGGTGTGGGTGAGGGTGATCTTGAACTCGGTGATGCCAGCTTCGGCCGCCTTTGCTGCTGCCGTGTCATGAAGCACGATCGATGGAGCTCCGTTTTCGGCCCTCACCACCTCGATGTCGGACATGGTGACCTCTCCAAGGCCGACGCCCATTGCCTTCATCACGGCTTCCTTAGCCGCCCACCGAACGGCATAACGTTCTGTCGGGTCGTTCTTCGAATCGGCGTAGGCCCGCTCGCCTTCGGTAAACGTGCGAGTCCTGATCCCCGGGGTCCGTTCGAGCACCGTCCTGAAACGCTCAAGCTCGACGAGGTCGGTGCCAATACCAATCATGTGAACGTTCCCTTCCCAGGAGGGAATTGTACGTCACCTCAGCTAGTTTCGAATCTATGGCAGATCATGAATGGGGTTTCCGAACGCGAGCATTGCATGCAGGAGCGAGGCCCGATCCATATAGCGGCGCCCGCGCTGTACCCATTTATCAGACGACGAGTTTCGTCTTCGAAGACACACAGGACGCGGCAGACCTTTTCGCACTGCAGAAGTACGGTTCGATCTACACCCGCATCGGCAATCCGACGATCGCGGCATTTGAAGAACGTGTAGCCAGCCTCGAAGGCGGCATCGGTGCGGTCGCAACATCTTCGGGCCAAGCCGCAGAGTTTCTCTCGATGATTGCGCTGGCTGGTGCGGGCGAAAACATCGTCGCCAACGCGTCGCTCTACGGCGGAACAGTCACCCAGTTCGATGTGACGCTGCGACGTCTCGGGATCGACACTCGATTCGTCAACACAAACAATCTCGATTCGGTTCGGGCCAAGGTCGACGGCAACACCAAAGCGATCTTCACCGAGATCATCGCCAACCCGTCCGGCGAGGTTGCCGATCTCGAAGGCCTCTCAAAGGTTGCCAACGAATTCGGCGTGCCCCTCGTGGTCGACAACACTTTCGCTACCGCCTACCTGTGTCGTCCACTCGAATTCGGTGCCGATATCGTCGTCCAATCCGCTACCAAGTTCCTTGGCGGACACGGCACCTCCATCGGCGGCGTGATCGTCGATTCGGGTCGCTTCGACTGGGGCAATGGCCGCTTCCCGTTGATGACCGATCCAATACCGAGCTACAACGGTCTGCGTTGGTGGGACAACTTTGGCGAGTACGCCTACCTCACAAAAGTGCGTAGCGAGCAGCTCCGCGATGTGGGAGCTTCCATCTCTCCCTTTAACGCCTTCCAGATTCTTCAGGGCATCGAAACCCTCCCGCAGCGCATGACCGAACACGTCGCAAACGCTCGACAGGTGGCCGAGTGGCTTGATGCGGATCCACGCATCAGTTGGGTGAAGTACAGCGGACTCCCCTCCTCTCCACATAAGGCAAACGCTGACAAATACGTTCCAATGGGTCCGGGCGCAATCTTCACCTTTGGTGTGGCCGGAGGCCGCGACGCTGGCCGAACCTTCATCAACTCGCTCCAGATGATCAGTCACCTAGCCAACGTTGGCGATGCCAAGACGCTGATCCTGCATCCGGCATCCACGACTCACCAGCAGCTGAGCGACGAGCAGCTCAAAGCTGGTGGTGTGTCCGACGAGATGGTTCGCATTTCCGTGGGCGTCGAAGATGTCGAGGACATCATCTGGGATCTTGACCAAGCACTAACAGCGGCCGCCTCCGCTGTAGGAGGCTCCAATGGCTGATAACGAACGTGAACCAGTTGAAGGTTGGACTCCTCCAACGCCACTCGAGCGCAAGGCAATTCTCGATTCGACCGAGTCGATCGCGATCGTCGGCGCCAGCGCGAACCCCGCACGAGCTTCAAACTTTGTAGCAACCTACCTGTTGTCGAGTTCGACCGACTTCCGGGTGTATCTCGTCAATCCGCGTGAGAGCGAGATTCTCGGCCAACCGGTGTACGCCTCACTCGAGGCGCTGCCCGAGGTTCCCGATCTCGTCGATGCGTTCCGCCGTTCCGAGGACTTGCCCGGTGTAGCACACGATGCCATCAGCATCGGTGCCAAGACCTTTTGGGCACAACTTGGTCTGTGGAACGCTCAAGCAGCGAAACTCGCCACCGATGCCGGCCTGAACGTCGTGATGAATCGGTGCACGAAGATCGAACACGCCCGCTTTGCTGGCGGCCTGCACCTCGCTGGCTTCGACACCGGCGTCATCTCCTCCCGCCGCGGCTAACCCGCGGGGTCAGGTCTCATTCTCACCCAAAACGCGGTGGGGTCAGGTCTCATTCTCACCCGACCTCGACAATCTCCGCCAAAATCAGTGTCCACGGCCACACAACGACTGCCTAACTCCTTCGGCAGTGAGACCTTCGTACAAGACGAAACGAGCTGGATCTCGGAGTTTTCGGGCGAAAATAGGTGTGGTGGGTGAAGGTGAGACCTGACCCCGTCGGGATCGAAGTGAAAGTGAGACCTGACCCCACGAGGGTTACATGAAGGCTCGGCGGTCGGTTTCGGCGACGAAGAGCGCTCTGTCGCGGACTGCTCGCGCCTCATCGATGGGAATCATGCCGATCGCAATCTCTGTGCCGGCGAGCTCGATGACGAGCGTGGCGAGGTTGCGTTTGCGTTCGAACAGCGACTGACGAACAGTCACGCTGTTGACCTTACGAAGAAGCGTCTCACTGCGGGTCCGGGTCAGCAATTCGTTCTGATTGGCGATCGCATCGGCACTCACCCCCCAGCGATGGAGGCGAGTGCGTCGGCGGACGGTCAGCCATTCAACGGGGATTAAGAATAAGAACAGCAGCGACCACAGGCCGAGTGGAGTAAAGAAGAGTCCACCCGCGAGCAGCACGGCGAGAACGGCGGCATTACGAGTGTCTTTGTAGATCTCTTGGTGCGACACGCGCCGATCCAGCTCTTGAACCCCCGGCGAGTTGTCCAGTCCAAGCCGACGGAGTTCTGCAACCTCAGCATCGCTACTTCCTGGAACCGAGATCGTTCCGCCGACCTCTTCGCCGGCCTGGCCGGGCGCGGCCGCTGTTCTAATCCCGATGAGGGAAACGTGGCTCATGCCAACGAGACGGGTGAGCCATGACTGCGACACACGAACCAATTGAAGCCGCGGCAAGCTTGCAGCTGTACTGCTCTTCGAGAGCAACCCAGCGTTTTTGCGCAGTCCCGAAGCCGTCGCTGTCACAGTCAGATTCCAGTCCACAAGAAACACCCGAACGATGTTCAGAAACACGCTAAACAACAGCACGGCAACTATCGCGAGCGGAATGAACCACAACAACCAACGGCCGACAGAAAACGTGACATCGGGTTCGTCCACAAAAGACGGAAGCCGGTCCAAGATCTCGCCGCTAAATGCGAACAGTGGCGCAATTACGGCAAGACCGCTGAAGGGCAACTGAGTCACGGCCACTTTGAACAACTCACCAGGGGTGCGACGCAATATCTCTCGGTCCGCAGCGGGAGGGACCCCCGCAGCGCTAGAAGCCTCGGCTGCGTTGTCGACGTGTAGATCCGACTGGCCCGCGTTGGATCGATAATCCGCGGCGGCGCGTTGAAGCGCTTCAGCTACGGGGCGCTTTACGGCATCGATCGTGAATTCTGACTGCGCTGTGCCCGCGGTATCGGCCGAGACCTGAACAAGCCCGACGAGTCGGTGCAGGAACTTCTGTTGGATCGAAACCGCCTGAACTCGGTCGAGGGGTACGGTCAGTCGCTGCCGGGAAATGACTCCTTGTTCGACACGAAGCTCGCCGTCACTCACTTCGAAGGTGTAGCGCCACCAGCCAAGACCCGAGATCAACAAAAGGACAGCCCCGACCACAACGATGCCAAGGGCGAGCAGCAGCAGGGACGGCGAACGGGACAATACAAAGCCCGCCCCGATGACGATTTGGACAATACCGATACTGCGGACGAAGCGAAGCACAAGGAAAATCACTGCGAGCGGAGACTGCCGTTGCGGAATCGACAGATCGGGAACTGTCGACGACGTTCGCGAAACCGGCGCTTGAGGTTGCGTCGGAGGCGGTGGTGTCTGATCGAACCCTTCGCCGTTGGCTGGTACGGTCACTGTTCCTCGATGAGATCGCCAGCACGCTCGACAACGAGCGCTCTCAGACGCGACGCGTCGTCCACGCCGAGCCCAGCTATGGCAAGGTCAGGCCCAGCTGAGTTGATACCGAGAGTCGCAAGACCAAAGAGCCGCTCGACCGGACCTTGGCGCATCTGCGCATGCTGAACGCGCACGAACGGCACGGTCTGGACCTTCTTCACAATCAGGCCGTTGCGATATGAGATGTCCTGTTCGCGCACTTGATAGGCAATGTTCGACACTTCGAGAATCTTGAGAACGGCAGAGAAGGCGACCAGCACCAAGATTGCACCCGCTATGGCGTAGGGAATCCAAAGGGCCACATCAGCCATCGCTCCCACAATCACCGCAATGGCAACCACCACGACGGCGAGGATCCCCCGGCCGATCAACGCAACTCGCAGCAGGTTCGGATGCACGGAAATGAACGCGTCATCGCGCAACTGTGGAAGACCCGATATATCGATCGGTTCGTTCGAAAACGATGAAGCCATGATGTGCCATGGTACTGGTCACGCCATGTATGAACGGTGCGGTGGTTTGGGTCGAGCCGAAACCCAGCTGGTGTAGGGGTTTGAACTGTTCGCTCGCCTGCACCCCATCTCGGTGTCGAAATGCCATGATCCTCTGGTGGTTCATCTTCCTGAGTTATTGCCGGTCGTCCTCGTCCATGGGGGGCTCTACGACGAGCCCGCAATGACGGGTCAATCGTTCTGGATCGATTCGGGCGTTGCTCCGATGCTGCGAGGCCGAAATGTTGAGGTCATCATCCATCAGCGTCCTATAGAGCCAACGTCGTGGGTTGAAGAGGCAGAGGCCCTCGCCTCTACGATCGAGAAGTCTGGTCATGACCGAGTGGCCATCGTCGCTGGCTCAAACGGGTGCAGCGCCGCGCTTCGTCTGTTGCTCGACCGGCCCGAACTCGTCGCTCGTACCATGCTGTGCTGGCCCGCGACCGCAGGCGACCCGGTCATCGATCAGTTGGCACGGATCATCATCGCCGATGCTCAGGGCGAAGAGGCGGCCGACCGACTTCTCGAGGGGTGGCCTATCCGGGGAACGACGAGCGAAGAGCTTGAGACCCTCGGTGGCGAACACGGCTCGGACATCGTGCTCTACCCATCGATGCCAGAGAACCAGGCGCACCGACGGTCGACACAAACCGAGCTGCTCACAACGATCCCGGGAATCATCATGGTCGGCGGAGGGCCCGAGCCATTCGACGATTCATTTGCAGACTTCGTGGACGCGTATGTGAACCTCGTCGAAGCGTTCTCCAGAGCACACCACGACGACTAGTGCGTCGTTGTTAGCTGCTGATGAACGGGATCGCCAACGGATACTCGAAACGTTCGCCTTTGCTCGCAGCGATCGCTCCCATGATCTCGAGGATGATCGAAACGATGATCAGCGCGAAAAACGTCAGAATCCCGATGAAGACTAGAAAGAGCACGGCCGAGATGATCAGCCCGATCAAGACCGTGAGCTGAAAGTTGAGTGCCTGGCGGGAGTGCTCCCGGATGAAGGGGTCGTTTGGGTAGACCAGGTAGCCAACCAACGGACCAACAAAGCCAAGGAAGAGCCCGGAGGCGTGAACAAGGGCAGCGATGGTCTTCGGGTCGCTCGCCGACGAGGACGTCGTCATGGGCACCGGTGGTGCCTGAGTCTCGGTCCACTGGGTCCCATCCCACCATCGCTGGTATCCGGAACCATCCGGGTACCAGCCTGGAGGATGTGCTGGTTGTTCCGTTGGGTCTGATCCGCCGTCCTGCATGTTCCCAGTATGACAGGTCGCTCAAGCGAGCGTCATGGGTCGCTAGATGCGATTGCGCGAGAGCTTGCGCTCCAGGGCCGAATCTGGCTAGCTCCGCCAGCGGTCGGCCAGTTCCTGGATCGAGACCCACAAGAGGTCTCCAACCGCTTCTTGGCCAAGTCGGTCGATGCGGAAGGAGTCCTCGGTCTCGGTAACCGCTCCGTGCAAGGCGGAGTATCGATTCCGGTAACCCTGGAGAACACCGCGCATGACCTCAGGATCGAGTGTGTCGTGCAGATCGACGTGCAGGAGTGTCATGCCCGTGGTGTGGTTGTCTTTGACCTCGGGAATCATGATGATCGTGCGGCCGTCGCTGCGACCCTTTGAGACAAGCACTTCACGCTCGTCAGCGACACGCTGCTTGGTGCCACGCAATGCCGGCGACTTGTCAGTCCGGCTCGGGATTGTCGCCGAGACACCTCCGCGATCGACGACGCTGATCGTGCCACCGGCATCGGATAGGTCGATGTCGTATCGAGTCCAACCCGCAACCGAGGCAACGGCCGGGTCGAGGTTGGCGAGCGTTCGAATCGTTCCGTACGTGAGACTGTCCCGAGGCGTTCCCGTTTCGAGCACCTCTGCAACCAGGGGGACCTCAAGCAAGGTCTCATCAGTTCGGGAGATGCCGACGGTAACGGTCTTAGCCTGATGCTTGATTGCATCGACCGGTCGAGTGAGCTCATCGATTGCACCACCGAGCGCGAAGGTTAAGTCTTCAATCACGACCGCTGGAGTACCCACCTTGCCGTATTCGGCTTGATAGCTATCGAGCGGTACTGCTCCACTGGCATACCGAAAGCGACCCATGAGCTGCACCGCTGTCGACGCCTCGAGATGACCGTTCAGGGCCCCGACACGGACACTCTCGTTGAACTTGTGCTGAGCAGTCTCGATGCTCGGACGAATCTGTACCAGAAAGTCCTCACCCGACAGCGAGCCACGGGTTTCTTCGATCAGATGCTCGATTGCCGAACGAGCCTCACGGAGAGGATCAGCCTGAGCATCGATGGCGAGCGCTGCTTCATATCCGAAGAGGTGACCCACCACCGTCGACAAGACGAAGGCAAGACGCCGATGGACGACCGGCACATAAATTACGTCGAGGGCAGAAGAGAACCTGGTCTCACCTTCGTTGGCAATGACGATCGGTGCTGACTTGTGCGCCCGGAAGATCTCGACTTCTTTGCCCACGTCATCAGCGGTCGAACCTTCGAGACCCGCGGCGCAGATCAAGATCATTGGCTCGGACGAGAGGTCGATGTGCTTCTTGTCCTCGGTTGAGTCCGCGGCGATCGACTTGTAACAAAGCTCGGACAGCTTGATTCGAAGTTCGCGAGCAGCGATCAGGTTGTAGCCGTTGCCAACGACCGCCCAGTAGCGACGCGATGGAGCGTGGGCGCTCGCTGCGCGCGCGATATCGCCGCGCTTGGCGATCGTCTCGGTCATTCGGTCGGGAAGGTCTCGCAGGTCAGCGAGGAGTTCTTGTCGGTCCGCTGGTTCTTCACGATCCGCGATCGCGAGATCGCCGATGGCGATAGCGAGAAGGAAGCCTGCGGCAATCTGGGCATAGAACGCCTTGGTCGAGGCAACACTCATCTCTACATCGCGGCCGTCGGAGGTGTAGAACACGCCTTCGGCGCGATCGGTCAGATCGCTACCGCGCCGGTTGACGATCGCGAGAACCGAGGCACCGCGCTGTTTGACGATATCGACCGTGCGGTTGGTGTCTGTGGTTGTACCGGACTGAGAGATCGCGATGATCAAGGAATCCGACATGTCCTTGCGAAGTCCGAAGCCGCTGAGTTCAGTCGCGACCACAGCCTGCACGCTGATGTGGCCCTCGACCTCGTCGACGATCGATGCAGCTACGGCTTGACCGGCAACAGCTGCCGTGCCCTGACCAATCACATAGATGTTGCGAATCTGTCCCGAGCTGATCTTCTCGGCCACCTGAGCCGGCATTGTCGACTCGGGCAGGGTCACGGTGAAGCGGCCATCGGTCTCGACGAGCTTGCCTCGAAGGGTCTTACGGAAGCTGCGGGGGGATTCGGAGATTTCCTTGAAGAGGTAGTGCTTGTAGTCGCCGCGATCGATATCGCGGGTCGTGACCTCGGCAATAGCGAGGTCGTCGTCACCAACCGGAAGGATTGTGCCGTCGTAGCCCACGCGCTCGATCCCGGCGATGTCGCCAGCGTGTTCGCCCGACAGCCGCAGGATTTGGCCGCGGCTGGCACTTGGGTTGTCCGGGTTGGCCGGGGTCTCGCCGTCCATCCGCAAATAGTCGGTGGTCTCTTCGACGACGCCGTACGGCTCGGAGGCAACGATGTAGCTGTCCTCGGCGAGACCGACGTAGATCGACTGCCCGCTGCCACGTAGCGCGAGCAGCAGGTCGTTTGGAGCCTCTTCACTAGAGAGGCCGATCGCGACCGAACCCTCAAAGACCGAGACCGCGCGTCGGAAGGCTTCGGTGATGTCGTAGCCAGCTTCGAGGTGTTTCGACGTGAGGGTTGGGATGACCTTGGTGTCGGTGGTGATGTCGTCAGCGATGCAAAGCTCTTCGGAGCGGATCAAATCGCCATAGTTGTCAACGTCGCCATTGAGCACGGCGGTGCAGTACGGGCCGCTCTGGTCAGAGGTTTGGTCGGAGTTCACGGGGTGTGCGTTTGGCTCGGACACGATGCCGACACTGGCCCAACGGGTGTGCCCGATCACGACGACCTCAGCGGTCGTATTGTCGAGCGCCTGTCGAAGCAGGCTGTCTTTACGGATACTGTTGCGCAGCGACGCGGTGTTGTCTCCGAGCTCGCCGATCTCGGCGGCCACCTTGTAAACAAAGCTCAAGCGCTCGCCCACGCGGCGAACAGCCGAGTCGGTGAAGAGTTCGGTTCGTTCTGCACGTGCGTCGAGCGCTGCAACGATCGCAGCATCGTCGAGATCGAGGCCATGGTTGCTGACCAGAAGGTGTAGACCAGCCGAGTCCCGGCCGCGGACTTCCATGCGGTCGAGCGCTGAGAGGGCCTGGTGAACAGAGAAGATTGCGTCGATACCAGCACCGTGTACGTCGCGCCCTCCGAGATCGGAGACGACCTCGCCAGCACGAAGACGGTCGCGCTCAATCGCCCATGCTCCATCGCGAGCCGAGATGAGCAGTGCGTTGACGGCTTCGAGGTCGAGCGAGTCGACGGTGGCCTTCGAATCGAGGTCGGCTTCGAGCGCATCGAGATGAGAGTTCAGAACGCCCAGCTCCGAACGCAAGACATCGGACAGTCCCGGATCGGAGAGCAGCAAGCGAAGCCCGGGTGTTCCCCGCAAAAGCGCGTCAGCAGTGGCCAGTCGCTCTGCGATATTGGCAAGCGGACCGTCAGCTTCTTCGAGTGCGACTCCGTCGAGTCCGTCAGCGGTTCCGCTGACAAGGCCCAGGATGTCGTCGCGGGTTGGAACCGCTCGGTTTGATGGGCGACGGATGACGGCGATAATTCCGCACATGAAAGCTCTCTTTCAATAAGCACGCGCGAGGTGCTCAGCTCGGTTCCCAGTGTAGAAACCTGGGCGGTTGGACGGGGGGTACCCCTGCACCTTTGCGCACGGGCAGAAAAGCCCTTGTAAAGGCTTGCGTACGGGGCTAACTAAACGGTTGTCTCTTGGATCAGTTGGTTGGTGGGTTGGCGAGTGACTCGACGGCGTCGGCGAGACGCTCCGCCGAAGCTGTGGCGACCTCGGCAGTTTCGGCCTCGACCATGACCCGGACAACCGGTTCGGTTCCGGATTCTCGAATCAGGACTCGGCCGCTGCTACCAAGACGTGCTTCCTCGGCGTTGACCGCTGAGGTCAGCTTGCTGGACAGGTCTGGGATCTTCTCGGCTGTTCGTACGTTCAGTAGTACCTGGGGCAGCCGATCCATGACCTCGGAGGCCCAGGTTCCCAAGTCGACGCCGCGTCGCTTCACAGCGTCGAAGAGTTGAACCGCGGTGAGGACGCCGTCGCCGGTCGTAGCGAGATCCCGATGGATCACGTGGCCCGACTGTTCACCACCGAGTGAGTGCCCTCCAGCGTCGAGGGCTTCGAGGACATAGCGGTCGCCGACGGGCGTCTCGACCATGGCGATCCCGTAGGAGTCCATGGCTCGCCGGAACCCTAGATTGGCCATCACGGTGATCACGACCGTGTCGTTGGCGAGCATGCCGCGTTCACGTCGATCGAGTGCGCTCATAGCAATGATGCGGTCGCCATCGATCAGCACGCCGTCACCCCCGACCGCTGCAATGCGGTCGGCGTCCCCATCGAATGCAAAGCCAGCCGCCGCGCCGTGCTCAAGGACCGCCGCTGTCAGGAATTCAGGATGGGTGGATCCGACACCTGCGTTGATGTTCTGCCCATCTGGTTGATCTGCGAGGCCGACGATGGTGGCTCCGAGTTGTTCGAAGATCCGCTGAGCAGTCGTCGACGCCGAACCGTTGGCCGAATCGAGCACGACCGTGCTGCCGTCGAAACGCCGACCGTCGATCGATGCAATGACCGCATCGATGTAGCGGTCGATCGACCCTTCTGTCACGACAGGCGTAGCTGCAACAGCTGGGTATCCAGCCGCGTGAGCGTCATCGAGTTGACGCTGGATGACGTCTTGATCTGCGTCGGAGAGCTTGAGACCACCTGCGGAGAACAGCTTGATCCCATTGTCCTGCCAAGGGTTGTGCGATGCCGACAGCATCGCGCCGGGAAGGTTGTCGGCGTTACAAATCCAGGCAACTGCGGGTGTGGGTACAACACCGAGGTCGCGAATCGCTACGCCCTCACCAGCCGCGCCTTCGGCGAACGCCTGCTGAAGAACAGGACCAGATTCGCGGGTATCGCGGCCGATAACGATCGTCTCGCCATCGAGTGTTCGCGCTGAAGCAGCACCCAACGCTCGAGCGAACTCGACCGTCAGCTGAGTAAACGCCTCAGCCCGAACTCCATCTGTCCCAAATTGGAGACGCATAATCGCCTTCCGCTAGCTCGCAGCTGCGAAGCCGGTGCGAGCGGACGCGGCCTCCGGCCAACTGCCGAGCATCGAGAGCCCGCTAGGGCTCGGATTGCGACCGCAGCGCAAATTAGCGCTTGCTGTACTGAGGTGCCTTACGAGCTTTCTTGAGGCCGTACTTCTTGGATTCCTTCTTGCGGGAATCGCGAGTAAGGAAGCCAGCCTTCTTCAGCGAGTCACGGAACTCAGGATCAACCTCGAGGAGTCCGCGAGCAATGCCGAGGCGCATCGCGCCAGCCTGACCGGTTGGTCCGCCGCCGTGCATGGTGACGCTGACATCCCAGTTGCCCTCGGTCTCGGTGACACGGAATGGCTCGGAAAGCTGCTGACGGTGCACAGCGCTTGGGAAGTAGTCCTCAAGGGTGCGACCGTTCACGGTCATGGTCCCGTCACCGGGGACGAGACGAACTCGGGCGACTGCACGCTTGCGGCGGCCAGTGGTCTGGATTGGGGTGGTAGTTGCCATGATCTTTAGTTCTTCCTATGCCCGGAGCCTATGCCCGATTACGAGCGTGTTCGAATACGAGTGGCTGCGGATTCTGCGCCGCGTGCGGATGCTCGGGCCCGCTATATACCTTGAGCTTCGTGATCTGTTGACGTCCAAGACGAGTCTTTGGGATCATGCCCCGGATGGAACGGGTGACCGCCTGAGCTGAATCCTTCGACATCTCCTCGGCGTACGTGCTCTCTTTGAGCCCACCCGGATAACCGGAGTGGCTATAGACCATCTTGCGCTCGGCCTTGTTGGAGGTGAGAACGATCTTGTCGGCGTTCACGATGATGACGTGATCGCCAGTGTCGAGGTTGGGGGTGTAGGTCGGCTTGTGCTTGCCGCGCAGGATGGTCGCGACCTCAGTGGCGAGGCGACCGAGCACCATTCCTTCGGCGTCGACAATGTGCCATGAACGCTCGATTTCGGATGCTTTGGGGGTGGTGGTGTTCATTTCCGGCTCCTGGAGGGCCGCGGACAAGTGGCGGCTCAGTACGAACGACGAGTCTACGAGGGCTCCACGTACAAACCAATACGCGAGCGCGTTGATTTCGCTTGCGAAATAGATGTCACAGATTTTGCTGGCGAAATAGATGTCACAGATTTCGCATGCGAGTAGATGTCACAGATGCGATGGCCCGTCGCCATTGGTGTTCTTACGAAGTCGCGAACAGCGGGGGAACGATCGCCACACGAGTAGGGTTATTAACTACCGTGAAGAATATGTCAACGATTCTCGTAGTAGACGACGAACCCATGGTTCGTGAAGTCCTCTCCCAATACCTCGCCGCTGATGGCTTTACTGTCGTCGAGGCAGGCGATGGAGACGCCGCTGTCGCCGCCGTCACCGACCACAACCCCGAACTGGTCCTTCTCGACCTCATGCTTCCAAAGCGCAATGGTCTCGACGTGCTCAGCTTCATTCGAAGCACATCGCAGCTTCCGGTCATCCTTCTCACCGCCCGAGGCGAAGAATCCGATCGGGTTCGTGGTCTCGAGGCCGGTGCGGACGACTACGTGGTCAAGCCATTCTCAGCCCGTGAGGTCGTTGCGCGAGTGCGCTCGGTCTTGCGACGGAGCACCGAAGTGAACTCTGCGGCCGACATGATCACCGAGTTCGGCGACGTGACCGTCGATCCCGCCCGCTGGGTCGTGTCGAAGGCAGGAAAGACCCTCGAACTGCCACGCAAGGAGTTCGAGTTGTTGAACTGCTTCCTCGCCCACCCCGGCGAGGCGCTTACCCGTGAGGACCTTCTTCAGAAGGTCTGGAGTAGTTCCACCGAATGGCAGGACCCGTCGACGGTCACCGTCCACGTACGTCGCCTCCGCGGCCGCTTGGAGACCGACCCATCAAAGCCTGAACATCTCGTTACTGTGTTTGGCGTGGGATACCGATTCGATCCATGAGCCAAAAAGCGGTTCAGCAAGCCCAAAAGACCGGCGAGACTCCCTGGCCACAGTTTCTTATCGCGCTCGCTGTTATTGCCTCGATGGCCGGTCTCGCAACGGTCGTCGGAGCCGAGATCACCATGGGCGACACCATGGCCGAGGAACGCAACCAACTCATTGCGCTGCTCGTCTCAATCGGTGCCGCAGCGGTGGCAATCACCGTGATCTTTCGACTCTTCGCTCCCAGTTCCCTGACCCAGCGAATGATCGTCGCAGCGATTTCGGGTCCCGTCATCATTGCGTCGGCCTTCATTGCAGGTTCCCGGTCGACACTGCTAGGTGACGACACCAGCCTCACGTTCCTCTTGCTTCTCCTCGCGTTCGCGACCGTGCTTGGTATCGGAGTGACCTACACGCTCGCCCGGCCGCTAACCAACGATCTCGCAGCTCTGACCCAGGTCGCGATGAGGGTTGGTGATGGCGATCTCGAGGCGCGCGCAGATCTTGAACGCATCGATGAAGTCGGCGAACTCTCGAGCGCAATCGACGCCATGGTCAATCAGATTTCGTCATCGAACAAGGCGCGAGAAGAGGCCGAGCGCGAGCGCTCGGTCACTCTGGCATCGCTGAGTCATGACGCTCGAACTCCGCTGACGTCGATGAGGCTTGCGACCGAGGCCCTGCTCGATGGTGTTGCTCCAGACCCTGAGCGGTACCTGAAGACGATCGAGGCCGACCTGACCGCGGTCGAAACTCTCATCACCGATCTGTTTACGATCGGCCAACTCGAAGCCGGTCGTTACCAGCTGTCCGCGGTTCCGGTCGACGCCGTGAGCTCGGTAAACGAGGTGGTCGACCGTATGTCTCTCATCGCTGGCAACAAAAACATCGATCTTCACGTCAACGGACCGGACAGCCTTCGAGTTACCGCCGACCCCCAACAGCTTGACCGGGTTCTCCAGAACCTCGTCAGCAACGCCGTCCGCCACTCCCCAAGCGACGAGCAGATCTCCATCGAGATAGACAGTGATTCCCGGCGCATCTCGGTGCTCGATCAGGGAACGGGCTTCCCTGCCGACTTCACTGAAGAAGCGTTTCAGCCCTTCCGCCGCCACGACGAGGCGCGTGAACGCGCTCAGGGCGGAGCGGGCCTCGGCCTGGCCGTGGCCAAAGGCATCGTCGAGGCGCTCAACGGGCGCATTTGGGCCGACCCTGGCCCCGGAGGCGCAGTCCACATCGAACTTCAGGCCGCCTGATTTCAGCACCGTGCGGGCCACGACCGGCGGGTCGACTACGATGCGAATCGATGACGAGCACAGAGCGGGATATTCACACTGCACAAGGCTTTGCAGCTCCGACAGGTCCAAAGGTCGCAAAGGAACTCGCCACACTTCTTCAGATCCCGCGTCTCGCGCGTCGTGGGCCAGATCTTCTCGGGAGCCCTAAGGGGAACGAGACCGTCATGGTGTTTCCCGGATGGAGTACGTCGGATGCATTCATGACCCCACTCCGCAGCGGACTGCGAACCCTCGGCCACCGCACGGTCGGCTGGGGATTCGGCGTAAACCGTGGCGAAGTCGAGGTATTGCTGCCCTCGGTCGCCAACTCGGTTCGACAGCGCGTAGCTGAAGCGGGCAAGCCGATAACGCTCATCGGTTGGAGTCTCGGCGGAATCTTCGCCCGCGAGATCGCCCGTGATCATCCGCACCTGGTGAGTCAGATCATCACCCTCGCAACACCCGTTTTCGGTGGCCCGAAGTACACGCGTGGAGCCAAGGCATACCCGACTGAGTATGTCGATGCACTTGAAAGCCGAGTCGAGGAAAGAAACCAGATACCGATCGAGCTTCCAATCACAGCGATCTACTCTCGGGCCGATGCGATCGTCGATTGGCGCGCTTGCATCGACACGTTCAGCCCGAACGTCGAGAATGTCGAAGTGCGCTCCACACATGTTGGCGTCACGATCGATCCCGATGCCTGGCAGATTATCGCCAAACGCCTCGCTACTCCCCCGACCACCGACACCATCCGGTTGCCATGAAGCCGATCGCCGGCCGTGTCGCTGCCATTACCGGCGCTGCGTCGGGAATCGGACGAGCACTAGCTATTGCTCTCTCCGAGCAGGGCGCTGGACTTGCCCTCTCCGATGTCGACGACCGCGGGCTCGCAGAGACCGCTGCACTCTGCGGCGCAAGGGTCGAGATCACGTGTACGAACGTCGATGTCTCGAATCGAGCATCGGTATTCTCGTGGGCCGACGAGAGCGCAGCCCACCACGGTGAGATCAACGCGATCTTCAACAACGCTGGGGTCAATCTCACCCACGATGCCGCAACCCAGTCCATCGAGGATTTTTCCTGGGTGATGGAAACCAACTTCTGGGGTGTGGTGCACGGTACGCAGGCCTTCCTCCCTCATCTACGAGCAGCTGATGTCGGCCACGTGGTCAACATCTCCAGCGTGTTCGGCTTGGTCTCGATTCCGACGCAATCGGCGTACAACGCCGCAAAGTTCGGTGTGCGTGGCTACACCGACGCATTGCGGATGGAACTCGAACTCGAAGGCAGCCACGTCTCGGCAACAACTGTTCACCCCGGCGGCATCAAAACCAACATTGTCCGAAATGGCCGGACTCAGTACGACGATGTTGAGTCCATTGCTCGCTTCGATGCCATGGCGATGACGACGCCAGAGAAGGCTGCTGAGCAGATTTTGACCGCTGTGCGACGCAATCGCCGACGTGCCCTCATCGGTCCCGATGCCGCGCTCTTCGATATCGGCTCTCGTCTACCAGCGGCGGTCACCCACCGCATCGTAAAAGCCCTCAGCCGCCGCAACCTACCTCGCGACTAAGAATCTGTGGTTTGCCAGCCGCGCATCTGCCGTGGAGGAACCACAGATTCAGCGATCGTACTCGACCTTCCAGAAGGTCAGGCCTTCAGGCGGAGCCACTCGGCCCGCAGCTAGACGATCCTTGGCTTCGAGCATCTTCGGGACGTCTTCTGGCGTATACCGGCCCAGACCAACGTCGACGAGCGTACCGACAAACGACCGCACCATCTGATGGCAGAACGCGGTCGACTTGACCCAAAACTCGAAAAGATCATCCTGACCCTCGAGCCACTCGGCTTCGAGCACGCGACGCACCATGCTCTTTTCCGGCTCGCCGTCGGCGACCTTCACCCGTTTGCAGAACGATGTGAAGTCATGCTCGCCAATGAGATGAGCTGCCGCGAGGTTCATCGTCTCGATATCGAGCGTGGCGGGCACGTGCCATGAGGTGTGCGACCGTAACGGATCTCGATGGTGCGAGGTCAGCACCTGATACCGATACTGACGCCATTGAGCGGAGAAGCGTGCATCGAACTCATCCTCAGCAACAGCGATGTCACGCACCACGATGTCGGGCTTGCACAACCCGTTTAGCGATTGCTGAATGCGCTCAGGGGTTGCTCGGACATCGTCGGGCACCACAAAGCTGACCACCTGACCGCGACCATGCACACCCTTGTCCGTCCGACCCGCGCACGTGATCGTGACAGGCTGGCCAACAATCGTTGCCAAGGCTGTTTCAAGATCTCCAGCGACCGTGCGCACATCACGGTTCACCGCAAAACCATGAAAGCCACTGCCGTTATAAGCGACAGTGGCTCTGAGTTTCATGGCCTCTTCAAAATCTGTGGAGTCTCAGCCGCGCACTTGCAGCTCATCAACCACAGATTCAAACGAGTTCGATACGTGCCATTGGCGCGTTGTCGCCTGAGCGTGGACCGAGCTTCATGATTCGGGTGTAGCCACCTGGTCGATCGACGTATCGAGGACCGACCTCGTCGAACAGCTTGGTGGCCATCTCGCGGTCGCCGAGGAACTTCATGACCTGACGGTGATTATGAACGCCGCCCTTCTTGGCCTTGGTGATCATCTTCTCGGCAATTGGACGCATGGCCTTTGCCTTGGCTTCGGTCGTGGTGATTGCTTCAGCGGCGATCAACGACGCGACAAGATTGGCCATCATGGCCTTCTGGTGAGAAGAGCTACCGCCAAAACGGGGGCCCTTCCGTGGAGTTGCAACCATGGCTAATCCCTCGTCCGCAGTGAGAGGCCGCGCTCATCGAGCTTCTCGATGACTTCATCGAGCGACTTCTGGCCGAAGTTGGTGATTGCAAGAAGATCGTCCTCGGTCTTTTCGAGGAGCTCTCCAACACTGTTGACCTGTGCGCGCTTGAGGCAGTTGCGAGGACGCTCAGAAAGATCGAGGTCTTCGATTGGCTTCTCGAGGTCAGGCGACCCAGCAACGACTGGGCTCATCTCGCCAAGCTCGAGGCCCTGCGGCTCGTCGCTCATCTCTTCGACGAGTTGCACGAGGGTACGAAGTGTCGCGCCAGCAGATGCAAGAGCATCGCGAGGGCTGATCGAACCATCGGTGACGATGTCCAGCTCGACGCGATCGAGGTCGGCCTGCTGGTCAACGCGGGTCGGCGTGACGTCGAACGCGACACGACGCACTGGTGAGTAGATCGAGTCGATCGGGATCACACCAATGGTGTCGGTCTGGTTGTTTCGGTCGGCGCTGACATAACCAGCACCCTGGTCGACGGTGATGTCGATGGCGAGGTGACCCTTGCCGTTGAGGGTGGCAAGCGGAAGGTCGCCATTGAGAATTTCAACGTCGGCATGCGGATGAATATCCGATGCAACAACGTCCTTTGGACCGCGGACGTCGAGACGCAACGTTACGGGCTCCTCGGCGTGCACCTTCAGGACGATGTCCTTCAGGTTCAAGATGATGTCGGTGACATCCTCGGCAACACCTGGGATGGTGTCGAACTCGTGGAGTGCGTCGTCAAAACGCACCTGGGTGATCGCGGCGCCGGGGATGGAAGAGAGCAGGGTACGCCGGAGCGATGCGCCGATCGTGTGGCCAAGACCTCGTTCGAGGGGCCCGATCGCAAATCGCTGCGTGTTGTTCTCTTCTTCTCCGATCGCTTCGACCGTCGGACGCTGAATAACCAGCATGTGTTCTCCTCGGAACTTCGAAGACGACCCCCAGACCGGAGAGCCTGGGGCGTTACTTGGGTGGGTGGTTTACTTAGAGTAGAGCTCGACGATGAGCTGCTCGCGGACCGGAACATCGATATGTTCCCGCAGCGGCAACTGATGCACGACAGCTTCGTACTTGTCGGAACCTTCGTCGATCCACGCAGGCTTGCTGCGATCGAGGACGTCCATGTTCCACTGCAGAGTCACGCCATTGCGTGCCTTTGCCCGGATGCTGACCTTGTCGCCTTGGCGAATTCGGTAGCTCGGAATGTTGACGCGCTTGCCGTTGACCTCGATGTGACCGTGGTTGACGAACTGGCGAGCCTGCGGACGGGTCGCAGCCCATCCGGAGCGGTACACCACGTTGTCGAGGCGCAGCTCAAGGAAACGGAGCATGTTCTCACCGGTAACGCCGGTGCGACGGTTTGCTTCGTCGTAGATGTTGCGGAACTGGCGTTCGCTCAGGCCGTAGGTGAAACGTGCCTTCTGCTTTTCCTGCAGCTGGAGCAGGTATTCACTGACGTTGCCGCGGCGACGGGTCTGGCCGTGATCGCCCGGTGGGTATGGGCGCTTGTCGAGAGCGATCGTCTCGCCCTTGGTGCCCCAGATGTTGGTGCCGAGGCGACGGGAAACGCGTGCCTTTGGTCCGGTGTAACGAGACATGTGTCAGACCCTCCGACGCTTTGCTGGACGGCAGCCGTTATGAGGAACGGGGGTGACGTCTTTGATTCCGGTGACTTCAATTCCTGTGTTGGTGATGGACCGGATTGCGGTCTCACGGCCTGAACCGGGACCACGAACAACAACATCGACTCGGCGCACGCCGTGTTCCATGGCTCGGCGAGCTGCCTGCTCGGCGGCCATCTGTGCGGCATATGGCGTGGACTTGCGAGAGCCCTTGAACCCAACGTTGCCTGCCGATGCCCAGGAGAGTGCATTGCCGTCCTGATCGGTGAACGTGATGATCGTGTTGTTGAACGAGCTCTTGATGTGCGCCACGCCGTGCGTGACGTTCTTCGACTGCCTGCGCTTCTTGCGCGGTGCTGGAGTCGCCATGATCAGACCTTCTTCTTTCCGGCAACGGTCTTCTTGGGACCCTTACGAGTGCGAGCGTTGGTGTGTGTGCGCTGACCACGGACAGGCAAACCACGACGGTGGCGGAGACCCTGGTATGAACCAATCTCCATCTTGCGCTTGATGTCCTGGCTGGTCTGACGGCGAAGGTCACCCTCAACCTTCAAGTTCTCTTCGATGTACGCACGGATCTGTGCGACTTCGGTGTCGGTCAGATCTCGAACTCGGGTGGTCGGCTCAATGGTGAGCGACTCGAGGAGTGTCTGACTGGTGGTGAGTCCAATACCGAAGATGTAGGTCAGGCTGATCTGCACCTGCTTCTCGCGTGGAATGTCCACGCCTGAAATACGTGCCATTCCTAGCCCTGCCTCTGCTTATGTCGGGGGTTACTGCAGATGACCATCACGCGCCCATGACGCTTGATGACCCTGCAGTTGTCACACATCTTCTTGACGCTTGCTCGAACTTTCACGTTCAGCGTCCTTTCTTATTATTCATAGGTGTTCCTCGACCGTGGCCGAGGGATTACGATTTTTTGAGTGGTCGTACCGATTAGTCGCTGCCCGGAAGCAGTTACTTGTAGCGGTACGTGATCCGACCTCGTTCGAGGTCGTACGGAGTCAGCTCTACCTGGACGCGATCGCCTGGCAGAATCCGGATGTAATGCATGCGCATTTTTCCGGAAATATGCGCCAGAACTTTGTGGCCGTTTTCCAGTTCGACCCGGAACATGGCGTTTGGGAGAGGCTCGACAACAGTCCCCTCCAATACGATTGCGTCTTCTTTAGGTTTTGCCAGTGGAACTTCCTCCTACGAGAGTTCGATCAGACACCCAGAAAATGCGCGTCAGACCAGCGAATAAACCTATCGGGCGCGGAAGAATCAACCAACTGGAGACCAAAACAATCGCGACGAGGCTTCGGTGCGATTTTTCCTTCTCGTAGCGTGGTGGAGGGACCACGGAGCCTGATTACTACGCTCAACCCATGGTTTCGTTGACTCCGGAGCAGTTTGAGCACG
Organism: uncultured Acidimicrobiales bacterium; assembly: GCA_964610745.1. Lineage (GTDB taxonomy): Bacteria > Actinomycetota > Acidimicrobiia > Acidimicrobiales > SHLQ01 > SHLQ01. The sequence continues at coordinate 41,162 of CAZSYL010000002.1, forward strand.
AGGTCGTCACCGCCCTTGATCTGCTGCCAGACGAGCTCATTGAGTTCATGGACAATGTGATTGTGGTCACCGAAGACCAACACGAGTCCGAACCGGACCTTCTTGGCCTATACGAAGGAATCCCGCTGACCGAGCGCGAGAGCTACGGGCTCCTGGAGCTTCCGGACCGTATTTCCATCTACCGTCTACCGCTCATTGACATGTGTGAGTCCCGTGAGCAACTCATCGACGAGATCCGGACCACCGTCATTCACGAGATCGCGCATCACTTCGGCATCGACGACGATCAACTCCATGAAATGGGCTGGGGCTAGGCGCGCTACCGAGATCTGATGCATCGTCGACTGCGTGATATAACTGCGACATGAGCAACGGCGGCGATCCATTGGTACCACCAGAGAATCTCGGCGGCGACCAACCGCTGGACCCGCAGCAGACGCCACCGGCTCAACCGCAGGGCTACCAGCAGCCCGGTTACCCCTCGCCGCAGCCATACCAGCAGCCGGGATATCAACAGGGCTACGCCGTCCCGCCACCCGGTTACGGCTATCCGCCGCCGCAGTACGCCGAAGAGTCAAACGCAGTAGTTGCGTTGGTGGTCAGCATCCTCAGCATCGTGATGTGCAGCGGGCTCATTAGTCCGTTCGCCTGGTGGCTAGCCAACAAGGAACTCACGGGCATTCACGAGGGCCGACGCGACCCGACCAAGAAAGACATGGCAACAGCAGCCAAGGTGATCGGCATGGTTGGCTCGGCCATATTCGCCCTTTTCGTCATCGCCTTCATCATCACGATTCTTTTCTTCGGCGTCGCGATCTTCTCTACCGGGTTTGACACTCAGTGATCGAACAACCATCTCGAAGGTAGGCAGGGCGAGAAGTACGCGGCACCGAAGCCGATGGACCGATACGGGCTCGGCCACCGGTCTACCGCGGTGAGGGCGCACCAGCGCCCGGCTTTCTCTGGCCGCGAATTACAGGCCGAGGGCGCCTTGAACCCGGCCGAAGACCTCGTCTTCTTCACCGAGGCCATCGATGATCACCAGCTTGTCACGAGCTGCGAAGAACTCGAGCAAGGGAGCTGTCTGTTGTTCGTAGTTGCGGAGACGCTCGGCGATTGCCTCTTCGGTATCGTCCTCGCGTCCACGTTCCATCATGCGGGTTGTGACCTCGTCGAGCGGTACATCGATATTGACCGCCGCGGTGAGTTCCACACCCTGGTCAGCAAAGATGGCTTCGAGGGCTTCGGCTTGGCCGGTCGTGCGCGGGAACCCGTCGAGGAGCACACCGTTATCGGTAATGTCGTCCTCGGCGAGTCGTTCGGCGACGATGCCGTTCATGATCTCGTCGCTGACGAGACCGCCTGATTTCATGATTGCTTCAGCCTGCTTGCCAAGCTCGGTTTCGCCGGCGACAGCAGCTCGCAACATGTCGCCAGTTGAAACGTGAACAATGCCGTACTCGGCGACAAGGCGCGCACACTGTGTGCCCTTGCCAGCTCCCTGACGGCCCAAGACGATAATTCTCGGCGCCATGTTCAACCTCAGTTTCGTTGTATTACCTACGGGAGACTACTTCGACTTCGCGAGGAATCCCTCATAGTTGCGCATCATGAGCTGACTGTCGATCTGCTTCATGGTTTCGAGCGCCACGCCAACAGCGATGAGGATCGAAATACCAATAAAGCCGAAGCCAGCAGCTCCGAGGCCTCCGCCATGACCCGCAGACAGGTTGAAGCCAATCGCCTGCATGATCAAGTTGGGAAGCAATGCCACGGCTGCAATGAAGAGCGCTCCGGGCAGCGTGATACGGGTAAGAATCCGTGCGAGGTAGTGTTCGGTCTGGGGACCGGGACGAATACCTGGGATGAAGCCACCCTGCTTACGAATGGTGTCAGCCTGCTTGGCTGGATCGAATGTGATAGCGGTGTAGAAGTACGCGAAGCCCACGATCATGAATCCGAAGACCACCAGGTACAGCACTGCACTCGGGTCGACGAGGTTGCGGTCGACGAAGTTGCGGATTCCGTTGCCCCAAGCAGTGTCGGGAAGAGCGACCGCAATGAGGTTGGGCAGGTACAAGACCGAGCTTGCGAAGATGATTGGGATAACACCCGACTGGTTGACCTTGAGCGGGATGTAGGTGCTCTGGCCGCCGTACATCTTGCGACCAACAACACGCTTTGCGAAGTTGACCGGGATGCGGCGCTGACCGTTCTCGACGAACACGATGCCGACGAGCGAGATACCGAGGATCACGCTGAATGCAACGATGGCGAGGATGCCTTCGTTGGTGTAGAGCGTGGAGAACTGTGCTGGGAACTGGCTCACGATCGAGGCAAAGATGATGAGCGACATGCCGTTGCCGATGCCCTTCTGCGTGATGAGCTCGCCCATCCACATAACCAGCGCAGTGCCGGCGGTGAGGGTGAGGACAACGAGGAGCACGGTCCAGACGTTGAACTTCGGCAGGAGGACGAATCCGCCACCGAGGCCGTCAGCCCGGTTGAAGAGGAAGGCGAAGCTGGTCGACTGAATGACCGCGATTCCAATGGTCATGTAGCGGGTCCACTGGGTGATCTTTCGCTGACCGACCGCTCCCTGCTGCTGCCATTGTTCGATACGTGGCACTACGACTCCGAGCACCTGCATGATGATCGACGCCGTAATGTACGGCAGCACACCGAGGGCGAAGATCGCAAACGTGGTGAGACCACCACCGGAGAACAACTGGACGTAGGCAAGAATGCCGCCCTGCTGTTCAGAGTTCTCACGCAGCTGCTGGACGGCGAGGGTGTCGATTCCCGGAGCGGGAATGAACGAACCCAGGCGGTACAGGCCAAGCGCGAACAGGGTGAACAGAATCTTGTTTCGAAGATCCGGAACCCGGAACATGTTTGCAATTCGTGAAAACACTTTGTGCCTCTCGCAAAAGTCGTATGTCTCAACGGTAGCCGCGCAATCGCCCAAGGGGGATTGCGCGTCTCTAAACAATCGGTAAAGGAATTCCGCGGTGAAGGTATGAGGTCCCGGCCTTCAGAGTTCCTTAAAAGCCCAAAAAGGCCGGTCTCGCATGGCGAGGCCGGCCAATCCAGGTATTAACGGTTGGTGTGCTGGTTGCCCTTCGCAGGTGGCCGTGGGGAGTCGCCCCATGGCTTTGGAAGGATCTCGATCGATCCGCCAGCAGCCGTGATGGCCTCTTCAGCGGTCTTGGAGAAGGCGTGTGCCTTTACCGTTACGGCGCTGGTGAGCTCGCCACGGCCGAGAATCTTGACCAGCGAGTTCTTGCCAACAAGACCCTGATCGCGCAGCGACTCGGGCGAAACGTCGGTCAGGCCGGTTTCGGCGATGGTGTCGAGGTTGATGCCCTGGTATTCAACCCGGAACGGGTTGGTGAAGCCGCGAAGCTTCGGGACACGCTTGTGGAGTGGCATCTGGCCACCCTCGAAACCAACGCGAACCTTGCCGCGACCACGGCTGTGCTGGCCCTTGGTACCGCGGCCAGCGGTCTTGCCGCCCTTGCCGCCAATACCTCGGCCCTTGCGCTGCTTGGGCTTGGTTGAACCCTCAGCGGGCTTGAGATCGTGAATCTTGATGGCCATTACGCCTCCTCGACAGAAACCAGGTGCGGCACCCGGCTGATCATGCCACGCACCTCGGGGGTGTCGGGCTTCGTGACGGTACGCCCAATTCGGCCGAGACCAAGCGCACGGATGGTCCCGCGCTGCTTTGGCTTGGTGCCGATGGTCGAACGTATCTGAGTGATGTTGAGATCGGCCATGGTTTATGACTCCGTTCGGGTACCAGCCGAAGCTGGGTCCTTCGCGTCTCGTTCGGATTCCTTGTAGGCCGTAAGCAGGCCGGTAGGAACGAACTCTTCTGGATCGAGGCCACGGAGGCGAGCAATCTCGTCGGGGCGCTTGAGGTCGCGAAGACCCGCAATCGTCGCACGGGCAACGTTGATGTGGTTCGGCGACCCGAGAGACTTGCAAAGCACGTCCTGGATGCCGGCCTCTTCGAGGATGGCACGAGCAGCACCACCCGCGATGACGCCGGTACCGGGAGCTGCAGGCTTGAGCAGAACACTGCCGGCGCCCATCTGGCCAAGTATCGGGTGAACAATGGTCGTTCCGGCAAGAGGCACCGAAAAGAGGTTGCGCTTTGCTTCCTCTGTGCCCTTCTGGATGGCAAGTGGAACTTCCTTTGCCTTTCCGTATCCAAGACCGACCTGGCCTGCGCCGTCGCCGATCACCACGAGTGCAGTGAAGCTGAATCGACGGCCACCCTTGACGACCTTGGCAACGCGGTTGATGTTGATCACGCGGGAGTCGCGCAGACCACCCTCGTTCTCTCGATCATTGTTGCGTCCACCACGATCGTTACGGTCGTTGCGGTTGTTGTTGTTTTCGTACGCCATCAGAACTCCAGTCCTGCGTCGCGGGCAGCGTCGGCCAAAGCAGCGACACGTCCGTGGTAGAGGTTGCCGCCGCGATCGAACACGACGGTATTGATTCCAGCGGCCTTGGCCCGCTCAGCAACAGCTGTGCCGACCTTGCTGGCTGCATCGACCGTGTTGCCACGACCATCCCAGCCCTTTTCAACCGTGGATGCGGCCGCAACCGTGGTTCCCGCAACGTCATCGATGACCTGGGCCACGATGTGCTTGTTCGAACGGAACACAGCCAAGCGTGGACGCTCGGCGGTTCCCTGAACCTGCTTGCGAATTCGGTAGTGACGACGCTGACGCTGGCGGCGGCGTTCGGCAGAAACGTTCTTTGCCATTACTTCGCCTGCTTTCCGGCCTTGCGGATAATCCGCTCGCCCTCGTACTTAATGCCCTTACCCTTGTAGGGCTCTGGCTTGCGCCACTTGCGAATGTCAGCAGCGACCTGGCCAACGAGCTGTTTGTCGATGCCCTTGACGATGATCTCGGTCTGCTGAGGAACTTCGAACTCGATGCCCTCAGGTGCCTTGATGTGGACCGGATGACTAAAGCCAAGCTGCATCTCGAGAGCATCTTTGCCCTTGGCAGCAGCACGGTAACCAACGCCGACGATCTCGAGCTTCTTGGTGAAGCCGTCGCTGACGCCGATAATCATGTTGCTAACAAGCGTGCGTGCAAGACCGTGCATGGCCTTGTTGTCTCCGCTGTCATTCGGTCGAACAAGAGTGACGACGCCGTCGTCGATCGAACCGGTGATCTCGCCTGGAAGCGTGATCTGCAGTTCGCCCTTGCTTCCCTTGACCGCAACATCGGTGCCACTGATGGTGACATCGACGCCGCTAGGCACGGGGATAGGTGTGTTTCCAATGCGTGACATCGCTGCTCCTACCAGACGTAGGCGAGCACCTCGCCGCCAATACGGCGGCGACGGGCTTCGCGATCGGTCATGAGGCCACGGTTGGTCGACAGTACGGCCACGCCGAGACCGCCGAGCACACGTGGTACCTCGTTGGACTTTTTGTACACGCGGAGGCCGGGCTTGCTTACTCGGGTAATGCCCGAGATCACACGCTTGCGCTCCGGTGAGTACTTCATGTCGATGCTGAGGACGCGTCCGGGGCCGGACTCGTTATCTGCAACGGTGTAGTTGGTGATGTAGCCCTCGCTCTTGAGTAGCTCTGCGAGCGTCTCCTTGAGCTTGCTGGACGGCATCGAAACGTCGTCATGCATGGCGGTGTTCGCGTTACGAACACGCGTCAGCATGTCGGCGATGGGGTCGGTCATTGTCATGGTTGTTCTCCTTCCCCTACCAGCTGGCCTTCTTGAGACCAGGAATCTCGCCCGCATGTCCCATTTCTCGGAGACAGATACGGCACAGGCCGAACTTCTTGTACACGCTGCGAGGACGCCCGCATACGCGGCATCGTGTGTAGCCGCGAACCTTGAACTTCGGAGTCTTCTGTTGCTTGTTGATCAGCGCCTTCTTTGCCATTACTGGCCTTCCTTCCGGAATGGAAATCCAAATGCATCGAGCAGCGCACGGCCGTGCTCGTTGTTCACTGCGGTCGTCACGATCGTGATGTCCATGCCGCGTACGGTGTCGACATCGTCGTAGTTGATCTCGGGGAAGATCAACTGTTCGGTTACACCGAAGGTGTAGTTGCCACGACCGTCAAAGCTCTTTGTTGGGAGCCCACGGAAGTCTCGAATACGTGGCGTTGCCAGCGAGATGAGACGGTCGAGGAACTCGTACATGCGATCGCCACGCAAGGTCACCCGAGCGCCGATCGTCTGGCCTTCACGAAGTTTGAAGCTTGCAATGCTCTTCTTGGCCTTGGTCACCGAGGGCTTTTGGCCAGTGATGATCGACAGGTCCGTCAGGGCCCCTTCGATCGCCTTCTTGTTGATTGCAGCCTGTCCGACACCCATGTTGACCGAGATCTTCTCGAGCCTTGGGACCATCATGACGTTCGGGAGATCGAGGTCGGCTTTCAGCTGGCCCTGAATCTCGTTGTAGTACTGCGCCTTCAGCGTTGGGATCATCGTTGCGGTTGCCATCAGAGTTCTGCTCCTGTGCGCTTGCAGACCCGCACCTTGGTGCCATCGGTCAGGAACTTGTAGCCAACGCGGGTCGGCTTTCCGTCCTTGGGACTGAGGATGGCGACGTTGCTGACATGCAGTGGCATGTTCTTGTCGATGATGCCGCCAGGGTTACCTTCGCCGAGGGGGCGCTGGTGCTTCTTTGCGAGGTTGACACCTTCGATAACGACGGTGTTCTTTGCGGGGTAGGCCTGAGTGACCTCACCCTCCTTGCCACGATCCTTGCCTGCGAGGACACGGACCTGATCACCTTTTTGAATCTTCATTAGAGGACCTCCGGTGCCAACGACACGATTCGCATGAACTTGTTGTCACGAAGCTCACGACCAACCGGGCCGAAGATGCGGGTTCCACGCGGCTGGTTGTTCTCGTTGATGAGCACAGCTGCGTTTTCATCGAAACGGATGTAGCTGCCATCCGGGCGACGAATTTCCTTCTTGACACGGACGACGACGCACTTGACGACCTCGCCCTTCTTTACAGCAGCGCCAGGGTTTGCGTCCTTGACGGTTGCGACGATGACATCGCCGATGCTTGCGTAGCGGCGGCGGGTTCCGCCAAGGACCTTGATGCACAGAATCTCACGTGCACCAGAGTTGTCGGCGACCTTGAGTCGACTCTCTTGTTGAATCATTAGCGAGCCCTCTCGATGATCTCGACGAGACGCCAGCGCTTCTTCTTCGACAGCGGACGAGTTTCTTGAATGCGTACCCGGTCGCCGATGTTTGCGTCGTTGTTCTCATCGTGGGCGAACAGCTTGGTGCTGCGCTGCACGGTCTTTGCGTAACGGCGATGACGCACACGATCGATCGACTCGATCACTGCGGTCTTGTCCATTCCGGTCGAGACCACCACGCCCTCGCGGACCTTGCGGGGATTCTCGCGTACGCCGTCTGATGCTTCAGTTTCGGCAGGTGTTGTCGCGTCGCTCATGATGCGACCTCCTCTTCAACGTCTTGTTCTTCAGCCGCTGCAATCTCGCGGGCTCGGATCTCGGTGAGAGCCCGAGCCTTCTCCTTGCGAACCTGTCCAAGACGGGCTGAGCTGGTGAGCTGTCCCGTTGCGTTCTGGAAACGCAGGTTGAACAGCTCATCGGAAACTTCGTCGAGATGATCGAGGAGATCTCCATAGGACATCTCCGCAAGCTTCTTCTTTTTCGCCATTAGAAGCCCTCCTCACGCTTTACGAACTTGCACTTGATCGGCAGCTTCTGGATCGCACGATCAATTGCTTCCCGAGCAACCTCTTCGTCGTGGAACGACAGCTCGAACATGACCTTGCCTGGGCGTACAACCGCGACCCAACGCTCCGGGTTGCCCTTGCCTGAACCCATACGGGTCTCGGCTGGCTTCTCGGTCACTGGCTTGTCGGGAAACACGTTGATCCAGACCTTGCCGCCACGCTTGATGTGACGGGTCATGGCAATACGTGAAGCTTCGATCTGGCGAGCGGTGATCCAACCTGGCTCGAGAGCCTGGAGACCATAATCGCCGAACGTTACTTCGGTGCCGCCCTTTGCGTTTCCACGCATGCGGCCACGATGGTGCTTTCGGTGTGCAACCTTGCGGGGCATCAACATTTTGGTACCTGCTCTCAGTCCGCGTCGCCGGGACGGAAGTTGGGTGTCTCGTCCTTGTCGCGGAGCGAGGCTTCGATTGCCTCTTCCTCGGCGAGGAGCTTCTCAAACTCTGGGTCAGCAGCTGGAACCAGCGGCTGTTCCTCGGTCGGTGCTGCTGCGACCTCTTCGGTTGCCTCGGGCTTGCGAGGAGCCGATGGGCTCGACACAACCTGGCGTGGCTTGTTCTGTCCGGACGTCTCGCCCACTGCCATTGCAGCCTCGCGGGTGATCTTGTCCTGCGCTTCGCTCTTGTATGGAAGACGGTCGCCGGTGTAGATCCACACCTTGACGCCGATTCGACCAGCGGCGGTATGTGCTTCGCGGAAGCCGTAATCGATCTCGGCGCGTAGCGTGTGCAGCGGCACCTGACCTTCGCGGTACCACTCACGGCGAGCCATTTCCGAACCACCGAGGCGGCCAGACGTCTGGACTCGAATACCGAGTGCCCCGGCCTTCTGGGCGTTCTGGACAGCACGCTTCATTGCACGACGGAAAGCGACACGGCCCTGGAGCTGGTCGGCAACGCCCTGTGCAATGAGTGCGGCGTCGAGCTCAGGAGTCTTGATCTCCTGAATGTTCAGCTGCACCTTGTTGTTGCCGGTGATCTTTGCCAATCCCTGGCGAAGACGATCGGCTTCAGCGCCCTTGCGGCCAATGACGATTCCTGGGCGTGCGGTGTGCACGTCGACGCGAAGGCTGTCACGGCTGGACTTGCGCTCGATCTCGATCCGGCTGATCGCAGCATGAGGGAGATCCTTCATGACGAACTTGCGGATGTTCGAGTCTTCGATGATGAAGTTGGCGTAGTCCTCGCGGCTGGCGAACCAACGGCTCTTCCAGTCGGTGGTGATACCGAGGCGGAAGCCGTAGGGGTTGATCTTTTGACCCATGAATTACTCTTCCTCTTCTTCCGAATCGCTCGAACCATCAAGGCCGGCATCGGTAGTAGGTGCGGCGTCATCCTCCGACGCTGCGGACTTGGCTTTGGTACCGGCCTCGATGAAGCCTGCAGCTTCAGCCGATGCAGTGTCTGCGAACCAGACTTCAGCAACCGTTTGTTCGTACCAACGACCGTCAGGCTGGTGGTACTTTGCGGAGTTGGCGTTGCCCTTGATTGGGAAACCCTCGGGCATGGACTCGTCGTCGAGTGCCTTGTGGCTTCCGTCGCCGTACGGCTCGTCAAGGGACAGGTCTGCCTCGAGCGGATGGGGAATTTCACCAGCGTCATCGGCTGAAGTCTCGGTGACCTCGTCTTCGGCTGGAGCATCTTCGCCCTTGGACTTTGCGACACGTGCGGCACGGTCGGCCTTTGGCGCCGAAGCAGAGCCACGACGCTCGGCGCGGTTGCGGCGAACCTCGAGCTTGTCGTCGTCCATCCGAGACACGATGAGCGTGATGTGGCAGGTGCGCTTGCGAATGCGGGTGGCGCGGCCACGAGCACGTGGGCGCCAACGCTTCATGGTTGGACCTTCGTCGGCGTAGCACGCCGAGACGAAGAGCTCGTCGGCATCCTGGAGATCGTTGTGCTCGGCGTTCGCAACAGCCGAGTCGAGCAGCTTGCTGATCGGCTCGGCAATGCCGCGTTCGGCCAACGTCAGGTAGTCAGCAGCGTCCGCAACGTGCAGACCACGGATCTCATTGAGCACTTCGCGGGCCTTGTAGGCCGACGCTCGCACATGTTTGACCGACGCCCGGGTACCCGGACGCTCGTTGGTCTTTGGACCGGTCATCGACGCGCTCCTCGCTCTTGTCCGGCGTGGAACTTGAAGGTTCGCGTTGGAGCGAACTCACCAAGCTTGTGGCCAACCATCGACTCGGTGACATACACCGGGACGTGCTTGCGTCCGTCGTGCACAGCCAGCGTGTGGCCGAGCATGTCAGGAATAATGGTGGAGCGACGTGACCAGGTCTTGATGACCTGCTTTTCGCTCTTCTCGTTGAGTGCGTCGACCTTCTTGAGCAGATGCTCATCGACGAACGGGCCCTTCTTCAGGCTGCGTGGCATGGTTCGTTACCCCTAACGACGCGATCCGCGCTTGCGGCGTCGGCGAATAATCATCTGATCGGACTGCTTCTTATCTGAACGGGTACGCATTTCTGGCTTGCCCCAAGGGGAAACCGGATGGCGACCACCCGAGGTCTTACCTTCACCACCACCGTGGGGGTGATCGACCGGGTTCATGGCAACACCGCGTGTCTGGGGGCGAACGCCCTTCCAGCGGTTGCGGCCAGCCTTACCGATCTTGATGAGCTCGTGCTCGGCATTGCCAACAACACCAACGGTTGCACGGCCATCGATTGGGACACGGCGCATTTCGGTGCTCGGGAGGCGGAGGATGGCATATGGACCGTCCTTTGCCACGAGCTGAACGCTCGATCCAGCCGAACGGCTGATCTTGCCGCCGCCACCTGGTGAGAGCTCGACGTTGTGCACCGTTGTACCGACCGGGATGTAGCGAAGCGGAAGGCTGTTTCCAGGCTTGATCTCGCTGCCTTGGCCGTTCTGCAGGACCTCGCCGACGCCGACACCTTCAGGGGCCAGAACGTAGGACTTGTGTCCGTCGTAGTAATGCAGGAGCAGGATGCGACAGTTGCGGTTCGGGTCGTACTCGACGGCCGCGACCTTTGCTGGAACGCCATCCTTGTTCCGACGGAAGTCGATCTTGCGATACTGCTTCTTGTGGCCGCCACCGCGGTGACGGCTGGTCTTGCGACCGTAACTGTTACGACCACCGGTGCGGGACTTGCTCTCGAGAAGTGACTTCTCGGGAGTTGTCTTGGTGATTTCGGAGAAGTCCGACGATGTCTGGAAACGACGTCCGGGACTTGTGGGCTTGCGCTTACGAAGAGCCATGGATCATCACACCTCGAACAGGTCGATTTCGTAGCCATCGGCGAGCGTGACCATTGCTCGCTTGACATCTGAGCGCTTGCCGAACGTTCCGTTGCGGTTATTGCGCTTGCGCTTTCCCTTACGGTTCAGCGTGTTCACCTTGAGGACCTCGACTTCGAAAAGAGTCTCGACGGCCTTCTTGATCTCGGGCTTTGAAGCATCCGGAGCAACGGTGAAGGTGTAGACGTTGTCTTCGAGCAGGGCATAGCTCTTCTCGGAAACAACGGGGGCGATGAGTACATCGCGGAGATCAACAGCCATGTGTTACTCCTCCTCTTCGGTGGTTGCCGCCGACGCCGATGCGTCGTCTGCGGAAGTTTCAGCAGGTGCGGGTGCAGAGTCTTGACGAGCTGGAGCAGACTTCTTGGCCTTTGGCGCAGCGTCGGCGACAGGAAGAGCATCCTTGCTAAACACGACAGTGTCGGAGACGAGCACGTCGTAAGCATTCAGTTCGCCCGACGGCAGAACGTGAACGTTCTGGATGTTTCGGAAGCTGAGCGCAACGTTTGCGTCATCTTCGTGAAGCACCAAAAGGATGCGACCTTCGTTCGCGAGACCGAGATCGGCGATTGCCTTGGCAGCCTCGGCGGTCTTTGGCGTATCGAAGTTGAAAGAATCGACCACGACGACCTTGCCGTCAGCTGCACGATCGGACAATGCCGATGCGAGTGCGAGCTTGATCATCTTCTTTGGGGTCTTCTGGCTGTAGTCACGAGGCTTTGGGCCGTGAGCAATACCGCCGCCACGCCACTGCGGCGAGCGGATCGAACCCTGACGTGCTCGGCCGGTGCCCTTCTGACGCCATGGCTTTGCACCACCGCCACGCCGTTCGGCGCGGGTTTTCGTGGAGTGGGTTCCAGCACGACGAGCCGCGAGCTGTGCGGTAACGACTTGGTGCATGACCGAGACGTTGGGCTCAATGCCGAAGAGGTGATCGGGCAGATCGGCGGTTCCCGCCTTCTTGCCCGCGACGGAGGTGACGTCGACAGATGCCATTAGTTCGCTCCCTGCTTCTTCGCTGCGTTGCGAAGCAACACCGTGCCGCCCTTTGGGCCGGGCACATTGCCTTTCACGAGGATCAGGTTCTCCTCAGCGTTGGCTTCGACGACGGTGAGGTTCTGCGTGGTGACCTTGATGCCACCGCTGCGTCCAGCCATCTTCTTGCCCTTGAAGATGCGACCGGGCGTTGCGCACTGGCCGACAGATCCGGGCATGCGGTGCACTCGGTGTGCACCGTGGCTGGCTCGTTGGCCCTTGAAGTTGTGACGCTTCATGACGCCGGTGAATCCCTGGCCCTTGCTGACGCCGGTTGCGTCGACGAGTTCGCCTTCGGCAAGAACGTCGGCGCCAATTTCCTGGCCAATGGTGAATTCGCTGACATCGTCAAGGCGAAGCTCGACGAGCTTCCTGCCTGGATCGACGCCGGCTTTTTCGTACTGGCCGATAGCGGGCTTGGTGAGTCGATGTTCTTTCTGGGTGCCGACTGCGACCTGAACAGCGGAGTAGCCGTCGGTCTCAGGATGCTTGATCTGCACAATGCGGCATGGCGTGACCTTCAGGACAGTCACGGGGACGACCTTGTCGTCTCGCCAGACCTGCGTCATTCCCAGTTTTTCACCAACGATGGCTTTGGTGGCCATGGTTTCTCATTCCTTTGGGCTCTGAATCGAGCCTTGGTGTGAAAGTTCGTACGGTTTGGCTCATGGGGGTTAACCCACTCACGCGAACGCTCCGCATTGGCAGGGCCAAGCGGAGCGAAGTTTCGGTTTTGCTCACTGGTTTCCGGAGGCCTGGTGAGACGTCGATTGTGTTCTGAGAGACTCAGTTGTCCGGCTGTCGAAAGCGGTTTCACCGGGGTGATCCCACGCCGACGTCGAACGCACAGCTCGGTAACTCTAACCACGTTGGCTAAAAGCACCAACTCCATACGCGACCAATACCTGTTTCCGTGCCGCGCGGCACACGGGGCTACCGTTCAGGCTCTTCCCAGCCACTTCTACAGAATTTTGTCGGATCGAGCGCGCTATGCGCGTTCAGACATGCTCCGGGGCTGGATAAGCGATTCTGCTCACTCGGGCTGGGTGCGGTGACTCATGTACCAGTCCCAAATCGATTCGTATTCTCGGTTCATGGACACCAACAACGGCGTTAGATATGGAGAATTCGGCGAGACTCAGCCGCCACAAACGCTGACCCAGAAAGCATGGGATGCAGCGAACGTTCGGGCGCTATCCCGGCAGGGTCGGGCAAGGACTCTCATCGTCGAGCACCGCGACAACTACATCGTTCAGCTGCCCACCCCTGGCCAGCCCCGCACCGTTATCGAAGACGCTGTTGTGGACGATGTTGTTGATGAGGATTTTCAAGACGCCGATCCGGCTCGCCCAGAGACGGTGAAGGCCACCGGCCGTTTCGCTCATGCAAACGAGGTACGCGAACGAGTCGAGGCCTCAGAATTCCTGAGCAGCCAGCTCACGCTCCCGCCGGAGCCCCTTTGGTCGAGCGAAGCAGAAATGACGATCGCCGCTGTCCCGACGTCGAAACCACCATCTAGCAGCTGTTGGGACGAGCCCGTCGATTGGTCCGAATGTGTGGAAAGCCCGTCCTCGAGTGGCGACACGGTGATCACACTCAACGACCTCCGCGAACGTGAGATCGATCTTCGAGGCGGACAGGTTCTGCTCGACGGACAGCCTCGACCAAAGTCCATCGCCCGGCTGCGCCTCGCCTACTCGAACGATCATCACCAAACCGTGTGAAGCGACGCTTCTAATCGCTGATAACGCTTTTCGTCAGCCTTCGTGGTTTTAAAGCACAACCCTTAATATCGCTGGTTCTTGATTGAGTATCACACCGGCTAGCATTGCCTGCCGGGTGCGTTTGATACGCGCCATGTCTGACCAGCCGGTCAGAATAGACGCACTGAACCAAGGGTTACGTTCGCCATGATTACGGGCAAATTCTCACGACCGCGCTGGACCGCGTTCCTACTCATACTCAGCCTCGTCGCAGCCGCGTGCGGTTCGAGCGAGACCACCGCAGACGATGGCACCGGCGAAGTCGATGCCGGCGACTGGGATGCCGTGCTCGCCGAGGCCGATGGCCAAACCGTCCAGCTGTGGATGTGGGGTGGCGACTCCGTGCTCAACAGCTATATCGAGGACACGGTCGCTCCAATCGTTGCTGAATCGGGAGTCACCCTCGAACAGGTTCGCATCGATGCGACCTCCGATGGCATCGACCGAATCGTCTCTGAGGCCGAGGCAGGAACCGAAGACGGCGCCGTCGACCTGATCTGGGTGAACGGAAGCAACTTCTCCCAGGCCAAGGACGCGGGATTGTGGGCAAACGACTGGGTCTCCGGGCTGCCAAACGCGTCACTGCTCGACGCTGACGATCCAACACTGTTCAACGACTTCGGTGTTCCAACAGACGGACAGGAAGCGCCGTGGAGCCGAGCAGCGTTCACCTTTGCCTTCGATTCGGCGAACATCGACAATCCTCCGGCCACCTTTGAAGAGCTCGGCGAATGGGTTGCTGCGAACCCGGGTCGCTTCACCTACCCGGCTCCACCTGACTTCACCGGTTCGGCATTCGTTCGTCAGGCTGTCCAGGCCCTCGGCGAAGAAGAAGCGTTCGCTCTGCTCGCAGAAATGCAGCCGAACCTGTGGAACGGCGGCGAGAATCCCGTCGATGAAGCAGAACTCAACACCCTGTTCGGCAACGGCGAAGTCGACATTGCCATGAGCTACAACCCGAACTTCGTCCAGGTCAACGTCGACCAGGGCATCTTTTCGGGCGACACCCGCCCATACATCTTCGAAGGCGGAACCCTCCAGAACGTGAGCTTCCTCGCCATGCCCGCAAACGCCGGCTCATCGGCGGGTGCTCGGGTCGTCATGAACGCGATGCTCAGCGCTGAACTGCAGGCTGAGAAGCTAAATCAGGTCGGCGTTCCGGCAGTCGTCGATATCGGCGACGTTGCCGAGGCATCGGACTTCCGCCTGACCGATTTCGGCGCACCGCTCGAAGAGCTCCCCGCCGATCAGGTGCCAGTTCTCGACGAGCGCTGGCGCGGCGAAGTACTGCGATAACGCAGCGAAGCACTGCGGTAACGCAGCGAACAAACTGCGATACCGAACCTAGAACGCGATCACTACCCCATCTTTCCGGAGAGAACCATGGCACAAGCGACCAACAGCTCAAACGACGAGGTCATCGATCTCGTAATCATCGGCGGCGGCAGCGCTGGCCTAATCGCGGCCAAGGGCGCCGGCCAGGTCAACGCATCGGTTGTCATGGTCGAGCCAAACCCGCCCGGCGGTGATTGCCTCTGGACCGGCTGCGTGCCGAGCAAGCGGATCCTCTCGGCTGCCCACGCCGCTCACGTGATGCGCACCGCATCGAAGCACGGCATTACGAGTGTGGAGCCGCAGATCGATTTCACCGCCGTCATGCAGACCGTCCGAGACTCTCAAGACCATATCTCGCATCATGATTCGGTCGAGACGCTCGAGTCTTATGGCGTCGAGGTCATCCCCGAGCGGGGCGAGTTTGTTGGCGAGGGTCGAATCAAAGCGGGCGACCGCATCCTGCGCTATCGCAAAGCAATGATCGCCACGGGCGCCACCCCGGTCGTGCCGGGTATCCCCGGCCTTCGAGAGGCCTCCCCTATTACTTCGGACTCGATCTGGGAACTCGAGTCACTTCCCGAGCGCATGGTCGTTATCGGTGGCGGTGCAATCGGAAGCGAGCTCGGACAGGCGTTCGGCCGTCTGGGGTCGAAGGTGACACTCGTCGAAGCTGCCCCACGCATCCTTCCAATGGTCGGCGAACAGGTCGCGGAGGTCGTTGGCGCACAGATGCGTTCCGAAGGCATGACCGTCCTCGAAGGTGCCAAGGTCACCGGCGTCGAAGGAAGCACCACCGACGGAACAGCTGTGGTGATCGTCGACGATGAAACCCGCGTCCCTTGCGACCAGATTCTCGTGGCGGTAGGTCGCCGGCCAAACACTGCCGATATGGGCCTGTCGTCGGTCGGCGTCGATCTCGACGAACGTGGACATGTACTCATCAGCGACACGCTGCAGAGCACCAACCAACACATTTATGCCGGTGGCGACGTCGTAGGCAAGATGCCCTTCACCCACACCGCTGGACACCATGGCGCGGCCGTTGTCATGAACGCGTTATTCAAGATCCCCCGAAAGTTCGATCACTCCAAGATCCCGTTTGCCATCTTCTGCGACCCTGAGGTTGCCAGCGTCGGCATGATCGAAGGTGACGAGGTCGAGACACACCACTTCGACTACGACCAGCTTGATCGAGCAGTCACAAGCGGTAGCCCCCAAGGGTTCATCGACCTGTTTACCAAGAAGGGCAAAATCGTTGGAGCGACCGTCGTTGGCCATTCTGCGGGCGAGACGATCAACGAGCTAACCGCCCGGGTCAACGCGGGGGCAAAGCTCCGGACCGTGGCATCGATGGTGCGCCCCTACCCCACCTACGGTGAGGCGATCGCAAAGGCCGCGAACATCACACTCGGCGACGAGCTCTTCAACGATCGGAACAAAAAGGTCGCAGGCAAGGTCCTCGAATTTCTCGGCAAGTTCGATTCGCCGGACGACTGACGCCATCGGCGGCAGGTCTCAACGTCCAACCGTGGTGAACGCCGGGTTAGCCGAGACGAGCTCGGCGGCGCAGTTCGTCGCGAAGGTCGGTCAGCGTCATCTCGCTGAGCCCGATCACGATGTACGAGAAGCGCTGAATGATGCTGATGCTGACAATGATGGCCCACAGCCACATCAACGGCACGGTGAAGTCTCGCGCGATGAGGATGACCGACATAGCAACGATCGTCTCGGTTCCTTCCGCCAGACCGGCCGGGAAGTTGAGGCTGCGTTCGTCTCCAGCGTGATCGGTCCCCTCTTCGGAGACTGCATTCTCGGCAACGAGACTCGACCAGGCGAGAAACGCTGCACCGTTCAGGTAGTAGGCCAGAAACACGAACAACGCGGCGACACGGGCTTCTGGTACGGCCCAACCAATCGCGACCACCATGGCGCCATAGATCGCGAAGTCGGCCATGATATCGAGGAAGCCACCGAGGCGGGTTGGACCGACTCGGCGTGCAACCGACCCGTCAAGACCATCGATAAGGCGGTTGAGCAACCACATGCCAAGAGCAAGCCACCAGCGATCCGCAACGATCGCGACACACGCGCCGACACCGATCAGAAACCCCGTACCGGTGAGCGTGTTCGGTTGGACGCCACGGCTCGCGATCGCTGCCGCCACGCGATCGAGAGGGTGATTTAGGCGTTGACGAACCGACGCATCAAACATTTGCGTTCCTTGTTGGGCATGCTCCCGGCCGTTGTTCTGGTCGGCGGACTGAGCATTGCAGCTTTGGCTGGCGTTACTTCAGCATCGCTTCGTCCAAACGCGGTGCTAGGAGGAGCGTACGGCACCGATGCATGGGTCCGACTACTTGATGATCCGATCTTTGTCGAAGCATTAATCTTTACAATCCGTGCCGCGGTGCTGTCCACACTCCTATCGGTGGCCATTTCCATACCCTTAGCCTTTGCCCTGCGGCGACACAGCGGCGTCACTCGCGCACTGGTCGGGGCGCCAATTCCCATACCGCACTTGGTCACGGCCTCGCTCGTTGTTCTTTGGCTTGGGCCCGGCGGGCTAGCGGACCGGGCGTTCTTCACGCTCCCGATCGTCCGAGATTCACTTGGCTTAGGTGTGGTGTTGGTCTATGTGTTGAAGGAAGTGCCGTTCCTCACCATGTTGATCCTCGCGTCCCTCGGAGAGGAAGACGAGTCTCGAGAGGAGGCAGCTCGAACGCTCTCGCCGAGCCGATGGGCGCGCTGGCGCGGCGTGTTACTACCCCAACTTCGTCGGCCACTCACACTCGGTTCGCTCGTCGTTGCCGCATTCGTGATCGGCAGTACCGAAGTGCCATTGGTCGTTGGACCACTTACACCTGATGTGTTGACCACCTGGTCGATCAACGTCGTGCGAATTCGAGGGCCGATCGCTCGCGCCGATGCCGCCGCAGGCCTTGTCGTCAGCTCAGCGCTGGTCATCGTGCTCGCGCTCATCATGATTTGGTTCGCAATGCGGGGCCGTTCGAGGAGACCGACGTGAATCGCCCGTCGACGAACGCTCCACCCAAGGTCCCAACCTTGCACACCTTCGCGCCGCGTCTGCTGATCTGGTCGATGATCGCGCTTTTGGTCGGGCCGTTCCTTCTGCTCCCGATCCGGATTTTTGCCGATGAGTGGCGAGCGCCGAATATCATCCCTCAGCGATTTGGTCTTCGTGGAATCAACCGTGTTCTGCAAGACGGCCAGCTCGTCGACGCGGTCACGAACTCGATAATCGTCGCCTCGGCGGCAGCGATCATCGGTGTGCTCGTCGCCTGGCCGGCAGCTCGATCCCTCGCAGCATTGAATGCGGCTCGGACAGCCTGGTTGGCAATCTTGCTACCGCTGCTCTTGCCACCACTCGTCGTCGGCGAAGGACTCCGGGTCTGGTTCCTTCGTGTTGGCCTCGCCGACTCACTGGCAGGCCTAGTGCTCGCGCACCTGGTCTTTGTGCTCCCCTACTGCATTCTGATCCTGGCCCCGGGCTTTACCCCCGAACTCCTCCGACGTGAGTCGGCTGCGATGGTCCTAACGGGAAACTTGTCTCAGCGGTTCTTCTCGGTGACGCTGCCCGCCCTGCGACGCCAGCTTGCACTAGCACTCGCACTCGGCTTCACGATCTCGTGGGCCCAGTACGGCACCAGCCTCGGCGTTGGGGGCGGCGTCCCCATGCTCCCGTTGTTGCTCGTGCCGTTCATCCGCTCAGACCCGCAGGTTGCAGCGGTGCTCGATGTCATCTTGATCGTTCCACCACTCGTTGCCCTCGCGCTCTCCCAGAGCCGACGAGCCCAACAGTCGCTCCCGATCTAAGCCACGTCTTTGGCGCCGGCCTTTCGTGAGGCGGTGAACTTCCGAGCGACGAGCGTGCTGATGATGATGACCACGATCAGGGCAATAGACGCAAAAACGAACGACGAGCTCGACATATCGTCAGAACTTGCGGCCACAAAGGTCGCGAGCGCAGTGCCGGGCGTGATGCCGATCGCCGATGCCGCGATGTATCTGCTCGGCCGGACCGACGTCAGCCCCGCCGCGTAGTTCAATCCGTTGAACGGGACAATCGGCATCAAACGAAGGATCAGGATCGATAAGAAGTCGTTGTCCATCAGCCAGCCGTCGATCGAGGTCAACCGTTCGCCGAGCAGTTCGTTCATCCCCTCCTTGCCAACAGCGCGCGACACGAAGAACGCAATGATTGCGCCGACGAGCGCAGAGACGAGCGCGACCGGGAAACCCACGGCAAAACCCAGGACAGCTCCGGACGTGAGCGTACCTATCGTGCCGGGCACCATGAGCACGACACCCACGATGTAGACCGCCATAAAGGCAGCGACTCCCCACCGGCTGTCGGCGGCACTCTCGAGCAAATCTCCCACACCCTCGGTGCCCATCACCGCAATCGCCACCGCCGCGCTAATCAGCACGACTGCCAGCACGATCAACCGGATCAACGCAAGCGAAAGTTGGGGACGTCTCATAAGCTCATCACTCGTGGGAATGTTAGAGCGGTCACGACGGGCTTCCCCTTACCAGGAACCACTCATCTCGCCGATCGCCGGCGCGTCTCGACCCCCCAGAAAGTTCTCGATGACTCTCATGCAGCGGATTCGTGCGTTCGAAGAGCGCACTCGGCCAGTCGACCCCGTTGCGAAGGCGGCACTCGCTCGACGTTGGGCGACACTGCCAGAACGCAACCAGGTCCCGGGACAGATGCTCGGGAGAAAGACCACCGGATGCGAGGCAACTCATGGGGTTTTTCCGAAGTGCAACTTCGCATGTAAGCCCTGCTATCACTCCGCCGATGCCAACAAGGTCCGAGTCGATGGGCCCCATACGCTCCAGCACGTCAAACGCCAGATGAAGTATCTGTCGTCTCAACGCGGCTGGGGAACGTACGCCCAGCTCATCGGTGGCGAGGTCAGCCTGCTCGAAGCTGACGACCATGCGGCTGCAATCGAGACCATGCGCTCCCACGGGCGAATCCCGATGAGCTTCACCCATGGTGACTTCGACTACGACTACCTCCGTGCCATCGCACTCGACGAAAAGGGCGAACCTCGCTTTCCCCACCTGTCCTTCGCTGCCCACTTCGACATCACAATGGTGGGCCGAAAAGGCATCAAGAAGCCACAGTCCGAACAAGAGCTTCACGAGTACCGAGCTCGCTTTTGTGCGATGTTCGATCGTCTCGAAGCCGAGCACGGCATTACTCACTACCTCGCTCACAACATGACGGTCACGCCGCAAAATATCGACGATGTTGCCGATGTTGTTCAGACCTGCCATGCCCAAGGATGGCGGATGTTCTCGTTTCAACCGGCTGCCTACATCGGCAATGAGTCGCGTTGGGCCGAGGGTTACCGCGAGCTCACCTCGGACGTTGTTTGGGGCGAGATCGAACGCGGTGCAGGTACGACCCTGGGTTACAACGCAATGCAGGTCGGAGATACCCGATGCAACCGCGTGACCTGGGGTGCATACCTGGGTGATCGCTACGTGCCATTGCTCGACGACGACGAGCCACTCGATCATCAAATGGTGGCCTCGTGGTACGAAGCCTTTCCCGGCAACTTCATCCTGCGCGATCGTGGCGATTCTGCAGTTCGAATCCTTCGTTGTCTGGCGAGCAATCCAGGTGTTGTTCCAGAGATGGCGCAATGGGCACGTCGATTTGCTGACCGAGCTGGTGGGATGAAACAGCGTTGGTGGGAAGCATCGGCCACCACCTTCGTCATGCACCAGTTCATTGACGCTGCCGATACAGCAGCGGGATGGAAGCACATCCAAGACGGCACTCGAGCCACCGACGAACGCATTCTCGAAGCGCAGGAACGACTCGAGGCTTGCGCGTACACAATGGGCCATCCCGACACCGATCAGCTCATCCCGGCGTGCGTCCAACACGGCATCCTCGACCCGATCGAGAACCGGGAGCTTGTCACACTGCTACCGCTACCCAAACCACGGCGTGATGCCGCCTTGAGCACCGCTCCCACCGCAAAGCAGCCGCTAACAACGAACTAGTTGCGTTTTTCTGTATCGGGTCCGGACCGATATCGACCCCGGCCAGATGACCTAAGTTGTTAATCTTTTTGGCCTAGAAATGACTAAAGTTGGTCACCTTTCAGACCCGATGCTGTTTATGTGATCAAGACCAACGTAAAGACACTTCTCATGCCCGAAGAGATCGATGCAGAGCTCTCCGCTGTTCTGTACCGAGATCGATGTAGCGAGCTTCTCCGGTTCTTTTTTCGCCGAACTCGCAACCCTGAGACAAGTGCTGCGTTGCTGGCACAAACCTTCGCCACAGCTGCTCAGATTCGTTTGAAGAAGAAGGACGAGAAGTCCGCTGACGACCAGGACTGGCTCACGAGCATCGCGACGCTCGAACTGGTTCACTACTTCCGCTCTGGCGTTGTATCAGACAAGGCCGTACGGACCTTGGGCATGACAATTCCGCCACTGTCAGGGGCCGAGCTTGAACAACTCGAGGCGGATATGGGACCGGCGAACGTTGTGCAGCCGAAGCGGTCTGAACCCGAAGTCGTCGTCCTCGACTAGCACCGCGAGATCACCAACCTCTCGTCCAAGCGGCGAACAGCTCGCCGGACATCAATTTCTACTCCGCTGGCTACGTGACCCAGCTGGCGTTGCACCAAAGTATGGGCGTGGATCGCCGATTCGAAGAGTTCAGCCGACCCGAATGGGCAGCCCTACGTGCTTCAACCCCCCTCACTCTCAACGATGCGGATATAGACCGGATCAGGGGAATCCACGAGCAACTCGATTTCGACGAGATCGAAGAGGTTTACCTGCCGCTGTCACGGCTGCTGAATCTGCACATCACCAAGACCCAGCAGCTCGCAACCGTCGCCGACACTTTTCTCGGCACCGATGCAGCTCCCGTGCCCTACATCATTGGACTGGGCGGAAGCGTTGCGGTCGGCAAAAGCACCACGGCACGTCTTCTCCAATCGCTTCTGTCGAATTGGTCGGATCACCCAAGTGTCGGGCTGCTAACGACCGATGGGTATCTCTATTCGAACGAGGAGCTTGCTGAAGCAGACCTGATGGAGCGCAAGGGTTTTCCCGAAAGCTACGACACCGCAGCGCTCATCGAAACCCTGCAGGCAGTGAAGTCGGGCCAGGCCGTGGTGAAGACGCCCGTGTACTCCCACCTCGGATACGACATCGTCAAGGACACATTCGAAGAGATCCGCCAACCCGATGTGCTGATCGTCGAGGGCCTCAACGTGCTCCAGGCAAACCCGAGTTCATCAAACCTGTTCGTGTCGGATTTCTTCGACTTCTCGATCTATGTCGATGCCGAGGAAGCGCTCATCGAACAGTGGTACATCGATCGGTTCCTCGTCTTTCGCGAGTCGGTCTTCTCAAACCCGAAGTCGTACTTTCGCCACTACGCCGACCTCGATACCGCCGAGGCAACGGCGGTCGCTTCGGGCATCTGGGATCGAATCAACGCGCCCAACCTGCGATCGAATATCGCTCCGACCCGAACCCGAGCCCAGTGCATATTGACCAAGGGCGAGAACCATCGTGTGGTTAAGGTCTCGCTCCAGAAATAGCCGGTAGTTGCATAAGGGTGTTCGTCAGCCAAAGCTCTTCGCTTGGATTGCGACCGAGCGCCATCGTCGCATCTCGTAAGACAGAAAACGCGGCGACAGTACTTTCGTTAGAAGCTGCGACTTCCGCACCACGAGTGCTCGCGTCCAAACTCTCTCGGTAACGATGGGCCAGCGTGGCTAAACCCATCCGCCACTCGTCAGTGCGATGCAGTCGTGCTTCGCGCTTGTGTCGCGCCTCCATCGACTTTCGTCCCGAGCCGCGCGCTCCTGTCAGCTCCTCGGTCTCGTTCATTGCCTCGCTCTCTTCGGCATGCAACTCATCGAGCGGCTGCTGGGCGGCATCTACAACGGCCACCAGTTCCTTCACGATCTCGCTGACGGAAAACCCACTACCGTCCAGGCGTCCAGGAATCGACCACCACAAGTCGCGTCGTTCGGCGAAGGCTGGATCACTGATCAACAGCTCGGCACGGTTGACATCACCGCAGGCGCCACGAGCAGTGATGGCTGCGCGCTCCGAGCTGATACCACGTTCGACGAGAGCCGCTTCGATCGACGATTCCGATACTGCTGGAAAGTCGATCGTGACCGATCGCGATGCGATGGTGATGTGTTCGGGCGGCACCTGTTCGGCGAGCAGAATGAACATGGTCGATGCGGGAGGTTCTTCGATCGTCTTGAGCAAGTTCGCGGCCACTCTCCCGTCGGCATCGTGAAACCGATCGAGAATAAGCACCTTGCGTCCAGCCTCGGTCGGTGACCTGGATGCCTCGACGATTACCGCTTCGGCCTCCTCCATCAAAAACGCGTTGCCGGCAGGTTCGAAAATCAGGACGTCCGGATGTTCTTCACGGACGGCGAGGGCACGGTTGCGTTCACGGTCTTCGCCCGCTCCGACGAGCTCTCCTGCCATTCGCACCGCCGCTCGACGCTTGCCAGAGCCCCGAGGACCGAGAAACAGGTAGGCGTGCACCGGTCTCGATATCGCCGCACGAAGCTGCGCCACTGCACTGGGCTGCCCAATCACATCGGCGAAGGGGTCCTCTTCGGTCATTGTTCGCCGATACGACCAACGACCGCCTGGTGCACCCGCTCCGCGACTTCATCAACCTCGCCGTTCGCGTCGACGATAATCCAACGCGCTGGGGCGGCCGCAGCAAATCTTCGGTACGTATCGACGACCTGGCGCCCAAGCGCTACACCCGCCTCTTCGATTCGGTCGAGGTCGTCACCCAGGCGCCCTCGCGCCGCTGTTGGGTCGGCATCGAGCAGGATCGTCAGGTCGGGTTCGAGACCACCGGTAGCGAAGGCATTGAGCTCAGCGATGATCTCTACTCCGAGGTTCCGTCCCACGCCCTGATACGCAAGTGATGAAGCCACGTACCGATCCGACACGACGTCGCGGCCTGCCATCAGATCAGGAAGGATTCGTTCTTCCACGTGTTGAGCGCGTGCGGCCGCCATCAGCAGCGCCTCGGTTCGGTTGGTCAATTCGGGATTCGCCGGATTGAGCACAAGTTCGCGAATCTTCGAGCCGATCGGTGTGCCACCTGGTTCGTGTGTCAGAACTGCATCGAGCGACTCGGCTAGACGAGCTGCCTGAGTCGACTTTCCTGAGCCGTCCCCGCCCTCGAAGGCAATGAATCGTCCTCGTTTTGCCGCAGTGTCTTGAAAGTCCATCGAGGCTTCAGGCTATCGGCGCGACAACGACGACGCGGGTACGATAGCTAGGTATGTCGATCGACTCTGCGGAAAGCGACGGCGCTGATGTGTCGTCTGCAGGAACCTTTTCCAGTGACGAAACGGCCGCGCGTGATTTCGATCTGATCGGCGGCCTAGTCCGTCGGGCGATGGTGCTCGCAACCGTCGTCCTCGTCTTGTCATTCTTCGCACCACAACTCATCGATCGCCTACTCGAGGTCCTGAGCAGCGCTGAACGTCTACGAACGATCGAACCGTGGTGGTTGGTCGCGATGGTCGTAGCCGAGATCGCCAGCTTCGCATCGCTGTGGTGGCTGATCAGAATACTGCTGCCCAAAGTGTCCTGGTTCGTGGCAGCGACCAGCCAGCTCACCTCGAACTCGGTCAGCCGGATCGTACCGGGCGGCGGTGGTCCCGCCGCTGGTGGCGCCGCGCTCTACCGCATGCTCTCCGCGAGCGGTGTAAGCCCCAGGCAGGCTGCTGGCGCGCTGGCAGCAACGTCGGTCCTGTCCACCGCGGCGCTCGCGGCCATTCCTGGTATTGGATTCACGATTGCGCTGTTCGGCGCTCCGATCCCCGAAGGCATTTCTCCAATCGCGATCGCCTCGGCCGTTCTGTGTGCACTGGTTCTCGGCGTGGGTTACGTCGCACTACGTCAGACCCGTCCACTCCTGGTCACCGGCGCCATTATCAACCGCATCCTCACGCTCGCGGGACGGATCTTCCGCAAGGACTGGGGTGTCGAACCAACGACACTCGTCGTCGAGCGCGACCGACTCGCTGAACTCCTCGGCAAGCGCTGGCCTCAGGCGACCGCCGCCAGTGCATTGAACTGGACCTTTGACTATCTGGTTCTTGTGTTCGCTCTCTATGCCGTTGGAGCTGAACCTCGACTCAGTCTGGTCATGGTGGCCTATGCGTCGGGAGCGGTTCTCTCGATGATTTCACTCACTCCGGGCGGCTTCGGATTTGTCGAAGTTGGACTGACCGGGGTGCTCACGCTGTCGGGAATCCCGAGCGATGCTGCTGCTGTGGCAGTTCTCGCCTATCGAGGCGTGTCGTTGTGGTTCCCGATCGCCAGTGGTCTGTTCGCCTGGATTGCATTCAGGCGCAGATATTCGCGAACGTCTGTCAACCAGCGCTCGCCGATCCAACCCATCTGAGTCGAGCCGGACGGAGCGTCTTAGCCGAGGAAATTGCTGAAGCTTGAGCGGATGTTCTCGATGAGCTCGGTGTTGTTGAGCTGAAGCACCGCCAAGGCAATCAACCCGACAACGATCGCAGCCATGATCAGGCGACGACTCGACAACGAATCCGACGGCATCGGTGCTCGCTGCTCGGTTTCAGGAACCTCAACACTGAGCTCCGGTATGTCACTGACGGCAGTAGCGGCCGCTGGATTCGGCTCCGCCTCTGCTGCTGGCTTCATTCCCGGGAAGGCCACGCCGTGGCTGTTCTTTTCTTCGAAGACCGCTGCGTCGAGCACCTCAGGTTTCGTATCTTTGATGTCCAGCGGATTGGCAAGCAGACCGGACGGATCGGAAAAAACGGTCTCCTTAGTCAGTACTGCCGGTTCCTCGGCGATCGGCTCAGGTTCGACGGGGACGTCCACCACATCGGTGTTCTCGCGCGAAATACGCTCGATGCTCTCCATGTCGACGCCGGCAATGGTCGTGGGCACGTCATTGTTGTCAAGGTCAGCAAAGTAGTCGACCGGTTGGTCTGCCCGTGCAACAACGACCGGCTCTTCCACGCCTGTATCGATTAGAGTCGGAGGCTCCGACGTCGCAACGACCTCTTCAATTTGTGTCTGTGGTGGTGTTGGAGCCGGAGGGTTAGCGGCTGCTGGAAGAGCTTCGGACGAAGCTGGGCGGTTCG
This sequence comes from uncultured Acidimicrobiales bacterium, assembly GCA_964610745.1. Lineage (GTDB taxonomy): Bacteria > Actinomycetota > Acidimicrobiia > Acidimicrobiales > SHLQ01 > SHLQ01. Next base: position 67,537 of record CAZSYL010000002.1, read on the forward strand.
CAGCAGCTGGAAGCGTTGGCGCTGGGGCTGGAGGAAGAGTTGGCGCAGGAGCTGGCGGAGCTGAAGCGGCTTGAGGCGTCGCCTGCCCGACCTCAATTTCGACGGGCTGAAGGACATGAGCAGGTGCTGGGCGACCGGCATCGAACCCGGTGTCGACAGCTACCTCTCCGTTGCTGAACAACCCTCGGCGCTCCGTATCGGTTTTCTCGGTGTTCTCGACCTTGACGTGTTCGGCTGGAGAGGCTGCGGCCGCTCCCGCTTGGGTTTCGTGGTTCTCAGCAATGTCACCGAATAAGCCAGAGCTAGAGACGACTGGCGCGGGATCGTGAATCGGCACCACCGGCGCAGGTGCCGACAAGCTTGGAGGCTGGGGCGTCGGCGGTGCCAGCTCCTCGGCTGGGTCGAGCAGCGCATGACGGGGGGTCTTGGCTGGTTCGGCCAATGGTGCAGGCTCGGGTTCTTCCACCAACTTGAGAGGCGTCGGTGCAACGGCTGCTTGCTCGGCCACAGGTGTGTCCACATCTGCGGCTCCGTCGGGAGCCGTGGGCACGCTGTACAGCGCCGGAGGTGTCTCGTTCGACCTGATCTGGGCCGCACGTGCGCCGAGACCATCGAGTCGATTGAGAATCGAGTCGAGGTTCGATCCGCCATCGTCCACGTTGTCTTCAGGAATAGCTCTGTGCTCAGCCATACTCAAATATTCGGCAGATTTCGCCCCATCTGGAGCAAAAACTGTGGGCCAGATGACTCACCGTGTCCCATTTCGACTCTGCCGCAAGGCCCCGAAAGGCCACGCCTGCGTGTGGGTTAGGCGTCGGTATCTGAGGGCGCCTCGTCGGCAGTCTTCTTGGCCGCCGACTTTTTCTTCGCCGCCGCCTTTTTCTTGGCTGGAGCCTTCTTCTTGGCCGCCGACTTCTTTTTCGCTGCTGCCTTCTTCTTCTTTTTCTTCTTCTTCTTCGCAGGACCTGCAGCGCGTCGGATTGCAAGCAGCTCGGCTGCACGCTCGTCGGTGATCTCTTCGACCGTGTCACCTTTGCGCAGCGATGCGTTGGTTTCTCCGTCGGTGACGTACGGTCCGAAACGACCGTCCTTGATGATCATCTGCTTGCCAGTGTCAGGATCTTCGCCCAATTCGCGGAGAGGAGGCTTGACGACCTGCCCACGACGGGTCTTTGGCTGAGACAGGATCTTCAGGCACTCTTCGAGGGTGATATCGAATAGCTGCTGTTCGGACTCGAGAGATCGTGAGTCCTTCTCCTTTTTCAGATACGGGCCATAACGTCCGTTCTGAACCGTGATCTCCACCTGGTCCGCCGGATCGACTCCGACGACACGAGGTAGCGACAGAAGTTTGAGCGCTTCGTCGAGCGTGATCGTCTCCGGCGTCATGTTCGAAAAAAGAGAACCGCGCTTTGGCTTCTCTTCGCCATCGACCATTTCACCGAGCTGCACGTACGCTCCGAAGCGTCCGTTCAGGACATAGACGGGCAAACCGGTCTCGGGGTCGTCGCCGAGCGATACCGGGCCCTTGGCGGACTCTTCGATGTAGTGCACGGCCTTGTCGACTGTGAGCTCGTCTGGGGGGATGTCGTCGGGAATCGATGCCGTGTTGCCCGTGCCACCTTCGCCGCGCTGAACATATGGGCCAAACTTGCCAACCCTGGCAACGACCATCTCGCCATCTTCGCTCACGCCCAGCGGGATCGAATTGACCGCACGCGCATCGATTTCACCGAGCCGTTCATCGACTTTGTGCTTCAGACCTTCGGTGTCGTCATCGCCAAAGTAGAAGCTGCTCAGCCACGGAATAGCCTCGCCGGTTCCACCAGCGATCGAATCGAGGTCCTGCTCCATGCGACGGGTGTAGGTGTAGTCGACCAGATCGGGGAAGTGCTGTTCGAGCAGTCCAACAACAGAGAACGCCTTGAACGATGGGATCAGCGCCGAGCCCTTCTTCCAGACGTATTCACGATCCTGGATCGTGCCCATGATCGAGGCGTAGGTCGATGGGCGACCAATCTCGAGCTCGGCGAGCTTCTTGACCAAGGAGGCCTCGGTGTAACGCGCCGGGGGTTGGGTTTCGTGACCATCGGCTGTCAGCGATTCGGAGGACACCGCGTCGCCAACAGCGAGTGGTGGCAACTGCTTGCTCTCGGACTCGTCCTTCTCGCCGTCGGTGTCCTCGATGTAGACGCGGCGGAATCCCTGATGGTTGATGATCGTGCCGCTCGCAGAGAATGCGACGTCGCCACCGGTGCTCGTGGTAGCCCCAACACGAACCGAAACGGTCTCGCCGGTCGCATCGGTCATCTGGGAGGCAACGGTTCGCTTCCAGATGAGTTCGTAGACACGAGCTTCAGACTTGGGTACCTGCTTGGCCACCTCAGCTGGAGATACGAAGGTCTCGCCGGCTGGGCGGATTGCCTCGTGGGCTTCCTGAGCGTTCTTCGACTTGGTCGTATACGTCCGCGGTTCGTCGGGGAGGAAGTTCTCGCCGTACTCGGACTTGACGATGCTGCGAGCTGCCTCGACTGCTGTCTCCGACAGCGTCGTCGAGTCGGTTCGCATGTAGGTGATGAGTCCCTTTTCGTACAAGGACTGAGCGCCTCGCATCGCCATGGACGAGCTCATGTTGAGCTTTCGTCCAGCTTCCTGTTGGAAGGTGGAGGTCATGAACGGGGGTGACGGGCGCCGACGATACGGCTTTGGCTCAACCGAGCGAACTTCGAACTTCGACGACTTCAGCGAGTCGACCAGCGCGGTCGCCCCAGCTTCGTCGAGGACGACAGCGTCGGCTTTGCTGAGCGCACCGGTCTCGTCAAAATCACGCCCAGAAGCGACACGCTTGCCATCGAGTTCGAGCAGTTTGGCCGCGAACGTTGAAGGGGAACCCTCCGTTGCGCCTGCCTTCGCGAAAGACGCTTCAAGATCCCAGTAACTGGCACGAATGAACGCCATGCGCTCTCGTTCACGCTCGACAACGATTCGGGTTGCAACACTCTGTACTCGGCCGGCACTCAGGCGAGGCATGACCTTTTTCCACAGCACGGGCGAAACCTCGTAGCCGTACAAGCGGTCGAGCATGCGCCGAGCCTCCTGGGCATCGACCAGGTGACGGTCGAGCTCGCGTGGAGTCTCCAGCGCACTGAGGATTGCCTTCTTGGTGATCTCGTGGAACACCATGCGTTTGACGGGAACCTGCGGGTTCAGGACCTCGAGCAGGTGCCAGGCAATCGCTTCTCCCTCGCGATCCTCATCGGTTGCGAGATAGAGCTCGTCGCTTTCTTTCAACAACGACTTCAGCTTCTTGATCTGATCCTTCTTGTCGGGCGAGACCACATAGAGCGGCTTGAAGTCGTTTTCGACATCGATACCCATCCGAGACCACTTCTCGGACTTATAGGCAGCAGGGACGTCGGCTGCGTTGCGGGGAAGATCACGGATGTGCCCAATGGAGGATTCGACGAGAAAGTCGTCCCCCAGATATTCAGCAATCTTTTTGGCTTTGGCAGGGCTCTCGACGATGACGAGTGCGGGCATTTAAGAAACCTCGAGGGGAACTTGGGCAGGTGTCTCCAGGTCGGGTTCGACCTCGTCGGCTGAGCCCTTTGTGGAACGAGCAAGCAACCAGAGACCGACGGTCGACGCGATGAACGACGCCGCAAGAATACCCAGTCGAGCCTGCGTGTCCAGCGCTTCTTGTCCGTCCTGGTCAAATGCGAGGCCCGTAATGAAGAGCGAAACGGTGAATCCAATGCCCGCGAGCATGCCAACCGCGACAACCTGATCCCACTTGACGCCACGTGGCAGAACACAGGTCTTGGTCTTGACTGCAATCCAGGTGAACAGCGTGACGCCAACGGTCTTTCCAACGACCAGTCCGAGGATCACGCCGAGCGTGACCGTCGACGTTGTCGCTTCTCCAATGGTGTCGCCGCTCAGCGAGATTCCGGCGTTTGCGAGCGCAAACAGCGGCAGGATGATGAAGCTGGAGAACGGGTGAAGCAATGTCTCCAGGCGTTCGGCTACCGACACGCTCTCTCGTACGTAGAGCGACGCTCGACGGGCCTTGGGGGCATCGAGGTCGCCGGGGTCGACCACCGAACCGACGATCTCCTCGGGCCTGACCTCTCGTTGAAGCGGTGTCGCCGGGGTCAGCAAGCCAAGGGCCACACCAGCGATCGTTGCATGGACACCCGACTCGAGCACGGCATACCAAACGACGACGCCAATGATGGCGTACAGCGGCGTGTACCAGATCTTTGCCCGTTGCATCGCAAAGATCAGGACCAACAAGATGATGGCAGTGGCGAGCCACGGCACATTGATCGATTCCGTATAGAAGATGGCGATAACGGCGATCGCGCCGAGGTCATCGACGATTGCCAGCGCCAACAAGAACAACTTGAGCTGCGAAGGCACTCGGCTTCCGAGCAACGACATGATGCCGAGCGCAAAAGCGATATCGGTCGCGACCGGGATGCCAGCGCCACGAATCTCCGGCGAACCCGTGTTGATGGCGAAGTAGAGCAGCGCCGGCAAGACCATGCCGCCAATTGCCGCAATGGTCGGGAGCGCTGCCGCCCGCGGATCTCGGAGCTCACCGGCGACGAGCTCGCGCTTGATCTCGAGGCCGACGATGAAGAAGAAGATTGCGATCAGACCGTCGTTGATGAGGTGCTCAACGGACTCATCGAGAATATGCAGTGACCCGAAGTTGATCTCGAGATGCAGATCGAGAACATCGTGATAGGTGTCTGATAGCGGCGAGTTCGCAAGAACTAACGCGAGGATCGTCGCCAACACGAGGACGATGCCTCCAGCGGCCTCGATCCTGGTGAACTCCAGGACCGGGCGGCCGAGTTTGCTCGCGAGCGTACGATCGCTGCCTATCCATGTGAGCTTTGATGGAGGAAGATTGTGTCCGGCCATGGTCTTTCGGGGTTGGAGGAAGTGCGGTTATGTGCAAGTCCAAACCGACATTCTGGCCCAGCATTGCGGAGTTCAAACGATATTTAACGCTATTTCACACCTTTGGGGATGTTGAGGTGTCGATGACGAGCCGCACTAAGGTCCCGTCATCACCAGTCTCGATATCTGTCTTGTCAACCAATCGACGCATCAACGGTAGCCCTAAGCCGTTCTCAAAGAACATCCGCTCCGGCGACTCGGCGTCCGGAACAACCGGGACGTTGTCTGGATCGAACCCCGGGCCACGATCGCGCACCGTGACCTCGACCTGGTGTCCGTCGGTATAGCAACGAACTTCGACGTGGCTGTCAGTACCAGCAGCTTTGTGCGATTCGACAGCGTTGGTGACCGCCTCGGACACCGCCACCCGGAGGTCTTCGACGCGGTCGCTTCGCGAATCGGGATCGATAGCAGCTGCTGCCGCGAGCACGACGCGCACGAGTGCGATGTAGTCCGCCTTTGCGGGAACCCGCAGGATGACTTCATCGCCGTTCATTTCGCGATAACTCCGGCGGCCCGACTCAAGGTCATCTCACCGGCGAGTTCCATATCTTCGGCAACCGGGAGAACCGCATCGAGGTTCGACACTTCAATGATGCGCGACACGGGAGCCTGAAGGTTCACCAGTACCGCTGCACCTCCGATCTCGCGACACCTGCGTTGAAGCCCGACGAGAATGCCGAGCCCAGCCGAGTCGACGAAGGAAACGCCGGAGAGATCGACGATTACGGTGCTCCATCCATCGCTGATCACTTCGTGAAATGCAGACCGGGCGCGTGCGACCGCACCGAGATCAAGATCGCCGGACAAACCCACGATCATGTTCTTCTCAAGCGCGTCGGGGCGCCGCGAAATCTGCACCATGGGATCCTAACGGCGGAAACGCCGGACTTTTTAGAGCCCGCTCCCCATCCCGGTCATTCGGCTCGCGTACGTCCGACTATCCGGTGAGCCGGAGTGTCACAACAAAGTGCGATACTTGGTGATGGCCATCCTGGAGGTACCCGCTCACGAGCACCCTCGGTCGATCGCCACCCGGTCCCGGTTTGCCGATCTGATCGACCAACTCGCCGAAGACGGTCGCCTGGCTCACGTCGAACACCAGCCCAGCCGCCCTGCCCGATACGCCACCGCCATTGCGCCCATCAGCGCCGGGGTTGCTGACGCGCTGGGCGACGAGCGACTCTTCACCCACCAGGCAGAAGCGATCGATCTCATACGAGCCAACCATTCGGTCGTGATCGCTACCGGCACCGCCTCTGGCAAGTCGCGGTGCTATCAAATCCCGATCGCCGAGGCAGCCTCACGACCCGGCGACATGGGTACAGCATTGATGCTCTTCCCCACCAAAGCGTTGGCCCAGGATCAGCTTCGCGCGCTCCATGGATTGAAGTTCCCTCAGGTCGTTGCCGGCACATACGACGGCGACTCCAGTCCCGAACAGAGGTCTTGGGTCCGATCAACCGCCAACGTTGTTCTCACGAATCCAGAGATGGTGCATGCCGCGATTCTCCCTGGACACGCCAGGTGGTCCACTTTTCTCTCACGGCTCGACCACGTGGTGATCGACGAACTTCATGTGCTTCGCGGCGTCTTTGGGACTCACGTGTCCCACGTCCTGCGACGCCTCCGCCGCTTGTGCCACCACTACGGGTCCGACCCAACGTTTATCTTCACATCCGCGACCATTGGTGCGCCCGGCGAGTTGGCCACCGAGCTCTGCGGAGTCCCGGTCACCGAGGTAACGAACGACGGCTCACCTCGGGGCGAGCGCACGATCGTCATGCTCAACCCCCCGATCGTCGATGAAGTGCAGGGCATCCGCACGTCGGCAAACGCCGAAGCAGCGAGTGTCGCCGCCGAACTGATCAAGCGTGACCACCGAACGATCGTGTTCTGTCGGAGTCGCCGTGGCGCCGAGCTCGTCACGGGCGACATCTCCCGCCGCCTACCTACGGATCAACGCGATTCAGTGCGGGCGTACCGCGCTGGTTACCTCGCGAACGAACGCCGTACGATCGAACACGAACTCTTCGATGGAACGCTTAACGGTGTCGTCGCGACCTCTGCACTTGAGTTGGGCATTGATGTCGGAGGACTTGAGGCTTGCGTTCTTAACGGCTTTCCCGGAACGGTTGCCTCGATGTGGCAACAGATGGGTCGCGCTGGACGCGGTCACGAGTCGAGTACAGCAGTGCTGGTCGCTGGTGATGACCAACTCGATCAGTGGATCATGGCGCACCCAAACGAGCTGCTTACCCGCGAGCCCGAACGTGCGGTCATCAATCCGACCAACCCGTTCATCCTGGGGCCGCATCTAAAGTGCGCCGCGTTCGAGAAGCCACTCGCCCACGACGACGATGCCTATTGGGGCGACTCGCTCGACGATGGTGTTCGCGACCTCGTCGTAGATGACTCTCTACTCCTCAAGCCGTCCGGCACGGGTTCGCCTCTGGCGGTCTATGCCGAACGCGGACGACCATCACGTGGCATCGGGCTTCGGTCAGGTAGCGCCGACGAACTCCAGATTGTTCGCAAAGACGGTTCGATCGTCGGCACGGTCGACGCAGCCCGTGCCTGTTCGGTCACCCACCCTGGCGCAATCTATTTACATCAGGGCAAGCCCTACCGCGTCACCGACCTCGACCTCGAAGATCGCGTGGCAACCGTCGAGAGTTCCGATGGTGACGAGTACACCCAACCTCGTTCCACCATCGACATCTCCGTCGTGAAGGCCGATGATCACGGCCCTGTCGGCATCCCTTCAGGAAATGACCGGGTTGAGGTCTTCGCTGGTTCGGTTCAAGTGACAAGCCAGGTCACTGGATATCAACGACGCGAGGTTCGCAGCCGCCGCATCCTCAGCAATGAGAAGCTCGATCTCCCGCCTTCGACACTGCACACCCGAGCCTTTTGGTATGTGGTTCCCGTTGGGATTATCGAGGCTGCGGGCATCGCGGCCTCAGCAGTTCCGGGCGCATTGCATGCAGCCGAGCATGCGGGCATCGGCATGTTGCCGCTCTTCGCAATCTGCGACCGTTGGGACGTCGGTGGAGTCTCCACACCGTGGCACAGCGGCGCAGGCGGTCCCAGCATCTTTATCTACGACGCTCACCCCGGCGGCTCAGGAGTGGCCGAACTCGGTTTCAAAGAGCGGGACCGTCACCTAGCCGCGACACTCGGCTCGATTCGAAGTTGCCAGTGTTCCAACGGTTGCCCGTCGTGTGTCCAGTCACCCAAGTGCGGCAACGGCAACGAGCCTCTCGACAAGGCAGCCGCAGTTGCTCTGCTCGAAACAATCCTCGGTTAACCGAGCGGACAGGTCAGCCGCAGGCGGCGTCGACGTCGCCAACGAACTCGACCAGAAGGTCATAACCTGCCTCGGTCGTCTCCGAGAGACTGACACGATTGCCAGGGAAGAACGCTCGGCACCCGGGTGCCTCGTCACCGGTTGCAAGGATGGCGCCTTCGGGGATGATGCCAGCGACTGCCCTGGTCGAAGATGAAGAGGCGCGAGCCCAGACGTCGAGGTCTGGAATCTGTTCGTTCGTTGGCAGGAAGACGACGCGGGCTGGCAAGGCTGTCGAGATGCCAACCGTCCGCGGCTCTTTCGTCGGCGGGTCGTAGATGACCGACCCAATTCGATCAACCTTGGGCAAGGTGTCGATGATTCCACCCGCTTGAACAAAGCTGCCCTTCAGCCCAATGACAGTGGCGTCCGTGCTGAAGATGTTCCAGTCAAAGCCATCGCCTTCGACATCGCCGAGCAGGAGAACAAGATCGTCGCTCGTGGTGATGTTGCTATCGAATAGACCGTCCTCAAACCACGAGATCGTGTAGCCGGCATCGAGTAACTCCCGTTCGAGGCGAGCGGTCGCGGGGGTGTTTCCAGCGTCGGACTCCGCCGAGACCACCACGATGACATTGTCTGCTGGAGTCCCGGTGAGAAGGGTCGTGCTTCGGCTCGGCTCGCTTACATTGCCCGACGTGTCGACCGCTCGAATGGTGTAGGTCGCAACAGTGCCCGCTGCGACATCATCTTGGAGGGTGTTGACGTTGCCGAGTACCTCGATGTCGACGGCCACCCCATCGATTTCTCGGGTGACGAGGTAACCTGCGATACCGCTGACATCCTCGCTGAGCATCCAGGTGAGGGTCAGACCAACTTCGGTCTCGACGATCTCGGGACGGCCCGGTCGTCGCGGCGCATTTGTGTCAACCCCAACCTGGGCGGTTACAAGTTCGCTGGGTGCGCTTGCTTGGGAGCCGCGGAGCGCAACGACCCGATAGCTAAAGACGTCGCCGTCGTTGAGTCCAGTGTCCACAAACGTGGTACCGGAGACCTCGAAGCGATCTGAACCGCCACCGGCACCTGACCGCAAGACCTCGTAGCGCGAAACCCCGTCTTCGCGCGATGGATCCCAGGCAATCTCGATCGTTCCTTCGTTTGTATTGACAACGGTCAAGCCAACGGGCGGACTCGGCTCGTCCACGAACTCGGGAAGGTCCCCAATCTCGTCGCCCCCGTCCAGTTGGTCGAGTTCGCCGTCAGCGTCGTCCCCGGTGGCGTCGTCGACCTCGGTGTCCTCGTCATTCTCGTCATCATCGCCAGTATCGGCGGGCGGGACGGTCGTAACGTCGCTCTCGGCCGGGCGAAGGGTTTCGACCGTCTGCTCGTTTGCCGAGACCCCAATACTTCCGTCTGCTTCGCTTGAACAAGCGGCCAGAATCATGCCGAGCGCGCAGAACCATAGGACCATGTGCCGCCTGAGGAACGAGCTGATCACTGCTTTAGTTTGACGCGAATTCGCGTGGTGGAGACGTCATGCACAAAACAAGTATCCGTCCTGATCAAAGTCACGGGCTAGGGCCGAATGACCCCGGAGGCACACTTCTCGACACTTGCGGCTAGGCGTTCAGAGCTGGGTAAGAATCCCCAGATTGTTTTGGAGGGTCCAGAGACCTCTACTAATTTGCGGTGCGCGGGAAACGAAGCCAATTAATTGAGGGGACGCCCTCGCCCAGCGAGGGGTTCTATGTTTGCCGAGACGATTCACGAACCGGTCGTCACCATCATGTTGAAGAACTGCCACCAATACCGGTTGCAGTTCTTCCGGGAGCTGGAACGCAACCTCTCCCAAAAGGGCATCCATCTTCGTCTCGTCATGGGTGGCGGACTCCCTGAAGACGAAGCTAAGGGCGACCGCGCGAGTCTCTCCTGGGCGGAAACTCGTGATTTCCGGTCAATCGACCTCGCGGGCCACACACTCTTGTGGCAGTCAGGATTCGACATCGCGCGCGCATCTGACCTGATCATCACCGAACAGGCAACGAAACAGCTCTTCAACCTCTTCCTGTCCTATGGTCAACGCCTTTTTCGGACGCGGCACGCCTTCTGGGGTCATGGCCGCAACTTTCAGTCCTCGATCGAAGGCTCTGCGGGGGAAGGGCTCAAGCGGGCGATGACTCGTAGAGCGCACTGGTTCTTTTCCTACAACGACCTCTCCTCTCAAGCAGCAGTCGATTTCGGTATGAATCCCGAAAACGTCACTCCGGTCATGAACTCAACCGACACCGAGAGCATCCACAACGTGCGGATGTCGCTGCCTCCCGATATCGACCAGCAGGTTCGAGCCGAGCTCAAGATGGGTGACGGCCCAGTGGCGCTCTATCTCGGTGGTGTCTACGGGCACAAACGCCCCGAATTTGTGATCGATGCCGCCGAATACCTCCGCCAGCTCATCCCAGACTTCGAGATGCTCGTGATCGGCGATGGGAGCTCGGGACATCTCATGAGTCGGGCTGCAGATCGCCACTCGTGGTTCCATCATCTCGGCTCTTGCTACGGCGATGAGAAAGTCGCTCTTAGCAGCGTCGCGTCGGTGCAGCTGATGCCCGGACTTGTCGGACTCAACATCGTCGACGCGTTCGCGATGGGCATACCAACTATCACCACCGATATCGATTATCACAGCCCTGAAATCGAATACATGGTCGATGGTGTCAACGGTCTGGTCACACCAGCGCACGCCACTCCGTTGGACTTCGCCAAGGTCACAGCCGACTTGCTCAACGACACCGAACGATTGCAGAAAATGAGCGCTGCGGCGGAGCTTGCGAGTACCGAACTCTCGACCGGAGATATGGCTCGTCGCTTCGCCGATGGCATTGTCCAAGCGCTCCTCTAACAGGTTTTTCGCACTAAATCTGATCGCTCTCCAGCCCTTTGTTCTCTTAGCCAGGGGATGATTCGCGCACACGCAGACGCAACTCTCGCGCATCCGAAATGTGCGTGTCCGTCGTAGCAACGGACATCCCTCACAACTGGAGACTCAAAATGCGCAAAAGCGTTCTACTCGTACTCGCCATCCTGGCCACCGTGCTGCTACCTGCTGGCGTCGCCGGAGCCCAAGACTCAGCCCGGGTCCATCTCATCCATGGCATTCCCGACACCGACGTCGACGTCGCAGCTGGCGGCGAAGTCGTTATCCCTGACTTCTCATTCGGCGATACCCAGGATCTTTCTTCTTTCGCCGGCACAACCCTCGGCGGCGTGGAAGTCCTCCTCGCCGGCACCGACACAGTGGCCATCGATGTTGGCGATCTCGCGATTCCAACCTCGGGCAACATCACGGCGATTGCGCACCTCGATGCTGACGGCACGCCAACCGTGAGCATCTTCGCCAACGACACCACCACGATCGCAGCCGGTAGTGGCCGTATCGTGGTTCGCCACACCGCGGCTGCACCTGCGGTCGACATCCTTGCCAACGGCTCGGCTGCCTTCACGAACGTCGCCAACGGCGCCGAAGGTTCGGCTGACCTTGCAGCTGGAACCATCTCGGCCGAGGTCGTGCCGACCGGTACGACCGAACCTGTCGTCATTGGTCCAGCCGATCTTCCAATCGCAGAAGGTTCGTCCCTCATTGTTTACGCTGTTGGCTCGCTCGACGGCGACAGCCTCACGGTGCTCACCGAGGTCATCGACGGTCTCGGCGCTGTGCCAAACGTGGTGAACACGGGCAACAGCCCGGTCGAATCGAACAGCTTCCCACTCGTTGCTGCTATCGCACTCGCCGCAGCTGCACTTGCTGGAGTCGCTGGCACCCGCCAGCTGGCCACCAACAAGTCATAGTCCAGGCACGTTTCTCCCCCAGGTCCAGACCCTCCGGGGTCTGGACCTCGGTGTGATCACCGCTCTCGATTCGCAACGTCTCTCCCGTCCCCCCAGCCGAAAGTGATCCTCAACATGTTCAACCCGGTCTCTTTGGAACGCCCTCCACTCGGTCGTCTCCGCATCCGTGTCTGTTTGGGAACGCTGGCACTCGGCCTGACCATCGCAGCATGCGGCGGTCAGGCCGATGTGATCTCCTCGACGACGGTTTCGCAAGATTCAGCCGTTGCGGCTGTCGCTGACGATGCGGGAACGGAAATCGAAGGTCTTGACGCCGATGCTTCGCCAGACGCCGCCGCTGACGAACGACCAGGATTGTCACCACTTGCGAGCCAGGTCACCGAACTCTCGTCGGCCCTTCCCGAGATCGCCCTCGCTGGCGTCGGGGACCCGATCGGTGAACAACCACGAGCGATCAACCTTCCCTCGCTCGGCGTCATTGGTGCACCGATCGAACCGGTCGGCCTCGAAGACAACGGCGAACTCGAAGTACCAGATGCCGACACGGTTGGTTGGTACGAGTTCGGTGCGGGAGTCGATGGTGGGCGCGGCTCCACCGTTCTTGCCGCACACATTGCATACAACGGCCAGAACGGCGTCTTTCAGAACCTCGTCGATCTAGAACCCGGCGAACGATTCACAATCGAACGCGATGGTGAAGATCTCGAGTACGTGGTCGAGTCGGTCATTGACTACGACAAGTGGGAGCTCCCCATCTCGGACCTCTTCAACGAGTCCGGCGAGGAGCGCCTCATCCTCATCACCTGCGGAGGCGCATTCAACCCCGATATCGCCAGCTACGAAGACAACACCGTCGTCGTAGCACTCCCCGTCTAAGGGGTCGTACCCCAAAACGAAGAAAGGGGTCTGACCCCTTTTTGGAAAAAGGGGTCAGGTTGTCTGTGACATTTTTCACATGGGCTAGCGCTTCCAGTTGATGCGGTAGGAGAGGTCGTGGCCTGCGGCTTCGGAGTAATCGTTGATCGACTTCTTTGCGAGCTTCATCGTGACCGCGGGTGGCAAGATCCCGGCAACACGACCGAACGGGGTGCGGGCCTCGTCGACCGGTCGCTGCGTCGATGTTGGAAACGAGACCTGCACCTGTGCCTGTCGTTGGCCGGCTCGGTCGAGCAGACTCGACAGCCGAGCAAACATCTGGACCAGTGGGTCGGCCCGATGGATCGACCAGTTCGCCACCGGCATGAAGTCAACGAAGTGCATCAGGTGGAAGTTGAGGTTGATCCACATGCTCTCGGCATCGATCGTAAGCGGCTCGTTGTCGATGACACGGTTGAGCTGAAGTGAATCGATCTTGTCGAGACGACCGATATTTCGTTCGAGTTCGTCGAGAAAGAAGCCGTCATAGAAGAGGCGCAGAGTTGAGGGGAACACCTCGATCTGTTCGGCTTCGAGGTCGGTGAGCAACTCCTTGAGAGCCGGAATTTTGGCTGCATCCATCGCAAAGGTGTTCGTCGCTGTCCCCAGAATCGAGTGCAGAAGGGCGATGTTGGGCGAATACTCCTGGTAGTAGCGAGCAGCGTAGTCGTGGCAAAAGACAAGGTGTTCGAGAAAGCTGCCGTCAGCGTGCTCCATGCTGAAATCGCATTCGGTCACCATGAAGTCGATGAGCGTCTGATCGACCAAAGGTGCTGGTGCACCATGCGCGAACTCGTCGTATGCCGCGTCGAGCGCCAGTGACGCGTCCGCACTCCAGATCGCGTCCTTTGCAAGCTTCTCCTCCATGAACATCTTCGGGAGGCCGGAGAGCGCGCCGAAGATCGTCTCGGAAATATCGAAGTTCTCCATAGCCACGACTTCGACGCGTCCTGCGTGATCGATCGCGCCGCCGCCCGTTAGCGCTGCCTTGCGTTGGAGGTTCAGCGTCGCCTTCAGTTTCGAGTTGGTCGCTTCCATCGTCTTGCCCTTCCTCGCTCGGTGGAGCACCCATCGTAGAGACGCCATCGCGCATTGGGCACATCTTGGCGGACCCTGCTCCAGCTCCAGCGGCCGAAGCTCTTAACTCGAAGGGCTCATAGGGCAACAGGTTCGAGCGGCCCGTGGCCCGTACGCCCTGTTAGATCACTCGCTCGTTGCCACCGTCGATTGGGATCTGAGCGCCAGTCGTCTTCGAAAGCGTGCCATCGACGAGGGCAGTGACTGCGAGAGCCACATCCTGTGATGTGATTTCGGCAGACAAGAGATTCCGTGTCTTGTACTCCTCGACCGTCATGTCATAGCGCTTGGCCGAGTTGGCCAGCACCTCGTCGGTCCAAAGACCGGTGTCAAAGACAGCATCTGGGTGGACGGCATTGACGCGGATCCCTTCGGGGGCGAGCTCCAGCGCCAGCACGCGCATCAACTGGGTCAGTCCGGCCTTCGAGACGCTGTACGCCCCAGCCCCGGCACCGGGGGCGGTCACATTCCTCGATGCGACGAACACAATCGCCGGGTCGACGCCGTGACGTAAATATGGGATCGCCGCACGGGCGAGCATCTGATGCGATGTGAGATTTACCTGCATCGAGGCAGACCAGGACGCATCATCGAGGTCTTCGACACGCTGACCGGTCTGAAAGATGCCGACGGTCGACACGATGATGTCAAGGCCGCCGTAGTCGTGGACGACCTGGGCGAGCGAGCGCTCCACCATCTCAGCATCGGTGGCATCGACAATCCGTCCGGCGATTGAATCGTCCGTCAATTGGGTCACCGAATTCGAGATGTCGGCAGCGATGACGACCGCACCTTGCAACGCGAGTTCTTCGGCACATGCTCGACCGATCCCGGAAGCCGCACCGGTGACGTAGGCGATCTTGCCGGTCAGCACTTTCGGCGCAGGTTGACGACGAAGCTTCGCCTGCTCCAGTTCCCAGTATTCGAGTTCGCGAAGTTGTTCTTCGGTCAAGCCTTCCCAACCTCCGACTTCAACCGCTGGACCCATGGCCCGCATCGTGGTCGCTGCAACATCGGCCGAAACTCGAGCACGCTTGGCGTTCGGGCCGAACGAGCGCACCGACCCGTCCTCGAACATTCCCCAGTGCGGGTGAGGGCTGAGCCTGGTGAGATTCGGATCGTTCGCCCGATCGACGTATGCGTTGTATCGATCTCTGAAGTCAGCCACCGAAGCTTCGAGGTCGTCGCCGAAGATGGCGGGGAATGGCTTGTTGTGAATGACGTGCTCGGGCGTGAGCACACCGCGGCTCACCATGTCGCCAACCGCCTCCACCGACTCTGGGTCGATGTTGGTAGCCGGAAGCGAGATCTGCGCCCGCCCGGCTACTTCGCAGACGCACCGACGCGCCGTCGCGACCATGAGGGCATCGGAAGGTTCGATCGGTCGGAGAATCGAAGGCCCGAAGTTCTCGGAGAGATGTTGCTCGGCCTTGTCGACGAGGGCGATCGTCATCTCATAGCTCTCACGAGCATCGTCGGCAAAGGTGAATAGACCGTGATGCGAGGAGACGACACCATCGATATCGCCAAGCTGATCGATCACCGACGCGAACTGTTTGGCCAGGACGAAGCCCGGCATGACATAGGGAAGCACGAGGACACGATCACCAAAGATGTCCGCCAGGCGCTCTTGGCCGTCTGGCAGATTCGAGACCGTGACGATCGAGTCAGCGTGTGTGTGATCAACAAACGTGTATGGAATGAGCCCGTGCACGATCGCTTCGATCGAGGGGTTGTTGGCGGTTGGAACGAACCGGGCTCGTAAGAGTTCGGCGACCATGTCGGGGTCGCTGAGCGTGTCTAGATCAGCCAGTCGCGTCACGAGATCGCGCTTCATCCCGGTGAACCCTTCGACCCCCATCGTGGCGAGGTCGAAACCGCTGGCCTTTACAAAGACACCATCGTGATCTTCGCCGAACCGGTCGGCCGAGATTGCCTTGACCGACGTGTTTCCCCCACCGTGGAGCACGAGCGCGCTGTCGCTGCCGATGAGGCGCGAGCTGTAGGCGCGCACGTCGAGGGGATCACCGGTAGGGGCATCGCTACCGTTCCATCTACTCTTCACTTGGTGGAGGCTCCCATCAGCGAAACAAGTTGATCGACAGCGGCGTCGACAAAGACATCGTCTTCTGCCCCGGCGTCGATCTCGATGTAGCTGACCGAGTCTGGGAGAGCCGCCTGCAGAGCGTCGAGCAAAGCACGATCGGCATCCGCGTCGACGAGAGCGCCACCTGACGCTGAATAACTGCTGAGACCATTGGTTGGAGCCATCACGACCGTGTTCTCACCAGCGTTTGCGAGACGCTGGCCGATCACCGAAGCGACGCCAGCCAGTTCCTCGGCGCTTGTGCGCGGAACGAGTATCACGGGGTTATGGAACGTGTAGGTACGGTTCGCGTACCTGTCGGGGACTTCGTTAGGTCCGTCGAGCATGATGCCGATGTGGTCGGTCCCGCCGGGCACGACCACCTGTGGCAGACCAAGCTCGGCCGCAACGGTGAGTCGGTCTTCATCAGAAGCGCGCAACCCGCCAAGTTCGGCGTCGCTCAGATCGCCAAGTGCGTAGTCGAAGACCGCATCGATGACGCCTTCGCGCATCAGCTGCTCCATGGCACGACCGCCCGAGCCGACTGCATGAAAGACGATCGACTCGTAGCCTGCGGCGTCGAGGCGTTCCATTGCGCGCATGGTCCCGGACGTGAGTACACCGAGGTTGGTGATGGCCACGACCGGGCGGGTGCGTTCGGTCAGACCCGTCCGAGGGACAGCTCCCATACCAACAGCCGCTGCTGCTGCATTCGAGAGCACCTGACGCAGCAGTGGATTGACACCCAGAATGTCGCTCACCGAGAACATCATCGTGATGTCCTTGATCCCGACGTACGGCGAGGTGTCGCCCGAGGCCATGGTCGACACCATGATCTTTGGAAACCCATACGGGAGCGCCTGCATCACCTGAGACCCGTTGTTGGTTCCCTGGGTTCCACCCAGGCCTATGATTGCGTCGATCTTGCCGTCAGCGACGAGCTGGGTGGTGATCGCTATGGCACCAGCCACCATGACGGCCGATGCCACTTCGCGCGATGGGTTGACTCGAAGGTCGGCCAGGGATGTCCCACCGCGTTCGGCAACGGCACTGTTGGTGACGTCGACGTCTTGATCGGTGCCTCCCACGACCCCGATGTCGATGATGTGAGGTGTACCGCCCGCGGTTTCGATGGCATCGACGAGGCACTTGACCTCCGCTGCCTTGGTATCCATCGTGGCCAGAATTGCAACTGTCGTCATTCGTTCCCCCTGCTGATCATGTGTGCTTATTCGTTGGCGCGACGCGCCTAGGACTTGTCGGTGTATCGCAGACTCGCAAAGCCTTCGGCGGCCTCGGTCACGGCCTTCTCAATGGGAAGACGCTCGGTGGATGAGCCCGTCCAGAACCCGTCGGCCGAGGTGCAATCGAGCATGTACTGCGCGTCTTCCACGGTCTCCATGGCCGCTCCATGACAAACCAAAAGCGTGTCGGGTGCGACCTCGCGCAACTTCACGAGCACTTCCTCGGTGTTGGCCGCGGTGGTTTCCAGGTCAATGCCGTTGTCGTATCCGGATAGGCCGCCCTTGGTCGTGCCGGCGTGAAAGCAGAAGACGTGCGGCTGTGCTTCCTCGCAGATCCGCAGGGCGTCCTCTTCGGTGAACGCAAGCCCGATCGACACCATGTTCATCTCGTCCTTGGCGAGCTTGAGCATCTCGATCTCGTTGTCGAGCGTGATACCCGCGCTGGTCAACACCTTGTAGATCTCCGAATCGTGATCGACGTAACTAATCGACGGGCCAATATTGGACACCGACTGAACACCCATTGCCTTAAGGTCGGCGAGCACCATGCGCATGTCGCGCAACGGATCGTTCGCGTTGATGCATGCGCACACGAACGCGTCTCCGTTGAGCGCGGGCATGATGTCTTCGCGTGTGTAGTCGAGGGTCTGCTTGTTCGAGTCCAGGATCGGCCACATCATCGCCATCGTGCCCATGCCATTAGACCGCAGCCGCGCACCCGAGAAGGTGTTGATGCAGTCCGTGCCAGCCTTCTCCAGCAGTTTGGCCACCAGTCCCGATCCGGCGCTTGAGATCATGATGGGCAGCCCCGCCTCTTTCTTCTTCGCGAGGCGTTCGAGGATCTGTTCGGTGGTCACACGTTTCGTGATCATGGTCGGTCTCCTGTTGGTTCTTCTTCGTTGGCAACGACCGACGCAATGAACGAGTTGATCGCATCGGTGACAAAGTCCTGGTGGGCGTGCGGCTCGATGTAACGAGCGGGGGCGAGCAGCGAGGTTGCGTTGGGTAGTGCCACGGCGGTTTCGTCCGCTATCTCAGTCGGGTGCAAGGGATCGCGCTCGGTGGCGACGACGAGCGCCGGTTGAGTTACGGCTGCGAGGTCGGCAAGGTCGTCGATTGGATGGGAGTCGACCATGGCACCGAGAACATCGGGTCGACCGGTCTCCTCAACGCCGTCGATGGTCCGAGCAATGCTCGCTGCGGCAAGTGGAACCGTCGCCTCGATCTCCTGAAAGCGGCCGTCCGATTCGAGGATGCCGCGAGCGGAGGAGACCCCGTCGCGATCGATCCAGGCGCCCATGGCGGCGATGATGTCGAGGTGTGGACGTCCAGGTTGGTCGGTCCAGGCTGGGCGAACGAGCACAAGTCCGGATACGCGTTGAGGAAAGTCCAGCGCGATTCGTAGCGCAATGCCCGAACCCATGGAGATACCACCGAAGATGGCTCGCTCAACATCGAGCTCATCGAGCAGGTCGACCATCGCATCGGCGAACGAACCGAAGCTGAGCGGTACCGCCGACCGGGCCGACTCGCCATGTGCTGGCGCGTCGATCACGATTCGCCGAACGCCCGAAACGCCCACAATCGCTGCCTGTGCCTGGGAACGAGATCCGCCAAGTCCGTGCAAGAACACGAGCGGGTATCCAACGCCATCGTCGGAGAACGCGAGCCCGCTCGAGCCACGTTTCTCATTCGCTCGCTCCGGCCGTCCCACCCTTTGCACTGTACGGAGTAACCACAACGCTGTCAGGAAGCATTGGAGCTAGCGCCAAAGAACTAGTCACCAGGGATTTGTCTCGGGGTGCCTGGTCGTTTCGACGACGCAGGCACCCCGAAAAACAACGTGCTACTTACTCGGCGAGAGGGACGATGCTCTGCGTCGAGAAGTTCTCAGGAGCCGACAAGACACCTTCGACATCTTGTTCGATGTAGTCGATGAAGATCTGCGCGTACTCGAGGAGCGTGTCCTCTAGACGACCGTCTTCAGCGACTGCTTCGAAGGTGAAGTAGCCATCGCCACCGCCAGCGGTGAAGCTGTTCGTCGCCACCGTGAAGGTGGCAGCGGGATCGAGCGCAACGAACTCGCCGTCGATGAGCACCTCGATGTTGGAGAGGCGCTCACCGTCGGCTGCATTCAAATCGACGTCCCAGCGGATGCCCGCACCATACGGGTACGCACCGGTCGATCCATCGGGATCGATCGAGAAGGCGACCGCCTCTTCGAGAACCGCTGCAACTTCCTCGCCGGTCATCTCAAGGTTGACGATCGTGTTCGCGAACGGCAACAGCTCGAAGACGTCGGCGATCGTGATATCACCCTCAGGAATGTCGATACGAATGCCACCGGAGTTCTGGATAGCTATGTCAGCTTCGAACGAGCGTGCCAGGAAGGCATCGGTAACGAGCTGCTGGATGTCGCCACCGTTGACAGCTGTATCGGCAACGTCGCAGATCTGGCTGCGACCCTGACCGGGAATGCGCTCGAGGCAAAGATCCTCAGTCGCCTCACCAATCACCTGCTGTTGAAGCACTTCGACCTGTCCGGAGAACTGATCGAGCACCGCAGCTGCGTCGGCGTCAGGGGTGACGATCGAGAGCTCAGGCGTTGCTTCGACAAAGGCAATGACCTCGTCGCGAGCCTCACCGGTGAGTTCCTCACGATCGGCATCCTCTGATGGCTCACGCTGAAATGAGTCTGCGAGCAGAAGATGTGGTGTTCCTTCGCAGCTACTCACAACCCCGTCCTCGTCGAAGCTGACGTTGAGTTCACCGACAACCCAGCTGAACTGCCAGGCCTGAACAACACATACCGGGTTTCCATCAGCGTCGGTTACCCGCTGTGGGTACTCACCGCTGGTGTTGAGTCCGAGATCCCCGAAGTTGCCGAGGAGCGAGTGGCTGTCGCCGCCGACGATGACGTCGACGCCGCTGACCTGCGATGCAAGGTCGAGGTCGTTCGCAAGCTGAATATGCGTGACGAGCACGATCTTGTTGATGCCCGCAGCACTGAGTAGATCGATCTGCGCCTGAGCGGTCTCGATCTCGTCGAGGAACTCTGTCGTGTCGAGTGGGCTCGAAGAGTTCTGCGTCTTGCCCGCAATGTTGATGCCGACATAGCCGACTCGCTCGCCGCCTTCGTATTCGATGATGACGTTGTCGTCAAAGATCTTGTCGCCATTAGGAGCGAGCGGTGTGCCCGGTGCGGGAATGACGTTTGCGCCAAGCGTCGAGGTCTGACAGCTGTCGGACCCATTGAGGTGACCAAGGAAATCGGCCAGACCCTGGTCGGAGCTATCAAACTCGTGGTTGCCGAGAGCAAACACATCGAAGCAGGCTTCATTCATGAGCGCCGCGTCGGCTTCTCCACCGAAGAGGCTGAAGAAGAGCGTGCCGGTAATCGCATCGCCAGCGTGAACCTTGACGACCTCACCGCTTGCGTTGGCTGCCAGCTCGTCGATCTTCGATACAACGCTTGGGAAGCCTCCGAACTGCACGCGGGTTTCGCCGCCTGGAAGTTCGAGATCACCCGAGTCGCTTTCGAGATGACTGTGGTGGTCGTTGATGTGAAGGATCGTCAGATCGAACGGAGCGCCAGCAGGAGCACCGTCGTCTCCTCCTCCATCGCCGGGTTCGTCGACCGGTGGTGGTGGATCACCAACCGGAGCCCTCGCTCCGTCGGTGACGCTGTCCTCGCCCGGTCCGGGCCACAACGTGTTATCACCGCCGCCACCCTCAAGCTCATCGTTACCGGCTTCGCCGAGCACGATGTCGTCGCCCTGGGCGCCGCGGAGCACATCGTCGCCGTTCCCACCGAAGAGGGTGTCGTTGCCCGCTCCGCCTTGGACGATGTCGTTGTCGTTTCCGCCTTCAATGCGGTCGTCGCCCGGACCGCCAATGAGGATGTCGTCACCGGAATGTCCGCATATCGTGTCATTGCCCGCTCCGCCGTTGATGGCATCGGGACCGAGCGATCCAAAGATGACGTCGTCGCCATCAGTACCTACCGTGAGGATGCCGGACTCCTCGACGAGGATCGTCACCTCTTGACCTCCACACGTCAGTGCGCCCTCGGCCGACACATTTGGTGCAGTGGCAACCAGTGCGCCCACCAGAGCGAGCGCTAGGCCCGCAGCTTTCAGTCTCATTTTCTCCCCGTTTCATTCCAAAGGTTGGTTCTAATCGCATCCTTGTGTGAATGAGACTCTCTGTCCAGCGACTTTGGTTAAAAGACGACGAACTGTGGGAAAAATGTCGATTCATCTTCATCACGCCCCCCTTTGTCCCCAACGCTGGGAGAAGAGTTGGACTCACAGCACTAAGTGTTACTGGGCAACGATGCGCATCGCCATGCCGTACCAACTCCGCGCCCTATGCCTCTCAGCTCGAGACAGCCCGGCCATACTGAGAATGCCATGACGATGACGAACGAACGCCTCGATGCCATGATTCGCGAGCATGCCGACGCCATACATCACAGCGACCTCGGTCGCTGGCAGTTCGACTACTACGGGCACAGCGTCATCGTGCTCACCGACGAGGTGCACAACCGGATGCGGGTCATGACCCCGGTCGGTGAAGCCGCGGCGATGGACGAAGAACTGGCGATGGAATGTTTGCGTGCGAACTTCGACCGGGCTCTCGATGCCCGCTACGCAATCTCTGGCGACTACGTATGGAGCGCATTCATCCACCCACTCAGCGAGCTCAACGTGTCACAGGTCGTCGACGCGTTCAACCAGGTTGTCAGTCTCGCCGCCACCTACGGCACGAGCTTCACGAGCGGCAGCCTCGCCTTTGGACGCGCCGAGCAAGACACTAGCGACGAAGACGACCAGACCGACGGGTAAGACCAGTAGCCCGCAACCAAGCTCGCTGTGGCGAAATGGGGTCAGGTCTCACTTTCACCCATAGTCCCTACGGGGTCAGGTCTCACTTTCACTTGCTGCGACGTTGATCAGCCGAAACTCAACGGTTTGGGTGTGCAGCCTCGGACTTCATCACCTTGGCAGCCCGACTGTCGACAGCGGTTAACGAGCGACGACCGTTGTGAATTCAACAGCCTGAGGGCAAGTGCGTGAAAGTGAGACCTGACCCCAATCAATATGCAGTGAAAGTGAGACCTGACCCCAATCAGGATGGAGTGGGGTCCTCCTGATCTGGGAGAGAACATCACGGGCCGTTGATGTCCTCTCGTCGCATGGCGATATCGGCCTCTAGCGTTCGCCCTCCAATTCCAATGATCGGCACGCCATCGACTTCGGCGGTCACGGTCACCGTGACGAACTCGGTGCCCACGCTCGTCGACACGATTGCCTCGCCGACCGAACGTCTCGCTGCCGCGGTCGCTACAGCCGATGCCGCTTCCGGCTCGACAGCCGCGGCCCTCGCACCTTCCCGCGCCGCGTTCTCAAGCCGAACCTGCATGGTCATCAACTGACCAACCCACACAATGCCCGCAACACACAACACGAGCAGCGGGAGGATCAGCGCCATTTCCAGAGTGGCCTGACCTCGATCGTCTCCAAGGTCTCGCCGAGCTCGGCCCTGACCCTCGCCGCTGCGCCACATCAGACGCGACCGATGATCGAGTCGATCACGGCATCGAAAAGCTCGGCTATCTTCCCTGTTCCTGAAGCCCAAGTCACCACAATTAGAGCAATTGTGGCGACGCCGAGAAGGAGCAGAGCGTACTCGGCGGTGGATTGCCCCCGGTCGTCGACGAGCCGACTGCGAAGGGCGTGACCCAGGCGAAGAGCGATGGTTGTTTGCAACATGATCGTTGCTCACTTTCAGTAGTTCATTGATTGGGCCTGCAGTCGCTGAATGCGCTGGGCCGAGACTTGCGAGCAACAGCTCGCACGATTGGATTTTCAGGTCGGAAGACCCGAAAGGGCTTCGACCAGCAGTGGTGCAATCGCCAACAGGACGAAGGCCGGAAGGATGCACAGCACGAGAGGAAACAGCAGGGACACGGTGAGCCGTTGCGCTGCCTCGTCGAGAGCGTTGGCCCGGTGGCGACGCAGATCGCGGATCAGAAACTCAAACTGCAATTGAAGCGAACCACCATCATGTTCGGCTCGACGCAACACGTCGAGCACGCGAACAATCTCGGGGGTCGGACCTCCACCGCGGGCCGTCTCGAGAATCGCGGTGTCGAGCGACGCCCCGAGTCGCAATCGCTCGTCGACCTCGGCGAAGTCCCGCGCAACGACACTCACCGCTCCCCCGGCAGTCGTGAGACCACAGACCGATGAGATTGCCGCCCGGGGACTTTGGCCAGCGGCGGTGGCCAGGCTTAACAATGTCACGACCGCGGGCAGGCCGGTCGCGCGGTCGTGAGCGAGCTGACGTGCCGTCCTTCGTTTCTTCAGAATCGACTCACCACTCATGCCAACCTCCGGAGCAGTCGTCGAATCCAGACCACCCCGACCAGATCGAACGCCAGGCCACCGGCCAGGAACACCGCGCCGAGTCGGCTGCCATAGACGAACCCGCGGGTCACCGAAGCCACCAACGCAAACACGAGCGGAAGCACCACCAGTACCGCAGCCGACATCTGGTTCTGCGTCAGCAGAATGCGACGCCGCTTGTCGTGGTCGACATCCTCACGAATGGCCTCGCCGACAGCATCGAGCGCGACCGCCAGATCGGCTCCGGTGCTTACCCCCATCTCGATCACTCCGACGAGAAGCCGCTCCGCGTCAGATGTGGTGTGCGCAGCCCAATCGCGGCCAACTTCGGCGAACGGACGACCGACCGAGACGTGCGCGGCGGCAATGCGCAACGATCGGTGTTCGTGACCCATATCCTCATCCACCTGTACGACCGCCGACTCCAACGGAACACCTGCCCGGATAATCCGGGCCAGCCGCAGAGCGATTTCGGGTAGTTGTTCATTTGGCGACCGCACTCGACCGAACCGACCAGGACGGGGCCGGTGGAACGGGCGCGTCGTGCTGCGAGAAGCGGGTCGGCGCGTCGTCATGGCTGACCACCTGCGACAGACAGCTCGTACTCGGTCGTCATTTGCCACTGATTCGTCGGCGTGTCGGGCACGGCCGTGATCGAGGCGACCTGACGCCGACCATCGGGGCGTCGAGCCACCATCACCAGCAGATCGATGCACGAGGCCAGCTGTTCTCGAATCGCGGCAAGCGGCAGGTCAGCATCCCCAAGCAGCATCATCGTCTCGATCCGGCGTAGCGCATCAGCGGGCGTGTTTGCGTGCACCGTCGACATCGAACCACGATGACCGGTGTTCATCGCCTGAATCAGATCGAGTGCTTCAGCGCCGCGCATCTCCCCGCAAATGATTCGATCGGGGCGCATTCTCAGCGCATGGCGGACGAGCGTCCGCAAGCCAACCTCATCCACGCCTTCAGAAGCATTACGAGTCTCGAGCCGCACGACATGACCGCACTGCAGTCGGAGCTCTGCGGCATCTTCGATCGTGATGATGCGAGTCTCCGAATCGATCCCATCGGCCAGCGCATTGAGCAACGTCGTCTTGCCTGAAGACGTTGCGCCTGCGACCACAATTGTCGAAGCATCAACGACGGCCTGGCGCAACAGCTGCGCTGCCTCGGGTTCACACATGTCGTCGAGGCTCACCCGGGCGTTGGTGAAACGACGGATCGTGATGCAAGGCCCATCCACCGCCAACGGCGCAATGATGCCGTGCAACCGCGAACCGTCGGCCAGGCGAACATCGACGCTCGGGTTTGCCAGATCGATGCGACGGCCGGACTGGGCCGCGAGGCGACGCAGCAAGTGGTCGACATCGTCCTGTTCGACCCGGCGCCCAGTGTGCACCAACCGACCGGCCCGCTCGACCCACACCTCGCCTCCACCGTTCACCATGATCTCGGTGACCGACGGATCCGCAGCGAACTCGTGAAGCGGCCCGAGCCCATCGATTCGAGCTCGGACTTCGGCAACGATCCCTTCTCTACGTTCCGCCGGCGCCAGGGGAGCCAGTGTCGAGACGAGCTCGTCAATCCGGCCGAGCATCTGTGCGGTATCGCGGCCAACTGCGTCATCGATGTCACGCCAGAGCGCCTCGTGGATCTGGCGAACCACCGTGTCATTGGACGGCCCCACGTCGGCGGCTACCACGACTCGACAACCTCGTGACGCGACCCGAACATCTCGCGATGACCTGATCGTTCGAACCCGATGGGTACGTTTTCTGATGAGTACTCGTGAAGCAGATCTGCAACGAAGCGTCGCAAGGCTCGCGGCCGTTTCGACACGAGCGTTCCACTGTCTACCGAACGAGCAATAGCAGGATTCACGCGGAGTCGAGCGGTGACCGCGGTACCAACGACCGCCTCAACATCGAGCGTTCGAAGCGCTCGCCCGTCCTCACAAATTTCCACCACTGTGTCCAAGGTGATCGGCACTTGGGTAGCGCGTCGCAGAGCGAGATAGCACGGACGCAACACGAGGGTTCGTCGATCGCTCGCTGTTCCGATCAACGCTCGGGGCGAGGTTGCTTGAGAGCGAACAACGCCGAGATCGGCAACGACCGTTCCGAGCTCACCCAGACCTTGCACCATTTCGGCAATGCGTCCCGGGTCGACCGATCCGACTTCGGTCGGAAGCGCACCACGGCCAGCTGGCAACAGGCTCAGACCGGGCAGCACCGGAACGAGGAGGCTTTCGAGTGCAGCGAGCTCGACCGGTTCGGAGGACGTCAACCAATCGACCACGCCGTGACGGTCGCTGGCGTCGACACCGAGCATGTCGGGTTGATCGCCTCCGAAGTCGACGAGCACGACCCCGTGACGGGCAGACCACGGCTCGCGAAGCGCCAGCTCGAGTGCGAGCGATGCTGAAACGACCGAGGTACCGACTCCACCTTTGGTGGCATGAACAGACCAGAACATGACGAAGCTCTCCCAATCGGCGCGTCCGAACGCGCCACAAACAGTTGGGGGAAGAGGTCAGCTCTGCCAGAAAAGCCGGTCAGAAGCGAGAGACCGACATTGCGAAGTGCCGGTAGTAGAGACCATGCCAAACAGCAGAACTGGGCGACAAGTTGAGCGTAAGAGGATGGGCTTCGTGTCAGGATGTCTCGGCTTCACTCGAACACCACCTTGTTGGGCTTAGTCGTTGATGATGCCTTCATCTGATAGACGGTCCCGTTCTGCCCGGGAGAGTCCGAGTCCCGCGAGGATCTCGTCGGTGTGTTCGCCAACCTTTGGATGAGGGCCCTGCGGCCCGACATCGGCGCTGTGAAACTTCAAAGGGTTCGCAACGGTGGAATACGCGCCAATCTCAGGACTCTCGAGTGTCGGGAACATGTTGAGCGCAGCCGCCTGCGGGTCGGTGACAACCTCGTGCAAGGCAAGAACCGGCCCCCAAATCAGACCCGCCTCATCGAAGACCTCACCCCATTCGTCCCGACTCCGCTCCAACAACGCTTCATCGACTGCGGCTACCAACGCGGGCATGTTCCTGAAGCGACTCCGCATATCCACAAACCGCTCGTCTTCGAGCAGGTGAGAGGCGCCAATCGTTTCGGCGAAGAGTGGCCACGCCGACTCCTCGGCCATGTTGACCACGATCCACTTGCCATCACCGCAGGGATAACGATTCGCCGTCACGACAATCTGGCTGTCTCGCGCCCGCTGGCGTAGCGGTGCCTTATCGACAGCGGTCACGCTGTAGTCGGTCGCCTGAGTCCAAACGGCGGTTTCGAACAGCGACGACTCCACCACCTGTCCCTCGCCGCTTCGCTCGACCAAACGCAGTGCGGACACAATCGCTCCATACAGAGCAAGCCCAGTGGTGTGATCGCCTTGAGCCGGCCGTGCCATCGGAACATCACCATCGACTCCCTCTCGCATAGCGTCGTACAAGCCCGATCGACCAAAGAACGCCGTCACGTCGTACCCCGGGCGTTTGGCATCAGGGCCGGTAGTTCCGTACCCCGTGCACGTCGCGTGTACCAGCTTGGGATTCGTGTCTAACAACGTCGATGGGTCGAGGCCGAAACGTTCTTGGCGATGCTTCAACAGGTTGCACAAGAAGACATCGGCTGAGGCGACCAAAGATCGCACGAGTTCAGCGCCATCGCTGGAGCCGATATCGATCGCAACCGACTTCTTTCCACGGTTCGAAACGTCGAACTGGTAGTCGTACGACTTCAGCTCGTCAGGCAGTTTGGGCGGGCGCATCATGTTGCGCATCGGGTCACCGGATAGCGGTTCGACCTTGATCACCGTCGCGCCCATGTCGGCGAGAATGGCTCCACACGATGGAGCCGCCATCCAACTGTCGACCTCAATCACCGTTATGTCATCGAGTGGCTTCACCCGCCCAAACTAGGTCGAGAGCGCAGCTCAGACCTGATCAGAACTCCCTCGAGAGGCGTCGAGCTAGGGTCGAGCGTGTGAATCCAAGAGGTGTGACATGAAAATCGTTCGAAGCGACGCCCATCGCCTGCACTTTCCGACAGGTGAGCTGTATCGCGGTGAACTCGTGCGGCCTTTTGAGTCTCCCGAGCGCATCGACTACATCAACGCCGCTCTCGAGACAGTGGGCTTCGATGACGAAGTCGAGGTCTCGCCGGTCGAAGACGCGCTGCTCAACCAGGTCCACGATGCCGCGTACGTCGAGTTTCTCCGCACGGCGTGGTCGGAGTGGACCTCGCTCGGCAAGACCAACGACATGATTCCCTCCTGCTTCCCCGTTCGGCGAACGAACTCGCATATCCCAACGCACGTCGACGGCAAACTCGGCTGGTACGCATTCGCCGCCGAAACCTCGATTACACACGGGACGTGGGAAGCAGCACACGGAGCAGCCTCGCTCGCACGGACAGCCCAGCGAGCAGTGAGTGCCGGAGCCCAGTCAGCTTTTGCCTTGTGTCGACCACCGGGCCATCACGCATCGGCCGACTACTTCGGTGGCTACTGCTTCCTCAACAACGCAGGCATCGCAGCACAGGGTTTTCGCAACGACGGCGCGGCTCGAGTTGCCATTCTCGACGTCGACTTTCACCACGGCAACGGCACCCAAGACATCTTCTACTCCCGCGAGGACATCTTCTTCGCGTCATTACACGGCGACCCCGCGTTCGAGTTTCCCTACTTTCTCGGCCACGCAGACGAGACCGGCAGCGGACCTGGCGAGGGATACAACGCGAACTACCCGCTGGCTCCGGGGACGACATTTGATCTGTGGCTCGAAGCCTTCGACGATGCGCTACGTCGAATCATGTCGTTCGGGCCTGACGCCCTCGTCGTATCGCTCGGCGTCGATACCTACGAAGCCGACCCGATCAGTTCGTTCAAGCTGAGCTCCGATGACTTCATCACCTACGGCGAGCGTTTCGGCGCCCTGGGGTTGCCCACCGTCTACGTGATGGAGGGCGGTTACGCCGTCGAAGAGATTGGCACCAACACGGTCAACGTGTTGGTCGGCCACAGCAACGCTGAATAGCGCCATCTCGCGCCGAGAAAAAGGAACCCAGTCGACAGCGTGAAACTCGTCGCGGAATTTTCGGGAACCAGATTCAGATTCTCAGCGTAAAAGCTCACACACAACAACGAGATGGCCGAATGGAACCCAAACTTCGGCGGAAGGCATTCCCATGTTTAAGAAGGCAGCACTCACGTTCACGGTGATCGGCATGGTTATCGTGGCATGGTCTGGAATAGCGGGCGCATGCGGCGGATTCTTCTGCCAGGCCACCCCCGTCGACCAAACCGGCGAACGAATCGTGTTCACCGTGAACGACGACGAGACGATCACGACCCTCATCGAGATCCTCTACCAGGGTGAGGCAGAAGACTTCTCCTGGATCCTCCCGATCCCGGAGGCAATCAGCGCAGACGACCTCCAGGTGCCCGATGACGGCCAACTTGTCTTCGACGAACTCCACGCGATGACCGACGTACAGCTCATCGCTCCAAATCTGCCTGAGTGCGCACAGGATGCTCTGACGGTCGCCGAAGTCGCCGACGCAGCAGCAGATGATGGTGGTGTCGACATCTTCGCGAGCGGCGAGGTTGGCCCGTTCGGATTCGATGTCATTGGCTCCGATGACCCCAACGCACTTATCGACTGGCTCCGCGACACCAACTACCGAGTCACCCCTGAGATGGAACCCCTCATCGACATCTACGTCGAACGAGAGATGGCCTTTATTGCTATGCGACTCCTCGACGGCGAAACCGCAGACTCGATCCAACCCATCGAAATCACCTACCCCGGCACCGAGCCGATGATCCCCCTGCAGCTCACCGCTGTCGCAGCACAACCCAACTTGCCGATCTGGGTTTGGCTCTTCGGCGAAAGCCGAGCGGTACCAACGAACTTCGCGGAGATGGAGATCGCCACCGAAGAGATCACCTTCTTCCCGGGCGGCGCTAACGACTACCCGTTCCTCGTCCAGCAACGCGCGAACGCCTTCGATGGACAGGCATTCATCACTGAATACGCGCAAGCGGTCAACCCGAGCGATTTCCTCCACCCCTGGCTCGTAGACCAAAGCGAAGCCGCCCCATACCTGACACGGCTCAACACGTTCATCGACCCTGAAGAGATGACCGCTGACCCAACGTTCGGGTTCGACGACACCCTCGGCGATGTATCCAACATCCGAGATGCCAGCGACCTCGGCGGCCTTTACAGCTGCGAACGTGACGGCGGTGGCGGCGGTTTCCTTGGTTCGATCTTCGGAGGCGGCAGCGAAGACGCCATCGACCCAACCAACGGCACCGGACAGGTCGTTGCCTTCACCCCCGACGCTTCCGAGGATGAGGCCGCTGACGGTGGCGACGACTCCGCCGAACCAATCGACGGTGACTCAACCGACATCGATACTGACGTCCCCGACACCCTCGCCCAGGCCGACACCGATGCTGAATCCTCAGGAAATGGCCTGCTCATTCTCGTCGCCGCCATCGGGGCAATGCTTCTGATCGGCGTCGGCTTCGCAGCGGGTCGTGGTCGTAGTAGCTGACCGAACTTGTGGTCACCCGCATGCCGATGCGGGTGACCACGATCGCACCGTCATGACCCCAGACGGCCTTCCTTGCGCAATATGGTGGAGCCATGGGCGCACGTGAAGTACCGGCCGCCCTTGGCGCTGCGGCCTTCTTTGACCTCGACAAAACAACGATTGCGGACGCTGCATTGTTCGCCTTTGGTTCGACCCTGCGCGAAGCGGGTTTGCTCGACACCCGCCTGGTACTACGGGCGGTTTGGGGCCGCCTGGTCTTCAAATACCTCGGCGCCGACCACGACCGGATGGAAGACATGCGCAACAACGCGCTGCGGCTCTGCACCGGCTGGGATAAGAAGCACATGTCCGAGATCGTCACCGAGGCACTCAAAGATGTGATCGACCCGATCGTCTACCGCGAGGCAGTGGACGAGATCAATGCCCACAAAGCGGCAGGACACAAGGTGTTCATGGTTTCGGCCTCCCCCGAAGAGATCGTCGTGCCGCTCTCGAAGCACCTGGGCGCAGATGGCGCAGTCGCCACGATCGCCGAGACCGACCGAAACGGGAAGTACACCGGCGAGGTCGAGTTCTATTCGTACGGCCCGTACAAAGTCGATGCAATGGAAGCTCTAGCCCTTGAGCACGACCTCGATCTGAGCCAGTCCTACGCCTACACGGACTCGATCACCGATATCCCGATGCTCGAAGCGGTCGGACACCCAATCGTCGTTAACCCCGACCGAGGTCTCTCCCGCGTCGCGTCAGAACGCGATTGGGAGGTTCGATCCTTCTCGACGACGATGTCGCTCGGCGACGGTGTCAGCGATCATGCAAAGACCGGCGCCCTCGTGGCCAGCGCGGGTGCTCTCGCAACCGGTGCGGGGTGGTATCTCCGCTCACGGAGACGTTCGGCCTAACGCAGTTGCACGACGGGCCGTTACGACCCGAGTGGCTTCGTTGCGAGGAAGCCAACGTCGTCACCCGATGGGCTCACCCACACGCTCTTCAGTTCGAGGCCCGCAGCGGTCGCCATCCGGGTTAGTGAGTCGGCCGAGAAGAGGAACAGATGCTCCGCCGGACCAACGAGATACGAAGCCATTCCTTCTTCGCGGAACGAACGTCCCTCCGAACACACCGTGTAGACGAGAAGGCAACCGCCGGGCCGTAGCGAATCGGCTGCGAGCTCGATGGCGTGGCGCGGGTACCGCATGTGTTCAAGCGACATCTCCGAGATCACACAATCGTGCTGCTCGCTCAGTGCATGGATCTCATCGACATTCTCGTGGTGCGCACGAAGCCCGCGGTCTTGTGCATACTTCACCGCTGCTGCGTTGACATCGCTGCCGGAAGCGTCCCAGCCTCGCACGCGCGCACGCTCGAGCAATCCGCCGCCGCCGAAGCCGATCTCAAACAGTGACGCTCCCCGATACTGGTAGTCGTCGACGAGGTTCAGCAGATTGTCCCAGTGCTGAACCTGCGCGGGAGTTTCCTCCTGACTGACCAGGTACTCGTCGTGGAAGTAGTCCTCGTTATAACGAATCAGTACGTCGCTCTGACTTGGGCGCGGCGAGGTGTAGACAAGCCCACAGTCTGCGCAGCGTTGCATCGTTAGACCATGACGAACGCCAACCGGGCTTGCTTCTTCGCACCCGCACGCATCACATTTTGAAATGAACTCGGTCCCGGCGAGCCCGACTGCGACGGTCTCGGGCAAAACAGTCCACTCTGAGGAATAGGTATCGGGGACGTGCACCCGACCTTCGATTGCCCCAGCGCGCGAAATGTGGTCGACGGTGACCTGGAAGAAGTTCGGCGAGTCCGCCCCGGGTTCGACGAACCACGAATCGATCGGGTACTCGGTCACCACTTCTTCGCTATCACGAAGCTGGAGCATCCCGGACGGCTCTCCGGACATCCCAGTCACCCAACCGCGTGCCAGGACGACATCGTCAACAGCAGAAAATGTGACCGCCGAACGGGACAGATCACGATCATCGATGAGCGGCGCGTCACTCGGCGGACGAACCCGTCTGTAGGCAGATCGAAGAGGTCCATCGAGCGGTGTTCGCCCGACGAGGTCGATGATCTGGCGTCTTGATTCGGGAGAAATCGGAAGGGTAACGATGGTGTGCGACTATAGCCGCCACCCAGGGCCTAGATAAGTAGCTGCTCGATAGCTTCAGCGACCTCGTCATCGTCGCTGAGTTGGATGTGGAAGTCGAGAAGATCCTCATGGGTGAGCGTGGGTCCGCGATGAGCTTCGAACAGCTCAGCTGGAAGGCTCCATAGCTCAACCGGAACGCCTGCGGCCTCAAGAGTCTCGACCATCCGCGCCGTCGTGGGCTTCACGACGATCGAGTTGCACTCCGTGCAGGTAAAGCGGTATTCAGCCTCACCATTGTCGGTGCAGATGCGGGAAAACACCTGCGCGGGGAGAAGCGGAATGTCTTCCGAACAGCTCGAGCAGGTCACGAGAATCTTTGCCATATACACAAAGTCGACTGGCCCGAAATAACTCAAATAGGTCATTCGACCCCGCGGAACCCCGAAAACAGGGGAATTCGTTAGTGCTAAGAGGTGCTCTGTCCTGGTCTTAGCCAGCGACGACCTTGAAGATGCCGCCACCACGACTGATCACATAGGCCTCACCAGAACTGTCGATGCCGAAGCTGGTCAAACGGTCGATCGCAGGCAGGGCCAAACGTTGGGCGCTCCCAGCGCCTCCTGCCCGGAAACCAAAGACCTCGCCGCTGCAGAAGTCGCCGTAGAGATAGGTGCCCGTCAGTCCTGGGATGCCGGTCCCTCGGTAGACCTCGCCACCGGTGATCGAACAGCGACCTGAACCATGTGAGTACACCACGATCGGGCCACGGTGTCCCGGCGGCGCCGCGAGACCACGGAAGGATTCGGTCCCCTCGACGAGATTCCATCCGAGGTTTGCACCGCTTGCCGTACCCGAGCGGAGAACCGTCACCTCTTCCTGTCTGTCCTGGCCAACATCGCCAATCCAGAGATCGCCTGTGACCGAGTCAAAGCCGAAGCGCCATGCGTTGCGGATCCCCCAGACGTAGACCTCCGGGGCGCCACCGCCGTCTACGAAGGGATTGCTCGCTGGCACGGTGTACCCAGTAGCCCCCGAGACGTCGATTCGCAGAATCGAACCGTGGAGCGTGTTCGGGTTCTGACCGTTGCCCTGCGGGTCCCCCGCGCTTCCGCCATCACCCATACCGATGTAAAGGAAGCCGTCCGGTCCAAAGGCGAGCTGGCCGCCGTTGTGGTTGCCGAAGGGCTGAGGAATGGTCAGCAGAATCTCTGGCGAGACCGCGCTGTTCCCCGACATGGTGTAACGAGCAATGACGGTGGAGCCGCTGGTATTCGTGTAGTTGACGAGGAGCCGCTGCCCACCGGGGGCAAAGGCCAGTCCGAGCAGACCCTGTTCGTTGCCTCCGCTCACGCTTCCACGGAGGTCGAGCGTCGTATCGGCTCCTGTGCCCGTGCCTTCGGGAAGGCGAACGATGCGACCTCCCTGCTCGGCAATGAAAATATCCGATGTACCCGGACGGGTCGCAAAGGCAACCGGGCTCGACAGCGACGCGACTAATTCAAGCTCGAGGTCGATATCTGACAGTGCCTGTGTGCCAGTCGGCGCGGGCGCTTGTGTCGTTTCGGTGGTCGTTGTCTCAGCTTCGGTCGTCGTTGTGGTTTCCGCTGCCTCGGTGGTCGTGGTTGTCTCAGCTTCGGTCGTCGCCGTCGACTCCTCACCCTCGGCAGCGTCACCATCGGTGACTGTGTCAGCATCGTCGATACCCACTTCATCGGGGTCTTCCGTGTCGTCATCGCCAGCATCCTCGGCAGCATCCTCGGCGACGGTCGTGGTCGTGTCGGCGTTACTCGTCTCCACATCGTCTGTTGAGTCGCTCGGCTCTGCCGGTTCGACGGGCGTCAACGTGTCGAGGGTGATCTCACCATCTTCGGTGGCAACATCGTCGGGCACACCACATGCCGCCGCGACGAGCGCGAGAGCTACGAAAAGGCTGACTAGACGGGACTTCGTTGGAAACCTGAGAAGGGGCGTCATCGAAACAAGGGTAGTGACGATCGAGCTCACCCAACCGTCACTGCCGCCAAACTATGGCGCGGTGATCACCGGGCGTAGAAGATACCTAGACCGTTCGCCATGGTTTAGCCATCGCTTTTGCAAGTGTCCGTAACTCGGCGAACTGTTCGGACACGATGCCGGTGATTACGTCTTGACGATCCTCGGGTGCAGCTTCAACAGCAGCACGCCACACGGCCCGACCTCCAGTGAAACCTGAAGCTCCATGCGTGAATCCCG
This sequence comes from uncultured Acidimicrobiales bacterium, assembly GCA_964610745.1. GTDB lineage: Bacteria > Actinomycetota > Acidimicrobiia > Acidimicrobiales > SHLQ01 > SHLQ01. Next base: position 102,259 of record CAZSYL010000002.1, read on the forward strand.
CAACGAGCTGATCTCGATACTGCTCAAAGGTCACCCCTGACGAAAGCAATACCCATGGCTGCTGAGCAGCCTCGTTGACGCCCTCGCATGCCGCGGCCCAGCCTGCGGGATCGTCCAGGTTTCCCGGGAACTCAAGTTTCAGAACATCGATTGGGAGATCGGCCAGCTGTCTGACGGTCTCGAGGACAAGTGCAGGACGCTGCTCGTTGTCCATACCGAACGCGACCGGTTCAACGAGGAACGCAAGGTCGTGCTCCGTGCACTGCGCGGCAACCTCGCTCACAACAGCGCGTTGCTGCTCACAGTGGCCCGGCCGGTCCGGATGGTACGGCAACAGCAGCTTTGCCGCGGACGCTCCCATCTTCTTTGCAGCCGCCACCGACCAGTGGTCTAGGACTGCGGTCGGGCCCGCCCACGGGTCTTGTGTATAGCCCTGTGCTTCGAGCGCGGCCATGAAACCCTGGCTGCCCTTCACCGAGCCAGCATCGATCAGTTGTGGCAAGGAATACTCGGGTTCCAACATCACGCCGCTCGCCTGCGGACCGACTCCGGCGACAAGGTCCATCTTGAACTGGGTGATCTCCTCGTCGGTCACCTCACCCTCGATGACGTCCCGAAACGAATCGCGATGATCGATTGCCAGAACGGCAAACACACCCTCGTCGGTACTGAGTTCGTCAAGGCCCCGGATCTTGCCCGTCGTTAGTCCCGCCATATCAGCTTCCTCCTTCGGTCGGCTTCTCACCCGAGACGCTATACGGATCGTCTGGGACCTCGCCAGAAAACGCGTCCGGCGGCAACCCGCCGGGATTGTTCAGGTTCGGAGTTTGCAATACGGGTTGCACCCACGCTCCTGCATCCCCGTTCTCCCACGCATCGTGAATCCACGTGTGCCCTTCGTCGAAGCACGGTGGTGTCGAACGTTCCTTGTCGACGAGTTCGCCCGCGAGATAGTTGAGGAAAAACATGTTCCCACTCGGACACGCCACGCTCGAGTGAAATCCTTTCGGCACGAGCACGGTGTCTCCGTCGTGACTGACGACGGTCTCGTCAAAGCCGTCTTCGGGCGCCCAGTTGCGATGCATCACGAATCCGTTCGATGGGTCGAAACGGAAGTAGTAGGTCTCCTCGAGGTACGGCGCACCATCGACACCATCGTGGCGGTGCGGCGCCCAACCCGACCACATTCCGCGAGGCACATAGACCTCGTACAGGATGAGCCGCTCGGCATCGACCGGCGGAGCCAGCACATGGTTGACCTGGCGTTGGGAGGCACCGCCTCCGCGCACCTCGCTCTTCATCTGTTCGGGCGTGATCAGGCGTGTCGGGTACAAGCCCTCAGCTGGCGCTGAGCCAATCGAGAACTCAAACCCGTCATCGCCAGCGATCACCTCGATGCTGTCTCCAGGCGTTACGTAGACGATCGAGGGCATCTCGGTGAAGACGCTCCCGCGAGCGAGAGCGAACCGTTCGCCCCCGGCGACGACGACACCCCCACCCGAGAGAGGAACGATCGCCGTTTCCTGATCAGCGCGGATATCGGTGTGGGTCTCGTTGGCCGGCAAACCGATAACACTGAAGCTCAGAAACCGCCATCCGGCCGACTCGGGTGTGACATCGAGACGGACGCCGTCTCCACCGCTGTTCTTGACGAGTGAATTGCTCATGAGTTCTCCCACGGGAAGGTTCGGGGTACGGCTTCGAACGGTGCTGCCGGACCCTGCCCGGGCATCGTTTGGTCAAAATCGATCGAGGCGCCGGACATCATTCCGGACTCACCACTCAGCATGAAGCAGATCCCTCGTGCCACTTCCTGAGGTTTCAGAATTCGCTTGAAGGCCTGCTGCGCTTCGGCTTGTTCGAGCCAGTCGTCGGGAGCGTCGTGGAACTTCTTCTGCACGGCGTCTTCGGCCGGTGTATCCATCCAACCGGGGTTGATCAGGTTGACCCGAATCTGCTCCATCCGAAGTGAGTAGGCCGCGTGTCGAACCATTGCTTCGAGGCCGTGTTTGGACACGATGTAGGGAAACAGTTCGCCAATGGCTCCGTGATGGGCAATGCTGCCGACGAGGGCGATCGAGCCGTGCACCTCGTCGCGAGCCATCAGGTTGGCCATCGCGCCGATAAGCAGACCGTTCGCCTTTACGTTGATCGACAGCATCTCGTCCCACATGTCGCCGGTCGTATTCCATACCGATCCACGCCAGGTCGCTGCTGCGCACGAGGCGACCGAATGAACAGTGCCGTACCGCTCGTCGACCGCAGACACAATCGCTTCGACACCGGCGCTTGAGCCAATGTCCGAGGACAGAAACGACACGCTGCAGCCGTCACCGTCGAGGTCCGCCGCCGCGGCATCACCTTTCGCTTGATCTCGACCGACAAGCAAAATGTTCTCTGCGCCGCGCGCTTTCATGAGGTTGGCCACGGCGTTGCCAAGCCCTTGGGAACCTCCGGTGACCACGCACGTCTGCCCGGCGAAGGATCCATGTCGATACGGCTCCTCGACACGCAGTTCTTGGCTCATCAGTTCACCTCGGCAGTTTTGACTGGACGACCCTCGGCGTGCGACATCCCCGCTGCGATGCCAGCGACGAGCGGCGCTCGACCATCGCGGATGGTGATCGGCATCGACCCGGACTCGAGTCCATCGCGAAATGCTTTCCACCCAGCGAGATAGCTCGGGATGTAACGCTCCAGGAAGAAGTACGGGATCGGGGAAAGCTGCGTACCGGAAGGGCTGTGTAGCTCAGCGGTATGGCTTCTTGGGTTCTCCGACACAGCCATTCCCGCTGACCCGAAGGCTTCGACGCGCTGGTCATAGCCATACACGGCCTGACGACTGTTATCGATCGTGGTGATGCAGCCGTTCTCGTGTGTCAGCACGATAATCGCGGTGTCGACATCGCCAGCCTCCCCGATCGCGGGGTCGATTCGCACAGCAGCTTGCGTGTAGACCTCGATGATCTCGCTGCCGGTGACGAACCTCGCCATGTCGAAGTCATGAATCGTCATGTCGACGAACATGCCGCCGGATACCTTGACGTACTCGATCGGTGGGGGCTCAGGATCGCGACTGGTGATCTTCAACAGGTGCAGATCACCGAGCGCTCCGCTGGCCGCAGCTTCCTGGACGGCGGCGTGCGCGGCGTCAAAGCGACGATTGAAACCAATGTGGATTGGCACGCCCGCGGCCTCGACGGCCACAACAGCGCGGTCGATCTCTGCGAGGTTGAGCGATACCGGCTTCTCGAGGAAGATCGCCTTGCCGGCCTCGGCAGCAGCGATCACAAGGTCGACATGGGTGTCGGTGCTGGTACAGATCGCAACCGCCTCGACGTCCGACGACATGACTTCTTCGACGCTCCCGGCGGACTCAACGCGAAGTTCGTTCGCAACGGCCTCTGCACCCTCGGTGTGAATGTCGTAAACCGCCTCGAGCTCGAGTCCAGGGACCTGTCGGTCGATGAGCTCTGCGTGCATTCTGCCAATACGCCCGGTCCCGAGCACCGCAATGGAAACCACTATTCCTCCTGTTGAGCAGAGAGGACCTGCTCCTTGAAACGTTCTAACAATGTCCGTGCTGGTGTCGCCGAGCGACCGAGAACGCGATCGGTGCGCGGTGTCGTGAGCGAGCTGTCGTGCGGTATCGGCGCTGCCATGAGCGACTCGGGATCGGGCGGTCCGTAGCGAAGCAGTCCTGGGTCGAGGTCGAACACATCACACGTCAACTCGGCGAGCTCGCGACGGGTCACCGAGTCAGCACCGGAACAGTGAAACACACCATCGGCTCGTTCTTCGCCGATGCGCAGCATGATCTCTCCGCACTCGAGCGCGAGCGACGGGGTTGCTCGCATGTTGATCTCTGGATCTTCCCAGACGGTGAAGGTCTTGCCCTCCGACAGCGCATCGACGATCGACGCGGCGAAGTAGCCGTAACCACGGTCCTGGGCACGGGGTGATTGCGGTCGGGCGAGGTGCAATCCATTCACACCGCTGACCCGAGCGACCGCTCCCCCGCGTTCGAGCGAAACCATCTCCGAGGCCAGCTTGAGCGAACCGTACAGATTGATGGGGTTTGGTGGGGTCTCCTCGTGTGCACCGCCTTGGGTTCCGTCGTACACCCAGTCGGTCGACACCAGCACGTAGGTTGCATCCGAGGATGCTGCACCCTCCTGGGTGAATCGTGTTGCGTGAACATACGAAGCCCACGCCGCCTCCCGGTCGGCGTACATCTGGTGCCAGTCGTTCATGATCGCGCAGTGAATGACGAGGTCTGGTTCGAAAGGATCGATGCTCGCTCGTACCTGCGCTTCATTGGTCATATCGACCGACTCGACCGCGTACGGCGCACCAACGGGCGGTCGCCACGTGTTGGCGGTCGTGAGGACCTCGTGACCACCATCGATCGCTGCCTGGACGATGTTCGACCCGACGAATCCCCCTCCTCCACTTATCCATACGCGCACTATTGCATCTCCGTTCGAACCATCACCTGTAGATCTGGGCAGGCCAGCATTAGATCCGCTGGTCTTTCTTGCCTTCATCAATACGCGCACGAGCCTCGAGGACCGAGTCGAGCTCACTAACTTCGGGAACGCCGACTTCCCAGTACGAGCCGCCTTCGGTCCAGCTGTAGGCATCGGTCACGAGCGAGATCACATAGGTGCGATCAGCAGCTCGTGCACGGCCGAACGCCACTTCGAGCTCGTCGATCGTCTCAACGGTTTCGCTGAGTGCGCCCATTGCTTCGGCGTGTTTGGCGAAGTCGACGGCAACAGGGTTGACCACCGTTGGATTGTCCTTGATCAGGTTATTGTATGGCTCACCGCCCATGCCGGTCTGCAACCGGTTGATCACCGCGAATCCGCCGTTATCGCAGACGATGACGATCATCTTGTGGCCGTGCAACACCGAGCTGTAGATGTCGGAGTTGAGCATCATGTAGGAGCCATCGCCACAGAACACCACGACGTCCTTGTCGGGCATCGCCATCGCTGCACCCCAGCCACCGCTGGTTTCGTAACCCATGCAGCTGTAGCCGTACTCACAATCGAAGCTGTTGAGCTGTTTGGCTCGCCAACCGTTGTTCACCTCACCTGGAAATCCACCGGCCGCGGCGAGCGCGAACGTCTTCTCGTCGGCCAGGCGATCGATTGCCCCGACGACCTGAGCGTAGGTCGGCAAGCCACTGTCACTGGTTGCCTCCTTGGCGGCGATCTTGTCGATGTAGGCGTTGTGTTGAGCAACTTCGGTGGCCATGGTCGTCGACCAGTCATCGCCGGCTCGGTAGTCGCCGAGACCAGAGCCGAGCTCGGCGAGGGTCGCCTTCGCGTCCCCGACGAGCGGAACCGACTGGCGTTTGGTCGCATCGAATCGCGCGGTGTTGAGCGCAATGATCTTCACATTTTCATTCTTGAACACGGTCCACGAACCGGTAGTGAAATCCAGCAGGCGCGTGCCCACTGCGAGGACCACATCAGCTTCGCCGGCAAGGGCGTTCGCCGAAGTCCCACCGGTCACCCCGATTGGGCCACCGTACATTTCGTGGTCCCATTCGAGGCTCGCTTTTCCCGCGACCGTTTCGACGACGGGGATGTTGTGCGCGGTCGCAAAGGCTGCGAGCTCGGGTTCGGCAAGGCTGTAGTGCACGCCGCCGCCCGCAACGATCAAGGGTTTCTCTGCCGAGCGCAACAGCGTGATGGCTTCGTCGAGCTGTCTCGCATCGGGGCGTGGACGCGAAATGTCATGCACGGTCTCGATGAAGAACGATTCGGGGAAGTCCCACGCTTCGGCCGCGATGTCCTGAGGCAGACCGATAAAGGCCGGACCACAATCCGCTGGATCGAGCATCGTGTGGACTGCGTGTGGCAGTGAGCTGGTCAGCTGCTCGGGACGCACGATCCGATCCCAGTAGCGGCTCACAGCGCGGAAGCTGTCGTTGACGGTCTGGGTCGGATCGTTGAAATGCTCGACCTGTTGTAGGACCGGGTCGGGAAGACGGCTCGTAAAGGTATCGCCCGAGATAAGCAACAGCGGCAGCCTGTTGCTGTGTGCAACACCAGCAGCGGTCACCATGTTCGTTGCGCCGGGTCCGACCGAACTGGTGGCGATCATGATCTGGCGACGACGCTTCGCCTTTGCATACGCGACCCCGGCCAGGGCCATGCCCTCTTCCGCCTGCCCGCGATAGGTGGGCAGCGCCTCCTTGTCGCGCTCCAGAAAGTGACCGAGCGAAGTCACGTTTCCGTGTCCAAAGATTCCGTATACACCACCGAACAGCGGCGCGACCGAGCCGTCGTTCTGCACCGACTTTTGCGCGACCAGATACTTGACCATGGCCTCCGCCGTGGTCATTTGAATTGTTCTAGCCATGTCTATGCCTCCGCCAGGTTGACGACGTCCTGCCACGTTCCAGTTTCGGTCGATTTGATCAGCGCAGCCTGCACGCTCACGTAGTCGACAGCTTCGGCAAAGCTCGCCGAGTGCTTCGTACCGGAAGCCACTGCCTTGAGGTACTCGTAGTCCTCAATCGTGACGAGGTCTTCGAACCCGATGCTGTTTGCATCACCAGGCACAAAGTTGGCGTGGTACGGGTAGCGATCGCCGGCGCGCACGGTCGTGTACCCGCGCGCCTGGTCCTTGAGCAGAAAGAGCCCCATCTCGTTCATGGTCTCGAGGTTCCAGTTGGCTGCACCCTTGGTGCCATACACGTCGAACGCGTTCTGGCTTTCGGGACCGATGATCGAGCGGCTTGTCTCAAAGGTCCCGATCGCGCCGTTCTCGAATTCGCAGAATGCTCCGAAGTAGTCCTCGTTGGTGACCTCACCAGTTGGATCGCCCGGCTCACCTCGGTCGTAATGAGTGCCACCCTCTTTCGGGAGTGGGCGCTCGGTGATGAACGTCTTCTGCATGCCCATGACCCGTGTGATTGGTCCAACGAGCATGTGGGCAAGGTCCATGGAGTGCGACAAAATGTCCGTGCTCACGCCATAGCCCGACTGGTCGACCTTGAATCGCCAGCTGAGCAGTCCCATTGGGTCGGCACCGTACATCGAGAAGAAGCGGCCCCGGTAGTTGGTTATCTCACCCAGCTCGCCCTCGGCGATCAGGTCCTTCAGGTACTGGATCAGCGGTGTGAACCGATAGTTGTATCCAACGCCGGTGATGACGCCCGCATCACGACTTGCCTTCTCCACTCGAACCGTCTGATCGGGGCGACCACCAACCGGCTTCTCGCAGAACACGTTCTTTCCGGCCTGAGCCGCTGCGACACAGATCTCCTCATGGAGCATGTTCGGCGCGGTGCAGGTGACGACGTCGATGTCATCGCGTTCCATGATCTCTCGCCAGTCCGGTACAGCCTCTTCGAAGCCAAAGTCATGAATGGCAGCGTCTCGACGTTCTTTACTCGTATCGGCACACATTGCGAGCACCGGGTCATACTCGCGATCGCTGAACAATTGAGGTATTCGGGCATAACTGCGACTGTGGGCCTGGCCCATCCAGCCGAGGCCAATGACAGCTATCCGGAGTGGTTGACGATCCATGACATTCCTTGGGGAGTCCTACTGCGCGAGCGCACAGTTGGGTTGGTTGAGAGCTTCGGGGTTCAGCAGGTGAGTGGGAATCTCACCGCGAAGAGCCATGGCCACCTGTTCAAAGGCCATGTCGTTCATTCGTTTCCGGCCAGCGACCGTGCTCGACGCAATGTGCGGCGTGACGATGACGTTGTCCATTCCGAGCAACGGGTGATCAGGGCTCAGCGGCTCCGGATCGGTGACGTCGAGTCCGGCGCCCAGGAGATGACCAGACTGCAACGCCGAAACCAGGTCATCGGTGTTGACGATCGGGCCGCGTGCAGTGTTCACAAGGACCGACCCCGGCTTCATTGCGTCGAAGGCCGACGCATCTATCAAGCCAATCGTTGACTTGGTCGCCGGAGCATGGATCGACAACACGTCCAAGCGCGAAAAGAGCTCGTCGAGTTCGACAACTTCGACACCAAGGCCGACCGCTGGATCTGATTCAGGGGTTGGCATCAAGGCTGGGTCGGCGACGATCACGTGCATCCCAATAGCGCGGGCCATTGTGGCGACCGCCTGGCCGATTCGCCCAAAACCGAGAAGGCCGAGGGTGCGACCATCGAGTTCCATCGAACGTTGTTGGGCAACATAATCACCAGCGCCGGCTCGCAGACGCGCGGCCGATTCGGTGAGCTGATGGCTCACCGCCAACATGAGCGCAACAGCGTGTTCGGCCGTCGAGGTAGTTGGACCTTCTGGCGTATTGGTCACGAGGATTCCGCGCTCGGTTGCGGCGTCCAGGTCGACAGCGTCGTAGCCGATGCCGATGCGCGCGATGATCTGTGCAGATGGCAACGCGTCGAGAACCGCCGCATCGTATGGCTCTCCGCTCGCGAAGATCACCTCTGCGTTGGCGCGCTGGTCGAGGCCCTGACCGCACAAGCTCAGGTCGAGATCGTTATGCGACGCGAGCAGATGTTCGGGGACCGCCTGTGGCCACCATGCGGAGGTCATGTCGAATCCCGTTCGGCGAGCAGCGACGTGATGTCTTCGAGGGTGGGCATGTCGTCAGCACACATCAGGCGACTGGCAACAATTGCACCCGCAGCGTTGCCCCACTTGATGATGGTCTCGGGATCCCAGCCCGACAGCAGTCCATGGCAGAACGCACCCCCAAACGCGTCGCCGGCGCCGAGTCCGCTGACTGCCTCGACCATATACGGAGGCACCGATACACGTTCGCCGTCGGCGGTTGCGATCATGACCCCGTCGGCGCCGAGCTTCATCACCGCCATCTCGAGCCCTCTCTCCAGAAGCCTGTCAGCAGCGAGGTTGAGATCGCGTGTTCCGACGGCCACCTCGGCTTCGTCCTTGTTCCCGATGGCGATGGTGAACTTGTCGAGCATGGGCGCGATTGCTTCGGATGCCTGCTCAGGCGATTCCCAGAACATGGGACGCCAGTCCAGGTCGAGCACGGTGTGGCTGCGTCGCTTGCGGATGTCCAATAGATCGGAGACGACCTGGGCCGATCGTTCGTCGCTGAATCGCGACGCGGGCAGCCAAAAGATCGGAACGTCCTGTACGACGTCGAGATCGAGATCGCTCACTTCGATGTTCTGGTCTGGGGCGCGTGGCTCGCGGTAAAAGATGATCGAGGGATCCTCGGGCGGATCGAGCTCGGCGAACGCGAGGGGCGTTTGGAGCTCAGGGTCGGTTGCGATGAACCGGTTGTCGACATTAAAGGTGTGCTCCAGGGCATGACGGACATAGTCGCCGAACTGGTCATCGCCGACCTTGGTCGCCAATGCGACGCTCCGACCGAGGCGCGCAGCGGCAACCGCGACGTTCGTCGCGGTTCCACCGATCGACTTACGAAAAGTCGTGACGTTTCGCATCGGCTCGCCGATCTGCTCGGCGTAAAGGTCGACGCTAACGCGACCAAGCGTCAGGATTTCGAGGTCGGTCATCATGTCCTACCGGAAGCGCGCCTAGCTCTTCTTCACGCCCGAGATTGCTTCTTCGAGCTCCTGCTGGAGCTCCTGAAGTTCGGCGCCGCCGGCCATGAGACCGGTCAGCTCCTGCTGGCTGATGTCTTCCTTGTCGTAGCTTCCAAGCGACTTGCCACGATTGAGGATGAGGAAACGGTCGCCAACCGGGTAGGCGTGCGATGGATTGTGCGTGATGAAGATGACAGCAAGCCCCTGGTTGCGAGCTTCTACGATGCGTTTGAGCACCACGCCGGACTGCTTGACACCAAGAGCCGAGGTCGGCTCGTCGAGAATGAGAACTTTTGCGCCAAAGTAGCCAGCTCGTGCGATCGCCACAGACTGACGCTCGCCACCGGACAAGGTGCCGACGGGTTGTTCCGTGTCGCGAATGTCGATGCCCATCTTGGCCATCTCGTCCTTTGCGATCTTCATCGCCTTCGGTTGATCGATCCACTTGATTGGACCAATGCCCTTGGTCGGTTCAGCCCCGAGAAAGAAGTTTCGCCATACCGACATCAGCGGCACCATCGCCAGGTCCTGGTAGACCGTCGCGATTCCACCGTTGAGCGCATCGCGAGGCGAGTTGAACATGACCTCCTCGCCGTTGAGGAAGATGGAACCTTCGGACTGCTGATGTACGCCCGCGAGGATCTTGATGAAGGTCGACTTGCCCGCGCCGTTGTCGCCAAGGACGCAGGTGACCTCACCAGCATTCACCTTCGTACTCACGCCTTCGAGAGCGATGATGTTTCCATAGAACTTTGAGATGTCCTCAAGTTCGAGAAGAGCTCGTTCTGCCATGTGTCCTCCTCCTAGCGTCGGGTGGCCGTGGCCTGGTCGCGGATGTAACGGTTGGCGATCACTGCAAGCAGCAGGATCACCCCGAGGAAGACGAAACGCCAGTCCGTATTCCATCGAGCTGACTGGATGCCGACCAACGACATCGCCATGATCGCCGACCCGAACGCGGCACCGATCGCGGTGCCATAGCCACCGGTCAACAACGTTCCGCCGACGACCGCGGCAATGATGAATTCGAATTCCTCACCGTCGCCAGCACCTGCCTGCAGACTGCTGAGGCGAAAGGCGAGAAGCATGCCGACGAGCCAAGCTGCACCCGAGACGATCATGAACAGCTGGGTCTTGGTCCGCGACGCTGGAACGCCGACCTGGCGTGACGCCTGTGCGTTGCCGCCGACGGCAAAGGTCCACGAACCGAACCGTGTCCGGGCCAACAGGTATGCCATCACCGCGGTAAAGGCGAAGAACCAAAGCATGCGGACCGAGAACCTCGCAGGGTTAACCATGGCGTCGAGTTCGTCCTGGGTCACAAAGAGATGTCGGAGGATGATGGCGACGATGACCATCCCGATCCCGATCATGAGACCGCGAAGGCCGAGGTGATCCGCCTGATGATCGTGCGCACGGCGCTCTTGGAATCGGAGGCTCAGCACCGACCACACAAAGACGGCCAAGGCGGCGAACAGAAACACAGAGAACAACTCGGTGCGGAACTTGGTCGCCTCAGCACTCGCACGAATGACGAAACCGAATACCACGAGCGCTCCTGCGATGACCGTCGAAACGGCGAGCTTCGTCGTGGGGTTGACTCGCAGCGCCAGGTTGGCGGCAATAGTGAGCAGCGTGAAGCCGGTTCCAGCGAAGATCATCATGAGGACGACCCGAAGACCCTGAACGGTGAACGGAAAGAACAACGTCTCTGCGTTGTCTGAATCGATCGCAAAGGACGCAACGATCGCCGCGCCTACCAACGCCAGGCCGGCAACGAGCCTCACCATCAGCTTGCCGGTCATGTTGATCCCGCCTGCAGACTCGACCGGCTCATAGCGCCACATACCGAAACCAATGAGTCCAATGAGAGTCGAGACACCGAGCACTGCGGCTGCGATCACGTTGGCGCTGACACCGTCGGTCGTGTGGAGAAGGAAAATGGAAACGCCGACGCCGGCCAGACCAGCGGCGAACACGGGCAGACCAGCAGGAGACTTGCTCTCACGGCGAACGAAGTGCATCTCACAGACCGACAGGGCGAGAAGCACAGCACCCGTGATCGCAAACCCGAGATAGAAAACGTCCCGGCCGTTCCAGATGTGTTCGTTGCGGACCCATTCGCCGGCAAAGATCGGCTGCCAGAAGTCATAACCGGATGCGTCGTCGGTGAAGGTGACGGAGATCTGACCCGTGAGGAGCTTGGACATGCCCAATTTGAGGCCACGTAATATGAAGAACGTGGCCAGGGTGACAATGAAGCTGGGTAGGGCCGTCCTTTCGACCATTAATCCGTTGAGATAGCCGATCAACATGGCGGCGGCGAAGGAGAGGGGCACGGCTATCCAGATCGAGAGGCCGAGGCCTCCAAGGTCGCCGGTCTCCTTGATGAGGAGAATAAAGAGAATGCCCATGGCGCCGGTGTTGGCGCCCGATGACAGATCGAACTCACCACCGATCATGAGCATGGAGACCGCAACGGCCATGATGCCGAGGGTCGAAGCGGTGTCGAGCCAGTTCTGTGTTTGGCCGGTGGTTCCAAAGTTGAGCGACACGGCCCAAAAGAAGGTCCACACTCCGATCACGCCAATGATTGCGCCTATCTCGGGTTGGACGAACATCCGTTGGAAGATGCTGCGGTACGCGAGACGCTCATCGCTCGCGCCTGCTGTTGCGACCGCCGGAGTAGCGCCGTCAGGTGATTCGTCATCGGGCAGGATTATCGGATCCTCGATCACTTCACCGTTGGCAGCCTCACCAGACTCGCTGACCGACCCCTCGTCCATCGTCGTCTCCGACATTCGACCCTCGCTCCTTCGAACTACTTGGAATTTCTACGGCACCAACGTGCCGTCTGTCTACAGCCGATCCGGTCGCCCGGGAATCTTCCCGGGCGACCGTTTCGGTACTTCAGTTGCTTGAGACGCCGTCGTGGCTAGCGGGTGCCAGCCTGAGAAAGGGCGAGCACGTCAGCTGCATTCGATGCGTCCACGAAACCAGGACCGGTGAGGATTGGAAGTCCACCACCGATGGTGTTCGAGTTCGTCTGGAAGAGGAACAACTGAAGGATTGGCAGATAGCCCTGCAGGTACTGCTGCTGATCAACAGTGAAGAGAACGTTGCCGCTCTCGATCTCGCCGAGGAGCTCAGGGGTGAGGTCGAAGCCGCCAACGATGGCGTCACGGCCGAGATCCTGAGCTGCACGCAGACCCGAAAGGGTGATGACTGGGCCAACGCCGAGGAAGCCGTCGATCGAGTCGTCAGCTGCCATGGCGGCGTTGATTGCTGCCTGCTGTGCCGAGGTGTCAGCGTCGAGGTCCATGAAGCCGGTGGTCACTTCGCCGTCGAAGGTGTCGGTGAGACCATCGCAACGCTCGGTTAGACCGACGTTGTTCTGCTCCTGCTGACCACAAAGGACGTGGGTTGCACCAGCGTCGTTAAAGCGCTGACCGGCAGCCTGACCAGCAATGAACTCGGTCTGACCAACGTGGGTCAGGGCACCGATCTCCTGGTAGTCGTTTGCACCCGAGTTGAGGGTTACGACTGGCACGCCGCCGTCGACCGCTCCCTGAAGTGCTGGAACGAGCGCTGCTGGATCTGGAAGTGAAGCAGCAATGCCGTTGGTGCCTTCGCCAATGGCGCCTTCGATTCCCTGCACCATCACGTTCGCATCGTTGTTGCCAGGAACCCAAACGCACGTGACGCCGAGATCGCTACATGCAGCGTCCATGCCGCGGTTGACGACGGACCAGAATGGGCCATCGTCTGAGTGAGTAATCATGTGGAAGGTCAGGTCGGAGCCCTGTGCCGCATCGACTGTCTCGGTGTCGCCACCATCATCATC
>CAZSYL010000003.1:0-29257 GCA_964610745.1 uncultured Acidimicrobiales bacterium
GGTCATGATGACGAAGAGGAAGACGGTCATGATGACGAAGAAGATGGTCATGACGATGACGAGGATGGCCACGGCCACGATGAGGGCGGCGTAGATCCACACTTCTTCACCGACCCAAGCCGTGTCGCTCTTGCAGCCGGGGGCATTGCTGACTTCCTGATCGAGCACGTCGAAGGTATCGACGCAGATGCACTCACCGCTAGCGCCGACGCCTACGTCGATGAACTCAACGCCCTCGACTCGGAGATTGCAGACGTCTTCGCAGGTATCGACGCTGACGACCGGATCCTCGTGACGAACCATGAGGTATTTGCCTACATGGCAGACCGCTACGGTTTCGAGGTGGTTGGTACCGTCATTCCTGCGACGTCCACCGGAGAGGGCGTCAGCGCTCAGGAGCTTGTGGAACTCGCCGAGGTCATCAGTCACGAAGGCGTCCCTGCGATCTTTGCTGACACGTCGTCGTCCAGCGAACTCGCCGAAACGCTGGCCGCCGAAGTTGGCGACGTCGAAGTCGTCGAGCTATTTTCCGAATCGCTCGGTGACGCTGACTCAGAGGGTGCCACCTACACCGAGATGGTCCGGACGAACGCTGATCGTATTGCATCGGCCCTGAGCTAAAAGGGACAAGGTCGTGGAGTGGGTGCTCGAGGCATTTGAACCGGAGTTCATGCAGCGAGCCCTACTCGGCAGCCTTGTCGCAGTCATTGCGACGTCCTTCGTCGGCACCTGGGTCGTTCTTCGAGGCCTTGCCTTCCTAGGTGATGCACTTGCACACGGAGTCATACCTGGCATTGCTCTAGCGGTGTTGCTGGGGTTCAGCCCGGTGATTGGTGCCTTTGCCGCTGCGATCGTGATGAGTGGCATGGTCAGCGTGGTGTCCAACAGAACCGTGGTTCGAGAGGACACCGCGATCGGTCTGCTCTTTGTGGGCATGCTGTCGCTCGGCATCGTGATCGTCTCACAGGCCCGATCGTTCTCGACCGAGGTCACTGCACTTCTCTTTGGCGATGTCCTAGGTGTCACCAGCGATGACATTCGCTCTCAGCTCATCGCCACCGCCATCGTTGCAGTGACGACCCTCGTGTTTTACCGTCCCTTTCTTGCTCTCACGTTCAATCGAGACAAGGCCCAGACGCTCGGCATGCGACCTCAGCTGGCGCAGTCGGTTCTTCTCGCCCTTCTGGCACTGAGCATCGTCGCTAGCTTCCAAGCGATCGGAACGCTGCTGGTGTTCGGGCTGTTGGTTGGCCCGCCAGCCACTGCAGCGCTCACGGCTCGAAGGGTCCCGGTCATCATGGTGGTCTCCATGTTGTGGGGGTCGCTCGCGGTGGTTGGCGGACTTCTCGTTAGTTTCCACTACGGGACGGCAGGCGGTGCGAGCATCGCTGGGTTGAGTGTTGCGCAGTTCTTCGTAGTGCTGGCTGGACGCGAACTCTTCGACGCGAACCGCCGGTCGGTCACGCCGGTTTCAGCTGCCTAAGGCGGGTAGTCAGGGGTCTTCGACCTCTTCCCTAGGACTACCCGAGGCGCCGGTAGACACCTTGGAGACTTTCACAACGAGTACGTCGCCCCCCAGCACTGACCGAGCAACCAGACACTCCGGTACCGGTGGAAACGACCATCACGGTGGTCCTTGGTGTCGACGACCCGCTCGTGCCGCTCATCGACTGCAGAACCAAGACTCAGGTCTTGATGTATTCGCTCGGGATTCGGTCGACGAGGGTGGCGTGGAGTTCGGGCAGCTTCGACCAGTGGACGCCTTGGCGGTAATGGTGGGCGGTGTGGTAGCCGAGGTTTCCGGTGAGAATGTTGCGGATCTTGTAGGTGTAGTTGTGTGAGGCGAGCATGTGGTCGTCGGTATCGAGCCCGGCGTGGTGGTGGTAGGTCGCTGCCACGGTCATTGTCAACGACGTGATCATCGGGAACACGAACAGGAAGAGTCCGTTCACGGGATTGAGGGCGACGAGAACGATGAGGATCGCAAGCGTCAGTAGTCCGTAGCCAACGAACTCTCGGCGCAAGCGCGGATGGTTGGCACCCACAGCGAAGGCTCGCTGGTACGCGGTGAGAGCGGTCACCGCGGTGTACATCACGTAGCCGTATTGGGCACCCGAACGGCGACGCCAACGACTCTCGTCCAGATCCTGGTCGAGGTAGTTCTTGTGATGCCCATGGACATGATGCAGAGTCCATGCGTGTGTTGTGGCTCCGGTGTGGAAAGCGAACGACAGCTCGAGGAGGCGGTTGAGACGCTTGTTGCGAAACATCGGAACGTGCTGATGATGGTGGTTCCACGCGCTAACCATTCCCTTGACCGGGATCATGACCGCCCAGTAGGCGAGCAGTATCCAAATGTTGTCGAGGGCGAGGTACAGCGCGAAGTCGATGGCGGTGAGCGTGAAGAACACCGCAACAGGTAGTCGATCAGCTTTGTACTTGAGAATCTGCAACAGCCCGGTCCTTGAGCGAATCAACTCTCGATCATAGCCTCGCGGTCAGGGGTTGGGGTGACAGTATTCGTGACGGTTATTCGTTGTTCGACACGTCGGTCTCAGCGCCTGGTTCGGTCGCGGCGATTGCGCCTGGAACGGAGTTCTCGGCAGCATCCGCGTCGAGGCCCGCTTCTTCGGCAGCGAGTGCTGCAGCGGCTTCTGCTGCCGCCTCTGCCTCGGCCTGGGCAGCCAGCTGTTCGGGGGTTGGAAGTTCGGCAAAGACTGCAAAAGCCTGGCTTTCCGGTGCCACATCCAGCTGGCGGTGGTACAAACGCCCGACGCGGGTCACGTTTGCGGAGTAGACGAGGTCTTGGTTGTAGGCAAAGTACGCGCGCTGCTCTCCGGTCGTTGTCAGCATCGAGCCTGGAGCGTCGCAGAGAAGCCGCGCGGAGCCGAGCGCAGCGTCGTAGATGTTCTGGGGGTCCGTGACACCGTCTCCGTCACCGTCGGAGCCGTAGAGGTCCCAGGTCGTGGGAATGAACTGCATCGGGCCAACCGCCCGGTCGTACACGGTGTCGCCATCAAGCGCGCCGTTGTCGCTATCACGGATGACTGCGAGGGAGCCTCCTCCAGCAAGGTTTCGTCCATCGAGCCGGAGGCCGCGGATGTCTTCGGTCGTGTGTCCGTTGGCGTCGAGGGTCGAGTTGCCGAAGTACCCGTGGATGCTCTCGATTCGACCGATCCCGGCGAGCTGAGACCAGTGGATTCCGCAACCCGGGTCTTCAGTGGCGAGCGTGCGGGTTGCGCGGACATAGGCGTTGAGCGCAACGAGGGGGATGTCTGTGCCTGTCACGAACGCGGACAGGCGCTGATGGTACGCCACCTGGTACTGCGCAGCGGTCACTTCGGTGAACTCCAACGTGCCCTCAATGATCGTCTCGATTTCGCGACCGCGTGCCTCGAACGCAGCGATCTCGGTTCGAAGACTGGAACGAGTGTCGTTCTGCAGAACGATCTCGCCTTCGAGCACCTCGATGTCGGCCCTGCGCTCAGCGTTCGCAGCTTCGACGGGTGCGAGCTCGGCGGCGAGATCTTCACGTCGTTGTTCGCTCTCGCGAATGAGCGCGAGAAGGGCTTCAATATCGTCTCGCTGGAACTCGCGTACCTCAGCTGTGAGGATGCGGCGTTCGACGACCGCCAGCGATTCAGGTTCGGTGAGGATTGTTTCGAGGGCCTCATCCTCGCCGGTGAATGCTTGGATTGCGAGCTCGACTATGGCTCCATTGATTTCGGTGATCTCGCCCCGTAGACGGGCTTGTTCCGCGATCTCTGCGTCGTCGGCGCTAATGATCTGGTCAATCTCGCGTTCGGCGGCAGCAATGTCATCCTCGATCGAGTCGATCTGACTGCGAGTGTCAGCAATGACGTTTGCCGCTCGATCGATCGCCGTTTCGTTGTCGGCGATACTTTGATTCACGGTCGAGAGTGCAAGTTCACCGGTTGCGACCGCCTGAAGCGCGCGGAGGTGATGCTCGGTCTCGGTCGATAGGTCGATAGCGTCGCTCACTCCGAAGTTCTCGAGTCCGGACTCAAAGACGGGACTTTCGTGAAGGCTGGTGAAATCAAACGCTGGCACCGCGGCCAGGGGCTCGTCCGCGAGTTCGAATTGCTCTATTGGGTCAGTCCACTCCTGCGAGAGCAACTCAGCGTCAATTTCAAGTCCCTGCACTGGATCAATCTCTGATTGGCCGAACAGCGCGGGAAGAGCCCAGATCTGCCCCACGAGCGCGAGGGGCACGAGAATGAGTAGAACCGCCCGAATGGCAGCGCGCCGTTTCATCCCAGAGTTTTCGGCGCTTTGCCGGTCGAACTGTACTGATCGGTTCGGCCCCCACTGGGGACCCGACGCTTATAGCTTCGAGATGATCTCGTCGGCGTGTTCTTTGACCCGTGGTCGCTTGAAGACGTGCTGGATCACGCCCGATTCGTTGATAAGAAATGTGGTGCGCTGGAGGCCCATAAAGACCTTCCCGTAGTTCTTCTTTTCTCCCCACACTCCGTAGGAGTCAATGATCTTGTGGTCTGGGTCGGCGAGCAGTGGAAAGGGTAGGTCGTGCTTGTCGCTGAAGCTCTCGTGGCTGTCCAGGTCATCGGGGGAGACCCCAACGACGGCGATGCCATGTTCAGCGAGGAGATCGAGGTTGTCTCGGAGGTTGCAGACCTGGTTGGTGCATCCGGGGGTCATGTCCTTCGGGTAGAAAAACAGGGCGAGCTTGTGTCCCTTGAAGTCGGACAACTTCACCTTGGTCCCATCGAAGGTCACCCCTGAAAAGTTGGGCGCCAACGTTCCGGACTCGAGTGGATTTGGTTTCTCAGCCATGGCCGCTGATCCTACCGTCCGCCGTTGTACGGGCGCTCGCTAGTAACTGCCAACGGTTGGAGCGGTGTCCATGAGCAGCTTTTCCACCTTCGCGTTCTCAACTTTGCTGGTGACCTTGCTGCCTTCATGAACGTCGCGGATGGTCTTCGACATCGTGATGGTCGAGCCAATGAGCGCAAGGACACCCAGCCCCATAAACGCTCGGATCCAGGCATCCACAGGCATAGCCCAGATGGCAATGCCCATCGCCGTCGCGGTCAGTGCGAAGTTCAGCTGTGTGAAGGCGACCCACGCGGACGAGTGCATTGAAGAATTATCGGGTTCCCAGTTCATGGTGTTGTTCCTTACTGATCATTTGGTTTGATCTTGCGGGTTGATTTGGTGCTGATGATGCCTACGAGCACCGTCCATTAGGTGAGAAGCCCACGGTACGGGTCTTCACTGCGAACAACGGGAGGGGAAATCCCTCAAAGACGCCTAGGGAAACGAAAAAGCGACTAGTTGCGCTCCAGTTTTTGCGGATTACGCCGACCAACAGATGGTGGAAGATCACTCAGACTTGTGCTGCGAACGCGAACGGAACCGAATTGCTGCGGTCTATCGACGGTTCGTCGCAGCGGTCATTCAACTTGGCGATCTTGCCCATGAGTCCGACAGCGATGATGACTTCTACCACCAACTCCTCGAGCTCGCGATCGAAGTCGTGCCAGGTGCTGAGGCAGGTAGCTTTCAGCTCACGGTGGAAGGTACGACGCATTTTCGCTTCATCGCTGCTGTCGGTTTTGATCTCGAGGCGCTCCAGAAGCGGACGCTCGACAAGGCGTACCTGTTTCGAGATATCGAAACGCCCAAGGCAGAGATCATCCATGCGATCGGAATAAAGGCAAAGTCTCGGGAAGTGGTCGAGTGGATGGAGGAGGCGGGTCGAGCGTACGAGATCAAGTCCACTCTGTCGGCGCCGGTCATCGTCGATGGTCAAACCGTCGCGTTCTGGGCACTTGACAACTTTGAGAGCTTTGATGCCTTTGACGAGTCCGCACTCGAAATGATGACTGTGATGGCACAGTTCGTCGGTGGACTGTTCGCCCGCCGGAAACTGGAAGCGCAGCTCCGTGAGGAACGAGAGACGCTTCGACGTTTGGCTACCTGTGATCCCCTTACCGGTCTTCCCAATAGGCGCGAGTTTGTCTCGCGCCTCGAGAGTTCGCTCGTGTCGGCGGCAGCGAAGCACCGGGCCTCGGCGGTCTTGTTCATCGACCTCGACGACCTGAAACAGATGAACGACTCACACGGCCACGACTTTGGAGACAAGGTCCTCGTTGGTGTCGGCCAGCGGATTCAGAGCGCCCTTCGGTCCGGGGACATCGTTGCGCGTTGGGGCGGAGATGAGTTTCTTGTCCTGCTCGCACGCGTGGATTCGCCCGAAGAGGCTTCGATGGCCGGTGAGCGCGTAATCGCGTCCTTGGGCGAACCGCTCGACTTGGGAGGGGAAGTCAACCACTCGGTCTCACTCAGCGTCGGTGTCGGCTGGAGTTTTGACAGTCGGGTCTCAGCCGATGCGTTGATACGCGTGGCCGACGAAGCCTTGTACGAGGCCAAATCCAGTTGCAAGGGTTGTTTGAGGTTGCACAAGGTCTGAGCAACCTGCGAGCCGACGACCCATGGCAGACTGATGGAGCATGAGCAGCGAGCACACCAACGACCGCGACGTCCTTCGAGAGCACATTGGCCGAACACAGACGCAGGTCGAGACAGTATCTACCGAGTGGTGCAACCGGCTCGAACTCGCACTTGACCGAGAGGCCGTTCTAAACGCAGGCGATCCCTTGCCGCCATTGTGGCACTTCATAACCCATCCACCGTTGATCAAGACCTCGGCGCTCGATGTTGATGGTCACGCAAAGCGGGGCGTCTTTCTTCCTCCCGTTGCCTTACCCCGGCGAATGTGGGCTGGCAGTCGGTTCGAGTTCTATGCGGATATTCTTCTCGGCGACGAAGTGACCAAGCAGTCGACCATCGGAGCGGTCGACGCAAAACAAGGACGCAGTGGACAGCTGTGTTTTGTCACGGTGAAGCACGAGCTATCGGTAACCGGAGACGTCCGCCTCGTCGAAGAACAGGATCTCGTGTTCCGCGAGGCACCGGCGCCGGGTGCATCAACGCCTGCGCCCAAACCCGCCCCGGTCGAGCGCGACTTTAGTCGGCTCGTAACTCCATCGGAGGTCCTGCTGTTTCGGTACTCCGCGCTCACCTTTAACAGTCACAGAATTCACTACGACCGCGACTACGCCTGTGGCGTCGAGGGTTATCCGGGCCTCGTATTCCACGGACCGTTGGCAGCAACCTTGCTCGCAGACCTCGCAGTCCGCGAAACGGGGGAGCGGTTGGGATCCTTCTCGTTCAGGGCCATGGCTCCGCTGTTCGACACTGATCCGTTCACGATCGCTGGGGTACGTGAAGGATCGGAAGTCCGACTCTGGGCACAGACTCCCGATGGTGGCGTCGCAATGTCGGCGACGGGAGTTCTCCGTTCCTAAGCCTCACTGCGCGAACGACGTGTTCTCGTTGCCCGGACTGGAGCGGTCCAGACCAGCGGTTTCGCACATATCTCCACCTCGTCAGCGTCGGGGTACTGGTGGGGTCCGTACGGACTGCTACGGTCACGCGACATGGCAGAGACCTATCACCTCGATCTTGATCGTTCGATGCTCGAGGGAGCGACGCTCGCGATCGTGCCTGGCGAACCAGCACGGGTGGAGCGCATTGCAGCTCTCCTCGACGATCCGCGCCCGCTCGCCGCACAGCGCGAGTTCACAACATGGATCGGGTACCTGAGCAACACACCCATTGTGGTGACCTCGACGGGGATAGGCGGACCATCGACATCGATTGCCGTGGAGGAACTTGCTCAACTAGGCGTTCGCACGTTCCTGCGCGTGGGAACCACGGGAGGAATCCAACCCGAAGTCACCAATGGGCACCTGATCGTTACGACCGCTTCCTTGCGCCTCGACGGCGCAAGCCAGCACTTTGCTCCGCCGGAGTTTCCAGCGGTTGCCGATTTCGCGTGTACCAGGGCACTGGTCGAGTCCGCAGAGGTTCATGGTGTGACCGTCCATACCGGAATCACCGCGTCGAGCGACACCTTCTACCCGGGCCAGGAGCGCTACGACACGTTCTCAGGTCGCGTCGTCGAACGATTTCGGGGTTCGCTCGAGGAATGGCGGTCGATGGGCATCCTCAACTACGAAATGGAATCGGCGACGCTTCTGACTATGTGTGCGAGTTCCGGCTTGCGAGCTGGATGCATTGCTGGCGTCGTCGTGAACCGGGGAGATCAAGAAACGCCGGATCACGAAGTGGTGGCCAAGACCGAGCGCGACGCCATCGAAGTGGTCGTTGCAGCAGCACAGAAACTACTCCGCTGAGCACGGCGTCTGCGAGGACTGTTCTTGCGCAGCGTTGTCAGTGAAGTGCTCCGGTCAGGGGCCCGCCTTACCCCCTGACCGAAGCTTCTGCTGACCTGGGAGCCAGCGTTTCCCGCCTTCAAACCATTCATCGAACGACACTGCGATTTGCTGTCGCGAAAGCCGAAATTTCTTTTTGTGCCGCCGACGGGGCACATGAGTGGACAGGAACGGTCGAGACATACCCAGATCTTCACGGGGCTTTCGCAGATCTTAAGGCCAGCGGGCAGCAGGTCTCAGTACCGTTAAGGGTGTGAATGCTGGCTCCGCGAACGACCTGGATGCACTCGGTCAGAGAACGCTGAATGCGCTCGCGGCGCCCGTTGCCACGCCGCAGCACCGGGAGTTCGCGAGCGCGACCGGCGAATCGTCATTCGTCCCAGCTGAGCCCCCCGTCGACCCTCGACAACCTCTTTCCGTAAGGCAGCCGCGATCCATGCGAATCACCGGCATCGACGCGGCCCGCGGTGTGGCGATGTTTGGCATGGTCATCGTGCACTTCGTGAACTTTAGAGAAGACAGGGGCGAACGGCTGACCGAATTCGCCGAGTTGTTCAACGGTCGTGCGATGCCGTTGTTCATGCTGCTCGGCGGGATCGGTGTGACGTTCTTAACCAGGCGGTCATCCACGCCCGAGCGAGATCTGACCATTCGTGCATTGCTGCTGTTCGCGCTCGGCTTGTTCATGTCTGAGCATGTGCCTCGTCTAGCGATCGTGCTCCAGGCCTACGGCTTGTTCTTTATTCTTTCGACCGTCCTGTACCGACTACCGTCGAAGCTGCTCGTCGCCCTGGTTCCGGTCGTTACCGCCGTTGGTGCAGTGACGTATCAGCTTGTTGGTGATCCGCCAGTTCAGACCTTGTTCGGCGACCTCGGGTCGGGCGAAGGCATCCAGTCGCTGCTCTTTGACGGCTTCTATCCGTTGTTCCCGGTTGGAGCCTTCTTCATCCTCGGCATCGTGTTGGGACGCATCGACCTTCGCTCCGATCGAGTTGCGTGCGCATTGGCAGGTGTCGGAATTGTTGCAGGGGTGGGCATCCCGGTACTCTCGAACGGCCTCGTCGAGCGATTCGGATGGCAAACCGACTTCGGAGGGCGACTCGGTGATGGCATGTTCCACTTCAGCCGTCTTCTCGACTCCACAGGGCACTCCGCCATGCCAGCGTGGGTGCTCAGCGCCCTTGGGACATCGGTAGCAGTCCTTGGGCTGTCGCTGCTCATTGCTCCGCGCGTTCCAATGCTGGTTCGACCGATCGTCGCCGTGGGGTCGATGTCGCTGACGTTCTATGTGTATCAAGCCTGGCTGACCAATCTTGTGCCGCCGACCAGCGAGACATCGGCTGGCGTCGAGTGGATACTCGCCCTTGCGGTCTACGGGTCGTTCGTACTCTTTGCCTTGCTGTGGCAGATCATGTTCAGGTCTGGACCGCTCGAACGTGTCATCCGGATTGGGTCTGGCCCGAGGGTGTCCCAGGCCTCGACCACCGTGTCGTAACTGTTGAGAATCAAACGAGACAGTCCTTAGCGAAGTCCGTCCGCTTCCCAGCCGGAGTCAGCAAGGTGCTCGCTCGCGAACGCAAACGGCGCATCCTCGAGCGGTGTTTGTAGCGTGTCGTTCCAGCGGTTCAAGAAGCCGAACAGCGAGATTACGGCGACGATCTCGGCTACCTGGTCGTCGCTATAGTGCTCGGCGAGCTCCTCGAAATGGTCTGGCGTGCTTGCATTCGGGGTCACGCTTGCATCACGCGCTAGGCGTAGCGCCGCAACTTCGGCAGGGGAGAACAAGTCGCTTGTTTCGAAGGTCCAAACGTCCTGGATCTTTTCTGTGCTAACGCCTCGATGGTGAGCCCCCTCCGCGCTGTGTGCCTGACAGTATCGACAACCCGCGGCGGTCGACGAGATCTGGGCGACGAGGGACTTGAGTCCGAGGTCGATCTGGCCAGGGCCCATCACCGTGGGGGTCAGCTTTGCAAACGCACCTAAGACTTCAGGGACTCGGGCCATAATCATCATGGATTGGGGGACGAAGCCCATCGATTGTTCGATGGCCTCGAACATGGGGTTGAACGCAGCCGTTTCTTCGCGGCTCAAGGGGTGAATGTGTGCCATTGGTTTCTGCCTTGGAGATCTGTTGGTTATTACTTGTCGATGTTGCCAACGACGAGGGTTGGTTGCACGTTGGTGTAATTCGGTACGTCACCGATAACGGCTGCGCCGTGTTCGGCCATCGTGGCGTTCCAGATGTCCTCATTCTCAATGTGGGCCCAGCCAACAGCTTCGAACGGACCGTTTGTTACCGTGCTCGCTCCCCACGACAGGCAAGCGTCTCCGAGCTTTTCGGCGAGCATCGGCATGTGTGAATCGACGTAGTAGTCCATGTCGAAGGTCGAGTCGTCGGTCTTGGGATACAGGATGTGTACAGAGATCATGTGAACAGTCTTGCACTTCGACTCGAGACGCGTCGCCGTTATCGAAAATCAATGATCTACATCGTCTCGTCGCCACAACGGGCCGATATTTCATAGGTCGTTTGACTCATGTTTCTCCCCCCGGCGCCGACGGGTGAGGTCGAGGAGGAACGGTGAGTATTTCTTTGAGGTCCCAGTGGGGCCTGACAATCGGTATCGCACTAGTGGTTTTGGCGCTGTTTATCGCCGGGGCCGCACCAGCGAATGGCGCCCCGACGAACCCAGGTAGTTCATTGGCTCAGACCGAGGATGTGGGTGACGCAACAAACGATTCTGAGTCGAGCGAGAATCCGCCCGGTCAAGGACAAGACTCGCCCGTTCGCAACAACAGCGCCGTCATCCGAAACATCGTGTTCCTGGACCTCGACGGCGACGGCATCCAGGAGGCGGGCGAGATTCCGCTGGCAGGAATCACCGTGAACCTCTTCGATAGCGCCGGCAACCCTCTCGCCACGCGCACGACTAGTGCTGAGGGTCGTTACACCTTTGGTGAGGCCGCCGGCGTCGTGGCAAACAGAAACTTTGGCATCAGCTTCGATACATCCACGAACACCAGCCCGTTGCCCGGAGGATTCTTCAACCGAGACCTTCAAGCCAGCGATATTTCAGTCCGCGCGGGAGGAAACGACGATGCGGGTCTAACCCTGCCGTTCGATCTCGCATTGCGAACCACTGTCGATACCTCGACCATCAACCTCGCAGCACGGACCGTCAGTTTCAACCTCACCGTGATCAACCAAGGTCGGACCGTCTCGAACTTTCAGATCGTCGACTATCTCGACTACCCATCGTCGGGGCAATGGGCCTCGTTCGTTCCCGGTCTGAATCCCAGTGGTTCGGCCGGTGGCCGGTCCTGGTCCTGGAACGCTTCCAACCCGCAGCGCCCAATCGTCACGGTCAACGGCGAACTCGCGCAGGGCCAGCAGGTGAGCATCCCCGTAGTGCTCCGCTGGAGCAACCCACTTCCCAACGGAATCGATTCTCTCGAGAACTGGGCCGAGATCATCAATTTCAACGACACAGATCCGCGGACTGGTGATGCCGTGTCCGGTGCGCTTTCCGATCACGATTCAACGCCGGACAGAAACCCGCGGAACGACGATCAACCCGGAGGGCCAGGTGCCCCCAAGGACGACAGCATCGCGAACCTCAACGGCGACGAAGACGACCACGATGTGGCCGGTTTCGGGATCTTCGATCTCGCACTTACCGTGCAGCTCGACGACGGAACCAACAACCGGTCGGTGCTCCCAGACACTCGGGTCACCTTTGATATCACCGTCACCAACCAGGGCTTGGTCGATGCGGGTGGGATTACCCTGACCGACTACCTACCTGCGACGGGTCTGACCCTCGCCGATCCGGCATGGACTCCTTCTGCGGGTGGCGCGACGCGAGTGCTACCCGGCCGACTGGCACCAGGCGAGAGCACGACGGTGAGTATTTCCTTCACGGTTGACGATGGATCGACCGGCCAGATCAACAACTTCGTCGAGATCTCCGCAGCGACTCCAAGGAATGCGAGCGGTCAAGTTATTCGCCAAGCCGGTACCAACCGTGCAATTCGCGATGTTGACTCAACGTTCGACAACGTTCGAGGAAACGACAACCAGCCGTCGGGGCCGGGCGCAGCGACCGATGATGCCGTGCTCGGCCAAGGTGGCGATGAAGATGATCACGATGTCGCCGGTATCCGAATTGGCTTCTTCGACCTGTCGGTCAGGACGACGCTCGCCGGTGGCTTCGAACGCGGGTCGGTCCCGATTGGGAACGCAGTCCAATTCAACATTGTGGTGACGAACGAAGGAACGGTCGATGCAACCGACATCGAGCTCATCGACTATCTCCCACGTCGCGGTCTTGTGCTCAACGACCCCGATTGGACCAACAACGGGGATGGAACAGCCACGCTGAATCGACCGGTACCAGGACCGATCGCGCCCGGCGGGCGTGCCGCAGTTCCCATTACCTTCCTCGTCGAGGCCAGCGCGACGGGATCGATCTACAACTGGGCCGAGATCGCCGGTGCTGATACCGATAGCGATCCAACCACGAGGACACCGATCGACGTCGACTCGACTCCAGGAAACAATCCGCGATACGACGCCGATGAGAATGCAGCGCCTCCGGTCCCCGTGCCACCAACCCCAGCTCCAGAGGCCACCGACCCCGCTCCAGAGGCAGCCGACGAAGAAGCTGTCGACGACGTCGAGAGCGGCACAACGGCTGACGTTGCCTCGGACGAGCCAGTCGAGGCCCCTGCTCCGATCATTAGTAATGTTCGACCAGCGAGCGAAGACGACCATGACTTTGCAGGAGTCTCTATCGATCCGCCCGAGCTCGACCTTGCGTTGCAGCTCCGCATCGATGAAGACGTCGATGTTGAATCGCTCGGAGTCGAGGACCCGGTGCCCTTTATCGTGACCGTCTTGAACGAGGGAACGGTCTTTGCTGACGACATCACGATCGTTGACTATCTCCCCGAGATCGGCCTCACGTTGTTCGACAGCAGTTGGGTCGAATCAGGTGACGGGACCGCCACCTTCAGCCTCTCCGAACCGCTCGCACCTGAGAGCACCGTGGAGATTGAGGCGTTCTTCGTGGTCAGTCCAGGAGCGGTCGGCACGATCACCAATTCGGTAGAGATCGCCAGCGCTACCGCCGTCGACTTCTTCGGGACTCCAATTCTCAACGACAACGGGCGTCCGCTGGCCGATATTGACTCGGTTCCATTCGGTGATCTCCAAGGGGTGCTTCCGGGGCTGGAGGATGACCACTCCAGCGCAGCGATTCACTTCGCCCCGCCCCCCGTCTACGACCTTGCGATATTCTCCGACCTAGCCGAGGGCTCCGAGCGTTCAATGTTTGCTCCCGGCGATGTCGTCACCTACGACGTCTCGGTTCTGAACCAGAGCGAGGTTCGCTCTGCCGACATCGAAGTTGTGGCCGAGGTGCCGGTCGGTTTCACGATTGTGGGACGGGACTGGGAGATGGACGACGAGTCTCGCACTGCGACCTTGATCATCGAAGGACCTCTCGTCCCAGGCCAGGCTGTGACGTTCGAGACGGGGTTCCGAGCAGAGACCGATGCCAGCGGAAACTTCGACAACGTCGTTCGAATCACCAGCTCTGTTGCACTCGATGAGGCTGGCGAGAACCTGGGACTCCTCGACGTTGACCCATCCGACGACTCGATCACCGTGGACCTTTCGGTTATCCCCACCCTGGCCTTCAGCGGTGTCGACGTCGATGGGGGGATGCTTCTTGGTTGGTCGCTTCTCGCCGCTGCCACCTTCGTTGCCCTCATAGGCGTCGCCTTCCGGCGTCGTCGCCCACCGACAGGTGTGCGCGTCGGCGTTGTCGGCCCCGCAACGAGCCGCTTCGGTCCAGCTGCATAGTCCAAGTGGAGCGGATCTACTCACGGTAGGTTGCCAGGATGGAAACGCTGCGTACCCCAGATCACCGGTTTGAGAACCTCCCAGGATTCGACTTCGAACCGAACTATGTCGAGATTCCAGATCAGGATGGCGGCAGCCTCCGCGTGCACTACATCGACGAGGGGGATCGGACCGCGAGTCCCGTGCTGCTCATGCATGGTGAGCCATCGTGGAGTTACCTGTACCGAGACATGGTCGGACCGCTCGTCGAAGCTGGCTATCGCGTAATCGTCCCGGACCAGGTCGGCTTTGGTCGTAGCGACAAACCCACGGAGAAGGGCGACTACACCTACGCCCGTCACGTGGCGTGGATGTCCAGTCTGATCTTTGATCACCTGGACCTCGACGACATCACCCTCTTCTGTCAGGACTGGGGAGGCCTTATCGGGTTACGTCTCCTGACCGCTCAGCCGCACAGGTTTGCTCGGTGCGCGGTCGCAAATACTGGGCTCCCTGACGGATCTGGCCCAATGTCTGAAGACTTCCTCAACTGGCAGCAGTTCTCGCAGAACGCCGAGGAGTTCCCGATCGGCTTTCTCATCGACATGGCAACCTCGACAGAGCTCTCAGCCGATGTTCTTGCCGCCTACGACGCGCCCTTCCCCGATGACAGCTACAAGGCAGGGGCCCGTATCTGGCCAAGCCTCGTTCCAACCTCTTCCGACGACCCTGAAGCACCGGCTCAGGTCGAGGCGTGGAAGGTGCTCCTCGGATTCGACAAGCCCTTCCTCAGCTGTTTCAGCGACGAGGATCCAATCACCAGAGGCGGCGAAGCTGCCTTCATTGGAAGGGTCGCTGGTACTGCGGGTCAACCGCACACCACGATCAAAGGAGCGGGTCACTTTCTCCAGGAGGACGCCAGCCCCGAGCTCGCACAACTTCTCATCGATTGGATGAAATAGACGCTGGCCTAGCGGTCGATGCCGATCGTATGGCTTGCGAAGTGGCCCGTGTTTGCCGCGATGACTTCCATTCTGAGCGCCGCGAGATCGGCGTCGAGCGGGTCGCCATCGTTCGTAGTGTCCTTGACCCCACGATCGAGGTACGCCTCGTGCGAGGTGTACACCGTATTGGTGATGTCGTCGGGGAAATAGAGCTGGGTGGTTTGGCGCGGCTCGTCGAGGAACGACACCTTCAGATGCAGGTGCGTCGTGCGACCCGGCTCCCACCCGGGATAGATCGTCGTAAAGCGAACCGTACCGTTCCCGTCGCTCGTCTGGGAGCCGCGAAGAAAGTCCTGACCAGTCGTGTCCTCGCCGTTCTGCCCAGCGAAGCCGGAATATATCCCCGCGGCGTCGGCATGCCAGAGCTCGACTTGTGCGCTACCGAGCGGCAGGCAGTTGCTTGAGTCGAGAATGGTGAAATTGAGCTCGAGCAGTGAGCCGGGTCGCCCCTGGGTTATGTCGATCCGTTCGGGTGCAGCACCGAGAAAGTACGGCCCTTCTTCTTGCTCGGGGGTTCGCACACAGCCAATCGAGCCCGTCGCATTCGCAGACACCACGCGGTCGGCAGGATTGCTCCCGCAGGCGGCGAGCGCCAAGGCACCGGTTCCGGCACCTGCGAGTCGGAGCAGGTGACGTCGAGAGAAGGTGTGGTTCACTCGCCAATTCTGTCATGAGCGGCGTGCGATTCCGACGATCCCGGGGCTGAACAGACCGGATCGACTATCCAGCGGGCGAGTTGCCGATAATCCGGCTCGGTTCGACGAGAACGGCGGTTCGCCCGTCTCTCACCATCTCTCGGTCGAACTCCCCGAAGTCATCGTGGGTTCCGCCCGCAGCAGTGTAGATCTCGCGAAGCAGCAGGCGAATCGAATCTGCGTCGAGCTGAGCACCGTGGTCGGCCGGTCCAATGAGCTCGGCAGGACCGGTGACCCCAACCCAATTCCAACCGCGAGTGACCGCCACAGTGACCTCGGATCCACGACGCACGTGACCAAGGCGCGCTGCGTCGCCACCGGAGACCATCGCGACTCGCTGCTCGCCACTGACCGGATGGGCAATCACGCCGCAGTTGACCAGGCTCGAGAGCACACGGCCATCGGCCTGAGTTGTGCTGATAACCGCAAGACCAGTCTCGGTGGACAGGTACTTCTTCACATCATCAAGACCAGGCATTGGAGACTCCGTTTCGTAAGATGTCCAGTATGACGGTTGTGTTGGGGAACACCTTCGCAATCTCGATCCACGTCGGCTGTCACACCCGAGCGCGAGAGTTACCTCATGGCAACACATGACCGAGTCCTTCAGACCATTCGTGCACTTCTCGCCAAGGCGGAGTCCACGACGTATCCCGATGAAGCAACCGCGCTTACCGCAAAGGCGCAGGAGCTGATCGCCGCACATGCGATCGATCTTGCACTGATCGAGGAACAGACCGGACGAGGCGATGTGGCCACCCGCGTACTTTTCATTCCGGCTCCGTATCCCAAGGAAAAATTCGTCCTCCTCGGCGGCGTTGCGCGGGCCAATGGCTCTCGTGCGATTCTGGGTCTGGAAGATGACCAGTTCAAGGACATGGTCACCTCAGGTGACATGTTCTCGCGCGACGGGAGGTACGCCACCTTGGTCGGATATAGCTCCGATCTCGACGGGGTCGAACTGTTGTTCACCTCGTTGCTTGTGCAGGCGGTGAACATCATGCTGGCTCATGGAACACAGACCGACGGGTACGGTCGAAACCGCACGAAGTCCTTTCGTCGCTCGTTTCTGAACGGTTTCGCGTGGACGGTAAGTGGCCGGTTGGAAGATGCCCGAAGGTCTGCTGCTGAGCGTACGTATAGTCACGACCGATCCGTCTCCGTGCTGCCGGTGTTGGCCTCTCGCCAAGAATCCGTTGATGAGGCGGTCGCCGAGAAGTTCACGGGACTAAGCACGTTGAAGACCTCGGTCTCGAACTACGACGGAATTGCAGCGGGTAACCACGCTGGGGCCCGCGCCGATATCGGCAACGGTCGTGTCGGTGGTGGTCGAGCAGCGGTGCGCTAAGGGCAACATCTAAGGTCTGAAACGGTTTGCGCCGATTGGTCAGGGTCAACACCTCGAGCGGTCAGGTCTGGCTTGCTCACCTACCGAAATGAGAGCTGCGGAAGCGTGGATCGAGCATTTGACGAAGTCCAACGCGAACATGAGACCGGGGTTGACCTCGGTGGCCTGCTTCAGGTTGTGGCCGAGAACCTCTATTCGACGCCGATGGTCTCAGTTCGTGAGCTCGTCCAGAACGCGCATGATTCGGTAACTCGACGCCGCTTCGAGGACCCTGATGCGGTCGCCTCCGACTTTGAGATCGTCGTCACCGCTGACGAGAGTGCACGGACATTAATGGTCGCCGATACCGGGGCTGGTCTTACCGAGGATGAGATTCATCAGTTCCTCGCCACGATCGGGACTGGATACACCCGTCAACTTCGTGGCGACATCGAAGGCGTTGATGGCAGCGACCTGATTGGCTTGTTCGGAATCGGGTTTCTTTCGGCCTTCGTGGTCTCCGAGCGTGTCGAAGTGACGACCACGTCGTTTAAGAGCCCTGGCGAAACTCACAAGTACGTCAGCAACGACGGCCAGCGCTACTCCGTTGAACGGGTCGAATCACAGCCGATTGGCACGACCGTCGGTCTTTCTTTGAAGGAGCGTCACAGTGTTCTGTCTTCGCCGGAGAGCATTGAGTCGACCCTGCAACGATATGCGCGTCTTCTGACGTGTCCGGTCCGGGTGAACCGCAATCCTCCGATCAACGCAACTGCGCCGCCATGGCGCGATGAACGAAAACTAGGGCCTGAAGAGGCGAACCTCGCCAACCTTGAGTTCGCAGCCCAGTTCGAGCGTTCGTTCATGCCTCTTTGCGCGAAGGTCTTTCGTGGCTCGGGTGTGCCGAAGAAGGATGAACTGGGCATGGCGACCTCGCTCGGCGCTGGCGTGGCCGATGTCCAGGGTCTGTTTTGGGTGCAGGACGGCAGCACCTATGGCAGTTCGGACAACCGAAACCTGTCCGTGTTTGTTCGTCGCATGCTGCTCGATGACGATGCACGAGACCTGCTCCCTCGCTGGGCCGGGTTCGTCGGTGGGGTCATCGAGTCTTCGACAATGACGCCGACCGCGAGCCGCGAAGACCTCCAACGCGACGAAGTCTATGACGCTGTCGCCCACGAAATTTCCGAACAACTCATCGCATGGCTCGCCGAGCTACCACGTACCGAACCCGATACCTGGCGACGAATTTTACGTCGGCACAACTCGGCACTGATCGGTGCTGCTCTCTCCGATGAGCGCCTATTCTCGATCCTCGATCACCATCTGCGGGTTCCTACGACCACTGGTGATCTCACCGTGCGCGAGCTCTTTGAGCGGACTGGAAACGCTCGGCTTCACGTCTCGTTGAGCGCAGGTGCGGGTTTTGAAGACATGCTCCTTCGTGCGCAGAAAATACCGGTCGCTCGCGGTGAGTTCTTTGGGGTCCTCGCCCTGCTGCGACGATTCTCCGAGACGAACCACATCGAACTGATCGAGCTCGGTAGCGACTCAGCGAACCAGGTCCTGTTCACCGAGGTCGACCTCGATCCGGTCGATCGTTCGTGGCTCATGGAACACCTCGTTGGTTTAGACGAACGGCTCGTGCCTGCCGTCTTTGAACCAGCGACCGTTCCCTTGGTTTCAGTTCCCGATCGCGAGGCAGAGCTCAAATCGCTCATCGAGGACGATGATGCCGACAACCGCATCTCAGCATCGGTATTGAAGTTGGCACGAATGCACACCCACAAGACCGAAGAGCGAGCGCCGACGCAACTGTTTGTAAATCTGAACAACCCTGCAATTGCGAGTGTCCTGGAACATCGACGGACGAGTGGCAACACGATCGCGGCCATCACATTGTTGCGCTCGATCAAGACCCTTCTCACGGCGGGTGATTCCGCGGGAAGTACTGGCAGGAAACAGTCCGAGGTGGCCGACGCGCTCGACGAGGTCTCACGAATTGTCAGCGACATGGTCACGCCACCTCAGTGATCTGGACACATTACAGAACGCACACACGACTACCGAACGGATAGGCAACGCATGGATATTTGGGAATGGGTCGAGGATCTGCAGGCCGAACTACATGAGCAGGGACAAGGCCATCTGGCTGAGGCGCTGATGGAGCTGCCGGTTGCTGCGACCGATGACGACCCGCGTGCCGACGCGCTCGCGCCTGAACTGCTCGCTGCGGCCAAGACGATGAACAACGAGTGGCTCGAGGTCTACACACGACACTGGCACCTGCAATATCTCGTGAGTTCTCACCAGAAGGCGGACGCGCTGCTTGGATATGCCGTCGAGGCCCTGGAGAAGGCTCATCGAGAAGAGACGAGGGAATGCCCTCAGGCGGTCTGTACAACCCAGGATCTCTCGTTTGTGTACGAGACCATCGACGCGGTGGGATACGCGCCCGAGAGAGAAGCGGTTTGTCGTGAGTCGCTTCTCCGCGTGACGCCGGAATGGAACTGCTATGACTGTCTCAGCCGAGAGCTGGCCGACGCTGTCGCCGATCAGGGGCGCGTCGATGAGGCTCGCGATGTCATAGAGACCTCGTTGCGGGAGATGACGGCGGTCGGGGAGACCCCTTCGACGGCCTATCCGGCGCTTCGCGCCCGTGCCGCGAACCTTGCGGGGAACTACGAACTCGCCCTTCAGCTGTGCCAGGAAGCTGAAGGAAACCCATACGAACAGGACCGTCACCGGGTAAACCGCCATCTTCAACAGACCACGGCGCATCGGAACTTGGGCCAGCTCGAAGAGGCAGTGCAGATGCTCCCCGCCACCGAGGACGTGCGTGGAATGCGTTCGATCTTGAGCAATTGGGCTGAGGAGTTATATGCACTTGTGCGCTCTGGGATCCTCGAAAATCACGCACAGATCGGCGCCGCACTCCAATCGTTGCTCGACTACAGCAGCTCTGTCGGTGCGCTCCGTTCGGTAATCGTGATCGGCAGAATTCACGGCGTGCTCGCCGCTGAACGCAACATTGGTTGGGTAGCTGAGGAGGCGCAGAAGGCAATGGAGGCAGTTGTCGATCAGCTTCCTCAAGACCACGGGGCTTCCGCTGCTATCGCCGAGGTCGAGCGCGCCAGAGCTGGTCTTGGTACTCCGGAACTGCCATGCCCAGCTGACGAACTCGTCGGCCGACTCGGAGAACTGGAGGCTGCGCCCGAGTTGATCATTTCGTGGTTGCACCAGGCCATCGAAGAACTTCCCGACGATGTGCAGCTGCAGCTCACCCTCGTCGAGGCATACCGGGCTTCGGGCAACACCGAAAAGCTGGTTGCCCATGTCGCTTCCCTCGCCGATCATCCTCTGGTGCTCGACACGCAGTTCCGCCTCGCTGTTCAGTCGATGGTGGCATCGAAGGCTTCGCCCCAAGAGATCGCCGAGGTCGTGAGGTCCATCGCAACCTCGTTGATTGAACATGGGGGGCCAGCCCATGAGTTTGCCGCTCACCGCATGCTCGCCGAACACGCCTGGCGAACAGATGACTTCGACGCGACGATCCAAGCCGTTCAGGACGCGCTCGAGGTGAACCCCAAGGACAGCCAGGTTCGTCACCTCGCAGGCCTCGCATCCCTTCGATCAGGCGCGTTCGGAGAGGCTGCTGGTCACTTCGCTACCTTGAACGAAACCGAACCTGGCTCGTGCGACTGGGAACTCATGACGGCGGCGACATGCATATCAGATTGGGAAACCGTACGGTCCGCGGCGGCACGCCTAGAGCTCGACCTTCCGCCCGGAAGCGGTCCAATCGACGGCGAGTTCGGTTGGTGTCGAGCAGTTCTCGGTCCGAAAGATGATCGGCAGCTGTTGATGGTTCAACGGACAGGACCCGTAACCGGACGAGTGGTCGAGGTCAGCCATCCGAATCGTCCTACGCAGCTCTTTGGGACATCGGTCGTCTTCGAGCCCGCCGCCTTGAATATTCAAGACCGCGAGGACGAGGGTGAGTCCTGGCTACCGATCTTTGACTCCGTTCTCGACATTCCCGGCGAGAGTTATGTTGCGCATGTGATCGATGGTGCTGCGCCGAGCTCGGAGCAGTGGGCAGCGACACTGGAGAAACTCCGTTCCCTAGGATGGGGCGCATGGGCTGCAGAATGGCCCGACTACACCGTTGTGGATCCACAGAAGGACGGAGCGCCGCTTCAAGGCATCTACGTCTTCCTTGCCGTTCCCGAGGCACTCGAGGCGAGCGAGATCGATCAGACGCTAAGCGCCGCGACAGCGGACTGGAACCATCCAGTCACGTGGCCATCTCTAGTCGATGAGCTCTCCGAGGAACGCCAGCAGCAGCAGGCAGACATCATGGAGCGCTACGGCATCACCGAGTGATTGGCTGAATAGCCGAGCGAGCGCCGGGATGTCAGAGGGAGCGGTTCAGAGCGCCGAGGTGGGTCAACGTTTCGATCGCGAGTTCCTGTGGCGCACTCATAGCTCGAAACATGATGTCATCGAACCCGGCGGCTGCGTATTGTGCGATCTTCGCTGCTGCGTCGTCTGGATCTCCAACGAGCAGCTGATCCATCCTCTGGCCCCGGTATCCCCTCGCAACGATGGCCTCAGCGATAGTGCGCGCAGCATCGCCGTCTTCGAGGATCAGGCCGTCGAGTCGGACGATGGCGCGTTCACCGCCCTCGCTTCGGTACAGGTTCATCGAATGCTGTGTTCCTCCGATGGTCTCGCCGGCGGTTGCATACCATGCGTTGCCCATCCGGGCAGCCCGCCGTACTGCGACGTCCACGCCACCAGCAATCCACCAATCGACTTCTTGGTCGGGTCGCGGCCTCAGACCGACACGAGCGCCTGACATACCGAATTCGGGTGCATCGATGCGTTCACCAGCGAGAAGCGCTTTGACGACTGGTATGGCTTGTTCGAGGGCTCGGCCTCGTGTGGAATGATCTGCACCAAAGGCAGCAAACTGGTCTTCGCCCCAACCAATCCCCGTCTGGACGATGAACGTGTCGTTATGTGTTGCTGCCAGCGTTCCAATGTGTTCAGCCATGAGCAGGGGATGCCACAAGGGAACGAGGAAGAGGCATCCCGCGGGTCGATCCGGCCATTCGGCCAACATGCGGCCCAGCATCGGCGTGTTCTGGGCGTACGGCACTCCCATGTTGTGGTGATCGCCGATTGTCAATGCGCTAACGCCCGAGCTATGAGCAGTCCGGGCACGCTCGATCATGAGCGCGGGACCGTTGTCGACGTGGGTGGAACTGATCGAGACTCCGATTCGCATCGTCATTCTCCTCGAGGGTCGTTTGCGAGTAGACCGGTGACCTCTTCAGAGGCACAGACTTGGCCATCGAGCATCAGTGCCTCATTGTTCGCCAGAAGATCCTGGCCCGAGTACTGATAGTTGACGAGAAGGCCATGAGATTCATTGAGCCCCTTGGTCGAGGTATCCCCATGGCGGTTGATCTGGGCAATACATGCACCGTTGCGCAGATGAAAGCGAGCAACGGGGTCGGCCGGGAGGTCGCCGCGCCGCGCCGTGAGAAGATATGCCGCGCAGTGGGCTTCGAGTGCATTCTGATCGGTGGTGTCGACGCCCGGGTGATGTTCCTTCAGCCACATCGCAAAGCCCGGAATCGGCGAGAGTGTTGCAAAGGTGGTGAGCGCTGGGTCTTCGGCGCGTAGGCGCTCGGTTACTTGTTTGATGAGGAAGCTGCCGAAGCTGATGGCGCGAAGGCCCGATTGACAGTTGGTGATCGAATAGAAGATCGCAGTGTCGGCCTCGATGGTGGATGAGTGCGGCGGCGGAGCATCGATCACAGCCTGTATCGAGGTGGCAAGTCCCTTCGTCAACGCAACTTCGACAAAGATGATCGGTTCGTCGGGGAGTGCGGGATGAAAGAACCCGAATGAGCGACGATCGGGGGCGAGACGTCGGCGAAGGTCATCCCAGCCGCGGATCTCGTGCACAGCTTCGTAGCGGATCAGGCTCTCGAGAATGTGTGCAGGTGTTGTCCAATCGAGCTGCTCGAGGTGGAGGAAGCCGCGGTTGAACCACGAGGCCAGCAGATATTTCAGGTCTCGTTCGACCGGAGCGAGTTCCGGGTGGGTCGAGCGTCGAGCCAGAAGCTCAGAACGCATGTCCAGCAGTGAGCCAATGCCGCCCGGCGCTGTGTTGATCGCTCGAAAGAGATCGAGTCGTCGGGAGTCGGCTGCCTCGGCAAGAGCGACCGTGTTCTCCTCGCTCGGATGACCTCGGTACTGATCGATCGCGGCGTCGACCGCTGCCCGATCAGCGCCGAAGTCCTGGAGGAGCGCGGTGAAGAACGCCGTCTTCTGATGCTCATCGAAGCTTGTATAGCGACGAACCATCAGTTCGGCGAGCGCTCGTGCTGCGGTCTCTCCTCGCAGGCGAAGGAGCGCGTGCGCGGTACTCCTCGTTACGTCGACGACGCTCTCTCGGGCTGTAGTCACGCCCCGAGGCTAGAAGCCCCAGGGCGTGACGTGGGCCATGCACTTTGCACGACGTTTGTCCGGCTTAGTTTCGCGCCATGACTGGGACCTCGATCGGTTCGGCTGGGGTTGTGTCCGTACCGTCGACATCAATGCTTGGCAACCATCGTTTCAGCGGAGCTGGTAGCCACCAGTTACGGTCACCGAGAAGCTTCATGGTGGCAGGTACGAGAACCATACGCACGATGGATGCGTCGACGAATATTGCCGTCGCTAGTCCGAGCCCGAACATCTTTGTGGTGGGGTCATCGGACACGACGAATCCAAGGAAGACCGAGATCATGATGAGGGCCGCAGAGGTAATCACGCGAGCTGTGCTAGCCAGGCCTTCGACGACCGAGCGGCCGTTGTCTCCTGTTGCGAGATAGTGCTCTCGAATCCGGCTCAGCAGAAACACCTCATAGTCCATCGAGAGGCCGAACAGGATGGCGAACATGAACATCGGGATGAACGACACGATTGGCACGGTCGTTTCCAGGCCGATCAGTTCCTTTCCCCAGCCCCATTGAAAGACCATGACCAGCAGGCCGTAGGAAGCCCCGATGCTGAGCAGATTGAGAAGCGCTGCTTTGAGGGCCACGAGTATCGAGCGGAAGACCATGGTGAGAAGTAAGAACGACAGCAGGACCACGGAGGTTACGAGGAGGGGAAGGCGTTCGGCGATCCGGTCGGCTATGTCACCGAAGTTTGCGTTAAGGCCTCCGATATGAGCACTCGCTTCCGTGTTGCTCAGCGAGGCCGGAAACACTTCGTTTCTCAACCGCTCGATGGTGGTCGCTGTCTCATCGTCCTGGGGCGAGGTTGTAGGAATAGCAATGATGCTTGCAACGCCGGCGGTCATATCGATCCCCTGGGCGTCGGCGACCACAACTCCTGGGTCGTTCGCAACGTCATTGGCCAGTCGGATCACCAGCGCTTCTGCTCCTGTCGAAACGTTGTCGAGGTCAACCGCGATCACAAGAGGAGCGTTGGTGCCAGGCCCAAAGCCCTCAGCGACCAGGTCGTAGGCTCGTCGCTCGGACCTGCTTTCAGCAAGGGAGCCCTCATCGGGGAAACCCAGTTGCAGATCGAGGATGGGGGCAGTGAGCGCTAAAAGAAGAGCGGTTACGCCGATCGTGTACTTCAACGCATGGGCAGCGACGTGCTCGCCCCACCGATGCCAGCGTTCGCTCGCCACTTCGGTGGCCTTGGTGCGCCGGACGCTGAAACGGTCGATGTTGTGACCAACAAGGCCGAGAAACGCTGGGAGGAGCGTCAGGGCGCCCAGAACCATGAACAAGACGATGGCCGATGTGGCGATCCCGGCGGCGGTAACGAACGGAACCCCGGCTACACCGAGCCCAAGGATTGCGATCACTACAGTGCCTCCTGCGAAGATGACAGCGCGACCTGCGGTCGACACCGCTAGTCCAACCGCCTTTGGCACGGGGTGACCGTTGGCGAGAAGCTCGCGGTAGCGAGTGATGAGAAAGAGCGCATAGTCAATGCCCACGCCCAGGCCCACCATGGTGGCTATCTGGGGCGCGAACGTAGGGATGGGAACGACATAGGCGATGAGTGACAAGCTGCTGATGCCCACCGCGAGGCCGAACAATGCCACGCCGATTGGAAGCCCCATGGCGATCACCGAACCGAATGCTGCGAGGAGAATCAGGACCGCGGCGATGAGGCCGATGAGTTCACCCGTCCCGGTTTCCGGTTCGGAGAACGCAAAGCTGAGTTCGCCTCCCATCTCGACCTGAAGGTCCGAGCCAGCAAAACCTTCAACAACCCCCTGCAGATTCTCAAGATCGGCGACGCTGAGCGAGTCGACCGTTGGATACTGAATCCGAAGAAGGCCGATTCGTTCATCGGTGGAAATAAGAGCTCCGAGCAAACCCCCTTGGGCAGCGTCCGCTGTCGGGGTCACCGCCAACACGTTTGGCAGGGCTAGGAGCTCTTGCTCAAGTTCGATAAGCGTAGATTGAGCAGCGCCTTGCTCGGTCAGAGTCGCGTCTGGCGCCGTTGGTCTGACGGCGACCTGAGCTGTGATCCCGGCAGTGTCAGCGCCGGCTTCAGTGAGTAGATCGACCGCCCGTTGAGAGTCGAGACCGGGGACATCAAAGGAGTCTTCAAGTTCCTGACCGAACGACAGTGCGGTGCCGACTACCACCAACGCCGCAATTGCCCAGATGGCGAGTACCCGCCAAGGTTTGGTGGCCGAGAAATGGCCGAGTCGGTACAACGTCGATGTCATGATGTGCCCTTCGTATGAGTGCCGTGAACGGCGGAACGTGTTCGTAGAAGACACGTTGCGGACGGCGACTCAAAAGCACATCGGCGTAGTGGCCAGAAGTGAGTCGTCCGAGCGGCCGGTTTGCTTTCATACTTTCGGCCGATCATCGACCCGCTGGGATTTCGTATGGTGGAGTGATGACCTCAGCGATTCGTCGGTTCCTTTCTGAGCCCCGCCCCGAAAGTGCTCCACAGCGCGTCTGGCGTGACCCGGTGGTCGTCGCGGGATTCATGGTCGCGCTAGTTGTTGAACTC
The DNA here is from genome assembly GCA_964610745.1 of uncultured Acidimicrobiales bacterium. Classification (GTDB taxonomy): domain Bacteria; phylum Actinomycetota; class Acidimicrobiia; order Acidimicrobiales; family SHLQ01; genus SHLQ01. The sequence continues at coordinate 26,205 of CAZSYL010000003.1, forward strand.
TCGATCCGTGAGATTCCGTGGCGCCTCCTCTTCTTTCTCGTCATGGTGCCGCTGCCGGTGGCGCTTCTCTTTCGCCGTACGCAGCCGTTGCTCGCTATTGCGGCCTTTATCGTCCCGCTGAGCATCTTCGACGTAGCGCTCGCGATCGGTGGTCATCAGCTTCCCGATGTCTTTGGCCTCGCGTTCGGTCTGATTCTGATCTACGCCGCTTTTCGGTGGGGGTCGGGCAAAGAGGCGATCTGGGCTGCCATCTTGCTCATCGGCGGAGCTTTGCTCGATTTCGTTGTGGGCTTCGCGACGCTAGGCAACACGATCGCTGGTTTCGCAATCCTGGCCCTGACAGCCGAAACCGGCGTCATTATTCGTCGGAACAAGAGTATTCGAGACGTGATGTTCCTGAACGCTCGTTCAAGGGAGCGCGAACAGCTGGCCCGTGAGCTTCACGACACGGTCGCTCACCACGTTTCAGCGATTGCGGTACAGGCCCAAGCCGGTCGAGCCGTGTTCAGGGCGGATCCGGATATGGCCGAGCGGACCTTTGACGCTATCGAAGAGTCGGCGTCGCGTGCGCTCGACGAGATGCGTGTGGTCGTAGGCGCGCTTCGCGATGAGGCGCCGCTCGTCCCCAACAGAGGCATCGAGCACCTGGAGGAACTTGCTGTCGGCTTAGGCGCGAGGGTCAGTATCGAGCGACATGGAGATTCGTCAGCGGTCAATCCAACGGTCAGCTCGGCGCTTTATCGCCTCGTACAGGAGTCGATTACCAATGCTCGACGCCATTCACCGGATGCGACCGAAATTCGCGTGAGCGTCACCGCGGGCCCTTCCAATGTGCACATGGCGGTCGTCAACGACGGAGCTCTTGTTACGCAGCGCTCCGACTATGCGGGCTTTGGCCTGGTCGGAATGGAGGAACGAGCCACGTTGCTTGGCGGAACCTTCAACGCTGGGCCTCTTGCTGATGGAGGATGGCTCACGGAGGCAGACCTGCCGACAGGCAGTTCAAGAAGGGGGCAGACCTCGTGACAATTCGTGTGTTGGTCGCCGATGACCAAGACCTCGTCCGAACCGGACTGGTGATGATCCTCAACGCTCAGCCCGAGATTGAAGTCGTTGGCGAAGCTACCGATGGCGAGCGTGCTGTCGAGATGGCACGTCGCCTCAATCCGGATGTGTGTCTGTTCGACATTCGAATGCCAAATCTCGATGGCGTCGAGGCCACTCGGCAACTTGCCGGTCCAGAGGTCGAGGACCCCATGGCGGTCGTTGTGATCACAACCTTCGACCTTGACGAGTACGTTCACGGAGCGTTGAAAGCCGGGGCGAAGGGGTTTCTACTAAAGGACGCTGGCCCCGATCTCTTGGTCCAAGCCATTGAAGCAGCCGCTCGGGGCGATGCGCTGATCGCGCCAAGCGTGACGGTGCGGTTACTCGAGTCGTTTGCTCAGGCCCCGTCGAGCACGGCGAACGTACCGATCGAATCCCTGACAACACGCGAAGAGGAGGTTCTGGCGGTTCTTGCAGTGGGCCGAACAAACGCAGAGATCGCCGACGAACTCTTCATTAGCCTCAGCACAGTAAAGACCCATCTCGCCAGCCTCATGAACAAATTGGGCGTGCGGAACCGTGTCGAGATGGCCATGTGGGCCCACGAGACCGGCCGGCTCCGCTAGCTCATCGCGATCTGGTCTGTCCTTCGACGCCGACCGCGTCGAGAACGTCGTCGTCGTCGTTGTGGCTGTGCGTGAACCCAAGGTCGCGTTCGATCTTGATCGTCTCAACGGGCCGGAACGCAATGATGTACGCACGGCGAAAGCCATTCGTTCTGTTGCCGCCCGAGCCATGCATGACGTTCTCGTTGTGCACGGTGACGTCGCCGCGCTTGATCGGGACGGTGATGACTTCGTCGCTTTCGAGAAGGTCGGTACCGAGGGCATGAGATTCGCCCCTGTCGCCGAACTGCGGTACGTGCGGCCGAAGGGTTGGCTCCGTGACGGTCTGAGGAACGAAACGCATGCAGCCGTTCTCCTCGGTCGAATCGTCGATTGCCAGCCAGAAGGTGGTGGTCCGGGTATCGGGCGTATCGGGCCAGTAGGCCATGTCCTGGTGCCAGGCGAACACCGCATCGTCTCGGTGTGGACGTTTGGCGAGGAGTTGGTCGTAGTCGATCGCCATGCCTTCGCCGCACAACTGGCGGGAAACATCAGCCGCACGCTGTTCGTAGATATTGCCTTGCCAAGCTGGGTAATACCGGCGGGGGAGCATCACATTGATAATGGAGAAGTCATCGGGCTCCCGACCGTAGTCACCAGCCATGTCACAAAAGTCCTTGCCCGGAACGTCGATCTCGCGCCGGAGGAATTGGTTGTAGACCCTCTCGATCTCATCGACTTCCGCAGGACGTAACAGCCCCGGTAAGTGCACATATCCGTGCTCGCGAAAGTGCCCTACCTGTTCGCTCGTGACGTGATAGCTGCTCATGTGATGATGGTAGGGCAGCGAAGCCGGTGGGGCATCTACTGAAACTGTTGGGTTCCCCAACTCTCGACGAAAGTGTCTGGTGATGGTGGGCTCGTCACGATGGCAGCGCCCACACCGATGCTCTCGAAGTCGGGGTAGAGCAGCTGGGAGCGATGCCCCGGGCTGTCCATCCACTGTTGCATAAGGGTCGCCGCAACATCTGCAGCATTTGCCGAAGTCAGTTCGTATTCGGTGTGTAGCGTCGGGTTGTACGCCACGTTCTCTCCATAGAGCTTTCCTGAATCGTCCGAGTGAAATATCTCGTTATGGCCCACCAGATGGGCTGACCATGCCTGCGAGGACACGTCGAGGTCGGCGTTGCGAGCAAGGGCGTTGAGAGGACGTTCCTGGTCTGTGACGTTCCAGCCGGAACCATCAGCGGGAAGACACCAGGTTGAGCTACCAGTTCGAGCACAGTTTGTAAGGCGATAGATCTCGTCTTCGACGAGTTCCTCGAACTGACGCTCGGACAGGTTCTGGGCAGCCAAGGTCCGCACGGGGGCGATGTTCTCGATCGTTGTGGTCGTGGTTGG
>CAZSYL010000003.1:29357-56737 GCA_964610745.1 uncultured Acidimicrobiales bacterium
GTGGTTGGGGTTGGTTGTGACGTTGTGGTCGTGGTCGGTTGTGACGTTGTGGTCGTGGTTGAGGGGGTGGGCACCGTGGTTGAAGTAGACGTCGTGGAAGTGGTTGTCGATGGGGTGTCAGCAGCCGTGGACGGAGTGCTCGCGGCAGCTGTTGCTGGTTCGGCGGTGATGGTGCTGGTAGTCGTCTCGACACGAGCGGTGGTGATTTGTTCGACAGATCCAAGTTCGTCGACCGTGGTGGCATCGGTGTCTTGAAGCGTCTGGCTTGCAGCCGGAAGAATCGTGACGGCTCCGACCGCGGCAAATACCGTGAGCATGCCACCTGCGATCGATCGATTGATTCTCATGAGCTCGAGCTAGTTCCTTGTAGGTCCAGAGGATCATGTCGTCGTCAAGAACCTAAAAAAACTTGAGCGCAGCGGCTTGGGTGCGTTTCGTTCGTCAGGTCACTGCTGGAGGGGTGCGGTGAGCTGACCGGTGACCGCATCACGGATTTGGGCATCGAAACTCTGGACGTGAGCTTCGACAAGAGCAGCGACGGAGTCAGCGTCGCCAGAGCGAAGGCTTGCCAGGATCTCTTCGTGTTCCTCAACCGCGTGGGCCATGTCGGCTACATCGGAGAGGTAGAGATGCCAGAGTCTGTCGCTCTGCGCGTAGAGCATGTCGAGTGTGTCCGAGATGAACCGATTGCCCGACGCCGCCCAAATGATCTCGTGACAGCGGCGATCGAGAGCGAGCTGTTCTTCGGGGCTGAGATCGGGGTCGTTGGTCTGCTCGAGGGTCGATTCCATCAATGACCACTGCTCGGTTGTGCCGCGAAGCGCGGCGAGTCGCGCTGCATATGGCTCAAGAACCGACCTGGTTTCAAAGAGCAACGAGAGCTCGTCGATCTCGATGCCACTGACAAACATCCCTCTCCGAGGAATGACAGTGACAAAATGTTCTCGTTGCAGGCGAAGGAGGGCCTCGCGAATCGGCGTGCGTCCAAGACCTAATACCGCTTGAAGCTCGTCCTCCCTGAGAACGGCGCCAGGTGCGAAATCGAGGCGCACAATTTTCTGTCGCAACGCAAAATAGGCCTGCTCGCCCAGCGACTCCGGTTCGGCGTTTGCCATGTCGATCGTGCTCACCGTCCCATGTTACACCTCTGATATATCAGGGTGCGTCGACGAAGTACGCGTGGTCGGCAACCTCGGTTGAGGTGCTGAGTCCTTTGACGGGGCCAAAAACAGTGCCATTTGAACGACGAGGGAGACGGTGCATCCGTCTCGATTTGGTGAAGTTATCGGTCTTTGTGCCGATGGAACGTCATGGATCCGCGTCCTACTAAGCTCATCATTCAGATTCCGTGCCTAAATGAAGAAGCGCAACTTCCCGTCGCTCTCGCAGAACTGCCTCGTACGGTTCCTGGAATCGACGTCGTCGAATGGCTTGTGATCGATGATGGTTCGACCGACGACACGATCGCGGTCGCCCGTGCAAACGGCGTTGATCACATCGTCAAGTTCCCACAAAACCGAGGACTCGCATCGGCGTTTCAGGCGGGACTCGATGCAAGCCTCAAGCTCGGAGCCGACTACATCGTCAACACCGATGCGGACAATCAATATGACGCCGGTGCCATCCCTGCACTTGTCGAGCCATTGATCGACGGCACAGCAGACATGGTCATTGGAGACCGCGACGTCCGCTCGGTTGCAGAATTTTCTGCAGTCAAGAAACAATTGCAGCTGCTCGGGAGCTGGGTTGTGAACAAGGCCTCCGGCGCCGACGTTGGAGACACGACATCGGGCTTTCGCGGCTACAGCAAGCAAGCCGCGCTGCAGCTCACGGTTGTGAGCCCGTACACGTACACCATCGAGTCGATTATTCAAGCAGGTCGGTCTCGAACTGCAATTGCCAATATTCCCGTTGGGACGAACGAGAAGATGCGCGAGTCCCGGCTGTTTGGCTCCACTTGGGGGTACATCCGGCGCAACGCCGGAACCATCACGCGTGTCTTTGCCGCCTATGAACCAATCAAGTTCTTCGGTCTAATTGCGGCAATGCTCTTGACGCTGTCGGCTGTCGGGTACACACCGTATTTGTGGGATCTACTGGTCAACGGCGAGCGCGGCGGTCATCTGCAGTCGATTGTGATCGCCTCAATTCTCTTTGTAGGAGCCCTGCAGGTTGCTCTGGTCGCGATTCTGGCCGACATGATGCGAAACCTTCGCGTCGTGTCCCAACGCACGCTCGAGCGCGTCCGGACCCTTGAGATACAACTGGCCGTGAGTCCTGAATACCTGGTGGATACATCGCCGGCTGACCCAAGTCAGGCCAAGACGCTAAACGAAGCGCTGCCAGAAATCCCGACCTCACTCCCTATCGAAGAGATTGGTGCCCACTAGTGCGCGTTGTGCTTACCGGAACCTATAACAGTCAGAACAAGGGCGATGCAGCAATGCAGATCAGCACTCGCGACGCGCTCGTCGAGCGTGGTCACGAGGTCATCATTGCGACTCCCGAACCGGCCGTCGATGGCCCCCTGTATGGATCATCCAATCTGGTTGAGGCGAGTCGGCGCAGTGCGTCTCGGGCGCCGTTGAACCTCGTGCGAGCACTCGCCCAGCGGGTGTTCAAGCGTCAGCTCATCGGCGACGATGCGGAGATTACCGCACTAGCTGATGCTGATCTGGTTGTCGATCTTTCCGGCGACATGCTCACCGAGGACTACGGCGTCGCAGTAGCGCTGAGCCACTTTCACCCCCTGCTCCTGAGTTGGATACTCAACGTGCCATATGTGGCGTTGGCCCAGTCGATTGGACCCTTTCGATATACGTCGCCACTCGCCGCTTTTCTCCTGCGGCGAGCCGCGCTGGTGACCTGTCGGGAGCCTCGCACGTTGGAACATCTGAATAAGCTCGGGTTAGGAGATGTGGAGGTCACCGCCGATACTGCCTTCACGCTCGTTGCCCAAGAGTTCCCCGGACTCCCGCTGCAACAGAAGCCATATCGGATCGGTATCTCCTTGAGCGGTCTGGCCGAAGATCACCACCAGGGACGGTCACTTCTCGATGATGTGGCACAGGCGTTGTCGACAGTGTTCGATTCGGTCGACGCCGAGTTGCTCGGCATCCCGCACGTCACGGGACCAAAGGCCAGCAAGGACGACCGAATCGTGCTGGAGAAACTGCAGGCTCGAGGCCTCGACATTCATGTCCTTGACGACGTACGGCCTTCCGAGATGAAACACGCAGTTTCGACATGCGACATCCTGGTCGGTGCCCGCATGCACGCGAATATCGCTGCTCTTGGATCGGGAGTGCCGGTCGTTGCGCTCGCCTACAGCCACAAGTTCTGGGGCATCATGTCGGAGTTTGGTCAAGAGTCGTTTGTTCTCGACCTGGGACAGTTCGACGCAGATCAACTCGCGAACGTGATCACGAAGTTGTGGGAAGAACGCGAAACCGTTGCTGAAGAGATTCGTGCGAAACGCGTGGACGTGAGTGCACGGGCGACGAGGAATTTCGAACTCGTAGAGGAGCTGAGATTGTGATCAGCGTTGTCATGAAGCACTCGCCAGGCGCGCGTTCCTGGGCGGCAGAGACGGCGGTTCGACTTGGAGGAACCGCACGCCACTGGTCGTCGGAAACGTGCGGCCTAGTGGTCGAGAGTCCATATCCAGATCACTGTGGAGTGGCAGAGGATGGCGACGTCGTTGTTGTATTTCGTGGCAACATTCAGGCTCCCGGCGATGACGGTCTCGGTGCTAGGTACGACGCCACGGCGATCGCCGCGTCGCTACTGCAGCGCTATAAAGCCGACGGTGTCACCGCCATTACTGGCTTGTGGGGACGTTACGAAATCTACGTGCTCGACATTCGCAAAGACTCGTTGATCACCGTCGCAGACCCGTACGGAAAGAGCCAGCTCTTCAGATTCAGCGATGACCAGGAGCACGTGGTGGCATCGTCACCTCACGTCTTGTCTGTCGCGGGCGTCGCGCTGTCGCTCGACCGCAGTTACGAAGACTTTCTGCTGGTCTATGGCTTCGTGCCACCGCCAAAGTCTGTCTTTGCCAATGTCGAGCGGGCGAAAGCATCGACCGTTTTCGAGTATGGCGACGGCCATATGGTTGAGCGAACCTACGAGTCGCCGGCACTGTCGCTTCACGAAGGAGAGATCACCTCGGGAGAGGACGCGATCGAGGCACTCCATTCCGGCCTTGTCCGCGCAACCGATGAGGTGGCCCCCGACGACGACGACGTTGCGGTGCTTCTCGGCGGGTTCGATTCGGCGCTCGTGGTTGCGCTGCTCGCTGCCATCGGGAAACGCGTCCACACCTACACGTTTCGTTATGCCGACGAACGCTACAACCAGGACTTCGTTCACGAACTTTCGGACCTGACAGGCTCGGTCCCACATTGGGTCGAGATCGCCCCCGAGACGGTTCGAGATGGTCTCCGTCGATACGGCGAAGAGGCGACGGCTCCGACCAATTGGCCCGCCTATGTCATCCAGACCCGAGCCGTGTGTGAGCAGATTCGGTCGGACGGATTCAATGTGGCGTTAAGCGGCGACGGTTGTGACAACTTGTTCTTTGGATACCCGCTGACCTTTCGCCGTGGGCAGGTCACTGACAAACTCGCGCGTCTGCCGAAGCCCCTGCTGAACGTTGGTGAGACGATCGCTTCGAGTCGTGTTGTTCATGATCTTGCTGGTCGACCTGCGGTGGTCGGCGCCGGATTGTTACGTAACGCGCAACTCCAACAGCCAGCGCGGGGATATTTGACGTTTCGCGTCTTGGAGGAAGGGGCCCTCCAGCGCCTCCGCTCGGGCGAAAGGCCGCTGAATGCAACGCCGCCTGAGCAACTCGCACAAGAGCTCGCTGAGCCCTATCGCGGTCAGGATTCGGTGCAGCTTTCATACCTGGGAAAGAAGTGCCTGTCTCCTGCCTCCCAAAAGGTTTCGGCATCCGCGATGACCGCAGGCGTTTCAATCGTCTCACCGTATTTGCACAAGGGAATGGTGGACCTCGCGTCGAGCCTTCCAACCGAACTACTTCGCCCCGAGGGAGAGGAAAGTTCGAGTATTGGTAAGTACGCCCTGGCAAAGATGGCGGAGTCCAAGGGGCTTCTGCCCGCCGAGATCATTCATCAACCCAAGCTTGCAGCGGCCGATGCTCCGATCGACGAATGGTATCCAGGTCCCCTCCGAGCAGTGATTGAGGAGCTCATCGACAACCTGCCCTTCGACGCCGATCGCAGGATGGTCGAGTCGATGTTTCATCCGACGATCGGAGAGCGCGCCTACCAGCGCGTGATTGGCTCGGAGACCAACAACGTGGTCAATTTGAGCCACGATGTGTCACTGCTTGCGACCTATGGAGCGCTTTCCGGGATTGCGGCGTGATTGCAGCGCCGAAGAATCGTTGGGTCCAGTACGGTCTCCGGCTTGCTCTGACGGTCGTGATTTTGGTGGGTCTGGTCGCGATTGCTGACGTGGACACCCTCGGCTCAGTGCTGGGCCGCGTTGGCTTGGGAGCTTTCGTTCTTGCGACTCTTCTTCACATCGCGGGGTCGATCGTCGTCCCGGCGGTCGTCAGTCATCGGTCGATTCATGGGACCCCGTTGGACCTGAGCCTCCGTCAGCTCGTCCTGATCAACTTTTCCATCCGCTTCTACACCATGGTGCTTCCGCGCGCGACGGCAACCGGAGTCCGATGGGTCAAGTACCGATCGGCCGGGGGAGGTTCTCACGCTGCTGCACTGGTAGTGCTTGAGAAGCTGGTTCAGGTCTTTGTGTACTCTGTCATAGCGATCATCTTCATGATCGTGGATTTCGGTCGGTTCGGCGGTGAGTTCGTCCCGTTGCTCCTCGTGCCGCTGGGTGCAGCTGTCGCCACTGGCATCGGTCTCATCGCGGTATTTACTGCCCGGCTCGACCCACTGCTTTCGCGATGGACGCTCACCCGACGGATGCCCGCCGTAGACCGACGGCTCGGTCAGATCGCGTCGGCAGTGAAATCCCAACGAGGACGCTCGATAACCGAGGCGGCAGCGCTTGGCGGCTGGAGCACTCTCGGCTTCATATTTTTTGTCGCCTCTGCGTGGATAGTCGTGAGAGACCTGAACATTCTTTTACCCCTCGTTGGTTTGATTTGGATCCGCGGAGTGGTCTTTCTGGGAACACTGTTCCCCCTGACCATCGCTGGCGCGGGCGTGCGAGAGGCGGGCTTCGTTGGCTTCACGCACTTCTACGGAATTGATTCCGCCACTGCCCTGGGGCTCGCTCTATCGCTTCTGGGATTGCAGATTGCGATCGGAGCGGTTGGCGGTTTGGTCGAGTTGACCGGACAGTTCGGCTTCTGGCGGAACCACGCTGTCGAATCGAAGGAGAAGGTCCATGCCGATGTATAAACACTCCGATCGTGGACCGGTGGTTCACCTCGACCGTTCCGCAAAAGGGCTGATGATTCGGGCGATCATCGAGGACTCGCTCGGCAAGACGATGTCGGGTCTTGATGTTCTCGATGTCGGCTGTGGAAACGGGGGGATATCCGAAGTCCTAGCCGATGATGGAAATCAGGTCTGGGGTGTCGATGTCGAGGACAAGCGAAGCGATGGGTTTCCAACTCACTTCGAGGTGGTCGACTCCGAACGGCTGCCGTTTGTTGACAACAAGTTCGACGTCGTCGTCTCACACCATGTGATTGAACATGTCGAGGATCAACTGCTGCACCTACGTGAGTTGCGGCGGGTTCTTCGACCGAACGGAACTGCCTACATGGCGACGCCCAATCGCACCTCTCCGATCATGAGCGGCCATGTCGGCAACGAGATGGTGCTTCGATGGCCTGAGATGGCCCCATTGTTTGAGGAGGCTGGCTTTGCGGTCGACGACTATGGATGGCGCGTCTTGACAGATCCGAAGCACTTCCACTTCTCGCCGGATTTTGGACGCTTCCTCCCCGGCGGTGTTGCACGTGCCCTTCGCCGCTGGTTCCCGTCACACATGTTCATCCTATCGCCCCAAAAAGATGGCTGAGACTGCGCCAAACGCGATTCCGACAGTCGCTGTCGTCGGGCCATTCCCGCCCTACAAGGGTGGCATTGCCCAACACACGGCGCAGCTCGCGAACGGACTTTCAGGCCGGACTCACGTCCGTCGTCTGGGTTGGATCGATCAGTACCCAGCCCTGCTCTACGGCCGTCCCCAGGTCGATTCGTCCGCAGGAGCTACGGCTTCGGTCGAGAACCTTTTGCGCTGGTGGAACCCGTTCACCTGGATTCGTGCCGGACGCGAGCTTCGTTCGGTCGATCTTGCGATCCTCCCATGGGTATCGCCAGTCCACGCGCTCACCTTCCTCACCATGATGACAGTGGCGAGATCGACCCCCGTTCTGGTCCATGTGCACAATGCGGCGCCTCATGAACCGATCCCGTTCTCCGCATTTTTCCTTCGTCAGGTGCTCAAGCGCTCGAAGGGCATGATTTGTCATGGTCAGGCGATTGCAAACGAGGTTGCCGAACTAGGCGCCGACCTCGAAACGCGAGTCGTACCTCATGCCCCGGATCTAGATGTCGCGGTGACGTCTCTGCCACCGCGGCCGCCCATTGAATTGTTATTCGCCGGGACGATCCGCGGCTACAAGGGGCTCGACCTGTTGCTCGAAGCCCTAGTTATTCTCGATCGTCCCGACATCAATATCACGATCGCGGGCGAGGTCTGGGATGAGGCCGCGCGGCCCACGAACGCGCAGCTGACCTCGGTTCCTGGAAGCGTGAGGACACATCTGTCCTACGTGAGCGATGACCATCTTTGCGAGCTGTTGGAATCCTGTCACGCACTCGTCGCTCCATATCGAAGCGCAAGTCAGAGCGGCATCGTTGCTCTCGCCACGGCCGCTGGACGTCCAGCGGTCGTCACGCCGGTTGGAGCGCTCCCCGAGGCGATCGAAGATGGGGTCAACGGGATTGTGGCCACGAGGCCTGACGATGCCCGCTCGCTGGCTGAGGCAATCGACCGATTGATCGTCGATCTGGACTCACTAGCTCTCGGGGCCGCCGCTGCGATATCGACGTGGGATGACTACGCCGTCGAGGCGCTCGAACTTGCTGAGGTCGGCGACCTAACGAATCCGGTGCACGCACCGATGGACTGAGGATGTCCGTGTGGATTCAACGTCAGGAAGTTCGAGCCGTCATCGTTGCGGTGCTGTTGGTGGTGTTGTATTCGGCGACCGCCAGGTACAGCGCCCCCTATGGAGTGGACGCCTTTACGAATGCAGCCCAGGCACGCGCTTTTGCTGAGGACCAAGATTCAACCCTTGAAGAGTTTTCGGGCTTCGAGACAGATGAGTTCCGAGGCTCATTGGCATGGTTTGTCGAATCGCCGGAAGGCGTGACCTCGCAGTATCCACCGGGTGCTGCGGCTTGGGCGACACCGTTCTACTTGTTCGATTCGAGCTTTGAGTTCCAAGAGTTCAGCAATGAAACACCGCTTAGTGGCTCGCAAGATGTTGCCGCGGCCGACGTTATTGAGTTTGACGTCCCCATCCCGAATCTCGCACCGGCCTCGTTGGCTGCTGCGTTGAGTGTGGCAATCGCCATGGCCTTCTTCATGTTGACGTTGTCGAAGGTGATGCCAGCGAAAGCAGCGGCGCTGTCGGTGGCGTTGGCAGCGATTGGTACCGGTGCCTGGTCAGTCGCAGCCGACCGGTTGTGGCAGCACGGACCGGCAATGATGTGCATCTCAGGCGGAACGTACCTGGCGTCGATCAATCGCTTTGCCGCGTCCGGGTTATTCTTTGGCGCCGGCGTGATCGTCCGTCCGCATACTGCAGTGGTTGCGGCTGGAATCGGCGTGGTCGTGGCATGGCGGCGACGATCGCTTCGAGAGATGAGCCTACTCGGAGGGGTTTCTGCGCTTGGCCTGGTGGCCCTTGTCGTCTACAACAACTCGGTCTTTGGGTCTCCTTCGATCTCGGGTGGCTATAGCAGTGCCTTTGGGAATCGTTTGGTGAGCGAGTCGCCCTTCACTGTCATTGGACGTCTCGCAGGTTCGCTCGTCCATCTCCAGGTTGGCATTCTTTGGACCTCGCCGTTTATTGCCCTGTCATTGTTTGCACTGTGGAAGGCTCGAGGCTCGGCACCTGATTGGTCGGTCGGGGCGGCGCTCGGAGGTTTTGCCTACCTCGTCATCCAGTTCCGGGCCAACCGGTTGACCGGGGGAGGGGACTTCTTTAGTTATCGCTACCCCCTCGAAGCGCTGATGGCGGCTGGGCCACTGCTCGCTATTTCGACCTGGACCTGGTTGCAGGAGCCAGGCCGAAACCGGAGAGTATTCGCAGTGCTCGCTGGCCTTTCGGTCTTCGCCCACGGTGCGGGTGCCGTACTGACCTAGAGCCCAATGTCGACGCGGGTTTGCTGCTTGAGTGCGGTCGAGCCTGTGATATGCTCGAATTTCAGATACACAGCTGATATATCAGCCGTCTATCAGCGAAGTTATGCTGCGGTTCGCGATGCGGGAACCGACGTCGAGAAAGTTAGGGGATATCCGTGAGTGAGTTTCCGTCTAAAGCACAGGTCGTGGTCATCGGTGCGGGCATCGTCGGCAGTTGTCTGGTTGGACATCTCAGCCGACTCGGCTGGGAGGACATCGTCCTGATCGACAAGGGACCATTGCCAAACCCGGGCGGTTCAACAGGTCACGCGTCCAACTTCATCTTCCCGGTTGATCACAACAAGGAAATGGCACTGCTTGGCGTGCAGTCGGCCAACCAATACCGCGACCTCGACCGCAGCGTTGATTCCGGCGGCATCGAAGTAGCCCGGACCCAGGAGCGGATGGACGAGCTCGATCGTCGAATGACGAGCGCGAAGGCGTGGGGTGTCCAAGCCGAACTGCTGACGCCAGCGGAAGTCAAAGAACTCGTCCCGTTCATCAACGACGAGGTGATTCTCGGTGGCTTCCACTGCCCAACTGTTTCGGTCGTCGACTCACTCGATACCGGCACGCTGTTTCGCAACGAAGCTATAGACAAGGGAGTCCTCAAGGTCTTCGCGAACACCGAGGTTGAAGACGTCGAGACGAGCGACGCACCGAACGGCCAAAAGAAGGTCAGCGCCGTCGTAACCGACCGCGGCCGTATCGAAGCCGAATACGTCGTTGTCGCGTGCGGCGTTTGGAGCAACCGCGTGGCCAACATGGCTGGGGCGACCATCCCACTCGTTCCGGCTGTGCATCAGATGGCCGATGTTGGGCCGATGGACATCCTCGCTGAAACCAACAACGAGATCGGCTATCCAATCGTTCGGGACATGGACACGTTTTGCTACGAACGCCAATCGGCAGGATCGATGGAAGTGGGCTCGTACGCCCATCGCCCAATTCTTCACCACCCCGATGACATTCCATCGAACGAAGAGGCAGCGCTCACCCCGACCGAGATGCCATTCACCCCGGATGATTTCGATGATCAGATGGAACAGGCGATCGAACTGATGGACATGCTCGGCGACGCCGAGATCAAATACGCCATCAACGGCCTCCTGTCGCTCACGCCCGATGCTATGCCGTGCCTCGGTGAGACCATCGAGGTTCGAAACCTATGGTCTGCCGCGGCGGTATGGGTCAAGGAGGGCCCTGGCATGGCCCAGGTCGTTGCCGAGTGGATGACGCATGGTTACCCACGAGTGATCGATCCTCACGCATCGGACATTGCTCGCTTCTATGACGAAGAGCGCGGAGACGACCACATCTGGGCACGCGCTGAAGAGCACTTCAACAAGACCTACGGCATTGTCCATCCCCAAGAACAGTGGGAAGGCCGACGCGATCTGGTCCAGAGTCCCTATTACAGCCGTCAACAGGCGCTAGGCGCCGAGTTTTTCCAGGCTCGTGTATGGGAACGGGCGCAGTGGTACGCCAGCAATCAGGATCTCGTTGAGCGTTATGGACTCTCCGAGCGGGAAGTGGAATGGGACAACCGGTGGTGGAGTCCGATCATCAACGGCGAGCATCTCAACATGCGCGAGAACGCTGGCTTGTTCGACCTCAGTGCTTTCCAGATCTTTGAACTGTCGGGTCCAGGCGCTCTCGACTTCGCCGAATACCTCGCGGTCAACAAGGTGTGCAAAGGCGTTGGCACGAGTGCCTACACGCCATGGTTAAACGAGGATGGAGGTTTCCACTCCGACCTCACCATGATGCAGACCGGCGAGGACACGGTGCGGATCGTCACCGGCGCCTTCGACGGCGGTCGCGACGAACACTGGGTCAAGAAGTACCTCCCCGAGGACGAATCGGTTACGTTCAACAATCTCAGCAGGACGACGACGACGCTCGGCCTTTGGGGGCCGAACGCCGAGGCCATCTTGAGTCAGCTCACCGACGCTGACCTCAGCTTTGAGGGCAACAAGTACGGCTCGGTCACGAACGTCGAGATAGCTGGAATTGCCTGCACGCTGTTTCGCGTGAGCTACGTCGGCGATACCGGCTGGGAAATCTACGCCGCGTGGGATGATGGGCCAGCCCTGTGGGACGCGATCATGGACGCAGGTACCGAACACGGGCTTCGCCCGACCGGTATGGGTGTCTATGCCGTTACGGGTCGTATGGAGAAGGGTTACCGGCTCATGGGCGCCGAGCTTGAGAGCGAGTACAACCCCATCGAGGCGGGTCTTGCCCGGCCCAAGGTCAAATCTGCTGACTTCATTGGTAAGGAGCCGTACCTCGCTGCTCGCGAAGCCGGTGACCCCGAGGTGCACTGCGTAACCCTCGAGGTCGACGACAACACCGATGCGCAAGGGCGTCAGCGCTTCATGCAGGGCGGAAATGAGCCGATTCTCACCGCTGACGGCGAGCGAATTGTCGACAGTCATGGCCGCGTGAGTCGGGTGACGACCGCCGGCTATGGCCCCACCGTCGGAAAGAACCTCCTGCTCGGCTACGTGCCCGCACAGTACGCAGCCCCCGGAACTCAGATGCAGGTGATGTACATGAACGAAATGTTCCCCTGCACCGTCGTCGGCACCGGCTCTGCATTTGACCCGGAGAACATTCGTCTCAAGGGCGGCGGAGCGTAATCGGAGTATGTAGCGATCTGGGGCACAGCTTGTAGGGCCGTCGAGGTCGAGCTTCTAAAGCGACCACTCGTGCAGACCGAAAACTCAACTGATGCGGTTGGATATCGGAGCGCTCCAATGAGCGGAGGACAAGGGTTTGCGGACGTCGCAGATCGGCGCGCGCAGGTGAGCGAGGTCGACACACCCTCCGGAAGCAGCGGTTTGGTGTCCGCCAGCGCGACCACAGAAGTGCACGAATTTGAGGTCGACGGCGTCCGCTGCTTTTGGTCACCGAGCCATGGAGCGATGACGGCCGGTCTGATCTTTGGCATTGGGTCGATCGATGAGCGATTTGGAGAACGTGGCTTCGCCCAGATCATTGCACAGCTCGCAACGCCGGAAAGCCAATTGGCGAACGTCGCGGGGCGTGCCGAGTGGACTCGGACATCATTCCAGGCGACCGGCCCTCGTGATGACGTCCAGGACTTCTTACGAATGGTGTTGCGATCGCTGAACCAGATGCCATACCAGGGGATGGAGAACGCAGCGCCTGAGCTAGTTCGCCAGTCGCTGATCCGCTCGGACATGGTGACACCTGAAGCTCTCTCGCTGATCTATGGCTTTCAGGGCCCTGGAACCGTGTCGTTACCAGCGACTGGTCTTCTGACGCCCGAAGCTGGCGAGATCGATGCGTGGAAGCAGAAGTTCTTCGTCAAGGAGAACGCCGCAGCGTTCTTCCATGGCCCAAAGCCTGTCGACCTTTCGTTTAACGATTTGCGATCGGGACGGGTGTATGAGCGTCGCGCCTTACAACGCATCTTGCATCCGAGCCCTATGCGGCACAGGACCCAATGTGAGGGCCCCACGGTGGTGGCCCCTATCGCCACAAGCCGAACCTCGTCGATGATCGTGGAGATCGCAGAAGGGCGCCTGCGTCAACGGATGGCCGAGCGCGTTGACCCTCGAGTCGCCGTCGTCGCCAAACTCAGCGAGCTCGACGGTCAGGTTTCGTTGATGAATATCGCTGTTGATGCCAGACCAGAGCATCACGATGCGGTCTTCGAGGTCATGCACACCGAGCTGCACGATCTGGCCACCTCAGGACCGGCTCGCTCCGAAATACTCCGCACCGTCAAGCGGATGGACGACCTTCATGCTGGTCGACTCGGTGATCGGTCGCTTGTGGAGGTCCGCGACCGAGCTCGTAACTTCGTGAACGAGACGCACCAGAGCTCCTATCGAGAGTTCCGGTCAGAACTACCGAAGCTCACCGCTACCGCCGTCAGTTATCCACTGCTGCAGTCACTCTCAGCGGCGATGTGGACCGTACCTCTTGAGTCTTCAGCTGGAGAGTCGACGATTCCGAACGCGCCATCGTCATTTCGTCAGGTCGCTAGTTGTGACCCGCGAGATCTGCGACCGAGAGAACTCCGTCTAGGGTTCGACTTCATCGAGCTTCGATACGACGATCGCGTGAAGCCTCTTGAGGTCTCCAGCGACGAGCTCGTTGGAGTTGTCGTGTATGAGAACGGCGACGTTGCGCTGTGGATCGAGAACGGCCGCATGATTCAATTCGCTCCTGATGAATTTGGGGCTGGCCAGGCTGTCGGCGACTATTTGTCGAAGTTGGCACCCGGTGTGGTCGTACGTGCGCCTGCACAGCTGCTGTTCGCAAGCGCTGATTCGCGAACTCCTGTCGCGGAGTCTCTTCCCGTGCCAGCGGAGAACACTGCTCCGTCGGAACACGTTGCTTTGTCAGCGCCCGTCATGGACGAACCCACCGCAGATCAGGAGAACAACGCTGAGCAGGAGGGCACTGCATCAAGTGAGCAGACCGCACCCGAGTCTGCGCTTTCAAGCTACGCCGCAGTTGTTTCGGACGGAGCCGACGGCGTGCCCGGCGACGAGATCACGTACTGCTATCCGTCGGCGATTCAGTTCGCGGAAGCGGTCATGGCCGAGGCATGGCCTCTTGTTGAGCGACTCTACGCCGGAGCCTCGCCCGACGAGCAGGTTCACCTGGTGCATGTGGCTTCGTCGACGCTCGGGAGCCCGACTCGGTTCGATCCTTGGGTTGCGACAGGCGCTGGATCTGGGCTCGCGCTCACAATCCGGGGAGCGGCCTACCTTCGGTGTGCATGGAACCAGCGCTTGATCGAGCCTTCCGATACATCAAAGAAGGCCCGCCTAGCCTTCTCGGGGACTCTCGAACTAGCTGAACAGGACCTCGTGCTCGCCACCTTGGAGATGGAGGAGAGCCCGGTTCCCTGGGTTCCTTTGCTCGAAGTAACTCGAAACCTTGCGAGGCCCCGTGCTGTAGCCGAGCAACGGTACATTGCCCACGTCGAGCGTGGTGCGCTGCTCGCTGGCCATCTGGAGTTCCAGCAGTTTGTGTCAAAGAAGTGGGCGGGTTCTCATCGCGACATGTGGGATCACGCCGAGTTCGTCTGCAATGGAGCTCCGGAAGGTTCGCCTGAGTTCGCTATTGCAGCCATGGCATTTATCGAGCACTGGCTCGACGAATGTCAGACAGGCTCGTCGGCCGAGGATGGTTCTTTGTTGCTGGAGCAGATCGGGAAGACGGGGATGATCACCGATGCGATCGATCGTTCCTACGGCTCTGACGCCTTTGACCTGTTGTCGGTGGCCTCGGCCAAGGCGTTGGAAACATTCTTCGCGTACTACTGGTCGCTGGCCGACTTTTCGGCCGCGGCAGAACTGGTTCCCAAGATGGGGAAACGGTATTCCGGTATGCCTATGGGCTACTTCACCAATGAACCGTGGTCGGTGGTGCGTTCGACAGCACGCCAGCTTGCGAAGAACGGGGCGTAACCTCGATAGGAACGCGGAGACCGGAGGGCGTCATGTCAGATCACGTTCGAAACTCGATTGCCTACCTAAAGCGGGTGGAGTCAAGGTTGTCGCCGGGCACCGTGCAGCCGGGGGAGTACCTCTCGCTGGAGGCCGGCGAAGACCAGGCGCTTCCAGCGCGGGTGTTCAGTCACGAGATGGCGGTCTTCTATGTCTATGACGATGGAAGCAACTTCACCTACGTCACCGAGGCCATGCGCGACGACGCCGGGTTGGACGCTGCTGAGCTCGACGAGATCGGTCTGCGGAACCTCTCGACGAGATTTCGCGACATGACGATCAATCAGGCTGGCGACCTCTTCGTTTTTGCCGGGGATAGCAACTTTGAGGCGAGCATGGTGCTACTCGCTCCATTGTGGGATCAGCTTGCGCAGCATTTCCCGAATGGTCCGGTCGCCGCCATGCCAGCACGCGATGTCCTAGGCCTCTGCGACGCCGGCAGCGAGTCGATCGACAAGCTTCGTTCGACCGCCAAGCACCTGTGGGACACCAATGCAGCTCACCTTCTCGCACGAGATCTGTACATCCGTGGCTCGGATCGCGAGTGGAGAGTCCTACCCGAGTAGCTTCGCTTTGTCTGCCGATTGCCCAGAGCTACTTCTGTCTGATATATCATTCGTGTACTAGAGACGAATAGGCTGTTGACATGCGAATCCTTGTCCTTGTGAAACGGGTGCCCGCTCCGGGAGCTCGCATTAACATCACCGAAGACGAACAGTACGTCGACGACAAGAACCTTGGCCATGCAATCTCGCCGCACGAAGAATGTGGGGTAGAGGCCGCCGTACAACTCGTTGAGCAATACGGCGGCGAGGCAACGGTTCTCTCGATGGGCGCCATGGACTCCGCCGAGCAACTTCGCGCAGCGGTTTCTGTTGGCATTGCCAAGATGGCGCTGGTTCCCACCGACGGGTCCCCTAAGGATCCTCAGGAGACCGCAGCAACCCTGGTCGCGGCTATTGAGGAACTTGAAGAAGCTGATGGCGAATTTAATCTCATCATCTTTGGCAACGAATCCGCAGATCAGGGTGGCTTCCAAGTAGGAGTTCGGGTAGCTCACGCGCTTGGCCGGCCCATGGTCAACGGAATCAAAGGACTCGAGGTGCCTGAAGGACAGGATCCGAGCTCTGGCGAGGGCCATATCATTGCGCGGCGCGAAGTCGATAGCGGGTTCGAGGTATACGAGCTCCCACTTCCAGCGTGCGTCGGCGTCAAAGAGGGAATCAACCTTCCTCGTTACCCGACGATGAAGGGTCGTCTGGCCTCCAAGAAAGCCGAGCTCTCCGAGCTTGAACCAGCAGCAGGTGCGTCCCCCCACGAGAACGGCCGTCAAGCGCAAGTCCGCCTCACCTCTCCACCGGAGAAGGTCAGCGAAACAGTGATCCTCGGTACCGGTCCCGATGCGGCGCCAGCGGTGGTCGACCTGCTCGAAGAACTTGGAGTGATCTCATGAGCGCTGTGCTGGTCGTTATCGAACATGACCGCGGCCACGTGCCGCCGTCAACTCTGGAGGCCCTGACGTCGGCCCGATCCATTGCGGGCGGTCTCGGTATTGACGTGCACGCTGCGGTCATGGGTGAGGGGGCCGAACTCACCACTGAATCTGTGGCCGAGTATGGAGCTGACGAGATTCACCACCTGGTCTCACCGAATCTTGGCGACTACAACCCCGAGGCGTGGGGTCAGGCGCTGGCCGAACTTGTGCAGTCAGAGGACCCAGCGGTCGTTCTCGCAAGTGGTACCGATCGCGGCAACGAACTCATGGCTCAGCTCGCAGCTCGCGCCGATCTACCATTCGTGGCGAACTGTGTTGATGTCGCGCCAGACGTTTCATCGATGACTCGCAACCAATGGGGTGGAGCACTGCTCGAAGAGTCGACTCTCGACGCTGAGGTCAAGCTTCTCTCGATTGCCCCGCACACGATCGAGGCCTCGCCGCATCCCGCAGATGGTGATGTCGAGCAGGTGGAGGTGGACATTGACGATGTGCTCGTCCGCTCGGTCATCACCGACCGTGTCGTGCTGTCTGAAGGTGTCACCCTGGCCACTGCGCCAGTCGTTGTCTCGGGAGGCCGTGCGGTTGGTTCAGAAGAGGCGTTCGCGCCGCTCGAAGAGTTGGCAGCGCTGCTCGGCGGGAAGGTCGGGTGCAGCCGCGCGGTAACAAACAACGGGTGGCGCCCACACAGCGATCAGGTCGGTCAAACCGGGACTCGAATCGCTCCGACGATCTATATCGCTTCGGGAATCAGCGGGGCTACCCAGCACTGGGTCGGTGCAATGGGGTCGAAGAACATCCTCGCGGTAAATACCGACCCTGAGGCCAATATGGTCACCAAGGCAGGTTGGGCCGTGATCGGTGACCTTCACGAAGTCCTGCCGGCCATCACCGAAGAAGTACGTAAACGCCACGGGTAGCTGCGAACTAAACCTGGTTGCCTAGTGCAACGAGTCGTTACCGTCTGCGCTTTTTTCTCTCGCGTGCTCGGCTCACCATGATGTCGATGTACTTTGTGAAATTGCGTGGGACAGCGTAAAACTCGCCATCGATCTGGATCTTCTTCGATGGGAAATTGGGTTCGATCAGAAAGTCTTGGGTCAGGTCGATTCGCACGACGTCGTCAACCTCGACGTTGCCCTCCTCGATCGATGTAAAGAATGGAGCTCGGGCGGTGTTGGTCATCACACACATGAACAACCCGGCAGGTGCACGGAAGAAACCATGAACCGTTACGCCCTTGGTGAACAATCGCGCCCGAGGTAACTCATCTTCAGACGAGATGAGAACAATGGCCTCGTGGACCGTCATCGCCGTCTCTTCGGCGAGGTAATCAGCGAGATCATTCAGTAACGGCATTCCTCGACTGTAGATCGCCAAAACCCGCGTGACCACAAGCCGAGGAGTCCATTGGCGGACGTTTGTGCCCTAATCGTCCGAGCGCGTCGCTGCCACTCCGTGATAAGGCTGGCCAGCCTTGATGTACTCGCCCGCGAGGCTGAAGAATTCTTCTCCGAAGGGGTCGCCCCCGCGCAGTGGGATCATCGCCCTGCGGTTCGTCCAGTCGTGTGGAGCGAGTGCCGCTGCGAGGTCGTAGTTGCGCGATGCTCCGGTTTCGTCGCCGAGGCTTCTCAGATGGTTGCCGATGCGAAAGTGCAGTTTTGCGTCTTCTTCTTCAGGGGCGAGATCACCAACAGCATCTTTCGCTTCATCGGCGGTCATCATCGTCGAGCCGGTCAGAACCCACTGTCGAACGATATCGACCTGTGCTGACGAGTCGATCTTGGTGAAGTCGCGAAACGTATCGGTCGCGTAGGCGTTCCAATTCGGCTGGCGGATCGTGTCGTCGACGTCGATTAGAATCACGGACGGAACGTTGGAGATCGCATACAACTCGGTCAGTACATGCTCGGGGTCCATCAGGACGGGATAGGTGATGCCGTCGACGAAACCTCGAACAGCTTCGACGTTCTCGTCGATGGCTACGGCGATCACCTGAAAGTTGTCGTGCGCCAACTCGTCTTGCAACACCTGCCAACCTGGCAGGTCATAGATGCAGCCTCACCAGCTTGAGAAGGCGACGAGCAACCGTTTCTTTGAGCGGTGATCGCTGAGCGAATGCGGCGTACCGTCGAGGTCGGGGAGTGTGAAGTCAGGGGCGCGAAGGTCCTCGAGCGCGGACCGCCGCTTGGCACGAGGAGCCCCGATCGCAACTATGCCCGATTCAGGGTCTTCAACAGCGGGGCGATCGAGTAACTGAGCAGCCACCACGGCGTCGACACGACCATCGACAATTAGCTCGGCCATATCAGGGACAACGACGCACGAATCACCCTGGCACAAGCCTTCGGGCTTGGCCTCCCAACCGAGGTGCTCGGTCAACTGCTCTGACTGCAGCATCCTCCCGTCGGGTAGCAGAAGGATGTCGTTGGTCGTCACGGCCTCACCCTACATCTTGGTTCGGAGGAAGCGCGATGCCGACTTCTTTACGACCTCGGCGTACGTGGGGTACGCGAAGATCGTGTCGGCAAGATCCTCGGCTGTAAGTCGGTGTTTGATGGCGAGGGTGAGCATCTGAATCCACTCGCCGGCGTGCGCTCCGACGCCGGTGCCACCAAGGATTGTGTCGTCAGCGTCCAGAACCACTTTGATAAAGCCACCGACCTTCGAGTCGGTGATGAATCGGTCGGTGGCGGCGTCGACGGTAAAGGTCTGGACGCCCTCGTGAACCTCCCGAGCTTCGGCCTCGGTCATGCCGACATGGCCAATTTCAGGATCGGAGAAAATGGCCCACGGTAACGGGTTGAGATCGATTGGATTCGATTCGCCCGACAGGATGTTTCGCACAACGCGTTCGCCCTGGAAGTTGGCCACATGGCTGAACTTTTCGCGGGAGGCCACGTCACCGATTGCGACGATGTGGGGCGCCGAGGTCTGCATGGCCTCATCGACTGTGATGCCATGTCGCGTGTACTCAACGCCGGCCTTCTCGAGGTCGAGTCCGTTGATGTTCGGAACTCGCCCGATCGCAATGAATAGCTGATCGACGGTCAGCTTGCGTGCTGTTTTGTCATCGTCTGGTCCGACCTCGATGTCGATGCAGATCTTGCCGAACGCATCGGTGGAGCACACTTTGGCATCTGCTGAAGTGATCATCTCGATGCCTTGTTCAGTGAACTCATCGATGAGGTATCCAGCGACGTCGGGGTCGACGGAATTGAGAATGCGTTCGTTACGGTCGATGATGGTGACCTTCGAACCGAAGCGAGCGAGTGACTGACCCAGTTCGGCGGAGATAACGCCACCACCGAGAAAGGCAATACTCTCCGGCAGCTCACGAATATCCCAGAAGTTCTCGTTATTGAGGAAGGGGACTGGTTGGTCTCCTTCGGTTGGGAGCAGGCGTGGGCCAGATCCGGTGGTGATAATGAAGCTGTCACCCGTGACCTGGTCGTCGCCGATCTGCACCGTGTGTGGATCGAGGAACTTCGCTCCGCTGGTGTGGATGTACGTGTCGATTCCAACTCCGTGAAAACGCTCTGGTTGTTCGTGGGAGTACACGCCGTCGATGATGCTCTTCACATGCTCCATCGCCCGGGAGAACTCAAAGCCCGATGTGACATCGAGTTGATGCAGACCGTGCTTGGTGCTGTTCTGCGCTGCGTAAAAATTCTTGGCGACGTCGATGAGGGCCTTCGAGGGCACGCAGCCCGAGTGAGTGCACTCGCCGCCGATCTTGTGTTTCTCGATGAGCGCGACCTTCGCTCCGCGCCGCTGGGCCTCAAAGGCCGAGGTAATTCCTCCACCTCCAGCGCCGACGATGACGATGTCGTACTGATGTTCAGGCATTAGAGCTGCTCCGTGTGGATTGGTTCGGCATCTCCGTCGATGCCAGGTACTTGGAAGTAGGTCATTGCGCCGCTTGGTCCTTCAATATCGAGGACACAGAACGCGTGATGGTAGTGGTCGCCGTCGTGGCCCAAACGGCCTGCTTCACTCATGATCGGCGGCTCGGTGAACCCGGCGGGGAGTGCCAGGTTTTCGAGGGTTTTGTACGGTTCCCACATGAGCGCGACCGGCATCGACCCGGAGCCAATGCAGCGACCGCGTTCGAGTCCGGCGTACGGTTCGAACAAGGCCAGGTTGTGCTCATGGCCCCACAGCCATATATCGATGTCGCCGAGGTGATTGCCGAAGGCGTCCATAAAGACCGGATTCACTGCTAGTGGGCGGTTGTCAGGGCTGCGAGCAATGTTGCCCGATGCAGTGAACAACTGGTAGTGAGACAACATCACGGTCTTGCGACCATCGGCAGACTCGATCTTGTGACGTTGCCAATCGGCTTCTTTGGGGTCGATATCGGGTGCTGCAGCCTGGGCTGACAGCGGGCTCCCGATCTCTGGAGGTGCGCCGATCGCGAGGATCTGCCAGTGCGAGTTTCGAAGGCAGAAATAGCTGGCGGGCTGGCCGAGTTCGTCGATCAGCCAGTAATAGCCTTCGCCGCCGGCATAGAGATCATGATTTCCTGCGAGGTTGAACACCCGAGTGCGCGCAGGAAGCATTTCGCGGACGATCGAAAGAAAGTGCGAATCCATTTCGTCTTTGGTGCCCGAGTAGTAGACATCGCCGAGGTGGATCACGATGTCTGGGTTCTGCGCTCCGACACACCGCATGACGTTCTTTGCAATAGACGTCCCTGTTGCCCAGTCGGACACAAATGCGACGCGCACCTTGTCCATAGCGTTATCCATGGCATCTTCGGGCTGCGGGGACGCAGCGTCTGGTGCGAGAGGGAGGACGAAGTCGTCGAGGGATTCGTAGTGGCGATACGGGGTGACGACACGGGCGTCGTCGAAATGGAGTAGTGCCTTGGCCCAGAGGGGGTCGCAGACCGAGAACTGCAATTCGGCTTCAAGTTCGCTGGCTCGTTCGTGGTCGCCGGTCGTCTTGGCTAGCGCAAGGCTGAGATACATGCGGGCACACGCGGAGACCAGTTCGCTCTTTGAAACGTCCGCTGCGAAGTCGAGTGGGTTGTTTCCCGCTTCCGCCGATTGTTCCATGACCTCACACGCGTCGCAGCTGGCTCTCATGACTGGGTGCTCTGATGCCAGAGCCGTATCGTTCTGGTCATCGCCACGGATTGCGGAGAGCACTGCGGACTGCCAACGGGACATGAATCCCATTGCATATGTCTTGATGGCCATGGCCCACAATGTAGCTGAGCCGGTCGCAAACGGAGGCGATGGCGGTCATCGTGCTGCTCCAATTTTGATGGCGAGGAACGCCTGGAGAAATTCCGGATTTGTGTCTCAATCTTGTGCCGAGGTTGTCGATCAAGTGACCGTGAGCGTTGCCGAGACCGAGCCCGATTCTTCATCTGGGTCAATGCCAGCCAATAGTGCGTTGGAGGGCGTAATTTTGTTCGGCGGCGACTACCGAGACGGAGCTCAAGCACAGTCATGGGGGCGCTCGATTGCTCGTGAGTTGGCGATCGATGCGACGTTCAGCTGGAGCTATGAGGATGCACTAGAACATCACTATCTCGGTGGTATTGGACCAGTTCCCCAAGCCATGGTCGCCTTCGATCGGTGGTTGCATCCACACGGATTTTGTCTCGTAGGGTCCGAGGACGGCACTGACGGGTATCGAGCAGTGGTCGTACCGCTCGAGAATCGCGACGACGCTGAATCCGCCGTCACCGCACCGTTTGATGTGCAGTCGCTAGCTAGAGACGAATTGGATTTGAGCGAGCTTGATGCTGAAGCGGTTCGATCAACAAAGTTCCCACGCTCGAGACGTGGCTATCATCCCGCTGGTGTCGATCGACATCTCGACGTCGTGGCGGCACGCATCCAGGCGGACATACCAACCCAGGCGTTTCACATCTCGCCGCCTTTTTCGCGTCGTGATGAGGAGTTCGGCTCTCGTACGCTTGGTTACGACACCGATGAGGTTGACGCCTTTCTCCTTCGGCTTGTAGCTGCTGCAACCCGTCGGGGTTGACGATAACGTGGCGCTGTGAGTGGTGAACCACAAGCAGCTGAACGCTCTGGGCAGATCCGATTCTCAACCGTCGATCCGCGTAGCGATGATGCGGTGGGTTCGATGAGCGCCTACTTCGATGAGCTCGCTCGTCGATTCCCAGAGGGATTCGACCCCGGTGACACGCTCGTCTCCGACGCGGCGACCTTCGATGAACCACACGGAGTCTTTGTCGTTGCTCGCTCTGAGGATGGAGGTGCTGCAATCGCATGTGGCGGCGTCCACCTCCTCGATGGGTCCTGCGGCGAGATCAAGAGGATGTGGGTGCATCCCGACTGGCGAGGCATGGGGATCGGTCGATCTCTGTTGTCGACATTGGAGTCCCATGGCGCTCGCCTCGGATACGACCTGATCCGCCTCGATACCCATAGCGCGCTCACCGATGCGATCTCGATGTATCAGAGTTCGGGTTATCGCTCGATAGAACGCTACAACGATAATCCGTTTGCGAAGCACTGGTTCGAAAAGGCACTCGAGGCCGAAACCCCGTGATGCGGAAGGGCTTGCGAGAGTTCATGAGCCACTCGGGAGCGCCAGCGGCCGGTGTGTTGGTGCTCGAACGTGACGGGTTGGTCGACTCAGCGGTCGCAGGGACGGTTCACCGCGACAGTCCACACGTGGTGGAGCTCGACGATGTCTGGCACCTCGGGTCTTGTACCAAATCGATCACGGCGCTGCTCGTCGGCTGTTTAGTGGAGCGAGGCGACGTGGGATGGGAACAATCGGTCGGGACTCTCTTCGAGGACCTGCATCCTCACCCTGGTTGGCACGAAGTAACGTTGACCGACCTCCTGTTGTGCCGTGGGGGAGTGCCGCCGAATCCAGCCCCGACCGAGATGCGAAAGCTCTGGGCGGATGCTTCGCCCCTCCAGACGCAACGGACCGTTCGAGCCACAAAGATCTTGGCCGCTGCGCCGAGTGGGCCGGGTGAGTTCTCCTACTCCAACCTCAGCTATACGCTCGTCGGTGCGGTAATCGATCGGGTGAGCGGTCAGGATTATGAAAAAGTATTGTCTGAACTCGTTCTCGATCCGCTGGGCATCACGTCAGCGGGGTTCGGACCACCAGAACGGATCCATGGACATGCTCCCAAGATTCAGATTGGCCGTTTCTTCAAGGGGCCCGGGTCGCCGATGTCACCAACGAGTTCTCGGTCAGACAACCCGACGCTGTTGAATCCTGCCGGGCGTTTGCATCTCACGCTCGCCGATTGGGCCACGGTCGTTCAGGTCTTTCTCAACGCTGGACAGCCTCTCGTCCATAAGGACACGTTCGATCACCTCACTACGCTCGCGAGCCCAGACACCATGGCGATGGGATGGGGCAACGGTTCATTGCTCGGGGGCTCACTGGCTATGCAGGGAAGCAACCGAATGTGGAGCGCAACCGCACTCCTGGACGAGTCGTTCGAGGCGGCGGTGCTGGTGGTAGCCAACGACGGACGTGATTCGGTCCTGGACCTTTCCGCACAGTTCGCAGGGGCGCTTCTCAACGAACACCGCAGCTAACCGGTGACGATGACCATCTCGGTGGCGCGGTTGGGTTCTCCGGGCGCGAAGTCGTCGCCTTCGACGCTCACGACCAGGATCGTGTTTCCGCCGGTCGCGAGCGGGACGCCAGTGAGCTCTGTCGACTCGCTGCAATCGGTTGAGGTGACCGGATCACCGAGCTGCACGCCAAGCTGCTCGAAGCTCGTCACGCTGACCGTGGCACACGCACCTGTCGTCACGATCGCACGTACGGTCCCGGCATCTACGGTGGGTTCGACCGAGAGAATGGAAATAGGGTCAACCTGAGACCCGGATGCATCGATGGCGACCTCAGTTCGGACGGTGATCGACTCGGTAGCGGTGTTGCCATCACCTTGACCAGCACCGTCGGCTTCTGCGCTCAATACGACCACATAGCTCGTATCCGGCTCCAAGGCGTCGGTCCAGAGCCCAGGGATAGCCGAATGATCGGTTGAACAGCCACGGGGAAAGCCATCGTGGCGACCAATCTCGGCGCCGCCGACCTCCCTCACCACGAACGATGCGTTCGTGCATACGTTTGTACTGAAGTCGATGCGAACACTCGAGGCGTCGGTCTCCATCTGCTCGATCGAAGTGAACTCAACCGCTGCAATTTCGCGAGCTTGTGGATCGTCGGGTGTTTCGCGTGGTGGGGTGGTCACCTCGAGCACGTCGGTCACAAGGTTTCCGTACTGACGGCCGCGAAGGTCGCCATTGGCTTCGACGGAGACGACGACCACGTAGGTTGTTTCGGGCGTCAGGGGAGCGGTCCAAACCCCCGGCACACCCAGGTGCTTGGACGTGCATCCACCGGGATGACCGTTGTTGCGTCCAACCTCGATTCCTGTTTCCTGATCGATAATGATGAACGTGCCGTTCGCGCACTCGCTCGTCAGATACTCGAACTGGAAGTTCGATGCTTGCAGGTTCGTCACGCGGAGATTGATCAACTCAACCATCGGTGTTTCTGAGTCTGCTTGCGGATCTGGATCTCCGCCGAGAGTCCTGAATGTGAGCATGCTCGACTGCACTGCCGGGGGCCCGATCAACGTGGCCTGCAGCTGATATTCGGTGCCTGGCTCCAGGCCCTCCACCCGCGCGGTCACGAACTCTCCATCGGCCAAGACTCCGTCGGTGGTTCCAACAACCTGACCTCCCTCGGTGACGACTCCGGTGTACGCCGTTTCCAACGTTGATCCGAGGCGAAAGCGAATAAAGTCCTCGCCGAGCTGGGCGACTTCAACGTCGGTCGTCACCTGAGGCCCCTCAGAGACGTCGGTGTCGTCTTCAACGACGTTGGCATCGACGGTAGCCGGCGCGTTGGTCGTCACCGTTTCGTCGGCCTCTTCCGGCGCGCTGTCGTCTTCTTCTGGCTCAGCATCAGCAACGCTCGTGTCTGGTGCTTCGGACTCAATCACCGAATCGATGGCTGCTAGTTCTACCTCGTCGGAATTGCGCGAGAGCGCGAACAACCCTGCGACGAGCGCGACCAGCCCGATCGCGACAACCCCCAACTTTGCCACGCCCTACTCCGTTTCGATCGTTGTACTTTGAGTCGTGAGATTGCCGAGGAGTTCTCCGTCCTCGACCGCCTCTGCTTCTACGATAATGACGTACCGCAACCCGGGTTCCAGCGGTGCGGTGGTCGTGCCTGGTTCAACCAGGTGCTCGGTGCCACACGCTGCGTCCGGGTTCGCGTCATGACGAGCCACCTCAGCTCGATCCGCTGCGTCCAGCACAACAAACGAGGCCAGAGCACAGACGTTTGTGGCGAACCGCACCTCGACGGCGGTCTGCGAAATGAGCTCCGTCCGAAGTTCTGATATCTCGACCGGTGTGTCGCCGCCGCTGCGGAACTCAAGGCGAGGCGAGCTCACGCTCGGTGCGCCGAGCAGCGTGATCTCCACGTTGTACAAGGTGGAGCCTGCAAGGTCATCAAACTCCACCTCAGTTGTCTCTCCGGCGGCCGTGCTTCCGCCGGTCGTGGCAATGATGTCGCTGCCGCGTCGAATGGTGGCGTTAAAAACAGTCTGTGTCGTTGGACTGAATGCCAATCGGACACTGTCGTCGGTGACCTCGAGCAAAGCCACGGGCGCTGCGAATCCGAGTGGTTCGATGATCGGATTCGGTCCCTCATCGTCGAGGAGTGGAGGGGCGGTCCCTTCGCTTTGCTCGACAGATGTCGATGCCTGAGCGTCGGGTGGCTGATCAGCCGTCACCGTGGACGACCGCGACATCTGAGAGAGCCAGAGTCCTCCACCGATCAGGCCGATCAGTATCGCCGCAGCAGCGAACCATCTCGGCGCGTCACCGCGACCTCGGTCTGGCTGGAACGAAGTGATGTTCTCATCAACAGCCGGTTCTTGTAGCCCGGGGACCAGGACCTCGAGAGGTGGTCGAAGGTCCAGAACCACTCCCTCGTGGGGATCGTCATCGTCGACGACGACTCGATCTACCGGCGTCAACGTTGTCGATGTTGACTCGAGCTCAGACCACAGCCGAGCTGCGAACCCCTCCGGTACGGCAATCGCATTATCGTCGAAGCCGTCGAAAGCTGCTCGCATTTCTTCATCAATAGGCTCGCGATTATTCATGAGGCCACCTCTTCGAATTGGGCTCGGAACGAGCGACGAGCTCGAGCCAGAGCGGATTCAGCGGCGGCTTCGGAAATGCCGGCCTGTTCGGCCAGCTCCGACAGTGATAGGTCGTCAACGTATCGAAGGGTCAGCAGGGTCCGTTGCTTGGTCGGGAGCCTGTCGAGCGTGGCCATGACGTCCGACCAACTTCCGCCAGCCAAGCTCTCTGCTGATTCTTCGAACAGTTCCTCTACGCGAGGTTCCACCAGGTGCGCAATCCGACCACGCCGTTCAGAACGGCGCCAATGGTCGATGACCTTGTTCTTGGCAGTCGCCATCAACCAGGGTGCGCTGATTGTTTCCTGGACGCCGCTAGACAAGGCGCGAACCGCGGCGTGAAAGACTTCACTCGTAATCTCCTCACCGTGCAGCTTTCCGACGCGGGAAGTGACGTACCGGTACACGACCGGAAGCATCTCTTTGTAGAGGACCGCGAAGTCATCCATGGGTTTGGACCGCCCGCTGAGGTCGTTGGTCGAGGAAATCTCGGTCCCACAATTTCTCACAGACAGAGGTTCTTCTACAAAACGGACACCCATGACTGGACGCTTCGCCTCTCCAAGTCCAACCATCCGCTCTGGTCAGGGGCCGCCTTCCCCTGACCAGACCGGCTGGTTCGCCAGCGAATTCCGCCGGCTTACAAGACTCATCGAATGAGGGGCGCGTTAGCTGTCGCGAATGTACAAATTTCCTTTTTGCGGCGGATGTTCGGGACCGCAAGCCTGCCTCTGCGCGCTAGCTGTCTGTGACAGTGTCCTAGCTGTCTGTGACAGTG
>CAZSYL010000003.1:56837-76343 GCA_964610745.1 uncultured Acidimicrobiales bacterium
CTAGCTGTCTGTGACAGTGTCCTAGCTGTCTGTGACAGTGACGTCCACGGTATCGGTAGCGACTTCTCCGCCGGAGTCTTCGATCGAGAGCTCGATCGTCCACACGCCGACCTCGTCGACCTCCATCACGTTTTCGAGCGTGAAGGAGCAGTCACTGCTCTCCTCGCGGAGGAACTTGCCCGCATCGTCGGCGTTGGCACCTGGAGTTTCGAGAATCAACCACTCGAAGTTGACGATGTCGCCGGTTGAGGCGCAGCCATCGAACACCGGGGCTTCTCCTGTGACTACAGATATGTCTTCGCCAGCGTCGGCTTGGAGCGAGTCTGAGGATCCGGAACATGCCGCTAGCACGAGAACGAATGCGGCTGCGATTCCGGCCTTGCGGACCAAACCTGCGCGCTTTGGTTGTGGAGTTGACAGAATTTTGGACTGAATGCTCAACATGTGACCATTGTCGCACGGATCTCGCCGGAGTTCGTCATCCTTACCAATTGTTCCGAAACGTCCTGTGAACTCAGAGACCTGGGCTTGCGAATAGAGCCATGTGTGGGTAAATGCGCCGTCGTCCTCATGACCACGGCCAGCGGGCTAGGTACTTTCGGGGGAATGAATCCCGAAGGCGACTCGGCTGCGCACAACCCAGGAACTGGTAATACTGGTCGAGGTGCGACGTTTACGATCGCAGACTTTCACGAGGCCCGGGAGCTTGGACCGGTCGT
The DNA here is from genome assembly GCA_964610745.1 of uncultured Acidimicrobiales bacterium. Lineage (GTDB taxonomy): Bacteria > Actinomycetota > Acidimicrobiia > Acidimicrobiales > SHLQ01 > SHLQ01. The sequence continues at coordinate 57,557 of CAZSYL010000003.1, forward strand.
CGGAACGCTCTTTGGCAAGGTGACCAAGGGTCTCCGGTGCCTGGACGGGGATGCGCTAACGGTTGCGGACTTCAGTGGCTCGGTCGATATCTGGGTTCCCCGTTCGGTGCCAAAGACCGAGTTCGGAGCCGAGAAGTGGTTCGAATTCGACATTGTGGCCGAGCACGCCGACGACGATGTGATCGACCTAGCAGCCCAACGCAAGGCAGTGACCGAGGCAGCCATCGCTGGTGACGCTCAGGCCGCAGGAGCTCTGGCGCTCGACCTGATAATCGCAATTCAAGGGGCGACTCGACCAATCGTTGCGAACTCTCAACGATTTGTGGAGCGAAAATAGGTTCGGTCGTCCAAAAATTTTCTTTCGAAACTGGACCAAAAGCCTCTAAACGGAATCGCCTCTTACTCCGATAGGCGTAGAGGGAACGTGACAGGTTGCAAAACCTTGCATTCAGGAAGGCCTGATGGGATTTCGAAGTCGGAAGAACAATGAGAACAAGCCAGTGCAGCAGGCCTTGCCCGGTCCGCAGAAGACGTTGGGTCACACCAACGCGATTCGCTTTGCCTCATTGATCATGGAACAGCAATGGGCCGAGGCGGATCGGCTCTTTAGCTCTCAGCGATTGGTCGACCAGGCGCACATGGTGTCGGTCGCGAGTGATATCGGCGGCTCACCGGCTCACCTCAACCCCTGGATCGACGCAGGAACAGGTTCAGGTGTCGCAGAGTTGATGCGCGGCGCGATGTCAATCGTCGCCGCATGGGACATGCGCTCGGGAGCGAGCAGTGAGTCCGTGCAGGCGGAGATTATCGACAAGTTCCACCTCCTGCTCCAGGCCGCCGAGACCGATCTTCACGCGGCAGCAGACCTCATGCCGGAGAGCTCCATTCCATGGCAACACCTACTCACCAGCGGTCGTGGGCTTCACGTCAACCGAGCAACGATGGACGATCGCTATGTAAAACATATTGAGCGAGGCGAACTTCTTTCTGGCCACATGTCGTTCCAACAGCTGATTTCGAAGAAGTGGGCTGGCTCACACGAAGAGATGTGGGAACACGCCGAGTGGATCACGGGCGCTGCGCCGAGTGGTTCGGTCAATCCCGTTCTCATCGCGATCGCACTCATCGAGCATCACATCAAGTCCGACCTTCGCTACGACAGTATTCGCCAGCTTCCCGACATGCTCGGCAAGGCCGAAATCATTGGAGAGGCTGCCCACAAGTCATATGCCGACCCATCGTTCGACTCGTCGACCCCCGAGGGCGCCATGGCGCTGAGCGCATGGTTTACCCTCCACTACCTGATGGGAAACTGGGACCTTGCAGCTGACCTCATGCCCGCCATTGGCGATCGTTTCGCTCGATTCCCAATGGTGTACTTCCAGGACGCGAGCTGGCCTGAACTACAGCAGTATGTGAACGGCCGACTCGTTCGCGCCGCATAGGGACTGCAGAGGACTGCATAGGTCTTTGGACTTGCCGGTTGACCAGCGAGGTCAGCCGACTGTGATCGTCTCCTCGATAAAGGTGATGCCGTTGTCGAGTGTCTTGTGCACAGGGCACCGTTGTGCCACCTCGGTCAGGCGCGCCCGCTGGGCGTCGTCGAAGCTACCTTCGATGAAGATTGTGCTACGCACACCATCGAGCCAACCGGTTGCATCGTCGTCGCAGTCATCGCAGTCCTGAGCGTGCACTTTCTCGTAGTCGTATTTGACCGACACGGACTCGACGTTCCATCCCTTGCGCTTGGCATAGAAGGAGATGGTGATCGAAGTACATGCGGCAAGGGAGCCGAGTAACATTTCGTAGGGATTCGGTCCTTTGTCTGTGCCACTTAGGTCCGTTGGTTCGTCCGCGTACCAGACATGTCTCCCGTTTCGAATTTCTACAAGGGTTCCTGAAGTGAGATCTGCGGTGATGCTTGTCATATGGCGATCATATGTCCCTACCTCTATCGAGGTTTGTGACCTCGGCCACCAATACGAGAACATCCGTCTCCGCTACATCCTCACCCAAAGTTCGCGCGTAGAGTGAGAACTATGCAAGCGTGGGTTCGCCGGGTCGTCGTTTTTGTCGTGCTCGCTGTGTTTTCGGTCGCGTGTTCGGCCGAACGTCCGCTCGACGTGACAGCCGTTGCGCCAGCGGACCCGCAGCCGATCGAGGGTGACCGCAGCGAGGCATTCACCAGCATTGAGTCATGGTCGGCCGCCGAAGAGCCCGATTCGTCAGGAGTCGAGGCCACGTCGAGCCGCGAGCAGTCCGCGCCAGCAGTCGTGCGCTCGAACGACGTGGTCACTTCCACCACCACAGTTCCCGACGGCTCGGCGAGCGGGGATGGTTCGCTACTCGATGCCGACGAATCTTCCACAGAGCTACCATCGACCACCGCAGCGGTCTCGAATGCTCCCCCCTCAGCGACCTACTGCACGGCTCCGCGTACCGGCGTACTCACCGAACCACCCCAGAACGTGGTCGATGCGTTGAACGCTGCGGCTAACCACCCCGACCTCGCCGACCTGGATGTGAGTTTCTCCGTGTGGATCGACGGGTGGGGAGAGGTCGCAACTAGAGATCCGGATTTGGCGCTCATACCAGCATCAAATGAGAAGATTCTGGTCGCCCATGCTGTGAACGAACTTCTCGATCCAGAAGCGACCATCGATACGTCCGTAGAGCAGGTTGGTTCGGACCTCGTGCTGCGGGCTGCGGGGGATCCGACCTTCTCCACGTGGCGCGCAAACTTGCTGATCGAACAGGTCGTCGCTGCAGGCGTCACTTCCGCCAATCGCTTGATCATCGACGTCGGTGATTTCCCGCAACCATCGGCCGCTCCTGGTTGGCAAAGCTGGCAGATTCGAAACTTCGTTGGTCCACTCTCAGGCTTCATGCTCGATGACAACCGCTGGAACACCTCTGATGAGTTTCTCGAAACTCCGGCGTTGATTAACGGTCAATGGTTTGCTGATGCTCTTCGTAACGCTGGCGTTGCTGTGGGATCGGTCGAGCTAGGCAGTCCGGACGCGGGTCGGTCTGTCGGCGTTGTCCAGTCAGCACCGATTGGGAGCCTAATTCGCGACATGATGCTCTTTAGCGACAACCAAATCGCCGACATGATGGTGCTCCAATTGGGCCTTCTCGAAGGCGAAGGAACGCTCGAGGACGGGATCGATCAGATCGAAGCCGAATTGGCGGAGCTGTGCGTGCCCCTCGCTGGTGTGATGGACGATGGTTCGGGATTGAGTCGTGCAAACCTGCGGTCGGCTCGCGAGTTTCAGGAGATTCTGCGTGCCATGCGCGATACCGAGACGGCCGATGTATTCGCTGCTCAGCTTCCGATCGGTGGTGTCTCTGGAACGCTGAGGAGTCGATTCGGCGGCGATGCAGGGCGGATTTTCGCGAAGACCGGAACCGTCTTTGGTGGTCGAGCCTTGTCGGGATACGCAGTGACCGATAGCGGCCGGGACGTCGTGTTCTCCGTGCTCATCAATGGTGAGCGCGAAGCGACCAGTGCGTCACTAAGTGCAATGGATGCACTCGTGCGTACCATCCTGCGCTCCTAGACGGCTATTTTTTGGGGCCTTGAGCCCAGGCGAGAAAACGCTCCCGTTCCCAAGAGTTCACCACGAGATCTCGCGGTGCCCAGCCTCTCTGGGCCGTGCGGATGCCGTACTCCATCCGGCCAAGTTCGGAAGTGTGGTGGCTATCGGTGTTGATCACCAGCTTCACCGACCTCTCGACGGCCCTTCGAACCACGTCGGATGCGGCATCGAGGCGCTGGAGTGCGCCGTTAACTTCGAGCGCCACGTCGTATTCGACGAGCGCGTCGAGTACGACGTCGTAGTCGATCTCAATACCGGGTCGTCGACCGATGTACCGGCCTGTGAGGTGTCCGATCGAGTTGACGGTTGGGTCCGCAATGGCCGCGACCAGTCTGTCGGTCTGCTCGACCACCGACTGATCGTAGTGCGAGTGCACTGAAGCGACCGTGTAGTCGAAGAGCGCCCGAAAGTCGGCGTCATAGTCGAGTCCTCCTTTCGAACCTATGTTGAGCTCGCATCCCCACAACAAAGTGAGGTTCGGGTACGCATTGGCCACTTCGCCAATGTGGCTTCGGTGCTCGAGCATTTCCTCTGCGGTCGAACCATTGATCGCGAGGTCGACGCCGTGGTCGGTGATGGCAAGGTAGTCGTAACCGGCAGCGTGGCCAGCTTCCACCATCTCCTCAACCGAACTTCGGCCATCACCGGATTGGTCGGTGTGGTAGTGCAAGTCGCCGCGAATATCGGCCCGCTGGATCAAGGTAGGCAATCGGCCATCAGCGGCCGCCTCCACCTCCCCAGTTCCTTCCCGCATGGGTGCTGGCACGTAGGGCAGGCCGAGGGCTGCGTAGATCTCGTGCTCGGTCTGGCTGGCCACGATCTGGGGTTCGTCTTCGCTGTCGTCGGCGGTCAGTAGGCCGTATTCGTTCAACAGTAGGTTCTGGTCGATCGCCCGTTGTCGCAGCGCAATGTTGTGCGCCTTCGAACCGGTGAAATACATCGTGGCAGCGCCGAACTGCTCGGGGGCGACAACCCGCACGTCGATCTGTAGACCCGATGCGGTCAGGAACGAGGTCTTCGTCGGGCCATTGACTACGAGCTCGGCTACCTCGTGATGGCCAACGACGTGCGTCATGACCGCTTCGGGCTCGGTGGACGCAACGGTAATGTCGATGTCGCCGATCGTTTCCGACATGCGGCGAAGGCTGCCACAGAAGCGAACGTCGTTGGTCTGGGCGAGAGAACGAAGGTCGTCAACAAGACGTTCGGCCAGGGGGAGCGCGTCGGCGATGGGAGTACGCCGGTCCTTCCCGCTAAGACCGAGGCGTTCAATGGCCTTCTCGATCTTTGCCTCACTGGTCGCACCAAGTCCAGGGAGAGTTCGCAACTTTTCGTCCGCAATGGCTGCCCGGAGTTGTTCGACATTCTCAACGCCGAGCTCCGAACGCATCAACCTAAGCGTCTTTGGGCCTACTCCGGGAATGCGGCTGAGTTCGACGAAGTCCGGCGGGTATAGCGCTCGCAACTTCTCGAGCTTGTCGACGTTACCGGTCTCGACGAACTGGAGGATTTTGGTCGCCGTGGCCTTTCCGACGCCATCGATCTTGACCAACTCGCTCATCTTCAGTGTCGTGATATCGCGGCCATCGGCCTGGAGGGCTAGACCGGCCTTTTCATACGCACGGACCTTGAAGGATTGCGGGCTTCCCTCATCGAGCGCGGTAAGGGTCACCAACTCGCTCAGCATTGCCAGGACGTCTCGGGTAGTGGCCATGGCGGTCACTATAAGACGGCAGATTTGAAGCGGCGACCTCGCGCTAGTCGACCCAGTAGGCGTCAGATTAGGCGGAAACTCGGATAATGGCAGTTGGCAATCTCAGGCACAGGTTCGACTTAAGCATCTCGAAGCTATTCGCTCCGACGACGGTGCTAACCAGGACCGCCGTTGCATCGGGATCGGTCAACGAGCGCAGCTGGAAGGTGTCTACGTCCGTTCCGAGAACTTTGTTCAGCCGCCGGACCTTTGCGTCGTTCTCGGACAGGCCCGGCAGGATCAAGCGCATCAGGGTGGATCCGGCCGGGGCGCGCTCAGGTAGCGCGGCGCTCGTGTCGACGAACCATGCTGCGTTGTCGTTGGACGATTTGGCAATCAACTGTGAAAGACCCGGGATTGGTTGATCCAGGCCAATGGCGGTTTCGCTCCATTCGCATTCCGTCTTTGTCCGGCCCGAGATCCCGATCCAGACGCCAGGAGAGGGCAACGGGTCGTCTTCTGCGGCGATGCCGGTCAGGATGATGTTGCGAACTCCGGCGCTGCGGCTGCCAGCCGCTGGTGCGGGCTGGCTCGCCGGTTCTTGCGCTGGAGCAGCAGGCGCGGGTGCTTCTTCGCGAAGCAGAGGGTTGGGTCGTGTAGTAGCGGCTTGCGTTACCGGCTGTTGCGCCGGCGCGGCGACGGATTCCTTTGGAGGCCGGATCGGGTTTTTGGCCCGAGTCGCATACGCGTTGGCGTGAGCGGCGATCTGGTCGCTCGTGCCGATGATCTTGCCCTGGTGGTCCAACAACGCGTCGAGCGTGCGAGTGCCCACCTCATCTGCAGGTACGCTCCAGGCGCCTTCCTCGAGGCGAAACTCGGTCACCGTCCATGGCAGAACTGTGAAATCGGTGCCGGCTACGGGGTCGGGAGTCCATTCGATTGCGTTGGCTGGTCGGGGCGGCATTGCTGGAATGATCCAGCCGATCTGTTGAAGCTCGGTCCACAGTTCGACAGGTTCGTGTAGCCCTTGAAACGAGAGCACGACCTCGGGTGGGCGTGAACTGACCGTCCATGCCACCTCTGCGGCAATTTCGCTATCTGCAGTTCTTTGGGTCTCGGTTGGTACTGCAAGCTGGTCGCTCATCGTTGACTTTCGAGTGTCCGGACTGCTCGTGTCGCCGTTCTCGAGCAGCTTCGTTGGCTTCTTGTATCTCGTTTAAATCGGACAAAGAAAGTGCGACTTAAGTCATACGTCTTTGGATTCTCGTACCCAGGTAGGCCAAATGGCCCATATGTGCAACCGTCGAGCGACTGCTCAGCCGACGTTTGGAGGCGTATTGGCTTCGAGCCAGCTCGCGAAGTCGCTGACGGAGTTCGCAGGCGTGTTGCGGGGCAGGGTCACCCAGAGGCCGGGTTGCCAGCTTTCCGTTGCCCGGTGGTATTTGGCGATTCCCGGCCCTGGTACCTGAGTTCCTTGGCCGCCGGTGGTGCTGTAGTAGTCGATTCCGCACTGGAACAGGACGTTGACCCGCGAGAGGTCGACGGTCTGACCGTCGGGTTGCTGGAGCCGGACCTCGCTGGTGAGGAATTCGGCGGTCTGGCCATTGGCAGGGGCCTGACGTTGGGCAGCCCAGAAGTGCATCATCAACGCATTTGGATTCCACGGTGCCGAATAACTCCCATCGGCTTCACGACGCCACTCGATAAGCCCGTGCGATCCGGAGTTGAACGGGTTCGAGTTCGAGCCGCCGGCAGTTCCCAGGTACGCCCCATGGTTTCCACCGGTGAGATCGACGTCGAATGCCTTGCGCCAATCGTTGTTGACGAACTGGTAGTAGGCCCCTTCCCGAACATTGATTCGGAAGGGCACCGATGGGGTGTGACCCAACTCAGGAATCACCGCGCATCGGAACTCCGCAAAGCGTGAGTTGCCGCTTCCGAGCTGCCCCCATACGGAGTTGCGCGTCGGTCCCTGTGCCCAGTTCCATCCTTGATTGAGAGCGAGCGGTGCGTCGTGGCGACCCATTGGTGATTCTTCGTTCGGGTTCGACCCATCACCGGCGCCGATAGTGCCGTCGATGACCTGCGCAATGCTGTAGCGGCCACCACCGGAGGTGCCCGTCGACGGCGTAGGAGCTGGCGTCACGACCTCACGCGGAGGTTCGTCGGTCGTTGGAGGTTCGGAGGTCTCCGGGGCGTCCGTTGTCGGAGCGCTCTCCTGGTTGTCGCCAGTATCAGTGGATGGTGCGCTCGGTGGGTTTGATTCGATCGGGGCCGCCGGTGAGGAGACCGATTCGTCGGGGTCCTCGTCTACCGGCCCTGAGGGGGCTGATACCGCGGCGGTGTTGTTCACGTCGTAGCGGAACGAACCGCGACAATGCAACCATTCAGAGTTTGATTCGCCACCTGCCAAGCACCTGTTGCCAACCCAGGTGCCCACGGCCCGAGTGTGGCGGTCTTCTGACTCGTATCGCTCTCCATCGACAGCCAGGAAGTCGACTCGAAGATCGCTTGCTCCCACACTGTTGTTGAAACGTACTTCGGCGTCGGTGATCGTGGTGCCTGCGGGCAGCGAGACGCTGTAGGTCTCCCAGTCTTGGCCAACAATCTGAGAGAGTTGCACTTCGTCGTTGATGACGATCTCCATCCGTTCAGTTCCGAGACGGCCGAGTGCTCGAACCGTCACCGCATCGGCTTCTGGTGGAGGGGAGCCAACAACGTTGGTGCTCTGCGGTACGGCATAAGAGAACGACCCGCGGCAGTGCAGCGTCTCGGAGACGGAAGGGCGTTCCACACAGCCGTCACCTCCGACGAACGTTCCTGTGGAGATTGTCGCCCTCGACTCGGACTGGAGAACGATGCCGCCAACATCGATGTAGTCGACGTGAAGGTCTTGGCGGACACCGTCGTCGCGCACAAAGACGACCTCTGCTGTCTCAACCTCGATCGGGCTTTCCGCGTTGAACACATAGTCTGCGGGTTCGGTCGTCACTGTCCAGCGCGAGACCTCGGTCCCATTGATGAGGAGCGCCATTTCCTCGAGACCGTTGTTTCCATGCGCACGAACGATGACCTGGCTGGCCTGGGCTGCAGCTGCTGGAGCAGGCCGAAGTGCGAGTGCGCTCGCACCCAGCACTGCCGCAAGGCCGATCAAGAGCGCGAAAACGTGCAGTGGACGGCGTGGGATCCTACGCAGTACGGGGCGCGCCGTCTCGGCGGCGATCATGTCTGATGGATGGTCTTCACCCCTCGTGGTGACCAAGGGTGTTATGGAACTTGCAGAGCGTGGTGAGGTCATAGCGGAGATGACATTAATGTTACAGAACGTCACTTTCCAGTCGGGCGTTGAAACATTCAGCGACTATGTGTGACCAGGCCAGCTCTACGCGTGAATTTCACACCGTTATCGAGAACTCCTTAACTGCGGGGATGATTTGGTCGACGGAGAGGAGATGAGTACTGGTGGCCAATGGCGGTCGCCAGCTTCGTAGTAAAGAGAACGGAAATAGGTGCGTTGCAGTGGTTAAGGCAAAAGACCTCCAAACCGTCAGGTCGCGTGCGGGCGTGCACTTCGACAAGAATGGCAATATCCGGAACCAGAGCCTTCGCGCTGTGCTCTGCGTTTCCCTCACAGATGCTCACCAAGGGTTGGTCACTGAGATCAAAGTCGTTGCTAGTGGTAACGAGTTCATCGTGACCGACGACGGCCCAGGGATTTCACTCGATTCTCTACCGGGGCGCGATCCAGTCGCCCAGGAGATGATGTCGCTCATCGGAGGCTGCGGTGAGCACAAACCGCACCCGCAGTACGCAGAACTTCTCTGCGGCACCAGCATTGCTGAAGTGAATGCCATCTCGTGTGCAGCCTCGCTCGCGACCATGATCGATGGTGAGGCCTGGGCTCAGAAATACAGCTTCGGCGAACCATCTGCGCCGTTTAAGCAGGTCAACCGAACTTCGCCCGGTAGCCGGTTTCGATTCGAACTCGACAAGCGATACGCCGGAAGCAAGCCGTTTGACTTCGAGGCATTGGACAAAGAGATTCGTTCCATCGGGCTCAAGCTTGAGAATACGAAGATTACGTACTCCGAGGACTGACCGCGAGTGGGAGATAGTGGTTCGAACGCCGCGCGTGGCGTTTTCGCGAATCGCACCCTGAATCTTCGAAGCGTGCCCGTCATTGGGTACGACATGGACTACACGCTGATCCACTATCACTCCGCACAATGGGAAGGCGCTGTCTTTACTCACGCGCTCGACGCTCTCGAGAGTCTTGGTCGGTCTGTCGCTGAGTTCACGTTCGACCCAACACAATTTACGGTTGGGCTCGCCTTCGATCTTGAACTTGGAAATCTGCTCAAGGCCACTCGATTCGGGCGTGTTGTGCGAGCTCAGCACGGCAACGAACTTCTCAGCTTCGAACAACAGCGCCAGGCCTACTCGTCGACGATCGTGGAACTCTCATCGCCGAGATTTCGCTTCATGAACACACTCTTCGAGCTCAGCCGGGCCAGTTTGTTTACACAACTTGTCGATCTTCACGACAAGTCGCCACTAGCTGGAATCCGTAGCTATAGCGACATTTACACCGCTGTAGATGACGCTCTTGGGCTGGCGCACAACGGCGCAAAGCTCAAGGCGGAGATCGTGGCTGACAAAGCGCGCTTCGTCGACCTCGACGCCGATGTGGCAGCGACATTGCAAGAGCAACGGCTGGCGGGGAAGAAGTTGGTACTGGTGACGAATTCTGACTGGGCCTACACCCGTGAAATGATGCCCTACTGTTTCGATCGTTTCATCGATGGTGAGGGAACGTGGCGAAGCCTATTTGACCTGGTGATTGTGTCTGCCAACAAGCCTCGCTTCTTCGTTGGCTCCGACCCGCTCTATCGGGTCGTCGACGAGGATCAATCGCTTCTGCTGCCACACTCGGGACCCCTCGAAGCTGGCGCCGTCTACTTCGGTGGGAACGCCAGGCTCCTCGAAAATCTCCTCGACCTGGACGGCGATGAACCGTTGTACGTAGGCGATCATCTGTTTGGTGACGTCCACGTTTCGAAGGATGTGCTTTCGTGGCGTACCGCCTTAGTGGCTCGCGAACTCGAAGCGGAGATCTCTGCAGCGATGACCTTCGCTCCCAAGCAGGCGCAGCTCGAGGCCCTCATGACCGACAAGGTTGCAGTCGACCGGTTGCAAGCACAACTGCGGCTCGAACGTGTCGCCGGCGGCGGGAGCGATGTGCAGGACGCGTACAACAAAGCAACCGCACGAGGAGTTCGTTTGGACGAGAGGATCGCTCCACTTGCACGCGAAGCTGGTGAGCTCGGCAACCCAATCTGGGGGCCTCTTATGCGGGCGGGCAACGACAAGAGCCTTTTTGCGCGCCAGGTCGAGCGCTACGCCGACGTGTACACGTCGAGAGTTTCGAACTTTCGCGACGAGACACCGTTCGCGTACTTGCGCGCGGCGCGAGGGTCGCTCCCTCACGACGTCGCGGTTGTGGATCGTGATGGAGACTCCTGAGCCAGCACTCAGTGGCTAAGCCCCGTAACATCTCGCGAATGACAGGTCTCACGCCCATTGCCACCGAATCGGTCGACGTGGCGATTATTGGTGCAGGGATCTCCGGGATCAGCGCTGCGTACCATCTGTCGACGAACTGCCCGGACCGGACATTCACCATGCTCGAGCAGCGCTCCAACCTAGGAGGAACCTGGGACCTGTTTCGCTACCCGGGCATCCGTTCGGACAGCGATATGCACACCCTCGGCTTTCGATTTGCGCCGTGGATCCACGAAGAGTCCATTGCCGAGGGCTCGATGATTCTCGAGTATTTGAACGAAACGGTCGACAGATTTGATCTGAGACGGCACATCTGTTTCCAACAAAAGGTGACCGCGGCTACGTGGTCCTCGGAAGAGAGATCGTGGACGCTCACGATCCTTGGAGCGGACGGCGTTCGCATCCTCAATTGCAATGTGCTGTTCGTGTGCGCTGGCTATTACAGTTACCGCGCTGGCCATACGCCCGAGCTCCCGGGGATGGCAGACTTTGGCGGACGCATCGTGCATCCCCAGCAGTGGCCAGATGATCTCGATGTTGCTGGTAGCACCGTCGTGGTGATCGGTTCCGGAGCGACAGCGGTGACGATCGTCCCTGCTCTCGCGAGCGCCGGAGCCGACGTCACGATGCTCCAACGATCACCGACCTACATGGTGAGTGCCCCGAACACCGATGCCTTTGCAACCAGGTTGCGAGAGGTCCTTCCTGAGCGGGTCGCGTACGGTGTGACGCGAGTGCGGAACATCGCTCGAGATCAGATGATCTACAAGGTAAGTCGCATCGCTCCATCGTTGCTGCGAAACGAACTGCTCCGCCGCGTGCGCGAGGAACTTGGGCCCGAACTCACCACCGCCCACTTCACGCCTGACTACGAACCATGGGACCAACGCCTCTGTCTCGTCCCCAACGGCGACTTCTTCGACGCCATAGGTTCGGGCGAGGCAGCTGTCGTCACCGCTGACATCGAGTCGATTGATGAGGGGGGAGTGCATCTGCAGAACGGTGACTATCTCGAGGCCGACATCATCATCACCGCGACCGGACTTGCACTCACGATTGCGGGCGACATCGGTCTGTCGGTCGACGGGAAACCGATCGATTTCGCCGAAACTGTGACCTATCGCGGCATAGCGTACAGCGGCGTCCCCAACCTCTTTACAACGTTCGGCTACGTGAACGCCTCCTGGACGCTTCGTGCGGACATGGTCAGCCGCTACGTCTGTCGCCTCCTCAACGAAATGGCGGACGTCGGCGCCAGCATGTGTGTTCCTGAGCTTCGTCCCGCAGAGCGCGACGCTGAGCGCCGCGGATGGATAGACGACTTCTCCGCGGGATACGTCACGCGGATGCTGCCTGAGCTGCCCAAGCAACTCGACCGGGATCCCTGGCGCAACTACCAGAGCTTTGCTGCTGATCAGAAAAGCCTGCTGTACTCGCCAATAGCGGACGGGGTCATGCAACTTCGTTGACTCACCGGTCCACATAACGCATCGTTCGAGTTTCTATGATGTCCACGAATGGCACACGGACTGCAACGACTCGTCGTAGGTGACGAACCAGATCAATGGCGCTCAGCTGGATTCACGGTCGATGGTAACGAGTGTCGTCTCGGCAAGGTGGTCATCGAACTCGTTGGTGCGAAAGGTCGTCGAGGGGTGCACGGATGGGCGCTCGCTGGAGTGTCCGCCAACATCGAACAGATCGAAACGTTGTCGGCCGGCGAGGTCGAGGTTGAAGGAACGGTGGTCCAGGGTTCTCTGGACAAGCACACGAACGCAGTCTTCGCGATCGATCACGTCGTCGTCGAAACCGGCGACCAGGCCCGAACCGTGGCCGCTTTCGAAGCTGCAGGCCTATCAGAACGACGCAACGCGACCGCCGACACCCCGCTAGGGCGTCGCCAACAGAGTTTCTTCTGGGCGGGGCGAGTCATCGTCGAGGTGGTTGGACCGCTCGAGCAGGATCCATCGGCCGAGACACAGATCTGGGGACTTGCGCTCGTAAGTAGCAACCTGCAGACGACAGCTCACGTGCTGGGCGAGCATCTCGACGAACCCCGCGACGCCGTACAACCCGGCCGCAGAATTGCGACGATGCAGACCAAGCAACTCGATATCTCCGTACCGATCGTGGTGATGAGCCCTCACGTCGCGGAACTGCTCTAGCGGCCCGAAGGCATCGACCATCCCGGTACCGGGCCAATACGAGCTAGGGCGAGACCTTCGGCGAGCCGATCGCCTTGACAGAGGCGATTGAGGGAAGCTCATCAATTTTCGCGACGACTACGGCTGGAATTGGCACGGATGTTGAGATGGCTAGCAGCGCCAACCCCTCAGCGACAGCATCGTCCTTGCCCGCCTTGCCCAAGTGCATGTCGTCGATGTTGATTCGCGCTTCCCCGAAGATCGTTCCAACCTGTCCAATCATGCCTGGAGTGTCATCGTTGAGGACGAGCAAGAGATGCTCAGACGCAGGTAGGTCGATGTTGATTCCATCGATCGAGACGATGCGGGATTCGCCAGATGGTAGGTGAACAGTCCCGGCGATCGAATGGCCGCCGCCCGAGATCTTGATGCCATTGACGAGATTCGATGGGGACTTCGTCGTGCTTCGTGTCGTCACCGAGACGCCTTGCTCGGAAGCGACGGCTTCAGCGTTAACAAAGCTGACCGGAGTAGTGGACAAATCCGTCATCAGACCTTTGACGACGGCCAACTCGAGCATACGGCAGTCAAGCCCGCCGATATCGCCAGCAAAGACGGCTTCGACCTCCTCGGGCTTGCCATCGACGAGGCGGGCGAATTGTGCGCCGAGCTGCTCAGCGAGCGGCAGGAATGGGCGGACCTCGTCCTTCATCGCAGCAGCCGCCACGTTGACAGCAAAGGGGACAAAGCTTCCCTCGAGTGCCAGGCTGACCTGCTCGGCGGTGACCTCTCCGGCACGGTCCTGAGCTTCCGACGTGCTCGCTCCAAGGTGTGGTGTCACGACTACTCCAGGCACACCAAAGAGAGGCGAATCGGTCTTTGGCTCGACGTCGAAGACATCGATCGCAGCACCGGCGATGGTCCCGTTCGTGATGGCATCAGCCAGATCAGCTTCGTTTACGATGCCGCCTCTGGCGACATTGATGACCCGCAGCGTGGGTTTCGCGAGCTTGAGGCGCTCTGCGTTGATGAGGTTGATCGTGTCTGGGGTGCGGGCGATGTGGAGCGTCAGGAAGTCGCTTTCGCTGACGAGCTCATCGAGGCTGACGAGCTCGACACCGAGCTCGTTGGCACGCTCTGGGGACACGAACGGGTCATGGCCGATCAGCCGCATACCAAAGGCCTTGGCTCGCTGAGCGACCAAGCCGCCGATATTGCCCAGTCCAACAATGCCGAGCGTCTTGTCGAGAAGTTCGACACCGCCCCATTGTGAGCGTTCCCAGCGCCCTTCGACGAGGGCTGCATGGGCCTGAGGAACGTTCCGGGCGGTTGCGAGAAGCATCGCGAGGGTGTGTTCGGCTGCCGAGACAGCGTTGGACGTTGGTGCGTTCGCGACCATCACGCCGCTCTTGGTCGCAGCTTCAGTATCGACGTTGTCGAGGCCCACGCCAGCTCGCCCGACGACCATCAGCTGATCGGCAGCGGCGATGACCTCTTCGGTGATTTGGGTGGCAGATCGAATGATGATGCCCTGAGCTCCCTGCACCGCTGCGAGCAGTTGTTCGGGGGAGAGGTCGAGTTGCACATCGACTTCATGGCCGGCCTTTCTGAGCAGGTCCAACCCTCGTTCAGCCAGCTTTTCAGTGATCAGTACTCGTGCCATGCGTTGACAATACGAGAATCTTCGTCCGGCCCACACCTACTGTGCGGTAAATCACGCGGCATTTTCATTCGTGTCCTCGATCAGCGAGCGCGTCGGGACTAATCGCCCACGAGGTCGTCTGCTATGACCTCCTCGCGGCGGACGCCGAGGAGGAAGAGAATCGCATCGAGATGCGGCGAACTAAGCGTGGCGTCGGCTGCTTCGCGTACTACCTGCTTTGCACAGAACGCCACACCGAGGCCGGCTGCGGCGAGCATGTCCAAGTCGTTTGCGCCATCACCAACAGCAACGACCTGTTCAGGGTCGATGCCTTCCTGGGCTGCCAACTCAGACAAGAGGTCCGCCTTGGCAGCTCGATCAATGATCGGGCCGGTCAGTTCGCCCGTGAGGATTCCGCGTTTGATCTCCAGCTCGTTGGCATAGGCATGGTCAATATCGAGGGCGTCTTTGAGTCGTTCGGTAAACGAGATGAATCCGCCACTAACGATCGCAACCTTGTATCCCAAGCGCTTGAGGGTTCGGATAAAGGTCTCTGCGCCTTTGGTCAGTCGTAGCTGGTCGTAGGCCTGATCGATAATGTCGGCGGGTTGGCCGCCGAGGAGAGCGACACGTTGGCGAAGCGACTCTTCGAAATCGAGCTGTCCGGCCATGGCCGCCGCGGTAATTGCGGCACATTCGTCGCCTACACCTGCCTGGTCGGCGAGCAGATCGATCATCTCGTTTTGGATGAGCGTGGAGTCGACATCGAGCACGACAAGTCTTTGAGCACGACGACGAAGGCCGGTTCGTTGGACGGCTACGTCGAAGCGGGGGTTGTCGGACGCGCTGTCCATGAGCAACCCGCGCATCTCTTCGAGGTGCCCGCCATGGACCTCGAACTCGTAACACCAGACCGGGGTCTTCGCGAGCCGTCGAATTCGTTCGATGTTGCCGTTGGCCTTGGCGATGGCTGCCGTGACCGACTCGAGGTCTACCGGACCAAGTTCTGGCCCGATGACCGATACGACGAGTGAGGGGAGCGATACGGCGGGAGCTGAGTCGACGAGGTCAAAATCGATGTCGAGTCCACGCTCCCAGCCAAGGAGCAGGATGTCCTTGAGGACATTCTGACCGCGTGGTACATCGACAACGATCTCGAGCGTTAGCTTTCCACGGACCACGATCTGCTCGACGTCGTGCACTGACGCGTCAGCCTTTGCGAGGATGCCCATTGCAGCTGTGGTAATACCGGTCTGATCTGGCCCACTGATGCGAACGAGGATGGTTTCTCGTGAAGTCATAAATAACACGCTAACCAGCGTCGGGTGGATCCAACGATGGTAGTGACCGCTTTGGCACGGTCAGACGAGCAGCGATCATTCCGGCGATAAAGCCAAAGAGGTGACCCTCCCACGAGATCCCGGCTGTGGGAACGAAACTCACGAGGATCGTGCCGCCGTAAAAGATGATGGCTATGAAGCCCGCGAGGATGCTCAACGGCCGCTTTTCGAGCACGGCGGCCGCGAGTAGGAAACCGAGCATGCCGAATACCCAGCCACTTGCACCGATGTGGTTCTCGTTGTTGCCAATGGCAAACGCCCACACGGCAAGACCCCCGACGACGATAATGATGATGCTTGACTTCACGTAGCGCGATCGTCCTCCGGTGAGAATCAACAAGCTGAGAACGCCGAACGGGATTGAATTTGAGATCAGATGTGGAAACCCACTGTGAAGGAACGGTGACCACAGGACGCCATCAAGTCCGGCAGTAGAACGGGGGAGGATTCCGTTGCCCTGAAGCCGATCTCCCAGAGCGAAGGTGTCGAGTATCTCGATGACCCACATGACCGAAAGGAGGCCACCAACGAGAAGAAAGCTCGTGCCGACGTTGCGGCCAAAGGCTGCCACTGCTCCACTAGATGAGGTCTCCACCCAGGCAGAATCGCTTGATGCGTCGTCGCTGTTTATCGGATCGACGTTCATAGTTCGAGAGCCTCCGCGAGATCGCTGAGATGGTCGAGGTCTTTCAGGTCGAGGAACTGGAGATACATCCGCGTGCACCCAACATCCTCGAACTCGGCGAGACGAGCCCGCGCCTCATCGACCGTACCAGCGACTCCGCTCTGGCGAAGTTCACTCGTCTCTCGGCCAATCGCCGCAGCCCGGCGAGCAAATTCGGCCTCGGTCGAACCAACGGCTGCGACCTGAGCGGCCGACCATACGAGTGTTTCAGGGTCCCGCTCGCGAGCTTCACACGCCTCGACGGTTGGGCCGCACGTCTCAGCCCATTCGGCCGCCGGCTGGAACGGGACGTTGAATTCGGATGCGTACTGGCTGGCCAGGTTTGGTGTTCGCCGCTTACCCGTGCCACCCATGATGATCGGGGGAGTGGGTCTCTGCCAGGGCTTGGGAAGGGCTGGCGACTCGACGAGTTGGTAGTACTCGCCATCAAAGTTGAACGTCTCGCCCTCGGGCGTCTTCCATATGCCCGTGATGATCGCGATGCCCTCGGCAAGCCGGTCAAAGCGCTCCTGTACCGACGGGAATGGGATTCCGTGGGAGGTGTGCTCTTGCTCAAACCAACCAGCGCCAAGCCCGAGCTCGATGCGGCCGCCACTCATGTGGTCGACCTGCGCAACCTGTATTGCCAACTGCCCTGGGTTCCGGAAGGTGATCGGCGATACGAGCGCGCCAATACGAAGACGCTCGGTGTCGCGGGCCAGCCCTGCCAGGGTTATCCAGGCATCCAACGGACCTGGCTGGCCGCTGACGTGGTCGCCCATCTTTTGATAATGATCCGAGGTAAAGAAACCGTCGAAACCGAGTTCTTCGGCTCGGGTCGCGAACGCTAAGACCTCAGCGTAGGTGGTGCCCTGCTGCGGTTCGACAAATATTCGTGCGTCCATAGTTGATCAATACGCTAGTCGGTTGGGTGCGTCTCCGATGAGCCGTAGTGGCGCCACGTCATGTGTGCGCAACAAACACCTCATTTCCGGCAAGCGTTAACCGATATAGGAAATAGTCGTGGCTTTAGAGATTGCTCCGGATTCGACCCGTTGTGGTCGGAACTGGAAGGTGGGAGCGGCGACTAATGACCCGGAGGAGCATGGGCAGACATGTGCTGTTCATGCTCCCACGGGTGGTGGGCGCGGTCGCGGAACTCACGAGTTGGGCGTGAGCCGCTTGCGCGTCTACGAGTCGAGCAATTGGGCTTCGATCCGTTGTGCCGTAGCGGCGACGCGAGTGCCGACTTCATCTCGGTCGAGGTTGGCCGGAAACCGAAACGCGGGGCCGTGAATGTGCAGTGCCATCGTCGTGCGTCCATTGCTGTCGGCGATCGGCGCTGCGACCGAATTGATGTCCTCGGTGAACTCGCCAAATACCCAGGCGTATCCGTCCTCGCGAATGGTGGCGAAACGTTCGCGAAGCGCTTCGGGCTCGGTCACTGTCCTATCGGTGTGTCGCTCGAGATCCTGCTCAAGAAACGCTGCCTGCACCGCCCGGCTGGAATGGGCAAGGACAGCTAGACCGGCGGGCACGGCGTGTGGTGGAGTGGGTTCGCCGGTCCAGTCCCGAACCACGACTGCGCTGGCAGGGTCATCGACCTGCAGCAGCGTCCGCACGGCACTACCGTCGAAACGATTGAGGCCAACCGCTTCGCCCGTCAACTCCATCAGTTCGACCATGTGCGGCCGCGCGATTTCGATCGCGTTCTGGCCGCCACGAATGGTGCTGCCAAGGTCGCTGATGCCTCCGCCAAGCTCGTATGTGCCGTCGTCTAGCTGGGACACGGCTCGCTCGAATTCCAGGCTGGAGAGCAAACGAGAAACGGTGCTCTTTGGCAAACCAGTGCGTTCGCTAAGGTCGGTGACTCCCGATGGCCCGAGCGACAACGCTCGCAGGATTGTGAAGGCACGCTCGATGGACTGGACACCGGTCATTCGTTGACTGTACCACGATGCGGAACGCTAGATCCACGATGTGGAACACGTATTCTTCGGGCCTGGCGGCCCTCGAAACTGCGCCTTTTCTCCGTCGCTTCGCTCTGAGAAAACGCTCCGGGGTCAAGGCGTCGCGATGATCACCACAACGTATTCTTCGGGCCTGGCGGCCCTCGAAACTGCGCCTTTTCTCCGTCGCTTCG
>CAZSYL010000003.1:76443-113528 GCA_964610745.1 uncultured Acidimicrobiales bacterium
ACGTATTCTTCGGGCCTGGCGGCCCTCGAAACTGCGCCTTTTCTCCGTCGCTTCGCTCTGAGAAAACGCTCCGGGGTCAAGGCGTCGCGATGATCACCACAACGTATTCTTCGGGCCTGGCGGCCCTCGAAACTGTGCTTCAGCGAGTGCTGGTGATTGCTTCTACTACCGTCGACGCGATGGCGTCGAGACCGACCTCTTCGGTCTCCAGTGTTCGCCGCTCGGTGAGTTCGACGATACCGTCCTTGATCCCTCGTGGGCCCATGGTGACCCGGTAGGGAATGCCGATCAGCTCGCTATCGGCAAACTTCACTCCAGCGCGCGCGTCGCGGTCATCGATCAGCACGTCGATGCGGGCCGCTCGAAGCTCGTCGTACAAAGCATTCGCTGCGTTCACGGTGTCGTCATCCTTCATGTTCATGATCGTGATCACCACCTCAAAAGGTGCGACCGCAGTAGGCCAGATGAGTCCTTTGTCGTCGTAGTGGGTTTCGGCAATAGCGGCCATGTTGCGGCCAACACCAATGCCATAGCTCCCCATGACGATCGCCTGCATCACACCATCGGCGTCGAGCACCTTGGCACCCATGGCCTCGGCGTACTTGGTTCCGAGTTTGAAGATGTGTCCGGCTTCGATCGAACGAACGATCTCGATTGTTGTTCCACATAGCGGGCATTTCTCGCCGCTCCGGACTTCCCGAAGATCGACGTACTCGGTGACGGCCACATCGCGTTCGATATCTACTCCTCGGAAATGGAAGTCGTCGACGTTTGCCCCGGTGGTGAGGTTTGTGCGGCCGCGTAGCGACTCGTCTACATAGATTGGGATGCTCGCGTCCACGCCCACAGCGCCGAGAGATCCGGGCTTTGCTCCCAAATGCTCGACGGTTTCGTCAGGAGTGGCGGGACGAATGTCGATCGCGCCGGTGGAATCTTGGAGTTTTTGCAGGTTCAGCTGTTGATCGCCGCGAACGACGGCAATCGTTACCTGACCATCGAGCACCATGATCATCGACTTCATCTGGCTGGTGGCCGGCGCACCCGCTTCCTCGAGTGCCTTTATCGTTCGGATGCCTGGCGTTGCGAACTTCTCAGGCTCGGGCGGCGCTGCGGCGTCTTCGATCGTGTCGAGCATTGACGTCGCTCGCTCCACGTTCGCCCGGTAGTCGCAGTTGGGGCATCGGACGACATCGTCTTCGCCGCTAGGCGACGCGACCATGAACTCGATCGAACCAGCACCGCCCATTGCCCCGGAAGAGGCCTCGACGGGCATCGCATCGAGATCGAGCCGCGAAAAGATCTTGAGGTAGGCGTCGTAGTGCTTGTCAAAGTTCGCGTCGAGACCGGCCTGATCGACGTCGAGGCTGTAGCTGTCTTTCATCGCGAACTCGCGGACTCGTAGAAGACCAGCTTTGGGTCGGGGTTCGTCGCGGAACTTCCACTGAATCTGGTACCAGATCTGGGGGAGTGTCTTGTAACTGTTGATCTCGGTCGCGAGCGACGCAAACACTTCTTCGTGGGTCATACCCAACCCAACTTCTACGCCTGAGCGGTCCTCGAGCCGGAACATCTCCTCGCCCATAACGTCCCAACGGCCCGAAGCCTCCCACAAGGTCTTCGGATGCATTGCTGGGAGTAGAAACTCCTGACCGCCGATGTTGTTCATCTCGTCGCGAACAATGTCCGCGACCTTCTCGTGGACTCTCCACCCGAGCGGAAGCATCGAATAGTGGCCCGCGTGGAGCTGGCGCATGAATCCGCCGCGGACTAACAGCTTGTGGCTTGCCGCTTCGGCGTCACCTGGGGCATCTCGAAGAGTGGGAGTAAATAGATTCGACCAACGCATTTCACGATCCTATGGGGTTGGCTACAACTTCCAGAGGACGGTTGGCCTGCGGTCTTCGATGCAAGTCTTTGCGATTTTGATTGACGGACTACGCGCGACCTAGTTGATGATCCGCCGTTCCGCATTGTGCAACTGTCCTGCAATGTGGAACACGGCGAGTGTGGATGCAGTAGGATGTCGCCGTCGGCGTACCGTCTCGGCGGTACGAGTTGTGGGTAGTTGGAGACAGCACAATCCGCCTCTATGACGTGCCCCTTACGAAACGGATGCATATGCCAAGGCAGAGACTCACCACCCCGCTCGTAAGAGTCGACGGCGAGCTCGTGCCCGCAACGTGGGCCGAGGCGCTCGACAAGGTCGCGACTGGCTTTGCTGCGGTCCAGGATGAGGGCGAAACCGCCTTTGGCATGTTCAGCTGTTCGAAGTCCACCAACGAGATGAACTACGCCGCTCAACGCTTTGCGCGAAAGGTCATGGGATCGAACAACATCGACTCATGCAATCGAACTTGACACGCTCCTTCGGTCGTCGGTCTGGCGAACGTCTTCGGCGCAGGTGGCGGCACGGTTTCCTATGAGGAGATCGAAACCACGGACCTGATCATCATGTGGGGATCGAACGCCCGTGAGGCGCACCCGATCTTCTTCCATCATGCGCTGACTGGTGTTCGCAACGGCGCCAAAATGATCGTGGTCGATCCTCGACGCTCGCAGACCGCAAAGTTCGCGGACCTGTGGATGGGGCTCAATGTCGGCACCGACATCGCGCTCGCCAACGGTGTTGGCAAGTACATCCTCGATAATGACCTGCAGAACGACGAGTTCATTGCGCATTCGACCCAGAACATCGACGAGTACCGAGAGTCGATCCAAGAGTGGACCCTGGCGCGCACCGCTGAGGTCACCGGGCTTCCCGAGTACGCAATCGCTGAGCTCGCCGAGACATACGCAACGGCGGAGACTGCCCAGATCTGTTGGACGCTTGGTATCACCGAGCACCACACCGGGGCAGAGAACGTCATGGCACTGTGCAACTTGGCGCTGCTCACCGGCCATGTTGGGCGATACGGGTCAGGCCTGGTGCCGGTCCGCGGACAGAACAACGTTCAGGGCGGGGGAGACATGGGAGCCCTTCCCAACAAGCTCACCGGGTTCCAGGACGTCGAGAACGACGCGGCCCGAGTCAAGTTCGAAGCAGCGTGGGACTGCACGATCCCCGCAACTCCCGGCAAGCATCTCACCCTCATGTTCGAGGCCATGGAAAAGGGCGAGCTGACAACCATCTATTGCATCGGCGAGAATCCGGCAGATTCCGAAGCCGATATCAACCATGCGCGAGCGCTGTTGAGCAACCTCGACATGCTGGTGGTCCAGGACATCTTCCTGACACGCACCGCTGAGCTCGCCGATGTTGTTTTGCCCGCATCTGCGGGTTGGGCCGAATCCGAAGGCACCGTGACCAATTCTGAGCGTCGGGTTCAGCGGGTGCGGAAGGCAATCGACCCACCAGGTGATGCAAAGGACGACCTCGAGATCATCAACATGATTGGCGAGGCCATGCAGCCGGGCTGGGGCAACCCGGGTCCCGAGGCAATGTGGGATGAGCTGCGCACCATTTCGCCGATGCACGCAGGGATGAGCTGGGAGCGGCTTGAAGCTGTTGGTGGGCTCCAGTGGCCCTGCCCATCGCTCGATCACCCGGGCACGTTGTTTCTTCATAGTTGGCTCTGGGAAGACGACCTTGACGGACGCGAGCCTGCTCCGTTCACGCAGAACACGTGGCGGCCACACGTCGACGAACTCAACGACGAGTACCCACTGCTCATGACGACCGGTCGCGTGCTCGACAGTTACAACACAGGCGTACAGAGCGATGGATACAACTCGCCGATTCGCTCCGGCGAAGCGCTCGACATGAACCCAATCGATGCCAAGCGCCTGGGTTTGGTCACCGGAGACCGTGCCGAAGTGTCGTCGCGGCGCGCCACGATCGAGATGGAGATTCGGGTACAGCCAGATCTTCCGGAGGGGCTGTGTTTCACCACGTATCACTTTGCAGACACGACCGACACCAACCAGCTCACCATCGAAGCTTGGGATAAGAAGTCGGGCACGGCCGAGTTCAAAGCGACCGCAATCAACGTGAAGCCGTCCGTCGCGGCGTGATCACCGAGTACTAGGACACGCCACATGCCAGAAATCGCGGTCACGGACGCTAGGCCAACGGAAGCGGAACGCAACGCAGTCGCTGACTCGGTCGTCCTCCAGAATCCCGGTCAGATCAGCTTCGAGGCTGCAGGCCCGGCGCTCACCTTCGATGGCGACAGGATCGCGCGAAGCGGGTCTGAACGGATCTTTAATCGTCGTCACCTGTTGTTGCCGGTTCTCCACGATGTGCGCGACGCGATTGGCTGGCTAAGCGAAGGCGCGATCAACGAGATTGCATCGACACTTCAGGTGCCCCCAGCCGAGGTCTTCGGTGTCGCGAGCTTCTACGAACTCTTCACCTTCGAAGCACCGTCCGCGCCAGACACGCTCCACGTCTGTGACGACACCGCCTGTCGGCTCCAGAGCGCGAAGGAACTCAAGGCCGAACTCGCAGCCGACGGGCGAAACGTGCACGGCAGTCCGTGTCTTGGTTTGTGCGAGCAGGCGCCGGCGGTGTTCGTGCAGCGGACGGGGCAAGCCCATGTGAGTGTGCGCTCTGCCAACAGGGACAAGGTCGTCGCTGCGCTCGGTGGTGAAATGACTGTGCCCGTAGCTCCAGTCCCGCAAGCACCGCAAGATCTAACCCTGCTCGCGCGCGTACACGATCCTGGCGCTGTCAACTACGACGGTTACGTTGCGACTGGAGGTTATGAAGCACTCGAAAAGGCCGTGGCAATGCCCCCTGGCGAGGTAGTTGACCATGTCGGGAACGCTGGCCTGACCGGCCGTGGCGGCGCGGCATTCCCAACCGGCTTCAAATGGTCGGCAGTCGCCGGTGAACCAGGCCCACGGCACCTCGTTGTGAACGCCGACGAATCCGAACCCGGCACCTTCAAAGACCGGGTGATTATGGAACACGATCCGTACTCCCTGATCGAAGCAATGACCATCGGCGGCTACGCAATGGGGGCCGAGCAGGGCTGGATCTACATTCGCGGGGAGTACCCCGAGGCAACTCGGAGCCTGCAATCGGCGATCGCTGAGGCCAGAAGCAGAGGCATGCTCGGTGAAGACGTTGGCGGATATGGCTTCACCTTCGACATCGAGTTGAGACTTGGCGCCGGTGCCTACATTTGTGGCGAAGAGACCGCACTGCTCAACTCGATCGAGGGCTACCGAGGCGAGCCTCGCAATAAACCGCCGTTCCCAACCACTCACGGCCTTTTCGGACAGCCAACTGCGATCAACAACGTCGAGACGATGGTCAACGTCAACCAGATCATGCTGCTCGGCGGAGACGGCTACGCCGCTGTTGGCACCGAAAAGTCGAGCGGTACCAAGTTGTTCTGTCTGTCCGGCCATGTGGCCACGCCGGGTGTCTACGAAGTCACCTATGGGGCGACCCTTCGAGAGGTGATCGACCTCGCCGGAGGTCCTGTTGGAGACCTCACTTCGATCCTGATGGGCGGAGCAGCCGGCTCGTTCATCGGAACCGACATGATGGACGTGCCGCTCACCATTGAAGACAGCCGCGAGAACGGGTTCGCCCTCGGCTCCGGCGTGGTGATGCTGCTGAATGACACCGTCGACTATCACGACTTCGTTGCTCGTATCGCACAGTTCTTTCGAGACGAAAGCTGCGGCCAATGTGTGCCGTGTCGGGTCGGCACTGTTCGTCAGGGCGAGTCGCTGTTGCGCATTCGCGAAAAGGGTGCTCCGATCGAACAGGAGCGGCAGATGCTTGACGACTTCGCGATGGTGATGAAGGACGCGTCGATCTGCGGACTTGGACACACTGCCTCTGGTGCAATCCTCTCGGCGATCGATCTCGGCCTCATCGGAGGAGCGTCATGACGCGTCCAGCTGTCCATGAACGAGGCGCGGTTGAGCGCCCTGTCGAAATCAGGAGCAAGGTCACGATCTCGATAGACGGCGAGTCGGTCGATGTATTCGAGGGCGACACGATCCTCGATGCTTGTACCAAGGCCGGCAAGATTACGCCGACCGTTTGCTGGGGTCCAACGGTTACCCCCGTCAACGCCTGCCGTGTTTGCGTCGTCGAGTTGGAAGGATCTCGAACGCTGGTGCCTTCGTGCTCGCGCCCTGCGACCAACGGGATGGTCGTGCAGACAGATACCGAGCGGGTCGATCACAGTCGCAAGATGGTTCTCGAGTTTCTCGCGACATCGAGCGACGTGAGTCAGGCCGACGACATTCTTGGTTGGCTTCGCGATTACGGTGCCGATCTCGAACGCTACGACCCCGAGACCACCGAACGAATGACCGACGAGGTCAAGATCGAGGACGACCTCTACATCCGTGCGTATGACCGCTGCGTGCTTTGTTACAAATGCGTCGAGGCCTGCGGTGAGGATGCCCAGTGGACGTTCGCAATCGCCATGAGTGGTCGTGGCTTCAACAATCGAATCTCGACCGAGTTCGACGTGTCTCTCCCAGATTCAGCTTGTGTGTATTGCGGGAACTGCGTCGCGGTGTGCCCGACCAACGCCCTCCAGTTCAAGACCGAGTTCGACCTCCGCAAGATGGGGGACTGGAGACCGGACGATCAAACCGTCACTCGAACCGTGTGCTCCTACTGCGGCGTTGGTTGCAACCTCGACCTGCATGTCCAGGACAACCAGATCGTCAAGGTCGACTCTCCCATGGATCACAGCATCACGAGCGGCAACCTGTGCGTAAAGGGGCGCTTTGGGTACCAGTACGTTCAGAACAGACCAGCGGAATGATCGTCGTGCGCTTGTTTCGTCCGCTTGGGCCCGCATGACCACTCCTGCGTAACGTTCTCGCAGGGCACGTTTGGAGGCGAAGATGGCGAATGGCTACGACGCGGTAATTGTCGGAGCGGGCATATTCGGCTGTGGGATCGCCTTCGAGCTATCGCGTCGCGGGTTCTCGACATGCAACGTCGATATGCACGCAGCTCCCGGGTATGGCTCGACGTCGAGTTCGGGGGCCATTCTCCGGTTCACGTATTCGACCGTCGCGGGAATCGAGCTGGCCTGGGAGGGCAACCGATATTGGGAGAACTTCGAGGCATATCTTGAATCGGGTGACGAGCGCGGCTTGGCCCGCAAGATAACGACCGGCTCGATCTTTCTTCGCACAGATGAGGAACTCCATCAGCTCTACGTTCGCCGACTGTCAGAAGCGGGAGTTCCGTTCGAGGAATGGGACGCCAAAGATATGGCCGAGAACGTGCCGTTTCTGACACTCGACTCGCTCGGCACCCCCTGCACAATCGACGACGATCGTTTCTGGGCCGACCCTGAAGGCACGATCCCGGGCGGGTTGTATACGCCTGATGCTGGCTATGTTTCTGACCCACAGCTCGCCGCGCACAACCTCTATAACGCGGCGCTTGCAAAAGGCGCCGACTTTCGCTTCAACTCGACAGTGACACGGATCCTCACCACCCCGGACGGCTCTGCGGCAACCGGTGTGGCTCTCGATGACGGAACTGAGATACACGCACCGGTCGTTGTCAACGTCGGCGGGCCATTCTCAGCTGGGATCAACGGCCTCGCCGGTCTATCTGGCCGAGACAGCATTGAGTCGAGACCAATGCGCCACGAAGTACATGTTGCCGCGGCTCCGGTCGGTGTGAACTTTGAGCGAGACGGCGTCCTTGTCAACGACCAGGAACAGGGCGTCTACTTTCGTCCTGAGGCGGGCAACCAGATCTTCATCGGGTCGGCCGACCCTGAGTGCGACGGGGAGGACTGGGTCGACGACATGGCGGCCCTCAACCGCGAGATCACCGAAGCTCGCTGGAACATCCAGATGATGCGCCTAGCCAAGCGCATGCCTGGGTTCGGTGTACCTCACCAGCGAAAGGGTCTCGCTGATGCGTACGATGTCAGCTCGGACTGGGGCCCGATCTATGACCGCACGGACCTCGACGGCTTCTTCGCAGCGCGCGGCACCAGCGGAAACCAGTTCAAGAACGCGTGCGTCGCGTCCCACATGATGGCGGAGCTTATTACTGCTGTAAGCAACGGCCATGACCACGACGCGGACCCCGTGGTCGTTCCAGCCCGCTACACCGGGGTCCAGTTGGACATGGCCAACTTCAGTCGCAACCGACCAATCAACACCGACAGCACCGGCTCCGTCCTCGGCTAGAGATTTGTGATGACTTTCCGACCTATACGGTAGGAAAGTCATCACAAATCTTGGTGGTTAGTCTCGCCAGACTCGTTCGAAGGGGAGGCGCCAGGCGTGTGGCGCAATCAATTGGTGGATCTGGTTGGGTCCCCAGGAACCCTTTGGGTATGGGCGAACCGGTGGTGGGTCCTCAAGCAGGGGTTCTGAAACCTCCCAGAGTCGTTCGACGCCTCGGGCGGTGGTGAAGAGCGTTCGATCTCCACGAGTCGCGTCCAGGATGAGGCGTTCGTATGCCTCGAGTATTTCGTCGGAACTATTCACCTCTTCTGCGCTGAACTGCATGGAGAGTTTGTCGAGCCGGAATCCCGGTCCTGGTCGCTTGCCGTAGAACGACAGCGACATCTTTGACTCGTCGGCAAGGTCGAATGTGAGATGGTCAGGACCGAGTTGTCCAACACCTGAGTCTGCAGGAAACATCGACTTCGGTGGCTCTTTGAAGGCGACGGAGATGATCCGCTTGCCCTCCGCCATGTTCTTGCCGGTGCGCAGATAGAACGGCACTCCCGCCCAGCGCCAGTTGTCGATGAAGACCCGAAGGGCAACGAACGTCTCGGTGGTCGACTCTGGGTCCACGCCGTCTTCCTCGGTGTAGCCCACGTACTGGCCGCGGACGACATCACGGGGACGAATGGGCAACATCGATCGGAAGACCTTGTTCTTCTCCTCGGTGATCGCTGTTGGATCGATCGATGTGGGCGCCTCCATTGCCGTGAAGGCAAGGACCTGCATGAGGTGGGTGACCACCATGTCTCGATACGCCCCGGTCGCTTCGTAAAACCCGGCACGTTGCTCTAGACCGAGACGTTCGGGCACATCGATCTGGATGTGGTCGATCATGTTTCGATGCCAGATCGGTTCGAACAATCCGTTGGCGAAACGGAACGACAAAATGTTGAGCGCTGCTTCCTTTCCGAGGAAGTGATCGATGCGAAAGACCTGCTCTTCGTCGAACACCTGATGGACAGCAGCGTTTAGCTCTCGGGCGCTCGCGAGGTCGGTGCCAAAGGGCTTTTCCATCACGATCCGACTGTTCTCTACGAGGTCCGCCTCGCGAAGCGTGCGTATGACAGCCATTGCTGCTTTGGGCGGAACGGATAGGTAGTGGAGCAGACGCTGTGGTTGGTCAAGGTCAGCGTCTGCTTCGGCGATCGCCCGCCGCAGCGCCTCTGGTGTTCCTCCGGGCGCCCAGCACAACCGGGAGGCAAAGTGTCTCCATTCATCCTCGCTCATCTCTCCCTGGAACTCATCGAGCGCAGCACGGACGAAATCGACGAACGACTCTTGGGTGTGCTCATCGAGTGACGTGCCAACGAGGCGCATATGGGGGACGAGTCCACTTGTGAGCAGCCGGAACATTCCTGGCAACAGCTTTCGTCGAGAAAGGTCGCCGGTTGCACCGAAGAGCACCACCGTTGTTGGTGGTGCGGGATCGAGTGAGGAGTGACGTCGCGTGGAGGAGCCCATTGGTGAGAGGGTGGCACTGGGAAACGCGGTCGCGGTGGACCTTGGTCAGTATTCATCAAGCGTTTCGAACGGAGGACTCAGCGCATGTGTGACGGTGACGTTTGATTCAGGTGCCGGAGAAGGCGGTGTCAACCGCTCAGAGAATCCAGAGAAGAAGCCAGAGCGTTCCCATGCCGGTAATGAGGCTGAGGGGAACACTGCGAGTCTTCCAGATGACGGCGGCCGCCAGACCTGCCGCGATGAGCCTTGGGATGTCGCTCGAGAAGTCGGCGAGGGCATCACCCCCGAGCACGATCGGAAGTGAGATCGCAGCGAACGCGGCCGGTCCGACAAACCGCAGCGATGACTCGACGATCGGAGGCAGCTGTACGCCGTCACCAAACGCGATGAACGATGCCCGGGCCAGGTAGGTGGCAACTCCAGCGATGACGATGGCTAGCCAGTTCATGCTCGTCCAGTTCGCTGATCAACAACGGCGCCAACGGCGATGCCGGCGATAATCGCCAGGAGAAGGCCCGATCCCTGCGGGAAATTTCTGCCAACGACTGAGACTGCGCCGCCGGTCACCGCCGCAGCGGTCCCGGCTCGATTCTCGATCGACAAGACCATCAGCCCGATGAACAAGATCGCCACGCTGAAGATCAGCTGCCACTCTTCTCGAACGACGTCTCCAACCAGGACGCCGGCAGCGACGGATAGCTGCCAGATCGACCACATGAACGTTCCGGCCCCGAGAAAGTGCCAGAGTCGATAGCGAGGTGTGGGGTTGGCGAGTTCGGGGGCGGTTTCAGCAGCAGCGAAGAGTTGGTCGGTCAGAAGATAGGGCGTCAGGAGTCTGATCCACATCGGATACACCGAAAAGCGTTCCCTTAATGCCGCCGAATAGATCATGTGCCGGGCATTGATGAAGAACACGGTGAGGACGATCACAGCGACGCTCGCACCATCGCCGATCAGTTCGATGGCCGCCAGCTGCGACGAGCCAGCGAAGATAATCCACGAGGTTGACCATCCTAGAAACGCAGGCACATCCCGCTCGCCGACGACGAGACCAACCACGAGACCGACCGGGAAGCTCGGCACGATCAATGGCCAAATGGTCCGCATGCCATCGAGCGCCGCGCGCCTATCAAGTGCCAGATTCACTCGCTCAGACTAGGTCCGGGATCGAAGAGAAGCCCTCCGAGCCAACCGGCGGTCTATCCCAGCGCAATGAGCACAGTCCCGAGGATCGCACCCGCCACGCCGATGCTCTGCCACCAGCGAACTTTGTCATCGTCGAAAACTGCAGTCAGCACAACGACGACAGCGGGGCTTGAACCCGCGAGCACCGAGACGGTTCCCAGGCTGCCAATTTGTGCACCGAGAATCATCGCGAGCATCCCGAGTGCTCCAGCGAAGCCTCCGAGCACGCCAAACTTGCGAACCGAGGGCTTGAGTAGAAGGGGCGCCTTTTGAGTGAGGGCGAGCAGTCCAATGCCAATCAGGCCGAATCCTCGGTTGAATACCGCAGGCCATGCACCGGACGCTTCGCTGGTCGCTCCGGCAAAGGTGAATGTCAAGCCAAAGAAAATCCCGCCGACGGTCGCCAGGCCGAGCCCACGCCGAAGCCGTTCGGTGCCGAGTTCGGGATCGAACGACACAACGATGAGAGACACGATTGCAACGGCACAACCAGCTGCCTCCAACCCGTTGAGCGAACCACCCGTCGCGAGGTCCCATCCGAGGGGGATGAGGATCGCCAGCACGCCGGCGAGCGGAGCGGTGACCGCTGACGACGCATCGGCCATGGCCCGGTAAACAAGTGCGAGACCAATGGCGACGAACAAACCAGAGAGCGCACCAGCGACGACGTCGCGGCCGATCAGGGAGCTGTCGATCACGATGACGAAAGGGAGCGCGACCAAGGTCCCCACCGCCATCTGGGTCGTCACATGGGTGATGGATGACTCATCCCGGCGAGAACTGGCACGTCCGGACGTATCGCTGAGCCCAATGAGAAGCGCTGCAACTATTCCGAGGATGACAGACATGGATCGAGACTCCGAAACGGCTCGGCGGACCGTCTACTTGCCGCTGCGGGTCACGTTGTAGCTTGTGTGCTTAAGGTGTGGTTGTACCGCAACGCTCATCCTGGTCGTCTTCCTGAAGCGAGGTGAAACCTTGAAGCTAACCGACCGCCAGGGTTTAACCGAGGTCGAGCATCGGGCGTTGAAGTCCGTTGCGGTGCAGTTCTTCGTAAACGGCGTGGTCCTTGCCTCTTACGTGCCTCGACTTCCCGAGATTCGTGATTCGCTGGGCGTATCTCTACGCGCTATCGGAGTCATTCTGGCGATTGCGACCGGCTTTGGCATGATCGGTAGCGCATTGCAAGCGCCCCTCATCACCCGCCTCGGAACCCGGCGTGCAATGACGGTGAGCAGCACGGTGCTCCTCATCGGCCTCGCGCTTGTTGGCATTGCAGGCAGCGTATGGAGCCTCGTGATCGCGCTCGCCGTGGTTGCGATCAGCGACGTTGTCACCGATGTCGCGATGAACATGCAGGGCTCGGCGTTGAGTTCTCGTCGGTCGACCCCGGTGGTCAACCGCCTTCATGGGCTTTGGAGCCTTGGGACGGTGATTGGAGGCTTGATCGCGTCCATCTTGGCTTCACTCGAAGTCTCGCTCTCGCTGCACCTCCTCGTCGCTTCCGTGGTGCTGGCGCTCGTTTTGGTTTACGTCGCATCGGGCCTACTTGCGAGCGACGACGGTCTGCTCGGCAATGATGTTGCCTCCAAGAAGATGGACGGAGGTCCGACCGTCCGCTCGGTCCTTATCGTCTTTTTGATCCTTGGCGGTGCTGCGATCCTCCCCGAGGTGATCACGAGCGACTGGGCAGCGTTCCGTCTGGCCGACGACCTACTTGCCTCCAATGGCACTGCAGGGCTCGGCTTCGTGGCGTTCACCGCCGGCATGGTTGTCGGTCGGATGAGTGCGGATGCCATCGTGGCACGACTTGGATCGAGCAAGGTGCTGCGCTCAGCCTCGCTTTTGGCAACCGCTGGCACCGTAGTCGCGATGTTGGTTCCAATGATTGGCGCAAGCCTTGTCGGGCTCGTCATGACCGGACTTGGAGTCTCGGTTATGTTCCCGCAGCTTTACGATTCAGCGGTGCGTTCACCGCGTTCGAAAACGGCGCTCGGAGGCCTCACCGCCGGCTCGCGAGCCGCGCTTCTCGTTGCACCGTTGATCGTTGGCGGACTCGCAGAAACCGACCGGCTAAGTGTCGGTTTTT
The DNA here is from genome assembly GCA_964610745.1 of uncultured Acidimicrobiales bacterium. Lineage (GTDB taxonomy): Bacteria > Actinomycetota > Acidimicrobiia > Acidimicrobiales > SHLQ01 > SHLQ01. Next base: position 89,360 of record CAZSYL010000003.1, read on the forward strand.
CGGTCGCGGTCATCACGATTCCAGCGGTGGTCGTCGTGCTTGTTCTATCGCTACGGATGCGTCCAGGCGGCACGTCTCTTCAGCCCCAACCATCGGTGGCCACTGAGTAGACCGCGACTTTCACGCTCGTTTCACGGTCTTGAGAAAGCAACGGCGGTTTGACGACTAGGCCTACGCACAGCTGGGCAACGAGAGGGAGACATGGAAATAAGAGCGCTAGGGGCGGAATTTATTGGAACGTTGGGACTCGTGCTCGGCGGCACAGGGGCGGCCGTGCTCGCAGCGGACTTTGGCGTGGGGCCAAATGGCTCAAGCCTCGGGCTTGGCTTCGTGGGCGTTTCGCTCGCCTTCGGCCTCACGGTCGTCACGGGGGCGTACGCCTTGGGTCATATTTCTGGTGGACACTTCAACCCAGCGGTTACCGCAGGGCTTGTCGCCGGTGGCCGATTCGAAGCCTCGAAGGCGCCGGCGTACATCGTTGCTCAGGTCCTCGGCGGCGTTCTTGGCTCGCTACTGGTCTACTTGATGGCGGGCTCGCCCGACATCGTCAGTACCGACCCTGGTGCTTTTGCGTCCAACGGCTATGGCGATCTGTCACCGAGTGGAGCAGCGGTCGGCACGGCGTTTATCACCGAGGTCGTCATGACAGCGATGTTCCTGATTGTGATCATGGGAGCGACAGCGAAAAAGGCCGCTGCGGGCATGGGGGGCTTAGCGATTGGCTTCATGCTGGTCTTGATCCACCTCATCTCTATTCCGGTGACGAACACCTCGGTCAACCCTGCTCGTTCGACAGCGACCGCCCTTTTCGCCGGTGGCGACTACATCCCACAGCTCTGGCTCTTCTGGGTCGCTCCGATCATCGGCGGCGTGGTCGGCGCACTGATCTACCGAGGCCTGCTCGGCGAGAAAGAGGACGACCTCATCCTGGCCTAGGCCACTCGCCGCGACGGTACGCACCCCGAACCCGGCACCGCTGCTGCGTTCGGGGTGCCTTCCTTTTGGAGCGGGTGGTTCCAGAACCAGTGTCGAGTGACGGCAGATCCGACTCCTATGATCGAGCCATGACGCGCTATGCACTCCTCACCCGGGAGTCATCCAACCGTGTATTTGGTTCCGCTGCGCCCGAGATGCTTCTCGCAGAGGTCCTAGCGATCGGTAAGCATCTGAGCGCAGGGATCTCCGACACCGAGCCAATGGCGCTTGGCGGGATGTCCTATGTGTGTTTCGATAGCGTGTTGGGCGACACCGATCGTTTCATTCTGTCCAATCTGGCGCTTGCCCGAGGGCTATTCGAATTTGTCGAGGCCACGCCTGGCGCAGCTGCATTGCGGCCTCTCGACATAACGCCTCTCGAGTGGTTCCCGTCCGATCTGATCACCATCCAGAGGTACCGAGGAAAGACGAACGAGCAGTTCACCCATCTGCTCGTCAACCTCACCCTCGCCGAATCGCTCGAGGCTCACGCCCGAGCTTCTGCGGGTAAGCGCGTCCGACTGTTCGATCCTGTCGCTGGGCGGGGGAGCACCTTGAACCGCGGCCTCGTGTACGGGTTTGATGTCGGCGGAGTCGAGCTAGACGATGCGAGCGTCGACCAGTACAAGACGTTCCTCACCACTTACCTGAAGGATCGTCGAGTCAAGCACAAGGCCGAGACGGAACGGATCAGAAAGGGCAAGCACGCTGGAACATCAGCGTTCGACGTGTCCATCCGCCCAGGTTCCTCTGGTCAACACGTGCGTTTGGCGAGAGCGTCAACCGAACAGACGCGTGGACTGTTCGCGGGAGCGAAGTTCGACGTGTTGGTGGGAGACCTGCCGTACGGGATCCGCCACAAGTCGTCTTCCAAAGCACTGGACCGATCCCCGACTGATTTGGTGCAAGGCGCGATTGATAGCTGGCGGTCCGTCATGAGCCCGAGAGCCTCGCTCGGTCTTTCGTGGAACACAAAGACGATGCCGCGTGAGCAACTCACCGAAGTGCTGACCGAGAACGGCTTTGTGGTTACCGCCCATCCCCGCTCGTTCGAGCACGTCGTCGATCGCCAGATCACGCGAGACCTGTTGGTGGCCGTAAAGGCCTAGGGCGCGAGCGTTAGTCGGTCGAGCGGCGCTTCCGGTTGGGCAGTGCCGACCTCTTGGGCTTTGGTACCCGACGACCAATCGAGGTTGCAAGAGCCGAGCTGCGAGCCGGATAGGGGCGGTACGGCGACTGATCTTCGACCGGCACCGGGTCGCGCGCGACAATGCGGAACACGAGATACCCAGCCAGCAGAACATGAGTGGCCGCTAGCGTCCAGAAGAATCCCGATGCACCGATGCCGGAGATGAGAAGCGATGCGACCAGCGGGCCCACGATGGCACCGATGCCGTTGACCATGACCAGGAATGCCGATGCGCCTACTCGTTGTTCGTCGGTGATCCAGTCGTTGGTGTACGCAATGGCGAGAGAGTAGAGCGGAAATGAACTACCGCCGATCAGGAACATCGCTATCAGCGCGTCGCTGCCGAGTCCCGTTCCTACTCCAAAGACTGAGGCGCCGGTGGCCAGAATCGCCGTGCCGAGCATCACGCCGCGGCGAGGAAGCCGATCGGAAAGCGAGCCAATGGGCATTTGCAACACGACCGATCCGACGAGGGCTGCGGCCATGAAGAAGGAGATCTGCCGCGTGGACATGCCGATCTGCGCTGCATATACAGGCCCGATCGCGAAGATCGCGCCAGCGCCCATGCCCGAAAAGAACATCGTGATGATACCGGTCGGCACTACCTTGAGTAGCTCGGAGAAACGCAGCGTTGACTTTGGGGGAAGTCGAGGAGCGCTAGACTCAGAGAGTGCCATGGGCACCAGCGCAACCGACATCAGCGCTGATGCAATCACGAACAGTTCGAAACCGCTGGGGTCGGCAACGTTGAGCAGCAGCTGACCGCCGGTCACCCCTGACATGGTTACGACCATGTAGATCGAAAGGGTCCGGCCGCGATTCTCCGGTTCGGTCTGATCGTTGAGCCAGCTCTCGATGACGACGTACAGCCCGGCCAGGCAGAATCCAGTGATCATCCTCATGACTAGCCAGAGCACAGGGTTGACGAAGAGCGCCGGGAGCACGAACGACGTCGACGCGAGTGATGCGAGCGCAGCAAAGACACGGATGTGGCCAACTTTGCGAAGGGCCCGAACAGTGAATCTCGATCCGATCAGAAATCCGACGTAGTAGGCCGCCTGGATAAGTCCGATCACCGTGACTGCGAACGCCTCGGTCGTGGCACGGACGCCGAGGGCAGTTCCCTGGAGCCCGTTACCGAGCATCATGGCGAGCACACCGAGAAACAACGCCCACATCGATGCGAGGGGGCCTCGAATCGCCGGTCGGGACAACTCGGACTCAGCATGGCTGGCCGCACGGGTTGGTTGTTGCTCGGAGACCTGCTCTGACATCTGGAGAATGTATCTCTCAGCGGAGCGCGTGCGTCGAATGACGTCTTTCGCTGATATATCTGACAAGATGTCCGAAATCAAGAGTTTGATGGGGTGTCTACCGGTGGGAGGGGTCACACCATTAAGGTGTTTGGCAACTACGGCAATGGCCGAGAAGGGGAACCCGCCACATGAATTGGAAAGCATTTGACGCGATCAGGCGTCAATCGAGTCCGTTGCAAGTCGACCTTATGGAGGCTTACGCAGCAAAGAAGATCACCCGACGCGACTTTGTCCGGCGGGGCACGATCCTTGGAGTGGGTGCGCCCGTCATGGGTGCGGTGATCGCCGCGTGCGGCAGCTCCTCTGACGATGCAGTCGCAACCGGTGACGACGCCGGCGATGGTGGCGATGGCGGCGACGAAGCGACCGAAACGACCGCACCGGTTGAAACGGTCAGTGGCGGCGAGCTTTCGGTCGGAATCCAGTTCGGAGACGCCAACTCCGGTCTCGACCCATTGAACATGCTCGACCTCGGAACCTATTCGGTTCTCTCGTCCAGCTTCGAGTACTTGGTCGGGCTCAACGAGGATGGCTCGGGCAACATTGGAAACCGTGGTCTTGCTGAGTCTTGGTCTCCAAACGACGACGGCACGGTGTGGACTTTCAATCTTCGCGAAGGCATCACGTGGCATGACGGAACACCCTTTACCTCTGCGGCAGTCGCAGCGACGGTCGATCGTATGGTCGTCGCCGGAGCGGGACTTGCAGGCGTTGTCAGTGAAGGCGCGGTCGAGACGCCCGACGATCTCACCGCGATTATCAATCTCGACGCGGCGAACGGCAACCTGCCGGTCCTCATTTCGATCTACAACCCACAATCGCTGATCACCCCACCGGACTACACCGACGGCACCACCCTCGACGCCCGTCAGGCCGGTACGGGGCCCTGGATCTTCGAAGAGCACGACCCCGTCACCTTCACGACGAGCTTCACAGCAAACGACGACTACTGGGGTGGTCGTCCAAACTTGGATCGAATCACACTCCGAGGCTTCGAGTCTGAGGGCAACAAGGTCGCTGCGCTTTCGGCGGGCGAGCTCGACCTGGTCCAGGACTTTGGCGCTGTCGCGGGAGCAAACCTACTCGCAGATGACAGCATCACCATCCTTCGCCCTCCATCGTCAAACCATCGACAACTGTGGTTCAACACGCAGCTCCCCGAAGACGGACCGTTCGCCAACAACCTGGTACGCCAGGCGGTTGCATACTGTCTCGATCGTCAGCAGATGGTCGACCTTCTTTTCGCTGGCAACGCCATCATTGGCAACGATCACCCGGTTCACCCAACGCTGCCGTTCTTCGACGAAGCTGCCGTGCCACAGCGCGAGCGCGACATCGATATGGCACGACAGCTGCTCTCCGATGCTGGTTTCCCCGACGGTATCGAGGCAACACTGCAGGCCGGCGACATTCTCGCGAGCCCTGATATGGCAGCAATCGTCGAGCAAAACTGTGCTGAGGCAGGAATTACCCTCTCGGTGAACGTGTCTGCGAACTCGGACTTCTACGGCGAGTTCTGGTGCACGGGCGCAGAATGGGGCGCTCAGCCAGAGACGAGCGGTCCTGGCCGTCCATGCGGCGCTTCTGCTGATATTGGAATCGTCGACTATGGACACCGCCCAACGCCAGACATCTTCTTTGGTCGTGCGCTCATGACCGACGGTGACTGGAACTCGTCGAACTACGCATCCGAAGAATTCGACGCACTGTTCACGCAGTATCAGGGAGCGGTCGATGTTGCCGGCCAGACCGAAGCGGCATCCTCAATCCAGCAGTTGCTTCACGAAGATGCACCAGCGTTGTACCCGTTCTTCTTCGACTACCTCGGTGGACATGCAGACACCGTCAGCGGCGTCGAAGTGACGGCGCTTGGACACCTGATCCTCAACAACGCATCAAAGACTGCCTAAGTGGCTCGACCACACCACGGCAACCTCTAATGAACCTGACGCCGGTGGCATGGGAACATGGCACCGGCGTTCAGGTGTATTGGTTAATCGTTTCCTCCGATTTCCGCACGGGGATCGTGGACCAACTCAAATCCGCCAATAGCGGCCGCTTCTCACCGACGAGGTAACCCGTGTCCAGTTTCGTTCTCCGCCGAATTCTCTTCTCGATCGTCACACTGTTTTTGATCGTCACGATGGTCACCCTCATCCCAAACGTGGCTCCAGGGGATCCAGCGAGCAAGATCGCCGGAGGAACCGCGTCGCCAGAACGCAAGGCGGCAATCACCGAGTCGCTCGGGCTGGACAACAGCATTCCGGTGCAGCTTGGCGAGGCGTACAGCGCGGTGGTCCGGCTCGACTTTGGCGACTCGTTTACCCGACCCACCTCATCGGTTACGAGCTTGGTTCGAGCATCGCTTTGGAATTCATTCAAACTCGTCCTCTTCGCCCTGGTCATCACACTGCCGCTGTCGATTCTCGGCGGCGTGGTCGCCGCGTATAAGAAGGACTCGCTGCTCGACAGAGCGATCGTCAATATCGGGGTGGCGCTGTCGTCGGTCCCCGAATTTGTCGCGGGCGTTTTGTTTCTTGCCCTCCTGGCTGTGCCGTTTTCGTTCTTCCGAGTGATCGCGGACCCACCCGACGGAGCGGGCATCTTGACCCAGCTACAACACATGTTGTTACCAGCGCTCGTCGTGTTGACGGTGTACTTCGGCTACATCGCGCGTGTGACGAGAGCGAGCACGATTACCGCGCTTGAGTCTGACTTTGCACGCACTGCCTTCATGAAAGGGCTGCCGACACGCGAGGTTTTCACCAAACACGTGCTCCGCAATTCGCTGCTTCCGACAGTGGCCGTTGTGGGTACCCAACTCGGCTACATGTTTGGTGGAATGGTCGGCCTTGAGGTGATCTTTAACTACCCCGGCCTGGGGCGCTTAATCTTCGACGCGGTCGACGCAGCGGACTATCCGCTGCTCCGCGGTGGGGTCATCACCGTGGCGATCATCTACATGTTGGCGACCTTAACGGCGGACATGATCATCGCGTGGATGAACCCACGGGCTCGCTTGGCTCTGGGGGAGTGACCATGAACCGGAACATCGACGTAGGAATGCAGAGCTTGGGGGCGATTCGATGAGTACTAGCCAGATTGAACCGACAGACGCCGTACGCGGCCCAGACGACGTCATTGGGATGAACCGCGATATGCCTGAGTCGCCGGCGCTCGGTAGTCCCAGCGAGCAGCCGAACGTCACGCTTGAACAGGTGAAGAAAGAGCAGCGTCAAGTCCTCTTCCGGAGCCCGGGGTTCATTATCGGCGTGGGTATCTTGGGCTTCTGGGTGCTCGCCGCACTCGTGCCTGACCTTCTTGCAAACTGGGATCCAAAGGGTTCGGTTCGTACCGATGAGGGCGTGGCGCTCAGCAGCAGTTCACCAGATGGGACGGCTTTCCTCGGGACGGACCGCCTCGGGCGCGACGTCTACTCACGGATGATCCACGGCGCTCGGCCGATTCTCATCGCCGCACCGCTCGCAACGCTGTTCGCCACGGTATTCGGCACATTGGTCGGCATGCTCACCGGTTACTACCGCGGCATTGTGGACGAGATCATCAGCCGCATCCTCGAGGCGATCCTTTCGGTACCAGCCATCCTGTTGGCGATCGTGATTCTGTTTACGTTCGGTCTGACTCTGGCGACACTCATCGGCGTGATTGCATTCCTGTTCGTCCCGCCGGTTGCCCGAACGGTTCGTGCAGCGACCCTGTCGGAAGCACAACTCGATTATGTGACAGCAGCGCGCATGCGCGGTGAGAGCAGCACGTTCATTATCACCAAAGAGATCCTGCCTAACCTGATCAGCGTCGTCGTCGTCGAGGTGACAGTGCGCCTCGGCTACGCCATCTTCACGCTGGCGACTCTCGCTTTTCTCGGACTGTCGGTCGGGAACGATACCGACCCGGATTGGGGCAGGGACGTTGCTCAGAACTTCCAGCAGATCGTCGCGGACGTCTGGTGGCCGACGATCTTTCCAGCCTTGGCGATTGCATCACTTGTCATTGCGGTGAACCTCATTGCGGACTCCCTCGAAAAGGCAACCAGCTCATGAGCCTTGCAGAAGACACAACGACGTCAGACCGAACCGACGCCGTGGTACCAGCCCTATCAATCCAAGACCTCGAGATGTCCTACATTGTTCGTGGACACCCTCGTTCGGTGCTCCGCGGCGTCAGCTTCGACGTCATGCCGGGGGAGGCCTATGGGCTGGTTGGTGAGTCGGGCTGTGGGAAGTCGACTACTGCGTACTCGGCGCTGCGCTATCTACCATCTAACGGTCGGATCACCGGTGGCCGTATTCTCGCAGGGGGCCAAGATCTGACTCGCATGGGGTCGAGCGAACTTCAGGAGTTCCGAGCCCGCCGCGCATCGATGGTCTACCAGGACCCTGTGCAGGCCGTGAACCCGGTGCTCAAGATCGGTAGACAGGTTGCTGAGGCATTTCAGCTATTGGGCAATGTCAGCAAGAGCGAGAGCTACGACAAGGCCGAAGAAGCCCTGATTCGGGTACAGATCGCGTCACCGAAGAGCGTGATGGACCGTTACCCGCATCAGTTGTCGGGCGGTATGCTGCAGCGCGTCGTCATTGCGATGGCCTTGGCGTCAAATCCTCAACTCTTGGTCCTCGACGAACCAACGACCGGTCTCGATGCGACCGTCGAAGCTGAAGTGCTCGACCTTGTTCGCGATCTTCGGAGCGAAACCGGCGCAGCTGTGCTGCTCATCGCGCACAACCTCGGCGTGATCCGATCGATGTGCGACCGAGTGGGCGTCATGTACGCCGGACGCATGGTGGAAGAAGGCACCGTTAGTGAGGTCTTCGATAACCCTAGTCACCCGTATACGAAGGGTCTGCTCAACTCGATTCCCCGGCGCGGCCTTCGCAAGACCGACCGCGAACTCTTTTCGATCCCGGGCACCGCTCCTCAGATCGGAACTGCACTCAACACGTGCGTGTACATCGACCGCTGCCCGATCTCCACCGATCTATGTCGCACCGATGCGCCCCAGATTCAAAGTAGGGCCGAGACTCACTGGACCCTATGTCACTTTCCTGACCGGATCGACGAAGTCCCCGAACCTGAAGACACCGACCATGTCCAGAACGTGGTGGACACCGAAGTCATTGGAGTGAACGGCGTCTCAAAGACGTTCCGACAACGCGGCGGTGACGTACCTGCTCTCGTGAGCGTGGATCTCGGCTTTGGTGAAGGTGAAACCCTTGGCCTCGTGGGCGAATCGGGCTCAGGAAAGTCCACGCTCGCAAAGACCATGCTCGGTATCCACTCACCAGATGAAGGTGGCGAGATCACGCTTCGAGGCCGGACTATGGGCGGTACGGCGACCGATCGGACCGATGAGTCTATTCGCTCGCTCCAGATGGTGTTTCAGAACCCCGACTCTGCGCTCAACCGCTCGTGGACTGTCCGCAGAATTCTGACACGTGCTGTCACCAAGCTCACGGGAGTGAGTGGCGCAGAGGCCAACCAGAAGGCTGAGGAAATCGCCGAAGCAATGCAGCTGACGAAACGTCATCTCGATATGCGTCCTCGACAGCTTTCGGGCGGTTTGAAACAGCGCGTCGCAATCGCACGAGCATTTGCAGGTGACCCGGACGTCGTGGTGTGTGACGAGCCGACCTCAGCACTCGACGTTTCGGTGCAGGCAGCGATCCTCAACCTGCTGGGCGAGCTCCAGAGAGACGCAAAGACGAGTTATCTCTTCATCAGCCACGACATTGGCGTTGTCCGCTATCTCGCTGATCGCATCGCGGTGATGTACGTCGGTCGAATCGTCGAGCTTGCAAGCACCGACCAGATCTTTGCCGGTCCGGTGCATCCCTACACCGAGGCACTGCTCTCGGCTGTGCCGAACGTGGACGGCGAAGCAACAAATAGGATCCCACTCGATGGCGATATTCCGTCGCCGGCAGACCCGCCCTCTGGATGTGTCTTCCATACCCGCTGCCACCGTTTCGTCGAGGGACTGTGTGATGTATCTGAGCCAGAGCTGAAAGACTTCGGCGATGGGCACATGATCAAGTGCCATCTCGATCGCGAGCAACTGCTCCAGATAAGCCCAAAGACGGTGCGTGCTTCCAAGGGCGCTGCGACGAAGAAGATGTCGGAGATGACCGCCGGACTGCGAGACCGCAAGGCGTAGCGTCGCCGCTCGGCCACATAGTTAGTCGAGGCCAAGCATCGCCAACATCGAAGGTGGGGGAGACGGATCTCCCTGGGCCAACAAATGGGCGCGTTCGATGTTTATCGGGGTGAATTGCGGATTCGCCCACTCGTTCCACGGCCCCTGCTCGAGTGCGCTCAAATCACCCTTTGCTCGTATACAGGCCTCGAGGTAGTTGCGTAGCTCGGAGACCTCTTCGACACCACCGATGGGACCGTGCGCAGGCACGAAGATCTCGCCCCATCCAGCGAGCTGATCGAGCGAAGTAATCCAGGCCTCAAAGTCGGCCTCAAAGCCCAGCGGGACGATACCGAAGCTCGCCAGCAAGCCGGTGAACACCACGTTGGCAGACGGAACTTGAACAGCGAGATTCTCGAACTGGGGGCCACCGAGGGGCACGGCGATGCTCGCCGGGCAGAGGTGCGCGGCCTCGGCGACCGTGTGGGTTACCGGTCGCGTCGAGAGCTCGGCGAACTCATCTGCATAGTCGGGATGAAGCCGTTGCCACACAACGGGGTTCGCTTGCTGATCGAGGTGATCTGAAGTCTGCGCACTCCCATAGACCGCCGCGAGTGGGAACGAGCTGCTGCCACCGACCACGTCGATGTGTGAGCCGGTGGTTACCAATCTTTTGATTGGGAGGGGGGACAGTTCTGCGAGCGCCGATGCGAAGGGAGCCGACAGGGTCGGGCACAAACCAGCATCAATGACCGTTATCGCGTCTTGCGCGATCACCACGCCAGAGTTCGTGTGGCTGTGGCTGGGTTCTTCGGCCAGCCAGCCATAGACGCCAGCTGCCAACGGGACCAGGTCATAGTTCAACACCACTCAAATCTACAACGTTGTCCGAGCGAGCAATGGGTGCAACCAAAGGCGTAGAGGCCTTTGCCGATCGCCGGACGCACGAAGCTCCAGGTCCAAAAAAGTCCCGCAACAGATTGGACGTCATAAAACCGCAACAATAGGATCACACTGTTACATTTATATGTAGGCGCTGCGGGAAGAACCAACGAGGCTGCAGATGACATTGGCGGAATCTTTCATACCCCCCATACAACAAGCTCACCGCGGTGGGTTTTTCTGGACGCTTAATCGCGCGCGCCGAATGCAAGCCATTCTCGAGGTCGCCACGAGCCTGAAGAAGCTCGTGATTATTGCGGGCTCAGAAAGCGAAGCTGCCGACGTGAGCCGGCGTCTTACGGTGCGCGGCGTGCCCGTTCTCCTCGCGGTTAAACCCGACGATGCCAATGGTGCGAGCGTCTTTGAGTCGGACTCGACGACGGCTCTCGTTACCACTGCTGAGTATGCGGAGAAGAACGGTCCACTGTCCTCTCCAATGACCATCCATCTCCGTCCACCCTTTTCGGTGCGAAGTTATGTGAAACGGCTGAAGAGCTCGGTGTCTGCAGTCCATGTCACCTTCGTTACCCCCGAAGACGAGAGCCGCGCAGGCACCTTCCGTACAGCGTTGTCTGCAAACACAGACTCATTCGATGACGATGTTCTCGAACTTCGAGATCTCCTCGATCTCACGGCTTCCGATGGGGTCGCGTCGGTCGATACCGGACGTCGCCGTTTCTCTTTCCGCAGCGACACTCGAGGGCGTCCCATTCTCTCGTAGGCTCGACCGCTCACCGAAGCGACTCGACGTCGCTCCGTCGCTGCTATGCGCAACAGCGGCGCGAGAATTTGCCATGCTATTGGGAGATGAGTGCCGTCGACCCAGCAAAACCTACGCGCCCAGAGCGCTTGACGATCCGCTGGTGGATGCACTTTTTGTATCGGTCGTGGCACGATGATCGTGTCAGTGGCCTCGCAGCGGAGATTGGGTTTTTCGCACTTCTGAGTCTCTTTCCGCTCTTGCTGGTCTTTTCGGCTGCTCTCGGTGGCCTCAGTAGCATCGTCGGCAGCGATTTCGAGGGGGCTGTCGAGGGGCAGCTGACCGAATGGTCCAACGATCTCTTCGGAGCGGCCGACGGCGGCGTGACCGAAGCGGTCGGGGCGTTATTTGACTCCTCATCCACCTCGGCGCTCACCCTCGGTATTCTCGCGACGCTCTACACCGCGTCTCGTGGATTCGCCGCCGTTGTTCGGGCACTCGATGTGGCCTATGGCCATCACAACACTCGCGGCTGGGTGGGCACTCAGGTCGTTGGCCTCGCACTGTCGATTGGCACCATCCTGGTCGGCTCGATCACGTTGGCAGCTCTGGTGATCGGCCCACTTTTTGGGCGCGAAGACTTCCTGGGCGATGGAGTGCTCGCATCGGTGCTTGGGCTGCTGTGGGTGTACCTGCGTTTCCCCGCTGCGGTCATGGTGTTGATTGCCTGGTCTGCAACCATCTATCACGTTGCACCCAACCGTCGTGCTGAGTGGCGCGCTGAGCTTCCCGGTGGCGTGTTCTCGGCGATGTTCTCGTTCGTGGCATCGGTGCTGTTCAGTGTGTATTTGCGGACCCTCTCAGGAGCGAACGCAATCTTTGGCGTGATCGGAACAGCCATCACGCTGCAGCTTTGGCTGTACCTGCTAGCGATTGGCCTTGTTCTCGGTGCCGAGGTCAACGCTGGATTGGCGACCAAGCGTGGTCCGGCAGAGAACTGGACCGAGCCACTGTTGTTCACCCGAGTGCTCCGGTGGACGCGAGGTCGAATAGGTCGGTCGAAATAGTCCTCGAACTCACCACGTGCGAAATAGTCTTGGACGATATAGTAGGACATCCAACTAATTTCTAGCAGCGGGATTTGAGGAGTCGTAATGGCCGAGTACAAGGCGCCTTTGTGGGATCTGCAGTTCATCCTTGAGACGGTCGCAAAGATCGATGACATCTCGAGCTACCCCGACTTTGCCGAGGTCGATACCGAGATGGTTGAGCCGCTTCTCGAAGAGAGTGCGCGCTTTATCGAAGAGACGGTCGCTCCGCTCAATCGTGTGAGCGATTCGCAGGGGAGCCGATGGAACGAGGACTTTACGGTCACGACTCCCGATGGATTCATCGCTGCATACAAGGCCTACGTCGACGCGGGTTGGCAGACGCTGCCCTTCGACCCAGCGTACGGCGGTGGCGGTATGCCGTGGGTAATGGCACTGGCCCTTCAGGAGATGCTGAACGCCGCATGCACGTCTTTCGCGTTGTGCCCGCTCCTCACACAGGGAGCCATCGACCTGATCTCCCATCACGGTGACGAGGCCCAAAAGGAGACATGGTTGCGTCCACTCGTCAGTGGTGAGTGGAGCGCCACGATGAACCTCACCGAACCAGACGCTGGTTCCGACGTTGGAGCGTTGCGCACCCGGGCCGAGCCCGTCGGCGACGGGACCTACAAGATCTCGGGTCAGAAGATCTTCATCACCTACGGCGAACACGATTTGGCTGACAACATCGTGCACCTGGTTCTAGCTCGCACCCCCGATGCTCCTCCCGGCACGAAGGGAATCTCAACCTTTATCGTTCCAAAGTTTCTGCTGGACGATGACGGCAATCCAACGATTCGAAACGATGTTTCATGCACGTCGATCGAGCACAAGCTCGGCATTCACGGCAGCCCAACATGTGTCCTGCAATTCGGTGACGCGAACGGCGCGATCGGCTACCTCATTGGCGAGGAGAACCGGGGCATGGAGTACATGTTTACGATGATGAACAACGCTCGGCTATCGGTTGGCATGCAGGGCGTCGCGATCGCCGAGCGGGCGTACCAGGACGCTGTGGAATACGCCAAAGAGCGAACGCAGGGTCGGGCACTCGGCGCTCCTGCCGGAACGAGCTCTCCAATTATCGAGCACCTCGACGTACGACGGATGCTCATGACCATGAAGGCCTACATCGAAGCAATGCGAGGTCTTGCATTTCTCGATGGTGCTGCCGTCGATGCCGAGGGACACCATCACGACGAGGTAGGTCGGAAGCGAGGCGCCGAACGGGCGGCCATTCTCACACCGATCGTCAAGGGGTGGTGCACCGACCTCGGCGTGGAACTGACGTCGCTCGCGGTGCAGGTCCACGGTGGAATGGGATTCGTCGAAGAAACCGGTGTGGCCCAGCACTACCGCGACGCCCGAATCAACCCGATCTACGAAGGCACTAACGGCATCCAGGCCCTCGACCTGCTCGCCCGGAAGCTGCCGCTCGACGGCGGTCGGGTGGCAAAGGAGTTGTTTGCCGACATCGACGCCGTGGCAGAGACCGCACTCAGCACAGAGGCCACCGCAAAGATGGGTGCTGCCCTCAAAGCCACAAGCGCTGATGTACAGATGACCACAACGAAGCTCCTGGAGCGCCTTGCTACAAATCCAGCGGACGCCTTTGCGGGTGCTACCCCTTACCTTGCCATGCTGGGACAGCTGGCTGGGGGCTGGTCGATGGTGATGCAGGCAAATGCTGCTCAGGCACGCATCGAATCGGGCGACTCCAACGAACAACTTGAGGCCAAGCTGATGACGGCATCGTTCTACTGTGAGCAGCTGCTACCGCTCGCCATGGCCAATGAACCTGCAGTTCTGGCCAACGCCGACTCGCTGGCGCTCGCGGGTGACCTTTTCTAACGACCCGAGGAGTGCACGCCGCCACCCGCTAAACAGTCCGCTGTCCATGGGTGTACGCTAAACAGCAATGGAATGCGTTTCCTGCGCGAAAGGGTTGGGGGTTCTGTGCAGTCACTAATCGGTGCAATCCCGTCGCCATCATTCAACTCGATTGGCCCTTTCACCATCTACGGCCTGATGATCGCTCTCGGTGTGTTCGCCGCGGTGAGTTTGGGGCAGAAACGGTGGGTCGCACGCGGCGGCCACGAAGACGACATCACAGCAATTGCCATGTGGGCGGTTCCTGCCGGAGTTGTCGGCGCCCGTCTCTATCACGTCATTACCGACTTCCAGCTGTTCGTTGACGCTCCGTGGTGGCAGATCTTTGCGCTCCGTTCGGGTGGTCTTGGTATTCCTGGTGGAATGGCCGCGGGCATCATCGTCGGCATTTGGGTGGCCAAACGTCGTGGCATGGATGTCGGAAAGACTCTCGATGCCATCCTCCCGGGCCTACCTCTCGCCCAGGCCATTGGACGCTGGGGTAATTGGTTCAATCAGGAGCTTTTCGGGCGCCCGACCAACCTGCCCTGGGGTTTGTCAATCGACGCTGAGCACCGTGGCTCAATTCCGGCGGAGTTTCAGTCGGTCGAGGAGTTCCCCACGTTTCATCCGACCTTTCTGTACGAGAGCATTTGGAACTTCGGGCTCACTGCGTTCATGTTGTTCGCCGACCGAAAAGGTTGGTTACCTCGGGGACGTTTGATTGCGCTTTACCTGCTCGGGTACGGCATCGGTCGTGGTTGGGTAGAAGCGTTGCGAATCGATCCCGCCAATGACATCCTCGGACTTCGCGTAAACCTCTGGATGAGCCTCGCCCTCATCATTGGTGGCATTGTCGTGATCGCCTGGCCTCGCTCTGAGGACGCATCAGCAGACGAAGTCGAAGTCATTGATATGAGTGACGAATCTGATCAGGCAAGCGGCGACGACTCCGGTGACGCCGATGCGAACGATAGCTCCGATAACGGTGTTGAGGAGTCAGACGAGGATTCGGTAGATTCCGACGACAGCGAGTTGGAACTCGCAATCGACGAGGCCACTGACGGCTCGTGAAAGCCTTCGACCTTCTTTTGGAATGGCCGGTCGACAGTGTTGCCGCTGCGGCCATTGGACCGCTCGGCACGACGCATCGGCATGGCCCCACAAACGATGCGTTCGCTTTGGCGTCGGTTACGAAGCTCTTCACCGCTGCGGGAATCCATCTCGCGATCGAAGAGGGGTCCATCGCGATCGATGACGAACTGGGGGCGCTTATCGAGGGCGACCAACCACGGGGAGCGACCGTGGCGGACGTGTTAGCTCACGCCGGTGGTCTTGGGCCAAAGGGCGACATCCTCGATGATCCCGGACGTCGACGTATCTACTCCAACGGCGGCTATGAGCTTTTGGCAAACCTCGTTGAGCAAAGCACGGGAATATCGTTCGCTGAGTATCTTTCCGAAGGCATTTTCGAACCCCTTGGAATGTCGACGACTCAGTTGCTTGGAAGCGCAGCGCACGCGGGCTGGTCAACCGTCGAGGACCTGCTTCGGTTCGTGAACGGATTGCCAGCGCTGCTCGCCCCTTCGACGGTATCGGGAATGACGAACCCCTACCTTCCGGAGCTCATCGGTGTCCTGCCGGGTTACGGCCGTCAGACGCCCAACGTGTGGGGACTTGGCCCCGAGATCCGTGGTGACAAGTCACCACATTGGACTGGCAGCGCGAATTCACCACGCACGTGGGGACACTTTGGTCAGGCGGGCACCTTCGTATGGGTAGATCCGTCGTGTTCGGTAACTCTCATTGCACTAACCAACCGTCGGTTTGGCGAGTGGGCACTGCAGCGGTGGCCTGAGTTCGCTGACGCTGTCAGAGAAGAAGTGTCGTAGTACCTCCTCATGAAGCGGACTTGACTAGGTTTGACGATGTGAGCGATGTCATAAGAGTTGGTGGAGTCACCCGTGTACAGCGAACATTCGCCTTCGTGGATGTCTCGGGGTTTACGTCATACACGGATCGTGAAGGCGATGCCGCTGCGGTCGAGCTTCTCGAGATGGTTCGAGGAGCTATTCGGCGCCTGGCCTCAATACACGGCGTGCGCATCGCGAAGTGGTTGGGTGATGGGGCAATGATCGTCGGAGTCGAACCTGAACCGGTGGTCGAGGCCGTGGTCGCCATGATCGAGGCCAACCAACAGGTGCTTCCTCTGCGAGCAGGCATCGCCGAGGGCGACGTCATCCTCTTCGAAGGAGATGATCACATCGGCCAAGCAGTCAACCTCGCAGCTCGCCTTAGCGACATGGCAAACCCAGGTGAGATCCTCGCACCGATCAGCATGAGGACGTCGCTGCTCGTCAACACGCGTGCAATTCCTATGGGTGATCGGACGGTCCCCGGTATGGCGGAACCGGTCGAGGTCATACTCCTCGAACCCGACCATCTGTGAGCGGCGAAAAGGCCACCAGAGACTTCACCGAAGCTGCCCGCGCCGTGATCATCGAGCTCCGATCTGGGGATGTCATGACGTACGGTGAAGTTGCTGCTGAAGCGGGATTCCCGGGAGCGGCTCGAGCGGTCGGACGATTGCTTCGCGATAGCGACGGATTGCCTTGGTGGCGAATCGTGGCAGCAAATGGACGTTTAGTCCCTGGCCTCGAGGACGAACATCAGCGGCGCCTGGAAGCCGAAGGCATAACGGTGCGCAATGGGCGAGTCGTTCATTCTTGAGTTGTCGGGCTCGTGGCCCTCTGAGACGACTTCGGGGCAGTACGCTGTAGGCAACTTCAAATAGTGAAAAGACACACATGACAACGACCTTCGCCGATATCGGCGTCTCGGATGATCTCTGTACCGCACTCGCCTCGCGGGGGATCACCGAACCATTTTCCATCCAGAGCATCGCGATCCCCGACGCTCTCGCCGGGCGCGATGTTTGCGGCAAGGCAAAGACGGGCTCGGGCAAGACGCTCGCCTTTGGAATTCCGGTCCTCGAGAACATCGGCCGAGCTGACCCAAAGAAGCCATTGGCCATTGCTCTTGTACCGACTCGCGAACTGGCTGTCCAGGTCGCCGAAGAGTTGGGCCCGCTCGCAAAGTCCCGAGATGTGCGCATCGCTGCGGTTTACGGCGGTGCCAACATCGAACGGCAGATCACAAAGCTGGAGAAGGGCGTCGACTTCGTAGTCGCGACTCCTGGCCGAATGATCGACCTCGTCGAGCGTAAGGCCGTCAGCCTGACCGAACTCACCCACGTCATCGTCGATGAGGCAGACCGAATGGCCGACATGGGCTTTCTGCCACAGGTCGAATGGCTTTTGCGCCAGGCAGAGCACGAGCACCAGACACTGCTGTTCTCTGCGACCCTCGATGGCGTGGTGGACAGTCTTGTCCGCCGCTATCAGTCCGATCCGGTATTTCACGAGGTCGAGTCGCCAGAGGTGACGGTCGACCAGATGACCCACCGCTTTATCCAAGTCCATCAGATGGACAAGGTGAAGGTTGCCGCCATGATTTCACGATCGGTGGGGCGAACCATCATGTTCACCTCGACTAAGCACATGGCCGATCGGCTCGCTAAGGAACTCAATCAGCTCGACGTATCTGCTGCTGCCATTCACGGTGATCTGCGACAGAATCATCGCGAGAAGGCTTTAAACGACTTCGGCGATGGAAAGCTATCCGTGCTCGTCGCCACCGACGTCGCAGCACGAGGTATTCACGTCGATGAGGTCGAGGTGGTCATCCACTTCGATCCACCATCTGATCACAAGACGTACCTTCATCGGTCGGGCCGAACTGCGCGCGCTGGAAGCAAGGGTCTTGTCGTCACCCTGGTGTTGTGGAACGAGGAACTCGAAGTTCGACGTCTGCAAAAGCGGGTCGGACTCGATCTACCCGTCGTCGAGATGTTCTCGAACGATGAACGTTTGGGTCGGCTGGCCGAATGGGATCCGACGACATAACAGCCACTGCGCCACACTCCAACCGAGTCGCGCAGTTCCTGAACACGTTGCCCATTGGGTTGGGGCCGTCAGAGGCTGTGCGCGCAATTGCGGCGATTGCTGCACGAATTAGTGACGGCTACAGCCAAGGCGATGCACCGACATCGTTTGCACACGTTCAGGGGACGTGTCCCTCGTCGGTGGAGTCAGCCCTTGTTTTTCTCGAGGATCGAGATTGCACGCCCGACCTTCTCGGATTGGCGTGGGAACACTTGCTCGCAGACGAGACCCGGCGATCACAGGGATCCCATTTCACGCCGCGAGAAGCAGCCGAACGAGTGGCGGCTCTAGCGATCGATGAACTCAGCTGGGACGATGAAGGATCTCCACTGGTCTGGGATCCAGCGGCTGGCGGTGGAGCATTTCTCCTCGCTGCCGCGAGACGCATCGAGTCGCTGACCAGCGCGTCACGACCGAGCATCGTCGAGGCCATGTTCGCGAGCGACATCGACTCAACGGCTCTCTTGGTTTGTCGGGCGTCGCTAGAGATGTGGTGCGGTGGTGAGGCTGCACCGAGAGCGGCGAACGCCGACGCCCTCCTCGACCTTCCGTTGGACTGGCCAACCAATTTCGCTCTCATCGTTGGCAACCCTCCGTTTCTTGGACAGTTGACGACCGACACAGCCCGAAGTAGCGATCTGCTCGACCGCCTCAAGAACGAGTACGGGAGTGTGGCAACGGGTTATGTCGACCAGTCCGCGTTATTCGTTGAAGCCGGGATTCGGCGACTTGGCCCCGGTGGCGTGCTCGGCCTGATCTTGCCGCAGTCGTTTCTCGGAGCACGGGACGTGACCGAAGTTCGCTCGTCGGTGATGAAACAGGGCTCACTGAAGTCACTCTGGATCGACGACGTGGGTGTCTTTGCCGCCGCTGTCGATGTCTTGGCCGTGGTGATTTCGGCAGACGGCGAGGGCAGGACCGATACCTCGCTGGCCGAAGGCCAGCGTGCGATGGTGTACCTGGGCAATGGAGAAGGCAAAGCGCTCAGCGTCCCAACTGCCAAGACGTGGGCGCCTCTCCTCGCCGGCGCCCACGGGATCCCCGTCGTTGCCGGGACGAGGAGCCAACGACGAATTGCTGATTTGGCTGCGGTCACCGCAGGCTTCAGACAGCATTTCTACGGGATTGCGGACGCTGTTGTGGAGTCTGAGGATGTGTCTCGAAGCCACCCCGGTCGGCCGAAGCTCATGACCGCGGGGACCATCGACCCCTTGGCCAGTCTCTGGGGTGCGCGGCCAATCAAGTTCGCAGGCACCAAATGGAAGGCTCCTGAGCTCGTACTCGAGCGCATCCCTGACGCTGGGGTGCAGAAGTGGTTCGAGGATCGTCTGGTCCCGAAGCTGCTGCTGGCTTCTCAAACCCCGGTCCTCGAAGTTGTTGCTGACCCCACTGGCACAACAGTCCCATCGGTGCCGGTCATAAGCGTCGAACCTCATGATGTGTCGATGCTCTGGCACCTCGCGGCAGCCATTACCGCCCCCACGACGTGTGCGATCCTTCTCGCTGACGCCGCCGGGACTGGAATGAGCTCCAAGGCAATTCGAGTTCGAGCTTCCGCGATTGGAGACGCAGCGCTCCCAGCCCCGTCGTCGGCGTGGGACGACGGAGCTAACGCGGCGCGACGGGCACATAAGTGCTGGCTAAGCGGTGACAAGGACGGGTATCGAGGCGCACTGGAAGCGCTCGCAGGGCACATGTGTGAGGCGTATGGCGAAAACAGCGCGCTTGCGGATTGGTGGTTGGCGAGACTCAGGTAAGGAACTTTGCAGAGATCGGTATGCGAAGAGACCCGAAACGGGTTCTTATCCACTACGGTCGATGGTTAGTCCTGCTGTCTGGAGATCTGAAAGGAGACGATGGTGAGCGAAAGTTCTAATGAGAATACGTCCATTGGCCATCGTCGAGGCTGGCCCGACTCCTTTCCCGTCACCGGAGCGTGGCGCCCTGGCGACCCCGCTGGTGCCCGGCAGTTCCATACGCACGTCAGGCCGCTCGCACTCGAGGGAGGGGGAGTGCTCGACGAAGTCACCCTGGCCTACGAGACTTGGGGAACCCTAAACGCTCGGGCCGACAATGCAATTCTCATCTGTCATGCGCTCACCGGCGACAGTCATGTAACCGGGGGAGGAGGCGGCACCTATACCGACGAGGGCTGGTGGTCACGAATCGTTGGACCAGGCCTAGCGGTCGATACCAACGAGTACTTTGTCGTCTGCGCGAACGTGCTCGGCGGCTGCCAGGGGAGTACGGGCCCCTCCTCGATAAACCCGGCGACGGGCACTCCGTACGGCTCGACATTTCCCCAAATCAGTACCCGTGACATCGTCAGGAGTCAGACCTGCCTCGGCGAGCTACTCGGCGTGGAACGCTGGTTCAGCGTCATCGGCGGTTCAATGGGCGGTATGGCCGTCCTCGAGTGGGCTGCAATGTACCCCGATCGGGTGCGTTCCATAGCGCCGATCGCCACTGCCATGGCTGCGTCGGCACAACAGATCGCGTGGTCGGCTGTGGGACGCCTCGCAATCGCCAATGACGCGAACTTTCACGGCGGGGACTACTACGGCCACGATGCTGGACCGGGACACGGTTTGGCGGTTGCGCGCGAGATAGCGCTCATCCACTATCGCAGCGACGAAGAGTGGGCCGAGCGATTCGGCCGTGAACCTCTCGACCGTCTCGACGAATTCGACTCCTGGGGTCGCTTCATGGTCGAGTCCTATCTAGACCATCACGGCCAGAAGTTCCCACATCGCTTCGATGCCAACAGCTACATCGTGCTCAATCGCGCAATGGACCTCCATGACATCGGTCGCGGCAGAGGCGGACCGGTGGCAGCGTTGGCGGCCTTTGACGGCCCCTCGATGACAGTCTCAGTCTCTTCTGATTTTCTGTACCCCAAGTATCAGCAGACCGCGCTGGCCGAGGTGCTGACTCGGGCAGGAAGAAACTGCGCCCACCACACGATCGAGTCGGTGTACGGCCACGACGGGTTTCTCGTCGAACACGACAAGCTGGCGACGATGCTCGTCGATTTCTTCGACAAAGTGCGCGTCGAGACGACGTAGCGGCGGTCGAGGCAATGCTTTTGAACAAGCAGCTTTTTGAACAAGCAGTAGACGACGATGCCCGAACTGATCGAGATCGAGCAGTACCGTCAACACCTTGACGGGTTGGTTGGCCAAACCGTCAAGGCAGTAGAGGTGTGCGACGTTCGCGTCGTCCGGCCAAAGGGTGATCCAGGGGAACACTTCTCAACGCTGTACGGGTGTGCGCTCCGAAGGACCCGTCGACATGGCAAGCTGTTACTCGCCGACTTTGGCGAAGGTGATTCGGTCATCGTGCTCGGACTTCGCTTTGGGATGACCGGTCGACTGCTGATCGACGGTCAAAGCAGCATTCGACAACTCGAGTACTCCTCGCCGAGAAACGATCCGGCCTGGGATCGATTCAAAATGACGATCGGCGCCAGTTCGGTGGTCCTTCGCGACCAGCGATGTCTTGGCTCGGTTGAGCTCGAACCGGATGTATCGAACCTCGGCGCTGAGGCCTCGACAATTACGGCCGAAGAGCTGACCGAGGCTTTCCGAGGGAGGCATAAGGCAGTGAAGGCGGCACTGCTCGACCAGTCGATTCTCGCGGGGCTTGGGAACCTGCTTGCCGATGAGGCGCTGTGGGCTTCTGGGATTTCGCCGCTCACACCTGTCGACGAATTGACGGCTGAGGGTTTGGACACGCTGGCAAGCGAGATCCGCAACACGGTGAGCCGCCTCACAGCTAGCGGCGGCTCAAACACCGGTGAGAGTTTCGTTGCTCGCCACAGGGGAGCGGTTTGTCCGCGGTGCCTAGGGCAGATGAGCGATGATCTCATTGGCGGTCGTCGGGCGTGGTGGTGCCCCGCACACCAACGCTGAGCCGATACTGTCTGGGTGTGTTTCTCGGCTTCGAATTGCTATCCCTGCTTTGGACCGCTGCCCTCCCCATCGCGCAGGTCATCGAAGGTGAGAGCGAAGTCGTGAACATTCGTGAAGCCGATAGTCGTCTAGGGCCACTGATCTTTATGCTGGTGGCCCTTGGTGCGGTCACTATTTTCGCTACGGTGATCTTCTGGTGGCTGACCCGCCCCGGTTCTTTTGAGGAGTGAAGTGGACGAGTTCGATCCTGATGAAATGGTGGCTCGATTCAAAGAACGAGCAGCAGCGGTGAAGCAGCGAAACCTACCGCCTGTCGGCGGGGACGAACGGGCGTTGTTCATTGCCCAGGCCCAAACCGATTTCCGTGATTTCGCGATGCTCGGTGACGCCGATGTTGAGCTTGTCGATGGAATGCTCACACTTCGGATCGATCTTCGACCGAAAGGTGGAGACTGAGCGATCTCGCTGATACAGTCAGTGGTCCTGCGGACGTAGCTCAGTTGGTAGAGCATCACCTTGCCAAGGTGAGGGTCGCCAGTTCGAATCTGGTCGTCCGCTCGTACAAGATGCCCGGAGACGAGTCGCTCGTTTCCGGGCATCTTCGTTCTCGGCGAGCTGCCGTCGTGAAAGTATTGCTCCTTCGTTCCGGCTCCAATACTTTCTATTCCAATACGTTCTGCCTCCAATACCTTCCGCATCCAATACACTGCGCGGTCTGACGATATTCGACCGTATTGCGCTCCTGATGACCCCAGAGCTCTCCACTCGCGCGCTGCGTGATTGAATGTGACGGCAGTGTGTCGGAATTGTTGCGATTGAGCGGGGGCGCGAAGACATTTTGCCCAACGCCACCTACGGTTTGGGCATCACGAAGTGGTGGCGTTCAGCGCCTCTTGCTTCGATCGCACGACGTGTGTGCCGGTAGCGCGGAGGGGCCTACTGGCACACACGTTGTTGCTACTCATTCAACAGTGGTTGGTGCTGTCGTCATTGTCGGTCGGAAGAGGTGTTCAACTCCGAAGTGAGCCGGTAACGTATTCGACCATGCGTCGGTGCCCGAGCGGCCCAAGGGAACGGCCTGCAAAGCCGTACAGTCGCGGGTTCAAATCCCGCCCGGCGCTCTACTCATTCCATCTACCGTGGCGCGCGGTCACGGCGGGACTTGCACCTTGTTCTTGAGCTCTCCGGCGAATGGCCGAAACAGCGGTTACTTCAAAGTGCGTTTCTGAAAGTGCGAACTTTTGCGATGGCAACTAAGTTTCCCTCCGGGCAAGTGAAGGATCTGTTTTCGTGAGTGACGTGTTCCCAGGACCAGGGTGGTGGCTGGCATCAGATGGCAAGTGGTACGACCCATCGACGCACCCTGACGCGTCCTACCGCGAGGCGTTCGGAGTAACACCCGCGACGCCCGAAGCCGAGGTCGTCGAGTCGACTGAGACCGAAGCAGCCTCAGAGAACGCATCGGATTTCCCTTCGGTCGAGATCGTGCCGCCCGAGGACTCAGCCCAAGCCCAGAACGAGCGCATTGCAAAGCTGGGTGCGGTGATCCGCACTGCCTCAAAGCTTCGCAGAAACGATGATCCGGTTGAGCACAATGGCCATGAAGTCGGTGCTATCGCTGAGACCAATACGGTCGAAGCGACCGTGGCTTCGGCAGGTCTCGCCGATCAAACCGCTGCCAACATGAACGATCAGGTCGACGTTGCTCCGATCGAGGACCGTATTCCACCACGCGACGTTCCGATGGAACATGTTTCGGAGGAGGATTCCGAGCCGTTTGAGCAGCGAGACGATCAGCTGAGTTCTGATGACACCGAGTCTGTCTTGGAGAGCGCTGAGGTGGCGTCGGACACCGAGCAGTTTGAGGTCCCGCTGGTCACGCCGGTCGAGCCGAGTACCGCTGGGTGGGCTCGTATCGAACCTGACGCCGCCGAAACTGAGCTTCCAACCGAAACTGAGCTTCCAACCGAAACTGAGCTTCCAACCGAAACTGAGCTTCCAACCGAAACTGAGCTTCCAGC
>CAZSYL010000004.1:0-28981 GCA_964610745.1 uncultured Acidimicrobiales bacterium
GCTGCGTCATTCGGAAGGCTGCGTCATTCTTAAACCTGCGTCTCGCAGTAGTACGTCCACTCGCCCTTGAACTTGGAGCGCTGGATTGGAGACCGTGACCGTGGGCTGAGCTCGCCATCGCGACCGAACACCTGAAGATGCTGATCAAAGGTACCTGGCTCGCCAAAGACATCTGCCCACGGACGATCTTCCAGGGTTGTGCCGCGGTATTTGATCACGTTGTGCATTGTTTCAACGAGAGAACGCTGCAGGCGTCGAACCTCTTGGGTTGATAGGGTCGTCGACTTTCGGTCATAGAGCAATCCCGAGTCGAACAGCACTTCATCGGCGTACATCGAACCAATGCCGATGAGTACCTTGCCGTTCGTGAGGAATTCTTTGAGCGTCGTGCTCTCCTGTTCGAGGACGTCCCTGAACGAGAGCCATGACAGAGGAGTGTCGATCACATCGATCGCAGGATCGTTGAGCATCGGGAACTCCGACATCACGTCTTCCTTCGGCACGACGGCAACTTCGCCGGTGCCATCGGGGTCGATGTAGCGCAGCTGCCCACCCTGGGTGAAGGTGATGGTGACCTCGGTCCCCTTCTCTTCCTTGTCGCGATTGGCGTTGCGTCGAAGCATGCCGTCGCCCATCCGGATAACCATGATGTCGTCGTTGTCGAGGGGGAACAGCATGAACTCGCCCTGACGCATCACACCGGTGATCTTTGTGCCTTCGAGTTGCCCGGCGAAACTCTTGCGGTTCTTGTACCGGGGCAGCACGGACATTCCCGCCGCGCTCGCCTCCTTGACCTTGCGGCCGACCAGCTCTCGTTCGAGATCACGTCGGACCAGCTCAAGCTCAGGTAGTTCTGCCTTCATGGGGTTCCTCCGCTGGGAACAGTGGCAGGTGTGTGATCACCCTGTCCACTTCCAGTCGTTGTTGAGTCGTTTTCTTCCAGGTGGCGCAACGCATGTTCTGCTGCCATCTGTTGTGCCTGCTTCTTCGATGATCCGCGTCCAGTGCCCTGTGCTTTGCCCACGGTCACCGTCGAGACAAAGGTCCGGTCATGGTCAGGACCCATCGACTCCATCACATAGCCAGGCGTGCCCAGCGAAAGTTCTGCTGCTCGTTCCTGTAACCGCGTCTTGTAGTCGCGACGTCCTGGTGTGCTCTGAGCGTCAAGTGCTGCCGCAGCGAGGTGTTCGTTGACGAGCGTCTTTGCCTGCTCCCATCCACCGTCGAGGTAGACCGCAGCAATGACCGCTTCCATCGCGTCCGCGAGGATCGACTCCTTGTCGCGTCCACCGGAGAGTTCTTCGCCACGGCCGAGGCGCAACACCTCGCCAATACCGAGACCGCGGGCAGCTACGGCGAGACTGGGTGCGCTAACGACTTCTGCCCGAGCCTTGGCAAGGTCGCCTTCGGGTTGATCGGGTAGGGCATCGAACAGATTGTCCGTCATGGCTAGACCAAGAACCGCGTCGCCGAGAAACTCCAGCCGCTCATTGGATTCAACGTTGCCGTTTTCGGCGCAGAACGACCTATGGGTGAGTGCGAGCTCAATCAATTCAACGTCCTCGAACCAGTAACCGAGCGCGCTGCAGAGCTCGTGGTAAGGATTGCGGGATTCTGACTCAGCCAAGACGCCGTACGACGTAGTCCACGGCATCGCGGACCGTTTTGAGGTCTTCGAGATCATCGTCCTCGATACGGATTTCGAGACCGCGCTCACCAAGCTCTTCCTCGATTGCTTCGACCAACTCGATCAGAGCGAGTGAATCGGCGTCAAGGTCGTCCTGAAACGAGTCGCCCTCGCCGATGCTGCCTGGCTCGATTTCGAGAATCTCTGCAAGCCGGTCACGGATGATTCCGACGATTTCGTCTCGTTCGATTGCATTTTCCGATGACACGTTGCTCCCTCAGTTCTACGGCTGCACCATAGCGAACTTCGATGCAAATTGGTGAGACCATTAGCCACTGGACGGCAGAAGCCGGTACGGGCGTTAGTCGTTGATGGCTGAGTGGATCTGACCAACCACGTCGAGTTCGACCATCTCACTTGCGACCGAAATCGCATTCGACATGGCATCCTCGCCCGATGAACCGTGGCTGATGATGCAGGGACCCTTGGTGCCGAGAAGCATTGCACCGCCATAGCTGTCTGCGTCGAATCGCTTGTAGAGCGGCAGCAACGCCGGATAGAGCTGTTCGGCGGCCGCCTTTGTCTCGTCGTTGGTGTCGAACGCTTCGAGGAGCGCACCAACGATATTTCGGGCGCAACCCTCGAGTGTTTT
The DNA here is from genome assembly GCA_964610745.1 of uncultured Acidimicrobiales bacterium. Classification (GTDB taxonomy): domain Bacteria; phylum Actinomycetota; class Acidimicrobiia; order Acidimicrobiales; family SHLQ01; genus SHLQ01. The sequence goes on from CAZSYL010000004.1 coordinate 2,280, forward strand.
CAGCGCAACATTTCCAGTGAAGCCGTCGGTTACTGCCACATCTACCTCAGAACCCATGAGGTCACGGCCTTCGACATTGCCGATGAACTCTGACTGATGGCTAGCCCAATCAACCTCGTCGAGAAGCTTCCACGCTTCTTTGACCAAGGGTGAGCCCTTGCCCGCTTCCTCTCCGATCGACAACAGGCCGATTCGGGGAGTTTTTACTCCGAAACGAGCACGGGCAAAGATCGCTCCCATTTGAGCGAACTGAACCAGCCACTCCGACTTGCACTCAGCATTGGCACCGGCGTCCAGAAGAACCGTGGGGGTCCCCGAGGGTCCGGGGATCGGGGTCGCTATCGCTGGGCGACTTACGCCCTTGATCCGCCCCGTTCTCAACAGCGCCGATGCCATCGTCGCGCCGGTGTTGCCAGCGCTGATCATGGCCGAAGCCTGTCCGTCACGAACCGCCTCGGCTGCGCGAACGAGCGATGAGTCCTTCATCGTCCGGACACTCGACCCTGGGTCGGCATCCATGGCAATGACCTCAGATGCCTCGATTACGGGCAGACCACCAGTGTCGCCCATCTCGTCGGGGCGCCCGACGAGAACAACGGGAATCCCGTTCTCTTCGTGTGCACGCCGAGCTCCGGCGATAATTGCGTGTGGGGCGTTATCGCCCCCCATTGCGTCAACGGCAATGGGCAACATTGAGATAACCCCGCTCAGTCGACTTCAATCGCTTGACGACCTGCGTAGTAGCCACAATTCGAGCACACGACATGCGGGCGCTTTGCCACGCCGCAACGTGGGCAGTTGGATCGGCCTGAGGCGCGAATTCGCCAAGCGGAAGCCTTGCGGCTGCGGCTCTTGGCTTTGGATGTCTTCTTCTTTGGAACTGCCATGACGTCACCTGTGAGAAATTCGAACGGCACCACTGAGGCGCGCAAGTCGACAAGGTTATCTGCTCGCGGTCAGTCTTCATCAAAAGTAAGTTCGGAGAGTGCTGCCCAGCGCGGATCGATGGGTGATTCACCGTTTTCGTCGTCATCATCTGCGCTGGTAGAGCCGTCAATAGCGGTCGGTGAAAACCGCTCAGGGTCGGCACCCTCGCAGCCGTCGCTGCAGAGCGGCGATAGCGGAAGGGCGAGCATCAGTTCTTCTCGCACCACCTCGCCAACGTCGATCGAGTCTCCTTCGATTGGATAGGCGTCGACGTCATCGTCTTCTGACAAGTCAGGCAGAAAAGAGACGGAGAGGTCGAGGTCGATAGGTTCGGTCACGATCCGGAGGCACCGCCGACACTCCCCTTCCCAGGCCGACTTCACCGAGGCCCGCAGTTCGACGCCGTCCATTGCCGGATCGACCACACCATCGACCACGATCGGTGAGCCTTCGGGAATTCGGGCGGTGGTGACCTCGAGTCCGCGCGCAGTCACTTCCGCGCGTATCGGCCGCGTCGAATCGCCCTGAGGCCGCTTCTTCAGGTCGGCCAGGTTGTCGCGCTGACGCAGCCGAGCCACGTCGAGGCGCAGCTCTGGCCAGTCGGTCATGTCAGGTCCTGGTCAAACAGGTCGACCGACGGCGAGTGATGTCCGGTGGGGTATGACGCGTCAAGATCAGCGCTTTCAGATGGGTACTGAAGTTGATCGTGCTGGAGATCGTCGCGATCGACGGCGTGGGCGGGGACAGCGGCATGCTGGGCCGAGTCGCGTAGGTCGATCGTGTTCGCGCCCTGCAGCCGCGCTCGTCCGGTCGCCACAACGGTTCGGGTACGGTCGAGAATGCCCTCGAGCGATGCCAAGCGAGCATCACAAAAGTCCTCCGTCTCACGACGCATCTGGCGGGCTTCAGCTTTTGCTTCGGAGATGAGGCGCTGCGCTCGCTGTTCTGCTGAGCGGACAACCTCGGTTCTCTCGACCAGTCGTTCGGCGCGAGAACGAGCCAACGCAATGATCTCTTCACCTTCGAGACGCTGACTTGCGAGGTGTTCCTCGCGGTCACGCAGGAGCCAGCGAGCTGCACGCAACTCATCGGGCAGGCGCTCGCGGGCGTCGTAGAGTAGGTCGAGGAGCGGTTCGCCTTCAATCTTGATCGCAGTCGACAATGGGGCGGGACGAGCAGTCTCGATGATCTCGATCGCTTCGATCAGCAGGGCCTCAACATCGGGAACCTCATGATTGGGCGCAGCCGGAGCGGTCGTTTGGCCACCGGCAAGGTGTTGCTCGGGCGGTGGCGTTTGCGATGTGGCGAGCGGAATACTCCCGTCGGGTGACGGCGAGACCTCGCCATAGTCGCCCTCAAAGTAGTCATCGGTGGACGCGTGATTCATGACGAATGCCTTTCACGGAGGACTCGAAGAGCGGGTGCTGGAACCATCGACGACACATCGCCGCCGAAGCGCGAGATCTCGCGAATCAGGCGGGAGGCGAGGAACGACCGTTCCGAAGCAGACGGAAGAAACAGAGTGTGCACACCCGAGATCGCCTGGTTCATCTGCGCCATCTGCAATTCGGTCTCAAAGTCCGAGACTGCCCGGAGGCCCTTGACGATGAAGTCAGCTTCGAGCTCTTGGGCCAGGTCGACGACGAGCGATGAAAATGCGGTGATCTCCACGTTGTCCAGATGCGCAAAGGTCTCGCGCAGGACGGTCTCGCGATCTTCGAGAGACAGCAGTGCGTTCGTCTTAGACGGGTTTCGCATCGCTGCGACGATCACGCGGTCAAAGAGTTGAGCTGCGGTTTCGACGATTTCGACATGACCGTTGTGAACCGGGTCGAACGAACCCGGATACAGAACGGCGGTCATTTCACTTGCGCTGGGGTTGGTGTTAGCACGGTCACCAACGTAGCCCCGTACTTCTTGTCGCGAAGGACATCCCACCGCGGATGTGGTGCGATCGGGTTTCCGGACTCGGCAACGAAGTACGAAGCCTCGAGCTGATCGAGGAGCGTTGACCACTCCTCCTCGGCGTATGGCGGATCGGCCAAGACCAGGTCGAACGGTGCTTCCTGACGTTCGACCCATACGAGAGCGTCGGCCTGTACGACTGTGGCGCGATCGTTGAAGCGCAAGGTTTCGAGGTTCTCACGAATGACCTCGACGGCGTGACGATCCTGTTCGACGAATGTGCAGTGCGATGCACCTCGGCTGAGCGCTTCAATACCGAGCGCTCCTGATCCGGCGTACAGGTCGAGAACCCGGGCATCTTCGGTGGCCCCAAGACTGAACAGCATGTTGAAAATTGACTCACGCACACGATCTGACGTGGGCCGAGTGTTGGTGCCTTCGGGGGCAACGAGTGCTCGCCCACCGGCGGTTCCTGCTACAACGCGCACGATCAGGCCTCCGGGTCGAATTGGATGTCCCAACGATCAAGGCAGTCTTCGCAGCGATACGGGATCACAGATCCCGGGGCAAAGCCGCCTTCTGGTTCGCGAGGTAGCCGATGACACGTGCCCAGGCAGTCCACGCATTCGATCGTCAGCGGTACAGAATTTTCCACACGGGTGACCGTATCGCCTCAAACCCTCCGTTTTGGGGTCAGACCCCAAAACCAAGGAGCGCGGTTCGACCATGTCGCACCTCCGTTGGGGTCGTACCCCTTTCTCGTGAAAGGGGTACGACCCCCAAACGAGTTGTTCGTTGATTTTTCAAGTTCCTTTTGATCACACCCATACAAATCGCCACATTTGTACTCTGACCCCTTTTTCGAAAAAGGGGTCAGACCCCAATCGGCGGTTAGGGGTACGACCCCTGTGGTGTGCCTGTGGTGCTGTGGTGGGTCAGTTTTTGCGTAGGTAGTCGGTGTCGGTGTTGCCGAGGATGACGGCGCTGTCGTCGAGTAGGGCGGGCAGTGCTGGGTCGTTGCGATCGAGCATTTCAATCGCAACTTCGCGGGCCAGGGCGACCGTGTCGCGGTCTCTAGCAAGGTTGGCGAGACGGAGATCGTTCTGACCTTTCTGACGATCTCCCATGATCGTTCCTTCACCACGGAGCTCGAGATCGATCTCGGCCAACTCGAAGCCGTCGGTCGAACCTACGAGCGCTTCGATTCGGGCTTCGCCATCGGCGGTGGTGGTCTCGCCGACGAGCCAACAACGCGACGCGTGCTCGCCACGCCCGACGCGCCCGCGCAGCTGATGTAGCTGGGCAATTCCAAACCTGCCGGCATCGAGGATGACCATGACAGTGGCGTTGGGAACATCCACACCGACCTCTATCACCGTGGTGGCCACGAGCACCTCGACCTGTCGGTCGCGGAACTTCGCCATCATCTCTTCCTTCTCGGCGCTCGACATGCGACCGTGAAGTAGACCCACCTTTAGCCCATAGAGCGCGCCCGAGGTGAGTTCTTCATACGTCTCGGTCGCGGAGCGGGCTTCGATCTTTTCGCTCGCATCGATGAGCGGACACACCACGTACGCCTGTCGGCCGGCAGCGACCTCGGCGCGCACCTCATCCCACATCGCGGCTTCCTCATGTTCACCTGCAGCCCAAACCGTCGCAATCGGGGTTCGCCCGGGGGGAAGCTCGTCGAGGACACTGACATCGAGATCGCCATACACCGTCATCGCAGCCGTTCTCGGGATCGGGGTTGCCGTCATCACGAGAACGTCGGGTTCTTTGTCTCCTTGGGCCTTTGCTCGAAGCACCGCTCGCTGCTCGACGCCGAAACGGTGTTGTTCGTCTATGACAACCATGCCGAGGTTGAAGAACTGCACCGAGTCGTAGATGAGTGCATGGGTTCCGATGAGAATGTCGACCTCGCCCGACAGTGTCTGCGCCAGAATTCGCTTTCGGTCAGCCACAGGAACTCCGTTCGACAGCAGTTCGACCCGGAGCGGCCGCTCTGACAGAAGGCTCATCGTGTCTTCCACCATCAAGCCGTCGAGGAGCTTCTTGACACCGATGGCATGCTGCTCAGCGAGTACCTCGGTCGGGGCCATGAGCGCGCCTTGGAAGCCACCTTCGACCGCGCTCAACAACCCATAGAGGGCAACCAGGGTTTTACCAGCACCCACGTCACCCTGGAGCAGACGATGCATAGGGTGATCACCGTGCATATCTGTGATGATCTCGTCGATGACGCGCTCTTGAGCACCGGTAAGTGAGAACCCGAGGCCATCGATCATCTGCCCGGTGAGTGCTCCGGTCGCCTCGTGCTCGACCCCAACCTCAGTGATTTGTCGAATTCGTTGCTGTTGCACGAGCTCCAACTGAATAGCGAACAACTCGTCAAAGACCAACCGACGCCGAGCCTGGGCCACATCGGCCATCGTTTCAGGCTGATGGATCGCGAACGTAGCGGCATGACGATCGATGAAGTTCTGTTGGTCGCGCACCCAATCCGGCAACGGGTCCGCAATGGTGCGGTCCTTGGACCGCCGCAGCGCCTCGGCTACCCAGCGCGCCACATCCGCGCTAGCGATCTTCGCCTTCTCCGACTGGGGGTATACGGGGACGATCTTGTTCGTCTGATCGCCGATCAAGTCGACGATCGGCGACGACATCTGCATGCTGTTTCGATAGATCTCAGCCTTGCCAAACAACACGACCGATAACCCCTCGTAGAGCTGTTTGGCGCGCCACGGTTGGTTAAAGAACGTGACGCCGAGCGTGCCGGTTCCATCGGTCACCTTCACGTTAACCATCGTCCGGTTGCCACGAATGCGCCGGGATTCGACGCGGGTCACCGTGCCGAGAACCATCCCCTCCTCCCCCTCACGCAGGTCGCGAATCGAGGCCTCACGAGTGCGGTCGATATAGCGCCTCGGGTAATAGCGCAGGAGATCCAGAACGCTGCGTACGTCAGCCTTGTGCAACGACGCTGCGCGCCTGGGCCCGACACCCTTGATCGTCGAGATGTCGAGCTCACCGAAAGCGCGCAGTGTCAACGGCGGCTTGCTAGTCGGGCCAGCTTGCGATGGGGATGGGTCTTCGGTCGTCACTCCACGCCGATAATAAACGGGTAGAGCGGTTGACCACCGGAATGCACCTCGGACTCGAGGTCGGGATGGGACAACTCAATCTGGGCCACGAGCGCCTGCGTCTCAGCTTCGCTGGCTTCCGCGCCCGCAACGATCGTGATGATCTCGTGGTCATCACCGACGAGTGAGTCGATCACGCCCACGGCGGCCGCAACGGCCTCGCTCTCGACCGCAGCAATCTTTCCCTCGGCAAGCCCGAGCCAGTCCCCCACCGAGATCTCAAAACCATCAGCGGTCGTAGCGCGGACCGATTGTGTAACTTCGCCATGGACGACCTCATCGAGGGCTCCGCCCATCTCGGATGCGTTGTGCGAAAGATCAGCTTCTGGGTCATAGGCAACGAGCGCGGCCATCCCGTCGACGATGCTCTTGCTGTGCAGAACCGCAACTGGCTTATTGGCCTCCGACGCGACCTGTTCGGCGACGGCGATGATGTTCTTGTTGTTTGGAAGGATGACAACGCCGTCAGCGGGAAGCGCGTCGACCGCAGCCAGCAATTCCTTCGTCGACGGGTTCATCGTCTGGCCGCCGGTCACGACATGTTGCACTCCGAGCGAACCGAAGATGTCCGCGACACCAGCGCCGACGGAAACGGCCACGACAGCGGTCGTGCACGGTTCGACGTCGCCTAGCGAAGCTTCAGCCGTTGCTTGCTTGACCCATTCCTGCTCCTCAACCTCTTCGAGGAGGTCGGTCACGCGAATCTTGTGCGGACGACCGACATCGATTGCGGCTTCAATCGAAGCACCGATGTCATCGGAGTGAATATGGCAATTCCAGATGCCGTCGCCACCCACCACCACGATCGAATCGCCGATCTCGGCCCATGCTGCCTTGAACCCATCGATCGAATCGTCGGGTGCGTCGAGCAGAAACATCACTTCGTAGCGGAGGTCAGCAAGCGCTGAATGGTCATCTCCGGCAGGTCGATCGGCAACAAGGTCGGGAACCGATGCTCCGTCGGGCATGACAGGAGCTTCGATCTCGCGTCCGTCAACCACGTGAAGCGCGGCGTCGAAGAACAGGAGCAACCCGGTCCCACCCGAATCGACCACGCCTGCTTCGGCGAGAACCGGGAGAAGGTCGGGCGTTTTCTCGAGGGCATCCGCAGCACCGGTTCGGGCGGCGTCGAGGATTGACACAAGTTCGTTGTTTCCCGAATCAGCCAGCTCCTGGGCGTGTTCGCCCGCCACTCGAACAACGGTCAGGATCGTCCCTTCGACCGGGTTGCCGACCGCACCGTAGGCAGCGGTAGCAGCCGCACTTAGTGCCGATGCGAAGGTGGTCCCGTCCACGACATCAGAGCTCGCAAGCCCAGCGGTCAGGCCACGAAGAATTTGACTCATGATCACGCCGGAATTTCCACGAGCTCCCATCAGTGAGCCATGGGCCACCGCCTTGCAAACGTCGGCCATCGACGCGCCTGGTTCAGGCAAGTCTTCGACGACCGACTCGAGCGTCAACGACATGTTTGTGCCCGTGTCCCCATCGGGAACCGGGTACACGTTGAGGGCGTTGATCACGCTCTTGTTGGCAACGAGGGCGTCTCGAAAAGTGATGACAACCGAACGAAGAGTGTCGGCGTCGAATACGTTCGTCATACGGCGCGAGAGGTTACTCCCGGGTAGTTCGTTCGTTCACATCGAGCGGGTGCAAACCGCGTCGAAAATTCGGATCGATCAGTCCGGAAGCAGTTCCGGAGTTTCCATATCGACCTCTGATCCGAAGCGAACTTCGGTGGCCAAACCGTGCGAATCGAGCTCGAAGAGCACGCGCTGACCCTGTCGAAGCGTCCGGAATGCCGAACCATCGAGCGCACCATCGGCGAGGTCGTACTCGTTGAACTTCACGTCGTCGATGACAACACCATCGCCCGTCGCTGGATCGTATGACTGAACTACACCCTGCATAGAGCCTGAGTCTATGCGCCGGAAAGGGAGACTGCGGATTCTCTCCGATTCCAGATTCGCCGCGTCGATGTTCAACCAGCGGACCGATCCCGACGACTACGGTCGTTCCATGTTCCTCGTCAACACCGAAACCATCCCCGGCTACACGATCGTGGAGTCGCGCGGCCTTGTCAGCGGAAACACGATCAGAGCGAAGCACCTCGGTCGAGATATCGGCGCCGGCTTCAAGAACCTTGTCGGTGGCGAACTCACCGGCTACACCGAACTCCTGAACGAGTCACGCCAGGAGGCAACCCATCGCATGATCACCGAGGCCATGGGCATGCAGGCAAATGCCATCGTCAACATCCGTTTCACTACATCTGCAGTAGCAGGTGGCGCCGCCGAGCTCTATGCATACGGCACCGCGGTCGTCGTACAACCCAACCAGGCTCCCGCTTCCTAATGTCTGACGTGGTCACGACCATCCTGTTCGTTGTTCTCGGGCTGGCGGTACCCATCCTCATCACGGGTGTCTTCTACCTCGTCCTCGGACTCACCTCCAGGAAGATGGAGCGCCAACACGAGCTGGACCTGACTCAGCGTGAAGCGGCGGTCGCCGGATTTCCAATAACCGACCTCCACCAGGATCCACTAGCCGCCGATGCGAGCGCCGGACAGCTCGTGAGTGGAAGCGTCGTTATGGGAACCGGGGCGCGCCGCCAGTTCACCGCTTCGATCCGAGCCGTCGTCGGCGGCGAGATCAAGGGGTACCAGCGAGTGATTCAGGCGGCGCGGAGAGAGGCCTTGTTGCGGATGACCGAGACCGCGGTTGCCCAAGGCGCCCGGGCGGTCATCAACGTCCGCTTTGAAACAAGCAAGGTCGGCCACCCGCGGAATCCGTCGAGTGAGATCCTCTGCTACGGCACGATGATCAAATAGCCGCTCAGGGTTTGTGAAGGACCCGATACCTCGTACGGTTCCGAATCCTTCACAAACCCTTCGTGAACCGCCGTCGGGCCTAGGTCCCGCCGAGCGACAGAGTTCGTTACATGTGCGGAGCAATGCCCAGGTCGCGATAACCCGACGAAGCAAACTTCTCCTGGAACAGCGTCCGGAGCTTGGCTGCTGCTTCGTCGTACACCTCAGGGTCATCCCAGGTGTTGCGTGGATTGAGGATCTTTGGATCGACGCCATCGACAGCGACCGGGATACACAATCCAAGCTGAGGCTGAACCTCGGTTTCGGTCATGTCGAGTTCGCCATTGAGCGCGGCGTTTAGAAGCGTTCGGGTGACCTGCAACGACATCCGCTCCCCCTTGCCGTAGCCACCACCAGACCAGCCCGTGTTAAGCAGAACGCAGCGGGTCTTGTGATCACGCATTCTCGAAGCGAGCAACTCGGCGTACACGGCTGGTTTCTGACTCATGAACGGATCGCCAAAGCATGCCGAAAACGCGGCCTGAGGTTCGGTTACACCGACCTCGGTCCCGGCGAGCTTCGAGGTGAACCCCATGACGAAGTGATACATGACTTCATCCGCACTCAGAATCGACACGGGTGGGAGCACGCCAAACGCGTCCGCGGTTAGCAGAACGATCGTCTCGGGGTGTGGACCCTTAGCGCCTTCGGCAACACCGGGGTTGCAACTGAGCGGGTAGGCAAAGCGCGTGTTCTCAGTGATCGAGCCATCGGTCAGGTCGAAGTCCTGCGGATCGGTGTCTTCGATCCGCTGGCCATGCAGCGGTGGGACGTTCTCGATAAGCGTGCCCTTCATCGACATCGCCGCAGCGATAACCGGTTCAGCAGTCTTGTTGAGGTCGATGAGCTTCGCGTAACAGCCGTCCTCAAAGTTCGAGATCCCAGCCGAGGACCAGACGTGCTCGTCATCGCCGATCAGAAGTCGGTCGGGGTCGGCAGACAGCGTCGTCTTTCCTGTGCCGGACAACCCGAAGAGGATCGCCGAGTCACCATCGGCACCAACGTTCGCCGAACAGTGCATGGTCAGCTGACCAGCGGCGGGAAGGACGTAGTTCATCACGGTGAACATGGTCTTCTTGTTGATACCCGAGTAGTCGGCAGGCCCAATGACGAGGGCGACGCGATTCGCGATGTCCATGATGACGCCGCGAGTAGATCGGGTACCGTCTCGTTCCGGGTCGACGACGAACGACGGGACGTTGATGATCGTCCAGCCCGCTTCAGCGCGGTCGGAGTCCTCACGCACATTTCTTGGAAACATGATGTTGCAGAAATATGCATGGGTCGCGTACTCGCCGACGAACCGATACGGCTTGGAGAAGTCCGGATCCCAGCCACAGAAGACGTCGGTCACATACAACGTGGCTTGCGTAGCGTTCAGGTGCTTGATCACTCGTGGTAGGAGCGCATCGAACGCTGCTGGGTCGAACTGAGCAAAGCCAGGTTTCCACCACACGGTGTCGATGACCTCGGGTCGCGCCACGGCGTAGGTGTCATTCACTGGCCGCCCCGTGCACTCGGGGTCGGTGTAGAAGACGAGCGGTCCATCGACTCCAAGCGCAGTCGGATACGCCTTCTGCTCATCGGTGCCGCCGTTGACACTCACACGCCCGCGATCGTTCTCGATCGCCGCTGTAAATAGTTCGTCCTGGGACAAACCTACTCGCAGGTTCGGTGTCGTTAGCCCGAACTGTGTTTCGAGTTGCTGTTCTACGGTCATCTCGGTCTCCTTGAATCAACGATTCGACAAGCCCCCTCGGCCCCGAAATCGTCGCCACCTCCCACGTGGTGCGTGAGGGTTTCGAGTGGCGATCTGTTAGGTGTACCAAAGCCTCGTCATTCTGGAAAGAGATATTGATTACATTTTCCATCATTCTTTTCGATACCCGTTTCAGTGATGAAGATAGATGCCTCCATCTAATTTTGAGATACTCTCGCTCGAACCGACCTGCGACCTTGGATGTGTCAGAATCTCGATGTTCAGAATCTCGTTGGGCGAGTCCGACGATTTGTCAGGTTCTGCATCCGTGACCCCGCTTCGATGCGAACCCACTGAGGAATGACTCTTTTGGCCCCAGATATTCAAGGAGACAACTCTCTCGAAGACCCGACTCCCCTGGAGTCTTCTTTTGGCGACGGCGGTGAACAACTCCTGCGACAGGCATATGACGAGTACGGCTCGCTCGTATTCTCGATATGTCTCCGCTCGGTGGACGCAGCCTCAGCAGCGGACATCACTCAGGAAGTGTTTATTGCTGCGTGGAAAAACCGCGATCGGTTCGACCCTTCACGTGGTGGACTCGGTTCGTGGCTCTCGGGAATTACGCGCAACAAGGTCATCGATCACTTCCGAGCGATCGGCCGGGAAACGCGGCGGATCGAAAAAGTCAAGAACGCACCGCAACCTGCAGAACCAACGCAAGAGCGAATCGAAGAAGTCACGCTTCGGATGCTGCTCGTCGACGCGATCGACGATCTGCCCGAACGTGCCCGCAACGTCATTTCACTGGCTTTCTTCGACGACCTGACTCACGTTGAAATTGCTGACCAAACCGGCATCCCGCTCGGAACGGTAAAGAGCGACATCCGTCGTAGCCTGAACCGACTCCGGCATGGACTGGGGGATATGTATGTCTGACCAAGAATTCGACGAGTTCGCAACGCTCGCTCGATCCATCACACCCGAAGATCGTGTTCGACACGAGCCACCACCAGAGTTGTGGTCGCGAATCGCGGCCGGCCTCGTCGAGGACTCTGAATCGGCCACCGAAACGGAACAAACTCCGTCGGCATCGAGCGATCAGGTCATCGACCTCGCAACCCATCGGCCCAACTCTGACACTCCGCTCGACTTGACCTCCGCCGAGGAGCTCGCCGGCGGCGATCCACGTTTCTCTTCACGACTGCTGCTCGTCGCAGCGGCTGCACTCGTCGCCATCCTGCTCGGCGGCTCACTGATCATCGCTAGCACCGGTGGCGACGCGAATACGGTCTACGCAGCAGACATCTCCAACACCGACCTCCCCGAACCATTCGATGGCGCCGGAACCGTCACGCTAGAAATCGACGACGACCCAATGATCGTCATCGATTTCGATACCGACGTGCCGACGGACGAGAACGTAGAGATCTGGATTCTGAGCGCTGATGGCTCCGAGATCATCCCCGTCGGCACCGTCGAACCAGGCGACACCACCTGGGACTGGCCAACGGGGTTCGACCCGGCCGAGTTCCCCCTTATTGATCTTTCGATTGAGCCAGACGATGGCGACCCGACGCACAGCGGACGCAGCATTCTCCGAGGCGAGCTCACCACGTCATAAGCAACCGCTCTGTGGTACGAGCCGGTTCTGAGCTCTATGCGATCGGGTTGAGAAACATTGCTCGAATGGCAAGCCCCATTACGAAGAGCCCACCGATGCCATAGAGCAGGTACTTGTACTCGCTGAGGTGACGGTAGCCGAGGATGATCCCCACCCCGACGAAGGTGAGGAAGCCATAGAACATGTGCGTGCCATCGGCTTCAACGCAGAAAAGCCCACGAGAACCGACCCCAGAACCACCTGAACGACGATCAGTCCATGAAAGACGTGCTGCGCTGTCCACATGACGGAATGACGCAGCTCTTCTTTGAAGTGCGACGCCAGCGCCCAGGTGCCCGCGATGAACCCCATGACGATCACGAGCATTGAAAGACCGTCGTGCAGAGCGCGAACTGTGGACATCAGTTGCGGAGTCTACGCAATCGCTCCGCTCTCGCGGAGCGCATCGAGTTCGTCGGCGGTAAAACCCCACCGGCCGAGTGCTTCGGTGGTGTGTTGTCCAAGATGTGCTGGAGGCGTGGGAGTTTCGGTCGGAGTTCGGCTAAATCGCGGGGCGGGCGCGGGCTGGGGGACACCGGCCACAGTGATGAAGGTGTTCCGCTCCTGGTTGTGCTCGTGAAACCTGGCTTCGTCCGCATCGAGCACCGGTGCGAAACACGCATCCGACCCAGCGAACACAACTTCCCACTCGTCGCGGGTCTTTTCGGAAATTCGTGCTTCGAAGATCGCCTTTGCCTCGTTCCACCTGGTCGCATCATGTTGCGGCGGCATGATCTCCGGATCGATCTCGAGGCGTTCGAGAAGTTCGGCGTAGAACTGCGGCTCAATTCCGCCAAGGCTGACGAACTTGCCGTCAGCTGTCTCGTAGACCTCATAGAAGTGCGCGCCGGTATCGAGCATGTTGCCACCCTGCCCACCGCCCCAGATGCCCATGGCCTTCAGCCCGTACATCATGGACGAAAGAAGCGCGGCACCGTCGACCATTGCAGCATCGACCACTTGCCCAACTCCTGAGTTCGTGCGCTCATAAACCGCTGCCAGCACCCCGAACGCGAGCAGCATTCCGCCACCGCCAAAATCGCCGATGAGATTGACCGGCGGCACCGGCCGTTCGCCCTTGCGGCCAATCATCGAAAGCGTTCCCGACAGCGCGACGTAGTTGATGTCGTGGCCGGCACGCTCGGCCCACGGCCCGTCCTGACCCCAGCCGGTCATTCGCCCAAAGATCAGGCGTGGGTTCCGTTCGAGACAGGTCTCGGGCCCGAGGCCGAGGCGCTCACAGACACCGGGACGGAAGCCCTCGATCAGGATGTCGGAACGCTCGACCAGTTTGAGAACCGTCTCAACACCATCGGGGTTCTTCAAGTCGACACCGATCGATTGACGACCCCTCGACAATACGTCAGCTGGGGGCGCACCGGGGTTACCTCCACGAGACGCGGACGCTCGGTCGACCTTGATCACGTCTGCCCCCATATCGGCGAGCATCATCGACGCAAAGGGGCCCGGGCCAAGCCCTGCTAGCTCAATGACCCTCAGTCCGCTCAGCGGCCCAGCCATCTACGCTCCCCCAGCCGCTGCTGCGTGGTTCGTGACGAGCTGCACGACATGGGGCAGCTCGGTGATTGGGATGTCGTGGCCCATGTTTTCGATCTCGACATAGGTCGCGCCTGGAATAACTTCGGCGGTCCTCACTCCCCCGGACGCGGGGATGAGCGGATCGAAACTGCCGTGAATGACCAACGTGGGGACATCCAGCTTGGCAAGATCCGCCTCACGGTTCCCCGAAGCCCCGATCGCCGCCATCTGTCGTCGACCGACCCCCGGCGACTGGGCACGATCCCAGAGAGCACCAAAGTACTCGGCCATCTCCTCTTCACTCCAGGCATCGGGGGTTCCCCACACCCGCTTACAGGCGAGGCCGTTGCTAATGGCCTCTTCGCGAGTCGTCGCCTCGGGGAGAAGGAGGACTTCGAGCGCTTCGCTGGACGGCTGCCCAACGTCGCGATTGCCCGTCGTTGACGCGTACGAGGTGAGCGAGGCGACAACTTCGGGGTGGTCGATCGCCAGCGTTTGCACGATCATGCCGCCCATCGAAACACCAAAGATGTGCGCCTTCTCGAGGTTGAAGTGTTGAAGCACAGCGACACAATCGTCGGCCATATCGGAAAGCGTGTACTCGGGACCATCGGGAAACTTCGTGGAAAGGCCAACATCGCGGTTGTCCATTCTGATGACGAAAAAACCTCGATCGACGAAGGCCTCACAGAACTCGACAGGAAACACCAGGAGCTGATTTGTAAGGCCGCCTACGAGCAGTAACGGGGGGTCTTCAACATTTCCGAAGGACTCGGCAAACAGGGTGACCGCCCCTGCTTCGACATGTGGCATATGTGTGACCTGCTTTTCCTCATCGCCGTTGCCACCTATACCGTACGTCGCCGCCGTGTCACTCGGTTAGACGGGCCCGCCCTAGGTGAGTCCAGCTCGACGCCGCATCAGCTCCATCATGGCCGAGTTGTCCGCGTCGGACAGACCTGAGGCTTCGGCGAGAGCATAGAGTTGCCGGACTACGTTTACGACGTCGTGAGATGCCCCGATCTGCTCTGCGTGGTCGTTGATCAGCCGGGAATCTTTGTGGCTCTGTCTCATTCGTGATGCTGGAGGGTCGTGATCACCGTTGACCATCCGGTCGCCCCAGATGTCCATTGCGCGCGAGTACGCAGCGCTGTCTCGCAGCAGCTCGAGCATCGAGTCAAGATCGAGGCCTGCCTTCTCGGCAACGGTGAGACCTTCGGCCACCGCAGTTCGGTTGATCGACAGCACGTGGTTGACGACGAGCTTGGCTCGCGATCCTGCGCTGACCCCGCCCAAGGCGTACACATGCCTGCCTAGCGCGCGGAGCACCTGACCTGCGCGCTCCACATCGCCGGGTTCGCCGCCGACCATGAAGATGACGTCGCGTTCGGCGAATTGGGCAGCGTTGCCCGAGACGGTCGCGTCGACATACCCGTGACCGGCTTCGGCTAGTCGACTTGCCGCCAATACGGAGTCATTCGGATCGCCAGTCGTCGTGTCGATGACCAGCAGGGCCGAGGCCTCCGAGGTCATGATCTGTTCGCAGACCTCGAGCATCACGATGCTGTTGGGCAGCGACAACAGGACGAGCTCAACTCCGGCGAGGGCCTCGCCAACACTGTCAAAGACATCTCCGCCGAGCTCGTCCACCGCATCACGAGCCGTAGCTTCTGGGTCGTAGCCCGAGACCACCCATCCTTCGGCAAGGAGGTGACGGACAAACATCTCGCCCATCAACCCAAGCCCGAGAACTCCAATGCGACCACGGGTGCCGAGCTCGGACATCAGAAGCGATAGAGCTGCGCTGGAGTATCGACCAGGATCTTCTGGCGAAGGTCAGCGTCGGTCACCCATTCGCCGAGTGCGTCGGCGAGGTCGCCGTCGTTGGGGTTTACCTCGTACTTGTTCGGGTGAGGCCAATCGGTGCCCCACATGATGCGATCTTCGGCAGCTTCGATCAGGGCGTGAGCCATTGGCTGAACATCGTCGTACGGCGGAAGATCGGTGCCGCTCACGCGATTGGCCCCTGAGATCTTCATCCATGTGTTGCCCTCTCGCATAAGCGTCAACAGCGCTTGAAATCCCGGAGCCTCAACACCGGCGGCCGCTGGCTGGTACGCAAAGTGTCCAATCGTGATCGGAACCGACACCGCAAGCAGGGTCGGGAGAAGGTCCTCGATGTGGGCCCCCGGGAACAGAAACTCGATGTGCCAACCCAGATCGCGGATGCGGTCGCACAGGGTCGGGATTTCTTCCATCGTGATGGGCATGCCGCCGAGGTTGTCGGTGTTCAAACGGACTCCACGAACGCCCCGTGAATCAAGTCGGGTCAGTTCATCGTCCGAGATGTCGAGACCGGTGGCGATGACGACGCGAGCCCGATCCGAGCGTTCGCTGTTCAGCGCTTCCATTCCGTCCATGATCGCCGAGTTGTCCACGCCATAAACACTGGGCTGAGTAAAGACCACTCGATCCACCCCGAGCGTCGAGTGCAGATGTTTGAGGTCGTCCAGCGTTGATTCGGGAGGGTTATATCCACGACCATCGGACAACGGATACCGATCCTCGAAAACATGAACATGGGTATCTATTGCCCCCGCAGGCATCTGCCAGTTCGGCGACTTTGGACTGCGATCTGGCGCAATACAGTCGCGAATTTTCGTCCCCACAGGGCCTCCCCTAAAACTCCGCCGAGCCGGCGAACACGACTCCCGGGTCCACATTATATATGATGCATGATGGGCATGTCCGGTGAAGTATCCAGTGAGAGAAGACAGGGGGTGAAATGCGAGCAAGCAGAAGCGACGGACCCGTGATCGACATCCATTGTCATAGAGAATGCGGGCCTGCGACCAAGCTCATGGCAGCCGAAGAGGACAAGGCGGGCCGCAAACGAATGAGCTATGGAAGCAAACTCACCCGTGAGGTCAATCGCGCACAGCTCGCTCACCTCCGGCCCAAGATGGAGTTCCTTGAAGAGCGTCTGTCCGATATGGACAACATGGGCGTCGATGTGCAGGCCATCGCGGTCTCGGTATACCAGTACTACTACTGGGCAAGCGTCGAGGTGGGTGCTCGGGTCAGCCGCCTGATCAACGAAGAACTGGTTGAATCGACGTCGAAGTTTCCCGGACGTTTCAGTCCACTCGGCACCGTGCCGTTACAGGACACCGACGCCGCGATTGCCGAGCTGACCTACTGTGTCGAAGAGCTCGGCATGTTGGGCCTCGAGATTGGCACCCACGTCGACAGCACCGAAGAAATTTCTACTCCCCGGCTCGATCCGTTCTGGGCAGAGGTCGAGCGCCTCAACGCAGTTGTCGTCGTCCACACGAACGGACACACCCACAAGGAACGCCTCCAGGGACACAACTTCGTCAACATCATCGGCCACGCCTTCGAAGCAACCCTCGCCACAGCCCACCTGATCTTCAACGGTGTCATGGAGCGGTACCCCAACCTGAAGGTCGTGGTGGTTCACGGCGGCGGCTACCTGCCCGCTTACTCGGGGCGAATCGACCATGCCTGGCGAGCACGTGAAGATGTTCGAGAAGGTGTGCCGCAGCTTCCGACCGAATACCTCAAGCGGTTCTTCTTCGACACGATGGTCTTCGAACCCGACCAGCTGAAGTATCTCATCGACACATACGGTGCAGACCATATTCTCCTCGGGACCGACTATCCCTACGACATGGGTGAAGACGACCCGTTGGAGTTGATCGGGAGCGTTCCCGGTCTCGAGCAACATCAGATCGACCTAATAAGCGGTGGAAACGCCGCACGACTACTGGGATTGGAATCATGACAGGAATCGGGCTCGCAGTAATTGGCTGTGGCACCATCGGACGAATTCGAGCAGTACTGGCTCGCGAACATCCAGGGGTGACCTGGCTCGGCCTTGCCGACCGACACGAAGACACCGCGAACGCTCTCGCTGCCGACACCGAAGCGGACTTCGTCACCACGGACACCGCGGCACTCCTCGCTCGGCCAGAGGTAACGGCGGTGATCGTGGCAACCGATGAGCGCGAGCACGTCGATCCAATCATGCAGTCGATCTCGTATGGCTTTCCGATGTTCATCGAGAAGCCGCTTGCGACCGACCCGCTCGACTCCGCCCGGATTCTCGCGGCGATCGAGGAAAATGAGATCGATGCCGTTATTGGCTACACGAACCGTTTCCGACGTCGCTTCCTCGGTGTAAAGCAGAAGCTTCGTGAAGGTCAGATCGGTGATGTGACCAGCGTGGTTACGCGAGCGTTCATGAACCGGATGGTCGTCCACGCGACCTTGGCCAAGGCCGATGACAGGACAAACCTGACGCCCATGGTGGTGTCGGGCACGCACAGTCTCGACATGTCGATGTGGCTCATGGAAGGCAAGAAGCCGGTCGAGGTCTACGCTCGATCTATCGACACATTGCTCGGTGAGTGGGGCACCAAGGACGCCACCTTTGGCATCTTCACCATGGACGACGGCACGTTGTTCAGCATGAATATTTCGTGGGCGCTTCCAGTTGTTTGGCCCGGCGCTGTCTACGGTCTCGAGATCGGCATCGTCGGCACGAAGGGCGTCATCGACATCGAAGACACCCACCGCGACGTGATCATCGCATCCGAGGTCGCCCAGCCCGCTGGTTACACGACCCGCGGCTTCGAACCACCGAGCGAACGCCATGTCGACTTCATGGGCAGTTATCCGCCCGGCGATCTCTCCGACGGGATGCTGTGGGGTCCTATGCGCGAAGAGACCCTGACCTGGTACAACCGCCTAGCAAAGGGCTTCGACACACCCCATGCCACCGCAGCCGAAGGTCACAGCAACCTGATCCTGACCATGGCCATGGACTACTCGTCAAAGACCGGCAAGCCCGTCAAACTTCCCATCGAACCCCAACAACTACTGGAGCTCTAGACCAATGAATCCCCTGAACGTCGCCGTCATCGGTACCGGATGGTGCGGAGGCATCCGCGCCGTCGCCTGCGCTCAACATCCGCTCTGCAAGGACCTACACATCGCGGAGACAAACCCCGAACGACTCGCGGAGATGATCGAACAGACATCGCCAGCGAGCTCGACAGACCAATGGGAGACGCTCCTTGAGCGCGGCGATGTCGACGTCGTCTATATCTCGGCCACGCCGGAGGGGTTGCACTACCCAATGGCCAAGGCCGCCCTCGAGGCCGGCAAGCACGTCTTTCTGGAAAAGCCGATCGCGCTCCGTCTCGAGGAGGCCGATGAACTGGTCGAACTCTCCGAGAGCAACAACCTCAAATTCACGATTGGCTACTCGCAGCGCTTCAACGCAAAGCAGGCTTACGCGAAGCGCACACTCGACTCGGGGCAGCTCGGCGAACCCTCGTCGGTGCTCGTTAGCCGTCATATCGGCCGGAACCTCGGCATGAAGATCGGCAACCGGATCAAGTTGTCGCCGGCGGCGATGGAAGCAACCCACGACATCGACTTCGCCATGTGGCTACTCGAACCTCGTCGGCCCGTGCGCGTGTACTCACAGGTTGCGTTCGGAGCCCGTCGGGAAACCGGCCTGCCCGACTCGCAGGTGATCATCATCACGATGGACGACGGTGTGGTCGCAACGATCAGTGCGGGTATGTCTATCCCGAACCACTACAAGAACGCGTCGACCACGTGGATCGAGGTCCTTGGAACCGACGGCAGCATCTTTGCTGACGACAGTCATCGTGACATCGTCCTCAACACGGAGAAGGACGGAATCCAATTCCCGATTTCGACCATGCCCGGCGAAGCGGTCGGCCAGATGTATGCCGGACCAATGGAACGCGAGACGATCGCATTCCTCGAAGCGGTTGTCTATGACCAACCCGTCATGGTCGAACCACGACTCGCCCGGATGACGATGGAGGTCTACATGGCTGCAGACCTTTCTGCAGATATCAACGAACCTGTCGAGTTGCCGCTCTCGGCCGATCAGATGGGCCTCGCTCTCGCCGCCTCCGTCAGGTAGCTGTTTGCAGGGCCCTGCGGAGCAGGTGTAACCCACTCGACACCGCAAAGGTGCGAGCGCGCTCATCGTTGCCCAGGGCCTGGAGCGAGGTAATCACTTCGGTGCTAGGGGTCCGAATCGCGATACCGACCTGACGAGCCGCAACGCCGTCGCTGGTCGCCTGCTCGGTGACCTCACCGACGACGAGGGTGACGTCCGCTGTCGTCATGTGTGAATCGAGTAGGTCTGCCGCATGGGTTTCGACGTTGGCCACCGGGCCCACACTCGGTTTGATTCTCGACCCAATAAACGCCGAGGAGGCAGCGAGGCGCGCCGTGACCAATCCCCGCGTGCTGACCTCAAGACAGTCAACTTCCCAGTCCTGTTCGACGAGCAACGCATCGATCAAATCATCGACACTCTCATCGTCTGTCCCGAAGACGGCATCGCCAAGGCGTTGGCGGATGATCTCCTCCACGGTCGAGATCTTCGCTGCGGCATCCTCGGCGGTCGCGGCCTTTGCGGAGATGCGAACCCGAACTTCGGGCCCGTTGATGAGGAACGCGACCGATGGATTGGTCTGTTCATAGAGGTCGTCGAGTCGCTCGGAGATCTGCGACTCGCCCAGCCCCCAGCAATGGAGCAGACGGCTGGATAGCACCGCAGGCTCGCCGGACAGTTCACGCAGTTGAGGGCGTACCGACTCGTCGATCATCGCCCTCATCTCCGCCGGCACCCCAGGAACGGCAAAGATCGGTGTTCCCGATCCTGTCGCTGCAATCCCGAGGGCCACACCACTGCTATTCGGCATTGGATTCGTGCCTTCGGGATACGTCGCCATACGCAGAGCCGTGTCAGCCACCACTCCCCAGCTGGCCAATCGTTCTCGAATGACCTGCGCGTGCGACTCGTCGGTCGCGAGGCCAACACCGAGGATGGCGCAGATCGCATCGCGGGTTTGGTCATCTTGGGTGGGACCGATCCCACCGGTAAGCACGACCGCGTCCGCTCGACCTCGAGCCGTCTCGATCGTGTCGATCAGCCGATCGAGGTTGTCGCCAACGATGACCTGATAGTTGACGTCGAAGCCGTCTTCGGCGAAACGACGGCCAATGTCGGCTGCGTTGGTATTGACGATCTCACCAAGGAGCAGCTCGGTTCCAACGGCAATGACTTCGACGATCACGCGATAACCGGATTGGTGAGAGTCCCGACACCTTCAATCTCGACCTCCACCACATCGCCTTCCTGGAGAAACTTTGGCGGATCGAAACCAACTCCCACACCGGCGGGAGTTCCCGTGGCGATCACATCTCCGGCTTCCAACATGATCGTCTGTGAGATGGTCGCGATCAACGTTGGAATGTCGAAGATCAGCAGCGAGATCTTCGCTTCCTGGCGGAGCTCGCCGTTGACACGCGTTCGAAGGGTATTGCCCGTGATGTCATCGATTTCATCGCTCGTCACAATGGCGGGGCCCATGGGGCCGAACGTGTAGGCGCTCTTGCCAAGGAAGTACTGCACGTGATGCTGCTGGACCGTTCGGGCAGTGACATCGTTGATCACGGTGTAGCCATAGACGTGATTCATCGACTCTGCTTCGGAGATGTTCATCCCACCAGTTCCGATGACGACGCCCAGTTCCCCCTCATAGTCGGTCGTGTTGCTCGGGTCTGACGAGAGTCGGATTCCGTCGCCTGAAGCGATGATTGACGAGCGCGCCTTGGTGAAGACAATTGGGTGTTGAGGAATCGGCGTTACCTCGGACGCGTCGAAACCGCTGTCGGAGAACTCGAGCGCATGAGCGTGGTAATTCTTGCCAATCGCCATGATGTTGTTCGGTGGCCGCACTGGTGCCTCGAGGCGTGGCTTGGACACCACGATCGCCCGTTCATCCTCGAGTACGCGCCGGGCAGCGGCGAGGCCCTCGTCTCCGAGCGAGATCATGTCAACCATGTTGGTTGGAAGGCTCGGGTCGCTGGCAAGGTCGAGCACCTCGCCATCAGCTCTCAGCAGGCCGATGCCGCTCTTCGAGTCGGTTGTGAACGTCACGAGTTTCATTGACGTGGTCCTTTGGAATTGGGCGACGATGGGGTGCGTCTACCGGGTTGGAGCCGGGGGATTGAGAGGTTTGTGGGGGTCGAGCAGATGTACGCCTGCAGGTAAGAGCGGTCGATGGTCGGGGAACAAATGGAGCCTCCAATGACCGCGGTGCGCAGTGTCGCAGTCATCGATCGATGTCGTCCACATCGATGCCAAGACCAGGACCGGTTGGGACCGTGTAATGGCCATCCTCGACAACCAATGGTGCCGTCGTGATGTCTTCAGCGATGCCCTGGTTTCCGGGGCTGCAACCAAAGGCCACGGAGTTCATCGCCGCAGCACAGTGCACGTTTGCTGCTGCAGCGACGCTCGACTCTGCAATCTTGCCAGCCAGGTTGATCGAGAGATCGAATGCATCGCAAAGAGCCGCTCCGCGCATGACCCCGGTGACGCCGCCTAACTTGACCATCTTCAGACTCACACCGGCGACACCGGTCCGCCAGAACGATGCGATGTCGGCGAAGGAATGCACGCTCTGATCGGCACAGATCGGTATGGGTGAAGACTGCGCAACTCGAACCATTGCATCGATGTCCCCCTGTCGTATCGGTTGCTCGATGAAGGCAACGTCCTGGCCGTCGAGCTCTCGCAGGAACCGAATTGCCTCCGGCTCGCTCCATCCTTGATTCGCGTCGCCGCAGACGACCGCGTCGGCAGGTAGTTCGGCTCGAATCTCCGTCATTGTTCGCAACTCGTCGGCGGGATCGCCGATTGCGAGCTTGACTTTCAGCCATCGATACCCAGAGTCGTACTTTGCGCGGGCCGTGGCGATGTCGTCGTCGGGGACACCGCTGCCGACCATCGTCAGGGCAGCCACCCGATCACGGGAGGGTCCGCCCAGAAGTTGAACGACAGGGACGCCAAGGACTTTTCCCGCAAGGTCGTGCAACGCAATATCGATCGCTCCAGCCGCCGTGTCGTTCCCATACATTGCCGCGGCCATCTCGGTCCAGAGCGCGGTGCGTGCCAATGGGTCCTTACCGATGATCCGCTCCCCGAGAAATCCGACCGCAGCCGCGATGCTCTCCTGGGTCTCACCGGTCAGGTCAGTCGCCTCGACCCCTTCACCCCAACCAATGGCTCCATCGTCGGTGGTGATCTTGACGAGGACGTTGTCCGAGTGAGCCACGGTGATGTGCGACATCACGATCGGCTTGATGAGGGGAACGCGGATGGGAATGGCTTCGACCTTTGCGATTCTCACGGTTCCCTCCGTCAGTGATAGACCTCAGCACGAGCCCATTTTCCCTATCTGATATAATGTCAGATCCGCAGGGGAGACCAGAACTTGAAAGGGTGAGTTCGATCGGACGTTTGCTGAAGTTCGCTACGCAGGACCGAATTTCGAGGGGTGACGGGATCGAAACCGTCCGTCTGAGCGAGCCGCTTCTCGACGGCCAGTCCTTCATCAAAGGCATTACGTCGTTCCCGCCAGGAGCTGGCCTCGACGAGCACAGCCACAACACGGTCGAGCAGGTCACTGTCCTCGAGGGCAGCGGATTCGTTGAGATCGCGGGTGTTCAACACCGCCTAGATCAATACGACTGCACGCAAGTCCCGGCGGGCGAATCCCATCGATTTGTGAACGATGGTGATTCGGTTATGCGCATACTCTGGGTGTACGGCCGACCCGATGTGACCCGCACGTTTACAGCGACCGGCGAGACCGTGTCCAACCACGCCAAGCCGAGCAGTTCGTGAGCAACCCCCGGTTCCTAGCCGACGAACTCGTACGCTTTGCCTCCTCCGCACTTCGAGCTCTCGAAGTCCAGCCTGAACACGCGGACATCACCGCAACACGGCTCGTTGAGGCCGACGCACGCGGCCGCACGGGTCATGGCCTAATCCGGCTCGGCCCGTACCTTGGTCGCATCGAAGCAGGTGGGGTGAATCTCAACCCGGAGATTCAGGTTCTTCGCGAGACACCGACCAGCGCGTTGATCGATGGCGACAACGGACTCGGCCAGGTGATCATGACCCAAGCCACCGAGCTCGCAATCGACAAAGCGATGACCAGCGGCATGGCATGGGTCGGCACCGTCCGCTCAAACCACGCGGGGGCGGCTGGTTTGTATCCGCTGCTCGCGGCTAACGAGAAGCTCGTCTCGATGTACTTCGCGGTCGCCAACGCGAACGGCATGGCGCCTTGGGGCGGCACCGACTCGCTCCTCGGGACCAACCCGATCTCCATCGGCATTCCGTCGATGGATGCCGCGCCTTTTCTCCTCGACATCGCCACCACACAAACCAGCCACGGAACGATCAAGGTCGCCGCACAAAACGGCGAGCAGATGCCGGTCGGTTGGGTCATCGACCAGAACGGCGATCCAATCACTGACCCCAACAAAGCCCATGAAGGCATGCTGCTGCCGATGGGTGGCTACAAGGGATCAGGGCTGAACATCGCGGTCGGACTGCTGGCTGGGGCTATGAACGGTGCCGCCTTTCTGAGCTCGGTCATCGACCATCGCGTCGAGCTATCTACACCAACCAACACCGGCCAGGCCATCTTCGTGATGCGCGCTGACCTGTTTCAACCAGCCGAAGATGCGCTTGGCGCAATGTCGAAACACCTCGACGAACTCCGAACGTCGGCAACCCGCGGCGGCGAGCTAGTGCGCCTACCAGGCGATGCTGCAGCAGCGATGGCCGAGGAGAGCGAGGCGCTCGGTGTCGCCGTCTCACCGGTGCTCGTTCGAACACTGAACGAACTCGCAGTGCGCCTGGGCATTGACACTCTCCGAGTCGAGCCATAACCGGCGAATGGGAAACGATAGAAAAGGGATCGACATGCGTGCATTAGTCCTTGTGGAACCAGGCCGAACAGAGGTACAGAACGTTCCGGTCCCCGACGTTGAGGCGACGGGCGACGCCTTGGTGCGCATACAGACAGCGGGCCTGTGTGGCACGGACTCGAGCATTGTTTCCGGAAAGATCCCTGCACCAATCCCCCAGATCATGGGCCACGAAGCAATCGGGGTCGTCGAGGTCCCCGGCAGAAAAGGGCTCTTTCGTGCTGGCCAGCGGGTTCTTGTCGACCCTGGAATCTCGTGTGATCACTGCGACGTGTGCCGGCGTGGACACCCAAACCTGTGCCGCAACGGTGGCCTCCTCGGTAGAGATTTCGACGGAGTGTTCGCCGAGTACGTGGCGATCGACGAGAAGCAACTCCTCCCGGTGCCAGACTCGGTCGACCCCGATCAATTTGGCGTCATCCAAGTGTTGGGAACCTGTGTGCACGCCTTGGCGAAGGTTTCGATTCGACCTGGCGATATCGCTGTCGTCCTCGGCCTTGGCGTGTCGGGCCAGCTGATAGCGCAACTGCTCACGAAGCGAGGAGCCACCGTAGTTGGGGTTGCACGCTCTGAATGGAAACGCGACCTGGCAATTGAGCTTGGAATCCACGCCGCCGTTTCTCCCGCAGAGGTCGAAGAGACGGTGACAAGGCTCAGCAAAGGGCGCGGAGCCAACGTCGTGGTTGAAGCTGTCGGCACGGAAGCAACGTTCGGCCAGGCGATCGAGCTGGCGGGTATTGCCGGAACGGTCGTCCTCTTTGGAACCGCCTCCGGAGGTGGCCAGGGCCTCCCCTACTATCAGCTCTACTTAAAGGAGCTCACCATCTTGAATCCTCGGGCCGCCACAAGGGGCGACTACGAGCGAGCGATCGAGCTCGTCGACTCAGGCATCGTCAACGGGGCCCCGCTGGTGTCGGCCACCTTCGACCTGCGAAATGCAACCGACGCCCTAGACGCAGTCCGCGAATCCACCACCCTCAAAGTCCTCATCGACGCCACCTAGCAGAGCCACACCCAATGGGGTCAGGTCTCACTTTCACCCATCCGGTGGTGGGGTCAGGTCTCACTTTCACTCACCTGCACCGCTCGTCGACCATCGTCCCCTCCAACCGCTTCCTCACCTGCTCGACGAGCAACCCCCAGGTCTCGTTCTCCAATCGTCGACGAAATCGGTGCGCAGCGCTGCCAGCACTTTGCGCAGACGCATATCCAAATCGTTCTGCAATACGGTCGAGTGGCAGACCACCGAGTTCTTGGCAGAGCCCCAAATCGACAAGGCGACGGTCCTGCGCCCCCACGAACACTCCCTCGACCGCACGACGGATTTGCGCAGGCGTCGGCCTCACCACGCCAGCTCGTAAGTGACCGATCGTCTGTGGATCGATCTTGGATCGTGCCAAGACGGCATTGACGAAGTCCGAATCGCCAATCACCTGAGGGAATTCACCAGGATCAAACCCATCCGCAGACCGACCCAGGGTTGCCTTCCTTAAGCCAGCTGGGGTCTTCACACCCGATATTCGCAAGGCGTCGGACAGCAACCAGGGTGGCCGCACGATTGGTGGCTTGAGAAAGTCGCTGTAGCTCGACCATTCGTATTCGGCAAGGTTCTCCGGCCCAACGAGGTCGATCGGATTTCTATGGATGTAGCGAGCGACCGAACCCAGATAGCTCCGGGAATCCACAAGCTTTGACCGGAAACGGTCTCGAAAAACAGGACCGTCGAGCCCGTATCGGCGGTTGAAACTTTGGGCGAAGACTCCGTCGATGTGCTTCATGGCTGCGCTGAGACCGCCCACCGGGGTATGGACGAGCAGGTGGTAATGGTTGCCCATTAGAGCGTACGCATTCACTTCCAGCCCGTAACGCTCGCTAGCGATGCCGAGGAGACGCATGAAGTCGTGGCGATCCTCGACATTCGGGAAGATCGTCTCCCTTCTCCGGCCGCGGTTCATGATGTGGTGCCAAGCACCGGGGTAGTCGATTCGAAGCTGACGAGCCATTGGTTTCCCTGTTTCAGAGGATTCAGGGGGAAGCGATCAGCAAGTTAGCAAGGAGGTCTGACAAAGACCGGGTGAGAATGAGACCTGACCCCG
>CAZSYL010000004.1:29081-43630 GCA_964610745.1 uncultured Acidimicrobiales bacterium
GGCTGCTGACAGGGTTAGCAGGCGTCGGCGACTTTCATGACGTAGGCGAGGAAGGTGTAGTAGCCGACGAGGCCGGCTAGCTCGACGACGGGGCCGCTACCTCCGAGTTGTTCGATCGCGTTGGCGAACAGCTGGTCAGAGACGTCGCTCTCCGCGCACAGTTGTCGAACAAAGTCGACGATGACCGCCTCGGCCTCGCTCAACTGTCCTTCGCCTGACTCGAGAGCAGCAATCGCGCTTTCGCTCACGCCTGCATCTCGAGCAATGCCGATGTGACTGTCCCATTCGAAGGCGCAGTCGTGCGCCCTTGCTGCGGTGATGATGGCGAGCTCACGATCGTGGTCGGACAGCTCACCTTCGTAGCGAATCTGATGACCCAGTTCGGCCGCCGGCTTCGCGAGACCTGGCGCGTGCAAGAGTACTTCGTAGGGACGGATCATCTTGCCCCTGCTTTCGACCACCCAGTCGAAAATCAAGCGTTGATCCGGCGTTAACCCCTCACGCGAAGTCAACAGTTTGACTCTTCCCATTGAACCCTCCGAATCTATGTCCTATATTTTATAGGACGAACCCCTTTGAACCGAAAACCCGGTCTATTCGAGACGTGTTGCAGACGAGTAATTTCAGAAGCCCGACATTCGCACCAACATTGTGCATGATATATGGTCCTCTCATGGCAAGACGAACCACCGCAGTCGAACACACCGCTGTTCGCCCGACTGGACGGTCGTCTCAAGCGCTAGGCGTCGCCGGAGGCCTTCGGCCGGATAGACAGCGCGAGGTGATTCATAATCACCGACTGGGCCTGCAGGACGTCACCGGCGCGAAGAGCTTGGAGCAAATCGCCGTGCTCCTTGTTCGCCTGATCGCGAACAACGGGCAGCCCCTGGATACGCGCACTAACCGCCATCACCGAGGCATCCTGAAGCGAACGCACCATAGCGACCAGTCGTTGCTGATTCGATGCAGCGTAGATCGTCATGTGGAACTCTCGATTGAGATTGACCCATTGGGCCGAGTTTGGTTCGGCACACATGGCCTCATGCAAGCGCTCGGCCTCGTCGAGAATCTCGTCGGTCAGCAGCGGCATGGCGAGCTCAAGAGCGAGCGGCTCAATTCGCTGACGGATCTGGTAGACCTCACGCAAATCGTCCTCGTCGAGCTCCGCGACCACCCCACCGTGGTGCGGGTCGATCCGGATGAGTCCCTCCGAAGCGAGGTCTCGCAGGGCCTCGCGAACCGGCGTTGTACTCACGTCGAGTTGCGCCGCGAGGTCGGACTGCACGAGGCGGGTACCACCCACAAGCTTTCCGCTCAAAATGGCCGCACGCACCGTCTCGCGAACGTACACGTGCGCCGTCTGGCTACGTCCGCCGCTTGTGCTGTGAAGGCCAGCGAACGGGTCCGGAATCGGGGTGGTCTCACTCATCAGAGAGAGATCGTACCAGTCCGAGCGACGAGAATCAGTCTCAAGTCAAGCCATTAATCCAATCCAACAGTCAGCCACTACAACCAACCAACCGGTCATCAGACCAAAACAGCAATGCACGAGGAGCAACAGTGAAAGAAGCATTCGGCGTTCTATCCACCGACTGGAGAGAGGGAATCAACTGGACCGAGGTTCGCGAATGGCGGCTCAAGCGTGCCCGCGAAGCAATGGACCGTCATGGGCTCGGAGCGATGCTTCTCATGTACGACGAGAACATTCGCTACGTCACCTCGACGATGACACCAGGCTGGAACCAGCTCAAGCCCGGACTGCGCTACGCGGTACTCACCAAGGGCAAAGAGCCAATCCTCTACGAGCAGGGCGACATTGGCTATCACATTCGCGAACACTCCCCCTGGATTCCAAAGGAGAACGTCCGCTACTCCTATGCATGGATCAAGGGTGCTGCTGGTCCCGCCTCGACGAGCCAGGTCGACAAGTTCGCCGACGCGTTGCTCGGCGACATCGAAGACGCTGGCGTAAAGGACATGCCGATCGGCGTGGACTTTATGGATCTCAACATGATCCGGGCGTTTGAGGATCGTGGACTGAACTGGGTCGACGGCATGACCCCGATGATGGAGGCTCGCTCGATCAAGAGCCCGAACGAGCAGAAGGCCATGCGCATGGTCGGCTCGATTTGTGATGTGACGCACTACAACATCTCACAGTGGATCAAGCCCGGCGTGACCGAGAACGAGGTCACTGCCTTCACGATGGACTATCTCTACAAGTTCCCTGGTATGGAGAACGTCGAGGACGTCATTGTCTCTTCGGGACCAAATGCATGGCCCAACTGGCGCAACCACGGCGACCGCATTATCCGTCCCGGCGACATCGTCATCATCGACCTCGCCGCACTGACATGGAACGGCTTTAAGTCGTGTGTGTATCGCACGTACTGCGTCGGCGGAAAGCCGACAGCTGAACATCAGAAGTACTACGACCTTGCGTCGAAATGGCTGTGGGATTCGATCGAGCTGGTCAAACCCGGCGTGACGACAGCAGACATTGCCAGAGTATGGCCATCGGCTAAGGAGATCTGGGGCTATGAGGAAGAGGACGAAGCTGCAGCGAACCTCTGGGGCCACGGTCTCGGACTCGCCCAGTACGACCAGCCCGTCATCTCTCGCATCTGGTCGCTCGAGCACCCTCAAGAAATCGAAGAAGGGATGGTGTTCGCGCTCGAAACTCAGCACGGCAAGATGCACGAGTTCGGTGTCCGCCTCGAGGAGATGCTCGTCGTCAACAAGGACGGCCACGAGATGCTCTCCACCTTCAAGAGCCACGAAATCATCGTGACCGACTGATGGCAGCAACTATGAAACGAATTTGTGCCCTCGATGATCCAGCAGCGATCGAGATTGACGTAAGCGGCGCCAAAGGCGCAGGCATTGCCCGAGCTAAGGCCGCGGGATTCCCCGTCCTCGACGGGTTCGTGATCTCCCCATCGTGTTCGGAACCTGCCCTCCAAAGCGCGGTCGAGCTCCTCGAACCTCGCGGAACTGGTGGCGCCCGGATGGCGATCATTGGTCATCAGCTCGACGAAGAACTTCTGGGCGAGATCAGTACTCAGGTCGAGCGTTTGGAAGCCCCCCTCATCGTCCGGTCCTCGAGCGTGCTCGAAGGATCGGGCGAATGGTCTGGTGCCTTCACTTCGGTTCCCGAAATCCTTCCCGGGGAGGTCGGCCAAGCAACCAAGAGCGTCTGGGCGACGACCTTCTCCATCGAAGTGCTCGAGCGCTTCGAGGAGGCCGGACTCGAACCTGGTAGCGCACCCATGGGCGTGCTCGTGCAACCTGAGATCCGTCCGGATTTCGGTGGAGCAGCGATCGTCGACGCGACAGGAGCGGTGAAGATCGACGGCGTCAAGGGCTCGCCCGCCGACTTGATGGCCGGTTGGGTGGCAGGAACGCGAGCCGTTCTCGAGGAGGACGAGCTTCGAGGTCAGGATGCAATAGACCTGATCGGCGAAGAACGCCTGCGTGCAATCGGCGCGTTGGCTCTACGGGTGAGGGCCGAACTCGGCCACAACCTGATCGAGTGGGCGGTCGTTGATGATCAGGTGATCCTTCTGCAGGTGCAGGACTCTGTTGTGCACGAGGTCGAAGAGGCAATGGTCATCCCGGCTGCGCTCGGGCACCCGTTTGCCCTCGACTTCGTCAAGCAGGCACACTCCTACCCCGGAGCGTTGGGCGATGAGCTCGTCCTCGGTTGGCGATCTGGTACCCCGAACGTCCAGCCGGTTGAATACACCAGTGACCTGAGTAGGGAGGACAGCCTCACCGAGGCTCGCTCAATCGCGGCGAAGTTGCTTGCGCAGGCCTGGGGCGAGTCCGAAGAGGACGCGGTTACTCATGCCGCATTGGTGCTTCGGCGGATGCGAAGCGATCGGCCGAACGAGTCGATCGACGCTCTGCGCGAACTGAACGGTGTCGACGAGGAGCTCGCTGCCCGATTGCTCGGGATGGCCGATCACCTGATCGCCACTGAGACCAGGGTTGGGCGACGAGGGCTCGACCGGTGGGAGCCCGTGCTCGCTGGCGTAGTCGCGCTGCAGGGCGAGGTACACGAAGGAGAGCCGAGTGTCGGAGGTGTCGGTGCGGGTCGCATGGTCTGGATCGGCAACTCGAAGGATACGAGCCATGTCCGTCCGCGAGACATCATCGTGACCCAGTACCCACTTCAGAACTACTCCCCTCTTCTGTGGGATGCAGCTGGAGTTATCACTATTGGTGGAGCACCGACTGCACACCTCTTCGAGGTTGCCCGGTCGTTGACTGTTCCTGCAGTTATCAACTGTCCGATTGCCGAGATTGTCAAAGAAGGTCCGGTGCTCGGAATGCTCGACGGCGACGCCGGCCGAGTTGCGATGCTTCCGCGAGATCCGGAAAGGCCCTTGTGACCTCCGCAAAACTGAAATGCGCGGTCATTGGCTCGGGCAACATCGGCACCGATCTGCTGATCAAGTCCAAGCGCACGTCCGACATCATCGAAGTTATAGCGATGGTTGGCATCGACCCCGATTCTGACGGCCTGGCCCGCGCAGAACGCATGGGAGTCGCGACCACCTCCGACGGAATCGATGGACTGGTTGCGATGGACGAGTTTGCAGATGTCGACATCGTCTTCGACGCTACGTCGGCTGGAGCGCATGCTCACCATGATGCAATCCTGCGCGAGCATGGCAAGCAGATCCTCGATCTGACCCCTGCGGCGATCGGTCCGTACGTCGTGCCTCCTGTAAATCTGGAGGAGCACCTCGGTGAAGCAAACCTCAACATGGTGACGTGCGGTGGCCAGGCAACGGTGCCGATCATCTCCGCGATTCACCAGGTGGCTCCAGTCGTGTACGGCGAGATCGTTTCATCGATCTCGTCGAAGTCGGCTGGTCCAGGGACGCGAGCCAATATCGATGAGTTCACCGAGACCACCTCGAAGGCAATCGAGGATGTCGGCGGCGCACAGATGGGTAAGGCGATCATCGTTCTGAACCCAGCAGAACCACCGATGATCATGCGCAACACGGTGTTCGCGTTGGTCGAATCTGGAGACCCCGAAGAGATCGAGCGGTCGATCGAGGCAATGGTCGAAGCCGTAAACGAATACGTTCCGGGTTACCGCCTGAAACAGAAGGTGCAATTCGAGCGTCTCGAAGAAGGGGCCGAGGTCCGAATCCCAGATCTTGACCGGAAGTTCAGTGGTTGGAAGATTTCAATCTTCCTCGAGGTCGCGGGTGCTGCTCACTACCTTCCTGAATACGCCGGCAACCTCGACATCATGACGAGTGCGGCGATCAAAACCGCCGAGCGCCTGGCCGAGATGAGGGTTCCAACATGAGCGACGAAACCCACGTCTATCTCCAAGACGTGACACTTCGTGACGGCATGCACGCCATCCGCCACCAGTACGGGCTCGATCATGTTCGCGAGATTGCTAAGGCGATCGATGCCGCCGGTGTCGACGCGATCGAAGTCGCGCATGGCGATGGTCTCGCCGGGTCGAGCTTCAACTACGGATTTGGCGCTCACACCGACTGGGAATGGCTTGAAGAAGTCGCCGACGTGTTGGACAAGTGCGTCCTGACGACGCTGTTGATCCCAGGGATAGGCACGATCGAAGACCTCGAACGCGCTCATGCGATCGGCGTTCGTTCGGTTCGTGTCGCGACGCATTGCACCGAGGCCGACATTTCTTTGCAGCACATCGCGAAGGCCCGGGATCTCGGCATGGATGTGTCGGGCTTCCTGATGATGAGCCACATGAACACGCCCGAGGGGCTCGCCGAACAGGCGCTCATCATGGAGAAGGCAGGCGCCCACTGTGTCTATGTGACCGATTCGGGCGGACGTCTACTGATGAGCGATGTCCGGGACCGGATGCGCGCCTACCGAGAAGTGCTCCAACCCGAGACGCAACTAGGTATCCACGCTCATCACAACCTCACCTTGGGCGTGGCCAACTCGATCGCAGCGGTCGAAGAGGGCTGCTACCGAGTTGACGCATCGCTTGCGGGTATGGGGGCAGGTGCCGGAAACGCGCCGCTTGAACCCTTCGTGGCCACTGCGAACCTGATGGGTTGGAAACACAACGCTGACGTCAACATGTTGATGGATGCTGCCGAAGAGCTGGTCCGACCGCTACAGGATCGTCCGGTTCGGGTAGACAAGGAGACGCTTAGCCTCGGTTATGCCGGTGTGTACTCGAGCTTCCTTCGACACGCGGAAAAGGCGGCCGACCTTTACGATCTCGACACCCGCGACATCCTCATGGAACTCGGTGCCCGTCGGATGGTCGGCGGCCAGGAAGACATGATCGTTGACGTCGCCCTCGACATGGTGAGCGATCGAAGCACATCCTGAACCGGACAGGCGGGCCGCTTTCGAGCCTCGTCCTACCGGTCTATATCCCGTTCATCTCGGGAACCATTGCCTGGGGAATCCTCATCCCCGTGCTGCCGCTGTACCTCGCCGAGGTCGGCCTCTCCGTCCGCGTGATCGGCGTTGTGCTCGGCGCCGCGGGACTGGGAGCGACCTTGGGCGGACTTCCCGCCGGCTCTCTAATTGCACGAGTGGGCGAGAAACCGGTCGCCCTCGGGTCACTCCTTACGATCGCTGTTGCGACCGCTCTACTCGGCATTCCCGAAGCCGCGATTGCCCTGATTGCGCTACAGATGGCCTTCGGCATGGGAACCGCAGGGCTCCGACTCGCGTCCCAGACCGCCATCACCCAACGTCTCGACTCCGGTATCCGCGGACGAGCCATGGCCATGATGGGAGGCGCTGCGAGAACCGGCTTCTTCGTCGGTCCGCTGCTCGGCGGGATCCTCGTCGACCTCACCGGCTTTACTTCCACATTTCTCATCGCCGGCGCACTCACGACGATTGGGTTGTTCTCTATCCTCCGTCAGTCCAAAGACGATGAGGTCCTGACAAACAACCCCCGGTTGGGCGACCGCCGCAACATCGTTGCCACACTCCTGGCTCACCGAACGTTGTTGGCCAAGACAGCCATCGTGCCGATTCTCGTGCTCGTCGTACGAGAAGGGCGCCAAACGGTACTTCCGTTGATCGGCGAGGATCTCGATCTTTCAGCAACCGCTATCGGCGCCGTGGTCGCGATTGGAGCGGCAGCCGATCTGTTGTTGTTTCCCGTGTCAGGCCAACTCATGGACCGGTTGGGACGACTATGGGGAATGGTGCCAGCGTTTGGCCTGATAGCGCTTGGTTTGATCGCGCTGGGCTTTGCTTGGTTTGCAGGATCGGTGCTCGGGGTGATCCTCGCTGGGATTCTGATGGGTATTGGGAACGGTTTGAGTTCAGGAGCCATCTTGACGCTCGGTAGCGATCTTGCACCCAAGGACGCGACCGCTGAGTTTCTCGCCGGCCTCGCTGCTGTTCAATCGGTCGGCCGCAGCCTTGGGCCGATCGTCGTCGGTGTCGTGGCGGCTGCGAGTTCGCTCGGCGTTGCCGCGATAAGTCTCGCTGGAGCAGGGGGCTTTGCGATCCTGTGGCTGGTCTTGGTCATCGGCGAAACCCGAGCTCCCGCGAGCTAGCCACCTACGCCGTTCGAATGGACACGTTTCGACAGGTAGCTGCTAGTGACCAAGCTCTTTGGCATTCACGGCGAAGTCCGGGACCTCGCCGTTGATCGCCATGACCACCTGTTTTGCGGTGAGCGTCTGGAGGTCGACGACCGAGTCTTCTGAGTAGAAGCCGACATGTGGCGTGAGCACAACGTTGTCGCGGCCCAAAAGCCGTAGATCAGCTGCTGGCGGCTCGTCGGGAAGCACGTCCAAACCAGCGCCCACAACCTGACCCGAATCGAGCGCATCGGCCAATGCCTCTACATCGATGAGAGGGCCGCGTGCGGTATTAACAATGATCGCTCCAGGCTTCATCTTTGCGAAGGCCTCAGCGTTGAACATGTGATGGGTTTCGTCATTGAGCGGCGCGTGAACGGAGAAATAGTCCGCCTCACGGAACATCTCGTCGAGTGAGACCCCGCGAACACCGAGCGCCTCATAGGTCTCATCTTCGACGAACGGGTCATAGGCAATGACCTCGATGCCGAATGCCTGCGCCTTGACCGCGACCTGGCGCGGAATGTTGCCAAAGCCCGCAAGTCCCAGCACCTTGCCCCGGATGCGATGCAGCGGTTTGGCCGAACCCTCGTCCCACGTTCCCGCGTGCACTTGGTTGTTGAGAAAGGGGATCTTCCGCGCCACCGAAAGAAGAAGCGCCATCGAGTGGTCGGAGACCTCGTCGTCGCAATACGCGCGAACGTTGGTGACGAACATGCCAGCCTCGGTTGCAGCCTCGACATTGATGTTGTTGTAGCCAGTCCCGGTACGAGCCAGCACCTTGCAATTCTCGAGCTGAGCAATGACGTCCGGGTTGAGGTCCGAATAGCAGGTGATGATGCCGTCAGCATCGCGAGCAACGTCGAGAACATCGGCCGTCTCTCGCGACTTGGCCACCCTCAGTTCCCATCCCAAGTCGGCCATCATCTGTTCGGTGGGCTCGAGGTTCGGAAAAATGTAATCGGTAACGACGACGACAGGGGTTGTCATGAGATGCCTTTCTCGCGGCCAGCGAATGGGACGAACTGGGAACCACCATAGGTCTGTTCGGTCGGCACGATCTCAAGTTGGCTGATGTTCACCCGCCATGGGGCATCGACGACGTGGACGATCGAGGCCGCAACATCGGAAGCTGTTACCTCCTCAATTTTTGTATCGGTGGCTTTGGCCAGCTTTTCCTCATCATCTATCGCGACGTTGTAGAACTCGGTGGTCACACGACCGGGGTTGATCTCGGTCACGCGAATTCCGGTGCCCTGCAACTCTTGGCGGAGATCACGGCTCAGCTTGTGCATCGCGCCTTTGGTCGCGCCGTAGAGCGCGGCGGGTGCGGGATACAAAGCAAGAACCGAGCTCATGTTGACGATGTGACCCTTCCCCCGTTCGACCATGCCGGGCAACACCGCGCGCACCATGTGTATCGCCGAGGTGACGTTGGTGTCGATCGTCATCTCGATGTCCTCGATCGGCGCCGTCCATAACGATCCGAGGGCGCGCCCGAGGCCGGCGTTGTTGACCAGGATGTCGACCGGCACCGACTCGCCGATGGCGGTCACCGCCTCCCGGTCACGCACATCGAGCTGATGGGGAATGCAGCCGGTCCGCTCTGCTAGAGCTTCGAGACGATCGAGACGCCTGGCCGCTGCATGAACCTCCACTCCCCGCTCCCGAAGAGCGACGACAGTTGCCTCGCCAATTCCGCTGGACGCCCCGGTTACCAGGGCGACATCGTCTGATGAAAGTGGCATTTTTCTCCCTTTGCCTCCGATCTGACCACCCCCGCTTGAGAACCTCGCACGGGGCTGGGCAGGCACCATCGTACACAATATAGAATGCACGATTAAATGCGAGAAGATGGAGAAGGTCTGCTATGCCGGGATACGCCAAGGGTCCATTCGCTGTTGACTGGGAGGACCGCTACGACCTCCCACGAATGCGCAAGGAGCGCGTCGAAAACGCGCAACGCGAGATTCGGGAGGCAGACCTTGCCGGCTTGCTGGTGTGGAAGGACGAGAACGTTCGGTATCTGACATCGCTTCGAGCTCAACTCATTGCCGGGAAAACAATGTCGCTCAACGGCGCCCTCGTTCAGCCCGATGGCGACCCCGTTCTACTGTGCTCGGGAGGTGAGCTCGATAAGGCTCGCATGGGCATGTCGTGGATCGGCGAATCACATGCGATCCCGATCATGGAACAGGCCGAACTCGTCGATGGCTTTGTGAGCGACATCCTCAAACCAATCCTGGTTAACCGTCGCCTGGACAGCGGCCGATTGGGCGTCGACGCCGCGAACATCTCGTTCATCGATGCGTTGCGCAAGCACCTCCCCGATGTGGAATTGGTCGACGGCGATGTGATCATGCAGCGCGCTCGACTGATCAAGTCTGATGTCGAGATCCAGATTCTCCACGAGTCGTGCGCAATCGGCGACGCCGTGACCCAACGGGCGCTCGACTCGACCAGAGCCGGACGCAGAGAGCTCGAGGTCGCAGGTGACGCCATGCAGACCCTTTTTCACCTGGGCGGCGAGATGGCCCACGTGATCACCCCGTTTGTGGCCTCCGGTGAGCACATGTCGCCACCTCATCGACTGGCGACCGACAAGCTGATGCGAAACTCCGACCTGGCCTTTATCGATATCGGAGCAATGTGGAATGGCTACTTCGCCGATATTGGCCGAACCACGATCATCGGCAAGGCGTCCAAACAGCAGAAGACGATCTACACCGCCGTCTATGAAGGCCTCATGGCCGGAGTTGAGAAGATGCGACCAGGCTTCACGAACATCGATGCGGCCGAGGCGATTATCAACAAGGTCGGCGATTATGGCCTAGCCGAGCACATGTTCAGCCTCTTCATTGGTCACGGCATAGGCATTGGAGCCAACGAGCCTCCGTACATTGGCGAAACGCTACCGGGAGCAACCGGAATCGAGTTCCAACCGAACATGGTCTTCGCCGTCGAACCGCTCGTCTGGGTCCCCGACGTTCGCGGAGGCGGTGGCGTCCGGATCGAGGACATGGTGCTGATCACCGATGGTGATGCCGAGATCATGTCTCGCGTCGAATACGAAGAGCGCCTCATGCTGTGACCGATGTGACATCGGTCCCGACATCATATATTATGCATTCTCGTTACCAGCGGGCACATCGGTCCACTCGTTTCGAAACCTTGAGGGGGAACTCAATGATCCGGAAATTACTCGTACTTCTGATGGCACTTGCTTTGGTCGCCGCTGCGTGCAGCTCAAGCGACTCGGCAGCCGATGATGTTGGGACCGATGACACGGTCGTTGAGTCGGACGATGATCCGGCCGATGAGCCCGCAGACGAGCCTGCAGACGAACCCGCGGACGAAGAGCCCGCGGACGAAGAGCCTGCTGCTGAGCCCGAAGAGTTCCAGGACGTGACGATGCTCGTCGTGAACAACATGGCTCACCTGCCTGCGTTCGTGGCAAATGAGTTTGGACTCTGGCCAGAACGCGGTCTCAACGTCGATCTCCAGACCCTCGGCTCTGGCGCTGATATCGCTGCAGGTCTGCAGTCGGGTCAGGCCGAGTTCGGCGGCGTGAACGCCGGAACCGGCGTTGCACCTCAGCGTGCAGGTGGCCTGCTCACAAAGCTTGTCGCTCCCTACAACAACGATGCGTTGAACGCTCAGTACGTCGACTGGATCCACATCATCGGCCGCGCCGATAGCGGCGTGACCACCGACCCAGCCAGCATCACCGGCCTCACCGTTGGTGTAACCGGTGGCGGAACTCCACGGGCATACCTCAACGAGTTCCTCTCACAGAATGGTCTCACCGAAGACGACATCGAAGTGCTTGCACTCGGCGCACCGGACATGGTTCCGGCCATCGTCAACGGCGAGGTCGACGTAATCGTGCCGTTCTCGCCCTTCCACGAGACGGCCGCTCGCCAGCTCGGCGACAACGCCGTCACCGTTTCTGCAGGCGAGCCATTCGTGACCAGCACGATCGGCCTCGGCGCAGTCGACGGTCAGCTCGAGAGTGATCCCGAGACCTTCACCGCTTTCATCGAGGGAATCGTCGAAGCGACCTACATCATCCGCCAAGACCCAGATGCAGCTGCTGAGGTTGTCTTGTCGTTCATCGAGGGAATCACCCTCGAAGACGCACAGACCGCACTTGCGAACAACACCTATGACCCTCGGGTCTCGGTGTGCACCGAGTACGGCGTCGAGACGACCGCAGCGCAGCTCATCGAGTCGGGCGCAGTCGAAAGTGACGTTGCGTTCCTCGCTGCTGACCTGATCGACGCCTCGCTTCTTCAAGAGGTCATCGATGCAAACCCACAATGGGTCGAAGACTTGCCACCTCTTCCAACCTCGGTTGAAGAGTGCACCGGACTGAGGGGCTAAGGAAACCTTGAGCGAAGGCAACACCGTGGCAGCTGCTGATAGGGCCACGGCCACCCTCACCGTCGATGGGCTAAGTCATTGGTTCGTCGACCCACAAAGTGGGTCGACGGTCCATGCTCTCGACGACATCAACCTTGCAATTCAACCCGGCGAGTTCATCACAGTGGTGGGCCCGTCGGGTTGTGGCAAGACCACGCTTCTCAAGATCTTGGCTGGCTTCCTTAAGCCAATCTCAGGAGAGGCCCGAGTTCACGGAAACCTCATCACCAAGCCAGGGCAAGATCGTGGTGTGGTGTTCCAGGAATTGGCGATCCTGCCGTGGCGCAATGTGCAACGCAACATTGGTCATGGTCTCGAGATCCAAAAGGTTCCAAAGGACGTCCGTGAAAAGAAGGTCGCGGAGCTGACCGATCTCGTTGGGCTTCGCGGCTTTGAAAACCACTACCCCCATCAGCTGTCGGGCGGTATGAAACAACGTGTTGCGGTGGCGCGAACCTGGGCTTCAGATCCCGAGATTATCTTGATGGATGAGCCCTTCGCTGCGGTCGATGCCATGACCAGGCAGACCTTGCAGGAAGAGTTGATTCGTCTTACTGTCGAGACCAAGAAGACCGTGTTCTTCATCACCCACTCGGTGGAAGAAGCAGTGTTCCTGGGGGATCGGGTGATCGCCCTAGCTGCCCGACCTGGACGAGTGAAGGCATCGGTGAACGTACCGGTGCCCCGCGATGGGCGGACATGGGAACAGATGAGTACAGACGAGAGTCTGGCTGAATGCGTGGAAGAAGTACTGACCCTCGTACGCGGCGAACACGAAGCGACTCTCGCAGCAGAAACCGATTCAACAACAGCTCCAGATCCGGACCGAGGAGGATAGTTTCGTGGCGATCGCCGTAGAGCCAGAGCTAGATGGCCCAGATGTCGAACGCGAGAAGGCCAAGGTCGAAAATGCCGCCATTGAGCGCAAGCTCATCGCCGACCGCGACAAAGCGGACAAACGGGGACGCTTGTTCGGGTCGGTATCATCGACCCTTCCGTTCGCCTTCCTCATTCTTGTGTGGTGGGGGGTCGAAGTCATCTTCGACCCGCCTGACACACGGCTGGTTCCGCCCCAGCGGGTTGTCACATCGTTCTTCGAGGTCGTCCGTGAAGGCACCCTTCCCGCCTACATCTCGCAGAGCATTGGCCGTCTAGCGTTCAGCGGGGGAATCGCTCTACTCGTTGGTATCCCCATTGGTTGGATCCTCGGCATCGATAAAGACATTGGCCGAGCGGCCGAACCAATCCTGCGCTTCTTTAACGCAATCTCGGGAATTGCATGGTTGCCCCTGGCAATCGTTTGGTTCGGTTTTACCGATCGAACCATCTCGGCGATCATCATCTACACGATGATCTTCCCGGTCATCTTCAACACCATGATCGGCGTGCGCACGATCCCGACGGTGTTGCGTGATGCGAGCCGCTCGATGGGATCGAGTTGGTTTCGAACAATCCGCGATGTCTACATACCCGGTTCGTTCCCGAGCGTGATGACCGGCTTACGTCTTGGCATCGGTTTTGGTTGGCGAGCGCTCATCGCTGGCGAGTTCGTGGTCGGCGGAGGTGGCCTCGGCTTTCTCATCTTCAACGCCCGCACCTCCGGTCTAATCGAGCGAGTGATGCTCGGCATGATCATCATCGGTGTCGTTTGGTTGCTGATGGATCGCCTGATTCTTCGACCGATCGAGGAATACACCAACAATCGATGGGGAATGCTGCGACTATGACCCTCACCGCCCCTACACCAACACCCCCGCCGAAAGCACCACCAATACTTCCGTCGCTGAAGCCCACGGCTTGGCAGCGCGCGAAGCAGATCATCCTTCCCATCGTTCCATTCGCCTTATTGATCGCCGTTTGGTTCTCGGTCATTGCCATCAACAACCCGCCGATCGGCATTCTCCCCCGACCTCTCAGTGTTCTGAGTGTTCCGTTCACCGAGGCCGACGAGTACTGGCCGAACGTGCTCTCAAGCCTGTTTCGTCTCGCTATCGGTTTTGCCGTTGCAGCCTCAACTGGCGTGATCGCTGGTTTGATCGCTGGCCTTTCAAGGCGATTCTCTGACTTCATTGGACCTCTCGTAACCGCCATGAACGCCATTTCGGGCATTGCCTGGATCCCACTCGCCATTGCTTGGTTTGGCATCGGGCCACAGTTCGTCATCTTCATCGTGTGGAACGGCGCCTTCTTCTTGATCTTTGGCAACACGGTGCTCGGCGTACGAAGCGTTCCAGAAGTTCTCGATCGCAGCCTCGCCACACTCGGTGCGTCGCGCATGCACATCATTCGCAACGTCACCATCCCTGGGGCGCTCCCCCACGTGATGTCTGGGCTGCGCTCAGGGCTCGGCTTTGGCTGGCGTGCAGTGATTGCCGCCGAACTCGTCGGTGCAACCTCTGGTCTTGGTCAGTGGATCTTCATCTCCCAAGAGTTCGCCCGAGCCGACATCATCGTCGCCGGCGCGCTCACCATCGGCATCATCGGCCTCATCATGGACCGAGGGTTCCTCGCGCCCCTCGAGCGTCGAACGGTCGAGCGCTGGGGACTGGTGGAGGC
>CAZSYL010000004.1:43730-104335 GCA_964610745.1 uncultured Acidimicrobiales bacterium
GCCCCGCCGCCAACGCCGGATCAGGCCCTCGTCGAAGACGATCGTAGGGGCCGGCGCGAATGGGTCACACCTCTGATCGGCCTCATCTTGTTGGCGATACTTCTTCTCACCGCACCCATCTATGGCCGCCTCACGAGCGGCGACAAGATCAACGAGGCCATCGACCGCAATGCAGAGCGAGTCGACGTCTTGGTAGACCTTCCGTTCGAGCCAGAGACCTTCCACCGAGAAGAACTCAGCAGCCTGGGCGTCTTTTCCGGACGCGATCGCTCTGACCCAACGCGCATCCGCCTTCGTGCGGTAACCCAGGACAACCTCGAGGCAATTGCAAACCTCTTTTGGGTCGAGGAGATCCTACCGAACCAATGAGGCTGAAGGTCAACGGCGCGACTCATGACCTCGATGTCCACCCCGACACCCCATTGCTCAACGTGCTTCGACAAGACCTCGACCAATATGGGGCTAAGCGCGGGTGCGCACAAGAACAGTGCTACTCGTGTTGTCTGCTGCTCGACGGCCGTGCTCTACCGAGCTGTCAGCTGCCGGTGTCATCGGTGGTCGACATGGACATCACCACCGCCGAAGCTCTCGACGATCTACGAGACTTCTTCCTCGCTGAACAAGTTGGCCAGTGTGGCTTTTGCATCTCCGGCATGCTCGTCGCTACCCAAGGGCTACTCAACCAGATTCGCTACCCGAGTAACGCACAGATCCGCGAAGTGCTCGATACCAACATTTGCCGCTGCGGCGTCTATGACCGTGTGCGACGTGCAATTCGCTTTCGTATCGGCGATCCCCAAGACCCGATCTGGGAAGTTCGAACCCAGAGCCCGCTCGAGCCTCGTGCAACCAACGAACCACGACCAACCCAATCCACGATCGACAACCCCAGCCTCGATTCCTGGATCCGCATCGACCCAGCGGACACGATCACGGTGTTCACCGGAAAGGTTGAGCTCGGGCAAGGCATTCACACCGCGCTCGCCACCATCGCGGCGACCGAATTAGGGGTAGACCGCACGCGCATCTTGCTCGAAACCGTGGACACTGAAATCAACCCCGACGAGGGCCGTACCTCGGGCAGTCTGTCGATCGAATTGGGAGGTGAAGCCATCAGCGCAGCGTGCGCAACCGCCCGCACTCTGATGGTGAATCGAGCTAGCGACCAGCTCGGTGTCCCAGCCGATTCCCTCGTTGTTCACGATGGGACAATCATCGACGCCGAACGCCAAACCGCTATCACGTATTGGGATCTGCACGGCGGAATTCCTTTCATCGCCGAGGTAGACATCACTTCCGCGCGCTCGATGGTCGACCCTCAGGCTGAAGCTGCGAACACCCGCGTGGACCTTCCGAAGAAGATCTCCGCTCAACCAACCTTTGTTCACGACATGATGGACGAGTCGACCGTGCACGGACGGGTCCTGCGTCCGCCGAGCTACGAGGCCCGCCTATCCCAACTCGATGCTTCGGTTGCAGAATCGATGCCCGGAGTACTGGCCGTTGTTCAAAATGGCAGCTTCGTTGGAGTCGTCGCAGAACGAGAAGAAATTGCCGATGCCGCGATCGAGAAGCTTCGAGCCGACGCGATGTGGGAAGGAACATCGGCCATCCCGTCCAACGTCGAGGATCTGCTCAAACAACCCAGCGCCGACTATGACCTAGTGGACGGGGCACCTATAAGCGACCACGTAGGCCCGCTCGACGACCGTGCGCCCCGCACCTTCGACATCACCGCCACCTACTCCAGGCCTTTCACGATGCACGCATCGCTAGGGCCATCTGCAGCGCTCGGTCACTACGACGGCACCAATCTCACCGTCTGGTCATCCACCCAAGGTCCCTACCCGCTTCAACTGTCCCTGGCCAAAGCCCTTGGACAACCAGTGGACAACATTCGAATCCGAGCCGCCGAAGGGTCGGGCTGTTACGGACACAACGGCGCGGACGATGTCTCGCTCGACGCGGCGCTCTTGGCCATGGCAGTACCTGACAGGCGGGTCCTTACTGCCTGGAGCCGCGCCGACGAACACCGATGGGAGCCTTATGGGCCTGCGATGATCGTCAAGGTTGGCGCCGACGTCGCAAACGGACAAATCGCAGCGCTCGATACCGAGCATTGGAGCTACAGCCACTCAATGCGGCCTGGCAGCGAACCTGATCAATCGTCAAACTTGTTGGCAACGTGGCATTTGGCCGAACCAATGCAGCGCCCTGTTCCCCAGCCGGCGCTGCACCGCTACGGCGGAGCCCACCGCAACAGCAATGCTCCCTATGACATTGCCAACAAGACCGGGCGGGTCCATCTGGTACAGAGCACGTCAGTGC
Source organism: uncultured Acidimicrobiales bacterium (assembly GCA_964610745.1). Lineage (GTDB taxonomy): Bacteria > Actinomycetota > Acidimicrobiia > Acidimicrobiales > SHLQ01 > SHLQ01. The sequence goes on from CAZSYL010000004.1 coordinate 46,059, forward strand.
GTACCTCAGCGCTTCGAGCCCTCGGTGCGTTCACCAATGTTTTCGCAATCGAATCGTTTGTCGACGAGGTCGCCCACAGCCTAGGTGCAGATCCGGTCCAGTTTCGCCTCGACCACCTCAACGACACGCGAGTTCGCGACGTCATCGAGGCGCTTGCAGGAGAAGCTTGGAACACACCTCTACCCGTTGGCCACGGCCGCGGCATAGCGTTTGCTCAATACAAGAACAGCCATGCCTATCTTGGAGCCATTGCCGATGTTGCCGTCGACACCGACAGCGGCGTGATAACTATCGTGAACGCGACGTTGGCGTGCGACGCGGGCCGCATCATCAGTGCTGACGGTGTCAGCAATCAGCTCGAAGGTGGCGCCGTCCAAGCAGCAAGTTGGACGCTCATCGAACGCGTGCAGATGGAACCCGACGGAATTATCAGCGAGGACTGGGAGAGCTATCCAGTGCTGCGCTTCTCAGACTCCTTTCCGATCCGTTCAATCCTGCTCGACCGACCCGACCAACGGCCGCTCGGTTGTGGCGAAGCAGCCCAAGGCCCGATGGCCGCCGCGATTGCCAATGCTGTTTTCGACGCGACCGGCTGTCGATTGCGCAGCTTGCCCCTTACCCCTGAACGCGTTCTCGAAGCTCTCGAGACCGCGTCGTCTACTTGAGAAGGACGCTCAATTGGAGACCAACAGCAAACCCGAACTGACCAATGAGGAGCGCGTCGCACCATTCTTCGACCCCGACGTCAAGAGAATGGCGGTTCGGTCGGTCCACGCCGTCAACGACGCGACCGCACGAACCGAAGTCACGATTGGAAACCATCCGGTCACGATCACCGACGAACCAATCACGTCGGGCGGAAACGAGACTGGCCCGACACCGCTCGAAACCGTCTTGGCAGGACTTGTTGGCTGCAAAGCTGTCATGATTCACAACGTCGCTAGCGCGATGGACTTTGACTACGAGGGCGTCGAGATCGACGCAGCCGGAACCGTCGACCTTCGAGGCCCAAAGGGCGTTCCGGGGTTCCGTCCGTACTTCGACACGGTGGACATCACGATCACGATCTTCACCGAAGAGACAGAGGCGAGGATGAACAAGCTGGCCCTAAACGCCGAGGCTCGTTGCCCGGTCATGAACCTGTTTCGTGACGCGGGCTCGACCGTGAACGCTGAATGGATGATCAAATGAACAATATTGTCAGCGGCTTCTTTGCCGGAGTCGCCGGAACCATTGGTATGGCGGGCGTGAGTATCACGATGCGCCGAATGGTCGAACCACAAAAGCCGATGGGAACAACCCACTATGAGAAGGTCGTCGAGAAGAGTCGGGAAACCTTCCAGCCCGGCGAGGCTCCGCTCGACAAGGACACCCAAATTCGCATCGGCGAACTCACCCACCTCGCATTCGGCGGCGTGTGGGGATCGGCGTTCGCACTCGCAATGCGCAACAAGGAAATCCACAGACTGAGCCATGGCATCGCATCAGGAACCGCCATCTGGGCGCTCGCCTTCGGCGGTTACATGCCATTGCTGGGCATTTCCCGGGGCGTGAAGGACATGGACCTCTACGAAGCTTCACGGACCTGGCTCTGCCACATCACCTATGCGAGCGTCATGGCAGCGCTCGTCGACGAGTTTCAGGACCCCAAGCGAAAGGCACTCTCGTAACAATGCAGATGGACAGTATTGAACGGCTCGGTCACCCACTGGGCTTCAAGGTGGCCGGAAGTGGGTCACGGCCGGGCGTATTGGGTAGCGGCCCCTCGACCGATGTGTTCAAAGTCGAGGCGCGACAGATGGAAGGCCATCAAAAGGAAGGCATCGTCACCGAAGGAGAGGGTGGCACCTCTTGGCGTATGACCACCGATGAAGATGGTCATCTGCGCGGTACCGATCTTGCGCCCTTTCCGCTCGGGTTCTTTAACGCTGGACTCCATGCTGACCTGACAAACCGCATCGTGACGCTCGCGAAACAGCGATCGATCAATGTCACGGGCATGCAGATGTCACTCGACACCGGCTACTTCATGACCGGCTCGTTCTTTAAAGGGACCGGCGAAGGATATGCGGAACCTGCCTCGATCGAAGTGGGGTTCTCCAACGACACACCAGCAGTCGAACTCACTCGACTGGTGACCGATGCAGTCGACGCGTCACCAGCGTTCGCGCTGATGCGACGCCCGCTACGGAACACATTTGCGATCTACGTCAACGGCCGGCGCCGAAAGGTCACAACGATGCTCGCGTCCTCGGCCGATGATGTCGTCGATCCCTATGTGAGCTACTCGAGTGCGCCAAGCCCCGAAGTTGGAGCAGATACCTTTGCCGACCTGATCTACAAGACCGGCGAAAAATCCGAGGGTGTCCAGGCTGTGGCGTCGGGGGACATGTCGACCGGCCCGGCCATCCGTCCGGTGATTGGCCGAAGCACGCTGATCCATCCTGATTGTGCAACCGAGACCGACGTTGTGCTCGGGATGCCCGGAGCAAGCAACTTCGCCCTGAAGTCCGATGAACGCATGGATTCAGAAATGGCACCGTCCGGCCTTGCCTTGCTGGCCGCGGGAATCGGTTTCTGTTACATGACCCAGATGTCGCGCTACATCGAATACCAAAAGATGGGAATCCGCGGCGTCCGGCTCGTTCAATTCACGCCGTTCACGCTCGACGCAGATGGCCGGGGTGGCGCCCAGCCCGCCGATACCCACCTCTTCTTGAGCGGTGACGAAGACGATGCGACGTTCGAGCGCCTCATGAAGATCGCGGAGAAGACGTGCTACCTCCACAAGACAATGTCCGATGCACTTGAGCCAACCATCAGGGTCCGAAATGACTGACTTTATTGACCTCCCAATTCCAGAGATCGACGCCGAGGCCATCGGCCCGAACGTCGGTGAGAAATTCCCCGACCTCACCCTCCCCGATCAATCCGGTGCCATGATCAACCTTCATGAGCACCGTGGCGGACGCAAGGCGTTATTCGTCGTCCATCGAAGTGCAGACTGGTGACCATGGTGCCGAGCGCAGCTGGTCGAGCTGCAACGAACATTCGAACAACGCGACGACTCCGTTGCCGTCTATGCACTGAGCTATGACCCCGTCGACACGCTGACGCGTTTCGCCGACTCTCATGGCATTACCTATCCACTCCTCAGCGACGAGGGCAGCGCGGTCATCACCGAACTTGGCCTGCTCAACGTCACCCTCGAAGAGGAACGGGCGGCCTACAACCGCAAGGTCGAGGATCGCCATCGAGGCATCCCCTATCCGGGTAGTTTCCTGCTAGACGAGGACGGCATCTTGGTCGGCAAGCGACTTGAGCAATCGCACCGCATCCGCCCAACCGCCAATACGCTTATGGGAGAGTTCTTCGAAGGTGAGAACGAACCAGTTGGGTTGGTGAGTAGCGAGTCGCCGGGCGTGCAGGTTGCGGCGTGGCTCGACGCGCCGGTCATCTCCGCAAACCAATTGCAGGAGGTACACGTTCGTTTCATGCTCGAACCCGATGCGCACCTCTACACCGAGCCGGTTCCGGACGGATTTAATGCAATTGCTGTGGAGCTCACTGGCGATGAGACGCTGAAGGTCGAAGATGTCGCGCCGCTCGAAGGTCACGAGTTCAAAATTGAGGGCTTGCCCGAGACGTTCTACGTACTAGACGGAACGATCGACATCGCGATCCCTTTCTTCCTGCTGACGAATCGAGACACCGCTGGAGACGATCTACGAGATGTCCCGCTCAGCGTCGAGGTGAAGTACCAGGCGTGTACTGGCGAGACATGCTTCATGCCCGAACGGGTAACTCTCGATCTCGAACTGCAAGAGGCACCAAACCCTGGATACGAGACCAAGGACCTTGCCGCCCTTGCGCCGCTAGTAATGCGCCGCATCGTGGAAGGACCAAAGACTGAGGCGGAGCTCTTCGAGTTGGTGAACGCGGCTTTGTCGGGAGTCAGTGTCGACACCGACGAGATCAGCGACACCCTCGGAGTGCTTTCAGACCGCGGTCTGGTCGCCGAGGACGAAGACGGCAACTGGTTCGAGCGGAAAGACTAGTAGCGCGGTGCTCTACGCGAGGGCGGCGGCGGGCGCCTCGTCGCGCCGGGACCTCTGAAGAGAGGACAACCAGCTGGCAATCGCAACCAAGCCGACCGCTACGGCTCCCATCACCGTCGCGGTCAGCCATGCCGACCCATAACTCGACCGGTCGGCGATCGATGCGAGAACCGGTGCACCAGCGATACCGCCCATAAACACGCCGGTCACCACAAAACCTGTCGCTGTGCCGGGAGTCGTCGTCGCGTTTCGAACCACCGTGTAGTACATCACACCTGGCCAACCCCATGCGCCAAGGAACGCGATTGCCGAACCAAGCCACAACAGCGTGTCGCTGCTTCGGCCGAGAAAGAGCAGAAGAAATCCAACCGCCCCAACCGCCATTGCTACACCGAGCTCGACGAACCCTGCGGAACTACGGCGTCCAGCAAGCCATCCAATCCATGTTCGACTGAGGATCGTCACACCACTTCCAATCGCCAGCGCCAACGCTCCCGCGCGTTCAGAGAAGCCGGCATCAGCGAACGCATCGACGGTGAGCACGGCCAGCCCATTGCCCGCTGCCCCACCGAGAAAGCCAGCAACGGCGAGGGCGAGCAGATAGGGCCAGTCGGCGCCCACCGGGCGTCGCTGCTCCCTCGACGATGCTTCGCCGTCGTGGTCTGGGATGAGCAGCACCGTCGCGAACGCAATCAGCGAATAGGCAAAGAATGCGCCGCGCCAGGCGAAGTCGACTCCGACGCTGCCAACCACCGCGCCAGCGATGAGCGAACCAAGTGGCACCGCCCCCTGTTTGAGCCCGAACCCGAGGCCCTGGCGACCCTGCTCGACCAGTGCAAGAACCCGGTTGCCGCCGAGCTGCCCTGAGGTATTGCTGATACCCGCGACGGCTAACGCAAACGCCAACGTCCAGAACGACTGGGACAGAGCCACCAGGATCGCAGCGATACCTCCACCGACCGACGCAATGGCAAAGGCTGCTCGAGTCCCCCACCGGTCGATCAGGCTCCCAATCGTGAACGACCCAATCGCCGAGGTGACGAAGTACGCCGAGATCGTCAAACCGAACTCTGACTTGGTGATTCCGAGGTCATCTTGCAGCCGTACTGCAAAACCACCTGCGAAGAACAGCGGGAACGACGCAACCACAGCGAAGAGGCCCGCGGTGAAGAGCGGGCGCTCGTCGAGCACCGAACTCCGAAGCGACATCATGCTATATGATATACAACCCGCCCCACGAGAGGCCGAGAGGCGCCGCGGCAGTCCAATCCAAGACCGCGTCAAGACCGCGTGGGCGCAGTTGACCCGCGTTATATATGATGTAGGAAATGCCTCGATCGGGGCCATAGGGAGATCACATGCATCCAGTTTTTGAGGGTTGGTCATGAGCTACGAAGAACGGGTTCCGCTTATCTCAGGTGAAGACGCCTCAGGTGACACCAAGGTGCTCTTCGACGCGGTCGAGGCCATGCTCGGCCGGGTTCCCGCGTCCTACCAAGTCCTGGCCCACTCCCCTCAGGTCGCAAAGATGCTCGTGCCATTCAATGCAGTGCTGCAACGGGAGGGGGCAGGCAGCGTCCTTGAAACAAAGATCAAAGAGATGATCGTGATCAAGACCAGCCATCTCAATGGCTGTGCGTATTGAACGGCTCACAACACGTCGCTTGGTCAAGCGGCAGGAATCACCTACGAACAGATCGATGCCATTGGTAGCGACGATTACATGGAGTCAGATCTGCTGAGCGATCGCGAGAAAGCAGCGGTCCTTTGGGCAGAACATGTCACCCTAAACACGGCGCGTGAAAGCAACGGCGTCTTCGAACAAGTCCAACCGTTGTTCAACGATGCCGAGCTGGTCGAGATCACGCTCATGAGTTGCTTCTTCAACCTGTTCAATCGCTTCGTCGATGCGCTCCGCGTCCCCGTCGAAGTTTCGAGCGAGGTCGACAAGATTAAGGGCTCATTGCACCTCGACCCGGACAAGGTCAAGACCTACTACCAGACCGTCGTCGATACTTGGCCCGGAACCTGGCCCGAGCCAAAAGGCTGACCTCCCCGCTCTTGTGCGCTAGGTTCAGACTCCTCCGACGGCGACGTATTTAGTCTCGAGGTATTCGTCGAGGCCGTCGTGGGAGCCTTCGCGACCAATGCCCGACTCCTTCATGCCACCAAAGGGATGGATCTCGGTCGAGAAGAGTCCGGTGTTGACTCCGATCATTCCGTATTCAAGACCTTCGCTGACCCTCCACACACGCGCGAGGTCACCAGCGAAGAAGTACGCAGCGAGACCGTACGGCGTATCGTTGGCGAGCTGGATCACCTCTTCTTCAGAGCTGAACCGATACAGCGGTGCGATTGGGCCGAAGATCTCCGCGTTCGCGATGTCCATGTCCGAGGTGACATCGCCGAGCACGGTGACTTCGTAATAGTTACCGCCGCGCTCATGAGCAGCGCCTCCGGTGAGGACCGTCGCTCCGCTCGCGACCGCTGCGTCGACCAATCCGCTGACCTTCTCGAGCGCTGCCGCATTCACCAAGGGACCGACCTCGGTTTCAGGTGCCCGTGAATCTCCGACCTTCAACTCGGAAGCTCGCGTGGCCAGCTTGGCAGAAAACTCGTCGTAGACGCCGTCTTGTACGAACAATCGGTTGGCGCAGATACATGTTTGCCCGGTGTTGCGGTACTTCGAGGCGATCGCTCCCTCGACCGCTTCGTCGATGTCCGCATCGTCGAACACGATGAACGGTGCGTTGCCGCCCAGTTCCATCGAGACGGCCTTCACCGTGCCCGCGGCCTGGGCCATCAAGAGTTTGCCGACCGCGGTCGACCCGGTGAATGAGATCTTCTTGACGATTGGATTGGTCGAGAGTTCCTTGCCAACGTCGACCGGGTCAAAGGTTGGTACGACGTTCAAGATCCCGCCGGGAAGTCCGGCACGTTCGGCCAGTTCTGCGACCGCAAGCGCCGTCATTGGACAATCCTGGGCTGGCTTCACCACGGTCGCGCAACCCGCAGCGATTGCGGGAGCCACCTTTCTGGTGATCATTGCCATCGGAAAGTTCCACGGTGTCACTGCCGCCACGACGCCAATGGGATGGCGCAAGACCATTAGGCGCTTGCTGTTGTCATGGGTAGGGATGATCTCCCCGTACGCCCGCTTGCCCTGCTCGGCGAACCAGTCGACGAAGTTCGCTGCGAACACGGCTTCACCCCGGGACTCACGAATCGGTTTACCCATCTCGGTGGTCATCAACTGGGCGAGGTCCTCCTGATTCTCGAGGAGCAGGTTGTACCAGGTCCGCATGATGGCGCCGCGCTGCTTTGCGGTTAACGCAGCCCACGCGGGCATTGCAACATGTGCTGCATCGATCGCGCGCCGAGTCTCATCAACGCCCAAATCAGCAACGGCGCCAACGACCGATCCATCTACGGGGTTGATGACGTCGAAGGTTGCCGACGAGTCGGCGTCCACCCACGATCCACCGATGTACGCCTGGCTCTTTGCAAGCGTTGGGTCCTCCAGCTGCAGATCCATCCGATAATCCTCCGTGACTTGAGATCAGATATTATGTCAGGTCTGAGGGGGCTCATATGAAACCGCAAACGGTACGGGTCGGCGGCTATGCGCCCCGGGATTCAGTTCACAGTCGTGCAGTCGATCGGTTCGCCAGCGAGGTCGAGCAGCGATCCAACGGCGAACTACAAACTGAGATCACCTACAACGTGATGGATGCTGGCAAACCCGCGACTGCGTTGTTCGACATGCTCGACGCTGGCGAACTGACCTGGTGTTATTACTCAACCAGTTACCTGGGCGCACAGGTCCCTGAGCTCGACGCGCTCGAGGTGCCCTTTCTCTTTCAAACCGTCGCCGATGCTCACGAGGCTCTCGATGGCCCCTTCGGAGCTGCGCTGGCCAATGCGGTTCGCGAACACGCGAACTATGAAGTCCTTGGCTTCTGGGACAACGGACTCCGACACATGACCAATACGAACCGGGACATTCGAACACCCGAAGACTGCGCTGGACTTCGTATTCGCCTCCAACCAAACCCGATCCATGTTGCACTAACGAGGTCGTGGGGCATGGAACCAACGATCGCTGAGCTGAGCGCGGGTATCGAAATGATCAAGCGCGGTGATGTCGACGCGCAGGAGAACCCGCTCGCCAACACCGTGGCCTATGGGGTCGAGCACGAGCACATCACACTCACGGCACACCTCTATGGTGCGAGGGGGTTGTTCGCCAACCCAACCGAGATGGACAAGCTCGGCGATCGTGCGGAGATTGTCCGGGCTGCCGCCCGTTCTGCGATCGAATATCAGCGGGAGGCTGCTGGACGCTACGAGACCGAAGTCCGTGAGCGTCTCGAGGCCGAGGGCCGGGTCGTGCTCGACCTGAGTGCTGACGAACGAAATGCCTTCGTCGACGCAGCAGCAGCAGTCATCGAAAATGCTCGATCTGATGTTGCGCCCGATCTCCTCGCGCTCCTTACATGACCACCCCGGCACGTCGACGGATAGCGATGGACATGGCCGAAGCGGCCAGCGATCTGATCGAGTCTGTCGACACCGAGCAACGATCAAAACTGCTGGGAACCCTCGGCAGCGATGAGCAATATGAGTGGTTCTATACGCCGACCGATCACGGTGGTCTCGCACTCACAGAGATGGATCCGGCACAACACAAGCTTCTCTTTCAGTTGCTGGCGACCGGTCTTTCGAGGGCTGGTTACGCCACGGCCTCGGCAATCATGGCGCTCGAAAACGTCCTCGACATGAACGAGGGTTGGACGGCTAACTTTCCGGGCCGAGCACGTGGCCGAGACCCCCTTTTGTACTGGATTGCGATCTACGGAGATCCATCATCACGCGACTGGGCCTGGAGGTTTGGCGGTCACCACCTCTCACTCAACTATCGGATTTCCGAAGGTGCCATCACCGGTACCACACCCAACTTTTTTGGCGCCAACCCGGCCGACAGCCCGCTTCTCGGCCCTCATATGCATCGCCCTCTCGCCGGCGTGGAGGATCTTGGACGAGAGCTGGCACATGCGTTGAAACAACAAGAGTTTCAGACAGCACTCATCTCACCTGTAGCGCCGGTCGACATCGTTGGGGCAAACCGTCGCATCATCACCGACGGGGACCGACCTCTCGGCCTTGAATCCGTCTTCCGATACCTCAGCGAGCAAGACACCGTTCTCTGGGCCGAGCGCCAGAAGGACGCGGAGAAGAACCTGGGATTAGAGCCCGAACACCTCGACGGACTTGCGTTCTCTTCGACTCCCAAGGGGTTAAGCGTTGCTGCGATGAGCTCGGATAACAAAGAGATCGTGCGAGCGCTACTGGCCTGTTACCTCGGACGACTACCCGAGGAGTTCGCCGACGAAGAGATGGCAAAGTTCGCGGGAGATCGAATTGATTCGCTCGCCTTTGCCTGGGCCGGAGGCATCGAGAAGCACGAACCCCACTACTACCGCTTCCAGGGTCGCGACCTTCTGGTCGAATACGACAACACCCAACGAGGCGCCAACCACATCCATTCGGTTTGGCGGGACCTGCGAACCGACTTCGGTGGCGACACATTGTTACGCCACTATGCGAACAACGACCACCACTAGGACGCACCCATGTCTGAGCTCACCGAGATCGCCCACCTGATCGATCGTCCTGTCTGGGCCGTAAGCGGCGCGATTCGCGAGCAGCATCAGGACCTGCCGGTTGCCTCAGCCCTCGCCGCGGACACATTTGGCCCGCTCATCAACCTTCTCCCCTTCCGGAACCAACTCACCGAACCACTGATTCTCCGGCGTTACATCTACCGCGACCCTGATGTCATGAAATCCTTTGCCGACGACCTGGTTGGAGCTGACCTCTTCGAGCGGACCGGTGACAACCTCTCACCAACGCCGACGGTCAAGGCGCTCGCAGCCGAAGTGAGCAGCGCCGTCGACGCTGTTTGTCTCGACCTGTGGGGGGCCGACCGTGCGGTCGTCGACACCGTCTCGGAGATGGCTCGTACGGTATTGGATACCGCGACGGACCGTCATGGCTTGGTCGGGCTCGCCCAAGAAATCGTCGAGCCGGATGACGCTCTGCATCGCCTCTGGTGGCGCCTCACCGCGTTGAGACTCGTCCGCAACGAGGCCCACGTCACCGCGTGGACAAACGTCGGTCTTACCGCGAGCGATGTCGAGGTTCTGACATCGGCGTGGGCAGGCACGTCACTACAGAGCGAGAGATCACCAAGCGAGGAACTTGAGAGTCGTGGCTGGTTTCTGGATGGTTCGGTCACCGAAGAGGGCCTACATATCCGCCAGTTGATCGAAGACGGCACCGACGATCTCGTCCGCGAAGCACTTACCGCGGTCGACTCTGCTGCATTCCTTGCACTGTTGACCGAGCTGTCACCTCTCGAACAGCCGTGACAACACCGATTACTGGCCTCGCACATGTTTAAGACCACCGTCGACGTTATCGACGCTGGCAGAGCGAGCATGGCGCCCGATCTTGCTGCTCACATCGGAGCCGGCGCTGGCGACGAGAGCACCGTTGCCGCGAATACTGCAGCTCTTGATAGAGCGAAGCTGGTGCCGTCGGTTGCTGTCGGGGTTGGCAACCCTTCCACCGCAACCACGGTCCTTGGTCTCGACCTCGAGGTACCTGTGTTGACCGCTCCGATGGGTCCGGTGGAATTAGTAGACGACGGCGGAGCCGTCGCTGTTGCTGAGGGCGCTGCACTCGTTGGAGCTGCCACCACGGTCGCCCTCACGTCGTCGCCGATCCTCGAGGATGTCGCCAGCGCCAATGCGGCCTCGCTCTTCCAGTTGTATTGGTGGGGAGATAGGGCGTGGGTGAGCTCGATGCTCAAACGGGCCGCAGCTAGCGGCTATCGAGCGACTGTGATCACCGTGGACGTTCCCGACTATGGAACTCGCTGGGTTGATGTTCGGAGCGGTTTTGATCACCACGGCCAGATGACGCTGCCGAACCTGGTGAACGCTCCCCAAGAGCGCGCCGAACGTCTCGCTTTTCAACGTTCGCTCACCTTCGACGACATTGCCTGGGCTGTCGAGGTCTCGCCGTTACCAATAGTCCTGAAGGGGGTCCTGTCCGGAGAGGATGCTCGACGGGCCATCGACGCTGGTGTGGCGGGAATCTATGTGTCAAACCACGGCGGACGAGCGCTCGCCGGGCAGATCGGGACGATGGATGCGCTCTCCGAGGTGGTCTCTGAGATCGATGGACAGGCAGCGGTCATCGTCGATGGGGGGTTCTCGACCGGAGAGCACCTGGCCAAGGGACTTGCGTCGGGAGCCGACCTGATCGCGATCGGCCGCCCGATCGCCTACGCGTTGGCTTCGGGAGGTGGGGCTGGCGTCGAGAACTACCTTCGCCTGCTGAAAGCCGACCTGCACACAGCACTCACCGTTTTGGGTGCATCATCACCAGCGCAACTGCTCACTTCCCACATTCGACGGCAGAGCTAATCAGCCCCGTTGGCACCAGACAGTGCAGGCGTTGCGAGGAGATGGGAAACTTGACCTCGTGACACGCCGTTCATTGGAGAACAATCGAATACTTCAGACCGACGATGTGGCTCGAACGGTCTACTCCACCGACAACTCGATCTATCAGGTCCGCCCGACCGCAGTGGCTGTGCCTCGTTCATCCAACGATGTCGCCGATCTCATCGGCACCAACGCAGCCCGGCCGAATCCACTCCCAATCGTGGCCCGAGGTGGCGGTACCGGCACCAATGGGCAGAGCCTCACCAACGGGCTGGTGATCGATCTCAAACGTGGGCTCAACGCCATTGGACACATCGACGTCGAGGCTCGGACCGCTGTTGTCCAGCCGGGCGTGGTCGCTGGCGAACTCAACGCTGCGCTCGCGGAGCACAACCTGGTTTGGGCGCCACACACATCGACGCTCAACCGGGCGACCGTTGGCGGCATGATCGCCACCGACGCTGCGGGTAAAGGTTCGTTGGTACACGGTCGAACTCATCGCCACGTCGTGTCGATGGAAGTGTGCCTCGACGACGGCACATTCTTCGTCGCCGAACCTGTCAGCATCGCGGAGGCCCAACGCCGGGCGACTACCGAAGACCGAGCAGGTGAGATCTGGACGGCTCTCCTCGACCTTCCGTTAGCCGAACATGACGAGTTCGAGTTGCCCGAACTGGCGCGCGGCTTTAGTGGGTACGGGTTGGATCGGCTCCGCTACGACGGGATGATCGATCCACTCGCGTTGTTGGTCGGCGCCGAAGGAACGCTCGGCATCGCCACAGAGGTGACGTTGGCTTTGTCAGAACTACCCAGCCACACCAGCCTTATCGTCGCGATGTACCCGACATTCGCGGCTGCGCTCGAGGACTCGGTCGAGCTGCGATCGACGTTGCCGTCGGCTATCGAGACGTTCGATGAACGGACGCTGGAGGCAGGTCGAACATCGCTGGCATGGCCCGTCCTCGCCGAGTTGATCGGAGAAGCGTCTGGCGCGGTCCTGCTACTCGAGTACTCGAGTGAGCGTGAGATCAACGATGAACGCATCCATCGCGCTCTGGCTGCCAGCGGCCGCTCGATAAACGCCAGCACGATCACTTCGCCCGAGGCGAGGGCTGCCGCCTGGAAGGTCCGAGCCGATGCGGTGGGTCTGCTGGCGCGGACTCCTGATTGCGCGCACAGCAGAGTCGCTCGACCGGTCGCCATGGTTGAGGATTGTGCAGTTCCGGTCGCCGAGATGGTCGACTTCATTGAGGAGTTCCGCGCGATACTTGATGGGTTCGGTGTGAGGTACGCGATGTTCGGACATGCCGACGTCGGATGTGTTCACGTCCGTCCGGCGCTCGACATCACCGACCCGAACCACGAGGCACTGGTGGGTGTTCTCACCGATCAGGTCACCGCTCTCGTCGAACGACGTGGTGGTCTGCTGTGGGGCGAACACGGCCGCGGGTTTCGAGGAGAGGCGGCAGCGAGTCTCCTGCCTTCGCACTCCATTGCTCTTATGCGGCGGATCAAATCGATCTTCGACCCGACCGACATGTTCAATCCGGGCAAGCTCTATCGGCCGCTCGAGAGCGCTCTCGAACTCACTCGGGTGAGCGAGGCACCGATGCGTGGGCAGATCGATCGGTCGGTCCCGGTCGAGATTCGGCGTGACTACGTCGATGCGTTCGCCTGCAACGGCAACGGTCTTTGTCATTCCTATGCCGAAACCGACGTGATGTGTCCATCGTTCAAGGCCACCGGCGATCCGGCCCTCTCGCCAAAGGGACGATCGGACTTGCTGCGAGCAGTGCTCGCTCGCCGGCAGGCCCCCGGGTATGGCGAGCAGGACCATGTCTTTGAAGACGCGGTCGCCACCAACCTCAGCGAATGCCTCAGCTGCTCCGCATGCACTGGCCACTGCCCGGTCGAAGTCGACATCCCCGAGATGAAGAGCCGGTTCCTCGAGTTGTACTACGAGACCCGGAAGCGGCCTCGCTCGCACGCGTTGCTGAGCAGGTTCGAAAGCTTCGCTGCCCTCGGAGGTCGAGCAGCGGTGCTGGCGAACTACAACACGAAACAGGCCGGTCGAGCGCTTGGGCTCGTGGACCTCCCGTCTCCACTCGCGCCGACGCGTTCGCACCAATACCCGACCTTTCATGCCCGCAAGCACCACGGCCCATTCGATGTGGTGCTGCTTCGCGACGTATTCACCGACCGACTCGAACCGGACACGATCATCGCAGCAGCCGATGTCCTCTCCGAGCTCGGCCTGAGCGTCGCACTGTCGCCCTTTGTCGCCTCGGGAAAGTTCGATCACGTCCAGGGCAAGCGAGCTGCCTTTCGAAAGGCGACCGGACAACAGCGACGCCTCATCGAAGACATCACCAACGCCGGCGCGACACCGGTCGCCATCGAACCCGCTACCGCCCTCTTGCACCAACAGGAGTATCCAAGATTCGACAAGAGCTACCCCAAATCGGTACAACACCTCGTCGATGTGCTCTACGAACATCGCGACGCTCTTCCAACGCAGGCGACGGGGCCCGAGCAGGCAATCACCCTGCTCGGCCACTGCACAGAGCGCTCAATCCGGCCAGCGAACCTGAAGCGCTGGGTCGACGTACTGAACGCTGCTGGATACAAGGCAGAAGCACCGGACCTCGGGTGTTGCGGTATGGCTGGTCTGTTCGGCCACGAGGAGGCGAACCAAGAGATGTCACAGAAACTCTGGAACATGGGCTGGGACGAGATCGTGCGCAGCCAAGCAGTCACTGCAACCGGCTATTCATGCCGGTCTCAGGCCGACCGATTCAGGGGCGTGGACGTCCTCCACCCGGTTCAGCTATTGGCCCCGTGACCGAACTATGGGATCTAACCCCAAATCGAAGGACTAGACCTGTGTGAAGAACAGGCTGAACTCGACGACGCCTTCATCGCGGACGGAGACGAACGCGTTCGAGGGGTTGTCGATGCCGTAGTCGCTAAAGAGCACATCGATCGAGCCCGCGACCTGAACCTCGCTGCCGACCAGCGATGCTTCGAGGGGGAAGGTCACTTCGACCGTGGCGTCGCGCAAGGTCAACGTTCCGGTGGCGTTTGTCGTGATGACCTCGCCGTTGGCTGGAACAGACCCGAGATCAATCGGTGAGGTGAGGACGAAATCGGACGTCGGGAACTCGGCAGCGTTCATGATGGGGCCGGTGAACTGGTTGTCACGTTGTCCATCACCGCTCGTGATCGAGGCGACGTCAACACTGAAGCTGGCCTCGGTGACCGACGTGCCATCGATTGTGAGATCCCCGGTGATCATCGAAGTTCGGCCAACAGCCTCAAAGTCGGCAACGCCACCGACAAAGTCTTCAACAACCCGGTATCCAGCGACCGAGTCGCCGGTCAGTGTCCAGGCTCCAACAATGTCGACATCGCCAACAACAGCGTCATTGGACGCTTCGCTCTCTACGACCTCACCGCTCTCGTCGACCCGGTCGCCGATCGACAGCTCTTCGGGACCATCACCCCGAAGAAAGAGAAATCCGATTGCGACGAGAACGAGGGCGAGCACCAATGCAACAACGCCACCGAGAATCTTTTGGGAGGAAGACATCCGTTCAGAGTAGAGACGAGTGGCGTGGGCACCTACGACCCACCGAATACTTTGCCCAGCTCTTACGGGATCCTGAAAAACGGCCGAAGAAACGGGCGCTACATGCGCCCGAGAAGCTCTGCCTTCTTTGCCTGGAACTCTTCGTTCGTGATCGCTCCTTGAACCCGAAGCCGATCGAGCTGGGCAATCTGATCGGGGATCGACGCGGCGGCTGCAGCGACCTGGCCTCCCGCGCTAGCTTCGCCCATCTTCTGGAGTCGACGGTTGTCGTACTGTTCCTTCTGGTTGTAGATCTCCGCCTGCACCAGGTTGGGCTTACGAATGTTGGTAAACGTCTGGCGACCACCTTCGCCAGCGCTCTCGATACCGAGATTTCCCGACCCTGCGAGCCGTTCGAACGCGGTCTGTTCGAAGAAGACGGTGTTGATTCGGTCGAGGGGAATCTCGATGCCCGTTTTCGCAAAAACTCCCTTGCGAGAGATGACTCGCTCGGTCGTGACGACGAACTCGGTCGTCGACCATTCGGCGTAGCGCTTTGCAAAGGCGAGCAGGACCAGAAGGACGCCAATGGCAACGATGACCTGAGCAATGGTCCAGATCGTTCCATCACCGCCCAGTCCAACGAGTGCGAGAGCTCCAATGATGAGCACGGCGAGAAGCGCGCTGATCGGCACCATCGTCCACCAGTGCGGATGCATGTCGACGACGACTTGTTCGTCATCTCCTAAAAGGTCCGGAGAAAATCCCATCACCGCGCATGCTAGCAACGAGACAGGCCAAGACCGAGTTTGTGCGGCCGCGAGATACCGGCGAACAGGGGGAATGTCAGACCTGGTCGATATTGTCGTGCTGTGATGGATTCTGCTTCGGCCCAGATTCTTGCCGGTCTGAACAACGAACAACGCGCGGCGGTCACCAGCGACGCTGACAAGTTGGTGATCCGGGCAGGCGCCGGCTCCGGCAAGACTCGCGTCCTCACGCGCCGCATCGCATATGGCGCTGCCAACGATCTGCTCGACCCGCGTCGGGTTCTTGCGCTGACCTTCACCCGAAAAGCCGCCGGCGAGCTCAACCATCGCCTTCGCCAGCTCGGACTACGCCAATCCGCTGCTGCCGGCACGTTCCACGCCATTGCACTTTCGCAGCTCCGCCGCAAGTGGGAGGAGCAAGGCACGGCAGCGCCAACCCTGCTCGACCGCAAGTTCGGCTTTGTTGCCCGCCTGGTACCCCGGGTCAACGACCGCACTACCCCACTCGACCTCGTCGCCGAGATCGAATGGGCCAAGGCTCGCCGCATCCAACCCGACCGCTACGCCGAGGCAGCCCGCGACCATGATCGCAAGCCGCCGATGGAGCCCGAACGCGTCGCACAAATCTACGAGCAGTACGAAGACGCTAAGGCCAAACGGAACCTCATCGATTTCGACGACATTCTGATCTTGTGCGGGCGCATGCTGCAGCGAGATCGAAACGCCGCTGACGCGTTCCGTTGGTCATTCCGCCACATCTTCGTCGACGAATTCCAGGACGTGAACCCACTACAGTTCGCCCTGCTGAAGGTTTTTGTCGGTCCCGACCCAAACCTGTGCGTCGTGGGCGACTCCCGCCAGGCCATCTACGCCTGGAACGGTGCCGACAGCTCGTATCTGGACGACTTTGCCGATCACTTCCCCGGCGCCCAGGTCGTCTCGCTACGCCAGAACTACCGGTCGACCCCCGAAATCCTTCGCAGCGCGTCAGCGGTGCTGCCCACACACGACGCGCTCGAACCTACGCTTCCGTCGGGCCCAGCCCCATCGATTGCTAGCCACGCCGATGACAGGGCGGAAGCTCGTGCCATTGCCCGCGCACTGCGCAACAAGCACAGCGGGCGAACTCGATGGAGAAATATGGCGGTCCTGGTTCGCACGAATGCCCAGGTAGCCCTACTTGCCGAGGCGCTAGCCGACGCCGACGTTCCCGTCGCTGCGCGTGGTGAGGGAAGGCTGATCGAACGACCACAGATTCTGGACGCAATCGATGCCATCGGCCGCTCCGGCCTGGCGCTCAACGAGGCGCTCGACGATCTCAGCGCACAGCTCGCCAGACCGGAAGACGAACCAGAAGACGAGCTCGAACAGGATCACGCGGCAAGTGGCATCGACGACGATCAGCAAGATCAGCCAGACTCCGAAAGCAACGCGGAGGTCGAACGGCAACAGCTGCTGAATGCCTTCATCCGTCTCGGACGAGATCACCTCGCGGTCGATGCAAGCGCAACCTTGCAGTCGTTTATCGATGCGTTGAAGTCCGGAGCCAATGAAGCTGCGACGGCGGGTGGCGATCGTGTCGATGTCACAACCTTCCATCAGGCCAAGGGCCTGGAATGGGATGTCGTCCATGTCGCAGGAATGGAACGCGGCCTCTCACCGATTGGCCATGCCAAGACTCCCGACGCAGTCGCTGAGGAACATCGTCTGATCTACGTTGCGCTGACACGGGCTCGCAAGCACTTGCATCTGCACTGGGCCAATGAGCGACGCTTTGGAGATCGAAAGTCGAACCGGAAACCGTCGCCAATGCTCGACGACATCGGCGCAGCCGCACGAGGTGAAGACCCTCGTCGTTCGCGGTCCACGAATGCTCGCAATGCCTCCGAGCTGCGCAAAGGTTTGTCTGCACGCAACGGCGGCCCCCGCTTGAAGGCAGTTCAGGACGAATCGGACCCGGTCTTTCAAGCGCTGAAAAAGTGGCGACTATCGATAGCCAAAGCCCATGATGTTCCGGCCTTTGTCGTGTTCAACGACAAGACGCTTCATGCCATTGCCCACGACCGGCCGACCAACAAGCGCAGTCTTCTCGACGTCACCGGCATCGGGCCGGCCAAGGCCGAGCAGTACGGCGAGGATGTCCTCCGCCTGGTCGAAGAAGCCAGCGAGTAGCTACTGGCTGAGCGTGATGGGCTTTGGCCTACCCAAACAGTCTTCCGAGGAGGAGATCCTGTTCTTGCGCGTGGATACGCGCTGAGCCGGTTGATGGACTCCCCGATTCAGGCCTCGAGAAACGCTGGATCTTGTGGGTATCGCCATGTCGTTCGTACAGGCGTCCTTTAACGAAGTTCCACGCACCCATGTTCTCGGGTTCTTCCTGAAGCCACACGATTCGACGGGCGTTCGGATGCGCAGCGACTACGTCGGCGACCTGTTCAGCTGGCCATGGGTAGAGCTGCTCGACGCGGGTGATCAGGGCGTGTGATCCGGTCTTGTCTCGGCGTGCCATGGCGTCGACGGCGACCTTGCCAGTTGCAAAAACAAGATCCGTCACTTCGTCTGCGGCTGGCGGGTTTGGATCTTCAAGCGTTTCGTGGAATCGACCTTCGGTCAGCGATGACACCGGTGAGCGCGTCGTCTTGGCCCGCAGAAGCGACTTTGGCGTAAACACAACGAGTGGCGTCCGAACATCGCGCTTCATCTGGCGACGCAGTAGATGGAAGAACTGACCTGCGGTGGTGACGTTGGCGATCTGCACGTTGTCTTCAGCAGCGAGAAGCAGAAAGCGCTCGACACGTGCCGAGGAGTGTTCGGGCCCTTGACCCTCGTAACCATGTGGGAGAAGCAATACAAGTCCGGAGTGTTCTCCCCACTTGTCTTTCGAAGCCATGATGAACTGATCGATGACGATCTGGGCACCGTTGACGAAATCGCCGAACTGGGCTTCCCAAAGGGTCAGCACATCGGGGCGTTCCACCGAGTAGCCATACTCGAAGCCCATCGCTGCGTACTCGGACAACAATGAGTCGTAGATCCACAGGTTGGCGTCGCGGGCTGCTCCGGCCACCGGCACGATCTCTTCACCAGTTTCGTAGTCGAACAGCGTCGAATGGCGATGAGAAAAGGTGCCTCGACGCGAATCTTGACCGACGAGGCGAACCGAAGTTCCCTCGTGAAGCAACGAGCCATACGCGAGCAGTTCACCCAGGGCCCAGTCGACTTCGCCTGCTTCGAACATTGCGTCACGGGCGGCGAACTGGTTCGTGAGCTTTGGATGTTCGACAAAGCCATCGGGTTTATGGCTGAGTGCCGAATACACCGTGTCGAGCGTGGCCTTGTCGACTTTGGTGTCAGCGGGGGGCAACACACCGACCGCTGGATCGGGATCCGCAGCCTTGATATCTGGGTCGTGTTCGACCGACCGAGTTGTGTCGAGGGCAACCTGTAGGCGAGCACGAAAGTCATCGAGTGCCTGTTCGGCCTCGTCAACCGTCAGGTCGCCTCGTTTGATGAGCGCCTCGGTGTAGAGCATGCGAACAGAACGGCGAGCTTCGATCGCGCGGTACATGAGCGGTTGGGTGTAGCTCGGGTCATCGCCTTCGTTGTGACCATGTCGGCGGTAACCAATGAGGTCGATCACGACGTCCTTGTTGAACTTCTCGCGATACTGGAAGGCGAGCTCAGCCACACGGACGCAGGCTTCGGGGTCATCGGCATTTACGTGAAAGATCGGCGCCTGAATCAACTTGGCGACATCTGTCGAATATTCACTTGAGCGGGCCGCGTGAGGGGCGGTCGTAAAGCCGAGCTGGTTATTGATGATCAGGTGGACGGTGCCGCCGACCTTGTAACCACGGATCTGGCTCAGGTTGAGGGTCTCGGTCACGACGCCCTGACCAGCAAAGGCCGCATCCCCGTGGATCAGCAACGGCAGAACCGGATAACTGCGGCCCGGAATCATGTCCTGGGCATCCATCTTTGCGCGCGCCATGCCAATGACGACCGGGTCGACCGCTTCGAGATGGGACGGATTCGCAGCGAGCGTAACGGGAATGGTGTTGCCCTCGCGCGAAGTGAACGAACCGTACTGTCCAAGGTGGTACTTCACGTCGCCCGAACCCTGCACCGCGTCGGCGGTGATAGCACCCTCGAATTCTTCGAAGAGCTGGCCGTAGTCCTTGCCGACGATGTTGACCAACACGTTGAGGCGCCCACGGTGAGCCATGCCGATAACCGCGTCGGTCATGTTGGCGTCTGCCGCATTGCTCAACAGCGCGTCGAGAACCGGAATGGTGCTCTCCGCTCCCTCGATACCGAACCGCTTCTGCCCGATGTACTTCGTACCCAGGAACTTCTCCAGGGCTTCTGCTGCATTGAGTCGGCTGAGGATGTGCCGTTGGGTGTCCTTGTCGATCTCGGTCGATTGACCTTCGACATGTTCTTGAATCCAACGCTTCTCTTCTGGATTCGCAATGTGGGTGTATTCCACGCCGACCGTCCGAGCGTACGCATCGCGCATGATGCCGAGAATGTCGCTCAATTTCATTCGGCTACGACCACTCGATGCACTCGGGCCGAGCAACGAGTCGACGTTGAACTCGCGTTCAAGATCCCAGATGGTGAGCCCATAGCTGGCTGGATCGAGCTCGGGGTGCATCGACCGATCCATGAGACCGAGCGGATCGAGGTTCGCGATCAGGTGACCACGAACGCGATAGGCGTTGACCAATGAATTGACTTTGACCTGACGTTCGACGAGCGAATCCGCATCATCGACGGGGTTGACATCTCGGCGCCACCGAACAGCCTCGTACGGCACTCCCATTGTTTCGAGAACGTCTTCGTAGAAGTCATGTTCGCCTACGAGCAGTTCGTTGATCGCCTTGAGAAACAGGCCGCTTTCCGCGCCTTGAATGATTCGGTGATCGTAGGTTGAGGTCACCGTTACGACCTTCGACACGCCGATCTCGGCGAGCTTGGCAGGATCAGCCGCGACGAACGCCGTTGGATAGGCAATCGAGCCAAGGCCCACGATTGCACCCTGGCCTGGCATGAGGCGCGGAACCGATTGCACGGTTCCTATGCCGCCGGGGTTGGTCAAGCTGACCGTCACACCGCTGAAATCGTCGAGCGTAAGCTTTCCGTTGCGCCCTCGACGCACCAGGTCGTCATAGACGTCGACAAAACCAGCGAAGTCGAGCGTCTCTGCGTTCTTGATCGCCGGCACCATCAGCGTGCGTGAGCCGTCCCTCTTCTGCACATCGATAGCAATACCCAAACCAATCGCCTCGCGCCGAATGATGTTGGGCTTCCCATCGTCACCTTCCACGTAACCGTTGTTCATTGCAGGCACAAAGTCTGCTATTGCCCGCACCACTGCATAACCAATGATGTGAGTGAAGCTGATCTTGCCGCCGCGAGTACGACCGAGGTGGCCGTTGACGATCTTGCGATTGACCTCGAGGAGGCGGGCTGGGATATCTCGGAAACTGGTCGCGGTCGGAACGTCGAGACTCGCCTCCATGTTTTCAACAATCTTGGCCGAAACGCCGCGAAGTGGTTCGCTACCCTCAGGAAGAGCGTGTGCTGGAGCGCTCGAAGCTGCATTCGAGGCGGTCGGTGCTGCTGGGATGTCCGCGCTGTGAGCTGGCGGTGCTGAGACCGGAGGTGCGGCGAGAGGAGCTTCGCTCGGCGCTGACAGACCGTTCGCCGCAGCCGCCTCTTGTGCCGCGTATGCAGGGGTCGAGTCCAGTGTTGTCATCGCGACGCCCGAGCCCGGCCGGTAGCCAACGAAAAACTCCCGCCAGCTTGCAGAGACGCTGTCGGGGTTCTCGAGGTAGTCCCGGTACATCTCGTCGACGATCCATGAGTTAGCGCCCAGATCGGCGCGCGAGGAAGAAGCCACGACGCCAGCCTAACGACCTGTCCAAGCCGTGCCGGGAACATCCACGAGATGTTCACCTCTCTTGATGAAAAACAACCGCGCTTGGGTGCGCCAGCTCGGCCAAATTGCCACGCTGCGCGCTAGCGTTGCTCGATGCGAATCGTCACGTGGAATGTGAACTCACTCGGCGTCCGTCTGGACCGGGTTACCGAATGGATCGAGCTCTTCTCGCCCGACGTCTTGTGTCTCCAGGAGACCAAACTGGGAAACGACGCGTTTCCACATGATGTTTTCGCGGACATGGGATACGAAAGCGCCCACCACGGTCAGGGGCAGTGGAATGGTGTCGCGATCATCTCGAAGGTGGGTCTCGATGATGTCCGACCAGATTTCGACGATGGGCGCGACGAGCCGGACCCCGATGCCCGAATACTGTGGGCCACCTGTGGCGGCGTTCGCGTCGCTAGCTGCTACGTGCCAAATGGACGTTCACTCGACGACGATCACTACACCTACAAACTCGATTGGCTCGATCGGTTGGCGGTCGACCTCGAGCGGAACGCTGATCCAACAGAGGATGTCTGCGTCGTGGGCGACTTCAACATCGCACCCGACGACAGAGATGTTCATGACCCCAAAGGCATGGTCGCAGTGACCCACACCTCACAAGCAGAGCGGGACAAACTTGCTCGGCTCAAAGACTGGGGGATCACGGACCTCTTCCGTGATCACCACGACGAAGCCGGGTTGTTTTCGTGGTGGGACTATCGTAACGGCGACTTCCATAAACGACGGGGCATGCGAATCGATCTATTGCTCGGGTCCAAGAGTGTCGGGAGCCGAACGAGCAGAATCTTCGTGGATCGAAATGCGCGCAAAGGTAAACAACCAAGCGACCATGCCCCCGTCGTCGCCGACCTTCGTTAACATCTACAGATGAGCCAGTCCTTATTTGAGATACCGAACGTCTGGCTGCTCGCCGATGAGAGTCAGCTTCCTCTCACGATTGGGATCATTCTGAGCCTCGGCGTTGGCGGCCAGTGGCTCGCCAATCGGCTTCGCATCCCAGGCGTTCTCCTCCTCTTGACAGCAGGAATCCTCGTCGGTCCGGTCTTTGACATCATCCAACCCGAAGAGGACTTCGGCGGCGAGGTCCTTTTCCCGGTCGTTGGCCTGGCTGTTGGACTACTGCTCTTCGAGGGAGGTCTTGGACTCAAGATCGATCGCCTTACCGAGGGGCGTTCGGTCATCCTGCGCCTCGTTACAGTCGGAGCACTTGTCACGTGGCTAATCGGTTGGGGTGCGACCGCGTTGCTCTTTGATGTGAGCACCAGCGCCGCGGCGCTCATCGGCGCCATCCTCGTCGTGTCGGGACCGACAGTCGTGATTCCGCTGCTCCATCTGGCCCGCCCCCGGGAACCGACCGGCTCGATCTTGCGTTGGGAAGGCATCGTCATCGACCCTGTAGGGGCAACGCTCGCGATCGTGGTGCTCGACGCAACACTGGAGAACTCGAACCCCGGTGCGGCAGCTCTCGACATCGGCATCACCCTCGGTGCGGGTGCGGTCGCTGGCGCAGTCGTTGCTGGCCTGGCCTTGTTGGCCCTGTACAAACACTGGGTTCCCGATCATCTACTGAACCCAGCTCTACTCGCCGCGGCGATTGTCTCCTACGCCGCAGCAAACCTGATCGCCCCCGAAGCGGGTCTGATGGCAACAACGATGCTCGGGCTCATTCTCGCCAATCAGCACCTCGTGCCGAACCATCACATCACCGCCTTCAGCGAGGATGTCGGTCACCTGATTCTCGGGACCTTGTTCATCCTCCTCGGAGCCTTGGTCAACCTCGACGATCTGTTGGACGTGCTCCCCCGCGCCGCCATCCTCATTGCCATTCTGGTGTTCGTGGCCCGGCCCATCGCCGTGTGGCTGTCCACTATTGGGTCCGGAATGAGGTTGAACGACCGACAGTTCCTGTCGTGGATGGCACCCCGAGGGATTGTGGCAGCGTCGGTAGCGACCGTGTTCTCCAACACGCTGATCGAAGAGGGCGCCGAGCCAATCCCCGAGCTCGTCCCGATCGTGTTTGCCACGGTCATCGTCACGGTTGCCCTCTATGGCCTCACCGCAACGTGGGTTGCCAAGAAGACCCGCGTGGCCAAGATTGAACCCAACGGAATCGCGCTCGTCTCGAACAACCGATTCGCGGTCGCCCTTGCTGACCAACTCGCGGCCGCCGAGGTACCCGTACTCATCATCTCGACATCTGCAACGGTGCAACACGAAGCTCTGAACCACGGCCTGCTCGCGTACGACCGGCCGCTCGATAGTCACGATCTTGACCTCACCCTCGACGGGGTGGGTATTGCCCGAGCGGTCATCATCACCGACGACGAGAACTTTGCAGCTCTTGCGGCTCACCATTTGGCCGAGCACCTCGGTCGAGCAAACCTGTTCCAGGTCAAGCCCGATTCCGACTCCGATGAATTTGAGATTCGCGGCCGCAACGCATTCGGTGCGCTGACTTATGGCGGACTCTCCGCCGGGGCACGCGCGGGCGGCTTTCGTACGGTTGACGGTTCCGAGCTCGACGAGGCCGATCGTGCGCTCTTCTCCCTTGGCGAGAACCACACGTGTGCGCTGGTGAACGAAATGCCCGATCCAAACGCACGGGTTATCGCCGTTACGCCCGTGCCGTCTCGGACGCGCCGTAGTACCGACTCGGACGGCGATTCGAAAGCCGACGAAAGCACCGACGCCAGTCACTAGCGAGGCGTCGCCAGCCTTCGAGGTTTCGGGCTAGCCTCAACGCCATGAGTGCCCAGTACATCTACACGATGCACAAGTTGTCCAAGTTCATCCCGCCGGATCGTGACATCCTCAAAGAGGTCAGTCTTTCCTTCATTCCGGGCGCAAAGATCGGCGTGCTCGGTGCCAACGGCGCGGGTAAGTCCACCGTTCTTCGAATCATGGCCGGTCTCGACGATGACTACACCGGAGAGGCTCGTCTCACCGATGGCTACACCGTTGGCCTTCTCGAGCAGGAACCACAGCTCGATGACACCAAGAACGTGCACGACAACGTGATGGACGGCGTCGGCGAGATTGCTGCGCTCCTGACCGAGTACGACGAAGTCCTCGCTGGATGGTCTGACCCCGATGCTGACTTCGAAAAGCTCGGCGACCGCCAGGCCTCACTCGAGAAACAAATCGAAGCTGCCGGAGCCTGGGACCTCAAACGAACGGTCGAGATCGCCAGCGATGCTCTGCGCCTACCGCCCGGTGATGCCGAGGTGACAAATCTGTCCGGTGGTGAGCGCCGCCGTGTCGCGCTCGCTCGTCTTTTGCTCTCGCGCCCAGATCTGCTGCTCCTCGACGAGCCCACCAACCACCTCGATGCAGAGTCGGTCGCCTGGTTGGAGCGTTTCCTCCAGGATTACGAGGGCACCGTCGTGGCCATCACCCACGATCGCTACTTCCTCGACAACGCCGCCCAGTGGATTCTCGAAATCGACCACGGCCGCTGCTACCCCTTCGAGGGCAACTACACCGCGTGGCTCGAAAACAAACAGGAGCGCTTGAAGGAAGAGTCCCGCAGCGACGCGGCGCGCAAGAAGACAATCGCCAAAGAGCTCGAGTGGGTTCGCATGGCACCCAAGGCACGTCAGTCCAAGGGTAAGGCTCGTCTCGCCGCCTACGAGAAGCTCGTAACCGAGCAGAAGGAAGCCGAACAGCGCGCTGGAGAGCTCCAGATCCAAATCCCGGCGAACAACCGCCTAGGCGATGTCGTGATCGAGTTCGACGATGTCTCCAAGGCATTCGGTGAGAAGCTCCTGATCGACGACCTATCCTTCACCCTCCCCCCGGCGGGAATCGTCGGTGTCATCGGCGCGAATGGTGCGGGCAAAACCACCTTGTTCAAGATGGTTACCGGATCAGAGGATCCTGACGATGGCGAGATCACGATCGGTTCGACGGTCGAACTTGGTTACGTCGACCAGAGCCGAGATGCGCTCGACCCCGACGCGACCGTCTTCGATGAGATCAGCGGCGGCCACGACTTCCTGTACTTGGGCAAGCGTGAGGTTAACTCACGCTCCTACGTTGCGTCGTTCAACTTTCGAGGTGGCGATCAAACCAAGAAGGTCGGCGTCCTCTCCGGTGGCGAACGCAACCGCGTCCACCTCGCCAAGGTGCTCAAGTCGGGAGCGAATCTGCTCATGCTCGATGAGCCAACCAACGACCTCGACGTCGAAACCCTTCAAGCCCTCGAGGCCGGCCTCGAGGAGTACCCGGGCTGTGCCGTGGTGATCTCGCACGACCGTTGGTTCCTCGATCGGGTGGCCACCCACATCCTCGCTTTCGAGGGCGACTCGCAAGTCCGTTGGTTCGAGGGCAACTTCAGCGACTATGAGGCGTTCCGTAAAAAGGAACTGGGCGACAAGGCAGGGCCGACGCGCATCAAGTACAAGCCACTCGCTCGCTAAGGCAGCGGTCAGGCTCTGGCTGCGGCCATCACAATATTGTCCTGGCCACCGGGGTTTCCATCGACACCGCTGAGCGCAAGGCCGACCACGCCGTTCACGACGTCCAGCGGTTCAAAATCGACAGACTGCGCGATCTGATGGATGTGGCCGACCTGGACCGATGTGTCCTCGTGGCGGTAGTGGCAACCATCGATGCCGTCGCTGTACGCCATGATGAGTTCTCCGGGATTCGCCTCGAAGGTAAAACGAGTCCCGTGGCGTAGTGAGCCCCGTTGGCGAGCGCTCACGAAACGGTTGTCGTGCGGATTGACGCGCCGGGGCGGCCTATCTCGGCCGATGACCGCCAGAGTCGAGTCACCGAAAGAGATTCCGAATCCCTTTCGGCTCGCTCGGTCAAAGACCGCCACGAGAAGGGTGGTCTCTGAGTCGGTGCGGGCGGGGTCCCCTTGACGAAGAAACTCGACCATCTGCTGCAGGTGATCCACGCTGCTGGGTCGAACCTTCGCCCAAAGTTCGTGCAGTCGTTCGATCAGCATGTGACTGGATTCTGGGCCGTAGTGGGCATCGGCCACGGCAAGGCCGATCCAATCGGGCGCTGCGATCATGCACAGCGCATCCTCGTTGTCGACGTCCGGGTCGTACTTGAACTGCTTGCTCGGCGAGTCCGGATCCGCGCCGACGCTAATGGCCACAGCGGCCTCGCTTCCGACCGGGGTCGAGCTGATCGTGCCGTACGTGCCAAAGCCTTCGCCGAGGACGAGAATGCGGCCAAGTCGGGGGTCAGGCGAAATCATGAGATCGTGATCCTAGACCGTTCACGATCGCAGTGGTTAACGGGTACATCCAGCATCGAGTGCCATCCATACTTCGACGCTACGAAGCCGGTTCGAGCAGGCGTGGTCGCCTGCCGCCAGCCGCCGAGCATCGGAAATCGCCAGACTCGGGCTGCGACCGAGACAAGACTCAGTCCAGTGGCTTGCCAAACGGCTGCTTGGCTTCCTTGTAGCAGTCAGCGTGGTAGTGCTCGACTCGAATCCACTTGTTCTTCTCGTAGACGTTGCAGATCACTTGCTGGTGACGCATCTTTGCCTGGAACTTCACGCGCTGATCGCAATGCATGCAATCGACCTGGCTTCCAGGTTCAACGAGTCGGGTTACCGCGCGGCTCACCTTCTTGATCTTGACGGGTTTGCCTGTTGCTGCGGTCTTTGCCTTTGCCATGATTTCATAATCGGCACTCCGTGGTCGAAATAAAGCCCTACGCCTGCAATTTGATCCGTCCGGCCCAAAGGGGTCGTACCCCTATCCAACGAAAGGGGTCTGACCCCTTTTTGGAAAAAGGGGTCAGAGTAGATTGCGATTTCGTACCGTTTAGTGGGCTATTGCCCGGCTCGAAACATCGCCAGGACCATCTCGGCCGTCGCCGTGGGGCCGCCCATATCGGGACGAAGTACAAGATCCGGGTCGATCGGGGCCTCGTACGGGTCCGAAATACCGGTGAAATTCTCGATCTTGCCTTCTCGAGCCAACTTGTAGAGGCCCTTTGGATCGCGCTCCTCGGCGGTTTCGAGCGGAGTGTCCATAAAGACCTCGAAAAACGGTACATCGGCTGCTTTGTGGATCTCGCGAGCACGCTCACGGCCCGCCCGGTAGGGGCTGACCAGCGGAACCAGCGCTACTACACCAGCGTCAGCGAACAGGCGGGCCACTTCGCTCACACGGCGGACGTTCTCGTTTCGATCGTCGGTGGTGAACCCAAGGTCGGCGTTGATGCCGTGACGGAGATTGTCACCATCGAGCATGTACGTCGGTTGCTTCTGCTCGACGAGGAGACGCTCAACTTCGACGGCAACGGTCGACTTGCCCGACCCGGACAATCCAGTGAACCAAATGGTTGCACCGGAGAGTCCGAGATGGGTCCAGCGTTCTGTTCGATCGAAGTGACCTGGGTGCCAGACGACGTTCTCAGTCACGTGTTATCCGGCCGATTCGCCGAGGATCATGCCAGCTGCAACCGTGCTGTTGGTCGCCTCGTCGACAAGCACAAAGCTTCCGGTTTCCCGATTACGACGGTATTCGTCGACGAACAACGGCAAAGTCGAGCGGAAGCTGATCCGGCCGATCTCGTTGAGTGAAATCTCCGTCGCTTCCTCGTCGCGGTGCAGCGTATTGATGTCGAGGCGGTAGTTGATGTCCTTGACCATTACTCGGCCCGTCCGCGAGGTGTGCTTGATCGCGTACTTCTTGCGAGGGGACAACGCCTGGGTCTCGTCCATCCAACAGATCATGGCGTCGATGTCCTGGGAGACGATGGGCTGGTTGTTGGGACGACAGATCATGTCACCACGACTGATGTCGATCTCGTCCTCGAGACGAACAGTCACCGCCATTGGCGCAAACGCCTCGTCAACCGGTCCGTCGAGCGTGTCGATCGACTTGATGGTCGACTCGAAACCACTCGGCAGTACAACGACATCGTCGCCCGGTTTCATGACACCACCAGCAACCGACCCGGCGTAGCCACGGTAGTCATGGTACTCGTCGCTCATTGGGCGAATCACGTACTGAACAGGGAACCGAACATCGACCAGGTTGCGGTCCGATGCGGTGTGCAGTGTTTCGAGGTGGCTCAGCAGTGATGGGCCGTCGTACCAGTCCATGTTCTCGGACTTGTCGACGACGTTGTCACCAACCAGAGCAGAAACAGGAATGAACGACAGGTCGGGAACGTCGAGGCGCATCGCGAACTCGCGGAACTCGTCACGGACCTCGTTGAAGGTCTCTTCGGAGTAGTCGACCAGGTCCATCTTGTTCACGCAGACCACGATGTGTGGAATGCGCAGCAGTGATGCGATGAAGCTGTGACGACGGCTCTGCTCGATGACACCGTTTCGGGCATCGATAAGAATCAATGCAACGTCAGCGGTGGAAGCACCGGTGACCATATTGCGGGTGTATTGGGTGTGACCAGGCGTGTCCGCGATGATGAACTTGCGCTTCGGCGTTGCGAAGTACCGGTACGCAACATCGATAGTGATGCCCTGCTCGCGTTCGGCGCGCAGGCCGTCGGTGAGAAGCGACAAGTCAATCTCCATGCCACGCTTCTCCGAAGCCTTGACCGTGGATTCGAGCTGATCCTCGAAGATTGCTTTTGAATCGTAGAGAAGACGGCCGATGAGCGTCGACTTTCCATCATCTACAGAGCCCGCCGTAGCGAAGCGAAGAATCTCTGACATTAGAAGTAGCCCTCTTTCTTACGGTCTTCCATTGCGGCTTCGGACGTTCGGTCGTCAGCTCGGGTTGCACCACGCTCGGTCTTACGGGTGGCTGCCACCTCGGCAATGATTTTCTCTACGGTGTCGGCGTCGGACTCGACCGCACCGGTGATCGTCATGTCGCCTACCGTGCGGTACCGCACGGTCTCCTCGAAGTACTCTTCGCCGTCCATGAGGTCGACGTAATCGCTCTTGGCAAGGAGCATTCCGTCACGCTCGAACACCGTGCGCTTGTGCGAGTAGTAGATCTCGGGGATAGCTACGTTGTCGTGGGCGATGTACTGCCAGATGTCGAGCTCGGTCCAGTTTGAGATTGGGAACACGCGAATGTGCTCACCCATCTTGATGCGTCCGTTGTACAGGTTCCAGAGCTCAGGGCGCTGAGCTTTTGGATCCCACTGACCAAAATCATCGCGGAACGAGTACACGCGCTCTTTGGCGCGTGCTTTTTCTTCGTCACGTCGGGCGCCACCGAAAAGTGCATCGAAGCGATGCTCTTCGATTGCGTCGAGCAACGTCGGGATCTGCTGACGGTTGCGAGAGGCGCGGGGGCCGGTCTCGTCAGTTGCCAGGCCCTTATCGACCGCTTCTTGGACCGAAGCAACGATCAGTTTGATGCCGAGTTCCTCGGAACGACGGTCACGAAAGTTGATGACCTCGGGGAAGTTGTGACCGGTATCGATGTGCAGCATCGGGAACGGAATCTTCGCAGGGTGAAAGGCCTTCTCCGCGAGGCGAAGCATCACGATCGAATCCTTACCCCCCGAAAACATCAGGGCAGGGTTTTCGAACTCAGCAGCCACTTCACGCATAATGTGAATGGACTCCGCTTCAAGTTCCCTCAAGTGGGACAGCTCGTAAGACATAATTTTGCGCTTGCTCCTCTGCAGCGAATTCTCAGTATGTATGGTCGGCGGGCCGACCACGTACCCTGATCGCTCTAACTTCGATCTCTAGTGTTTCCGCCAAGCGAAAGTGTAGAACGCAACCTCCCATGAAATCTGTGACGCATGACGACCATCTTGAAGCCGCCCGCATCGCTACCGCTGCCGGTGAGCTTTTGCTCTCAATTCGTGACGAAATGGCGTCCCGAGGCGCCGATTCGAAAGAAATGAAGGATGAGGGTGACCGTCGGTCGCACGAGTTCATCATGGAAGAATTACGTCGTGTACGCCCTGAGGATGCCATCCTCAGCGAGGAAGGGAAAGATCAAAAAGAACGATTGACAGCGGCTCGAACCTGGATCGTTGACCCAGTTGACGGCACTCGAGAGTTCTCCGAACCCCCTCGAACCGACTGGGCTGTACACGTCGCAATGGTCGTCGATGGCGAACCCGTCGTAGGCGCCGTTGCCCTGCCCGCCCTTGGAATCACGCTTTCGACCGCCGATCCGGTCCACATGCCAGAAACCGGTGCTACTCCCCCACGTATGATCGTCAGCCGCAGTCGTCCTCCGGCAGCCGCCCTCGCGGTCGCCGAACAACTCGGTGCTGAACTCGTCGAAATGGGTTCCGCCGGCGCCAAGGCAATGTCGGTCGTTCGCGGCGAGTCAGAAATGTATGCCCACTCGGGGGGCCAGTACGAATGGGACTCGTGTGCGCCTGTGGCCGTGGCGCTTGCGGCTGGCCTGCACTGCAGCCGGATCGACGGCAGTCCGCTGACCTACAACCACGACGACCCGTACCTTCCAGACCTGCTGATCTGTCGCCCCGAGCACGCTGAGGCTGCCCTCGCCGCCCTCGCCGAAGTGGAATAGCAACTAATACGAACAGCTCATGAACCGGCCGGTTCGCGCCGAGCACAATTAAGATGGCGGCGGTTACAGCTGGGTGGTCAACGGCGATCATTCAGAACATCGATGCGGTCAACGGCGATCGCTCGGAGGCACAACATCATGGCGACGCGACGCTCCACCGACGGCACCGCAGGTGAGCAGCTGTTCGAGACAGCGCTCGAACAGTTCGATGCTGCTGCGGATCTGGTGAACCTCCCGGACAGGACACGTTCAATCCTTCGGGCACCGAAGAACGAGATCATCGTCAGCTTTCCCGTCGAGATGGACGACGGCGAGTTTCGAATGTTTCGCGGCTACCGCGTCCAGCACAACGACATTCTGGGCCCCTTCAAAGGTGGGCTCCGCTTTGCTCCGCACGTGGATCTCGGTGAGGTCAAGGCGCTCGCCATGTGGATGACGTGGAAGACCTCGCTCGCCGGTGTCCCTTTCGGCGGAGCCAAGGGCGGAATCACCTACGACCCTAAGGAGCACAGCCGCGGTGAGAATCAGCGCATTGTTCGCCGGTTTACGCATGCCCTTGGATCCAACATCGGACCAGAACACGACATCCCTGCACCAGACGTTGGTTCGAACGCTCAAGACATGGTCTGGATGATGGATACCTATCTCAACGCGGGTTCGAACGACGACCGGCAGAACACTCGGCGGGTAGTCACTGGCAAGACCATCGAAACCGGCGGATCCCTTGGACGAGACAAAGCAACCGGACAGGGCGCAGCCTTCGTTCTTGCCCATCACTACGAACAGATCAATCGCGATCTACGAGGCCAAACGTGTGCGATTCAGGGCTTTGGAAATGTCGGCGAACATAGCGCACGCGCACTGGCACGAATGGGCGTCAGCGTTACCCACGTCGCCGACCACACCGGCGCCATATCGAATGACGCTGGCATCGATCCGGAAGCGCTGTGGCGCCATACAAACGAAGCCGGCGGGGTGGCGGGATTCGAGGCTGGCGAAGCAATCGACATCGAAACGTTCTTTTCCGCCGACGTCGACATCCTCGTGCCAGCTGCGATCGAAAATCAGATTACCGAGGAGCGAGCGCAGCGGGTCCGAGCTTCTGTCGTGCTCGAGGGGGCAAATGGGCCGACGAGCGTGCAAGGCGAGAACATCCTCGTCGATCGTGGTATCGAAATCCTGCCCGACGTCCTTGCGAATGCGGGAGGCGTCATCGTGAGTTACTTCGAATGGCTTCAGAACAAGATGAGCGCGAAATGGCGTTTGTCCGAAGTGGACGACGAGCTTCGCCGATACCTCTGGGACGCTGCTGACAACATCGAGGCAGAGAAGAAGCGCCTAGTTTGCACCCGTCGCCAAGCCGCCTACGCGGTGGCGCTCAACCGAATCGGCACCGTCTTTGAGCAACGTGGGATTTGGCCATAAGGCCACTTCAAGGAATCACAGCCAGGCGCTGAACTCTTCTTTGCGCTGTTGCCAGTCTTCGACAGTGATGGCGTACCGGAGGTGGTCTTCCCACGTGCCGTTGATTTCGAGGTATCGCTCCGCCATGCCTTCGAGGCGAATTCCGAGCTTCTCGACCACGCGACGGGACGGTCTGTTGCGAGGAATGATCGCAATTTGAAGGCGATGCAAGCGCAGTTCCTCAAAGGCGAAGCGCATAGCCACCACCAGCGCCTCAGGTGTGTACTCCTGGCCCGCAAGGCGCTGATCGATCCAGTAGCCCACGTAGGCGTTCTGAAAGGGCCCTCGCTGGATTGCGGACACGTTCATCTCACCTGCAAGCTGGTTGTCGACAAAAACGCCAAAGCCATAACCCGTCCCCAGCTGGCGCTCACGTTGGCGAGCAGCGCAACGCGACGAGAACGCCTGTCGATTCTTGACGACATCGGGCTGGCCCGAGATCCGCTCAGGCTCCCATTTTGTCAGCCATTCCTCATTCACCGTGCGAACTTCTCGCCACTGGCCAAAGTCGTCCGCAACCAGCGGACGCATCACCAATCGGCGACCGACGAGAGGGACCGAGCCCGGTTCTGGAACCGAACGAATCATGGAAGTTGTGACAGGATCAGCCCGTCGAGAATGTCAGATTCGGACACCAGCACGTCGTCAGCGCCGAAGTACCGGGCGATGCGAACAAGGATGCACATACCGCCAACGATCGTATCGACCCGGCCTTCCTCAAGCCCGGGATTGAACCTTCGATCCTCGCGGGACTCGGTCACCAGAGTCCGATAGACATCCTCGATTGCTTCACGAGTCAAACGGAAATGATGTATCCGATCCCTGTCGTACTCGGCGAGCCCGAGCTCTACGGCTGCGGTTGTGGAAACCGTTCCGGCAAGACCTACGAGCTGGCGAGCACCCAAGGCCATCGGCACCTCACGAGCGACGTCGTCGAGGTGCGCCTCAGCAACAGACAAACAGGCAACGAGCTCTTCGGGCTTTGGTGGGTCGTGTTCGACATACTTTTCGGTGAAACGGACGCTGCCCATATCGGTGGAGATGCCGCCCTCCATTCGCGACGAACCAACTGCGAACTCTGTCGATCCACCACCAATGTCAAACACCAGAAAGGGACCATCGGCCGGATCGAGCTCCGCGGTGGCGCCGAGGAACGACAGCTCAGCTTCTTCTTCACCCGAAATAAGTTCGGGGCGTACGCCGACGGCTGCCGCAGACACATCGAAGAAGACGTCTCGATTCTCTGCATCACGAGCTGCCGACGTCGCCGTCATTCGAAGCCCGGCGATCTCGTAGCCGTCCATAATCTCTCGGTAGCGCACCAACGCTTCACGGACCCGCTCAATACCTTCGTCGGACAGACGACCGGTCGCGTCCACCCCACGCCCGAGTCCAGTGATGGTCATCTCCCGCTCGAATGTGTCGGTGCCGTTTCCAATGATGAGTCGGGTCGAATTGGTACCGCAGTCGATGCCGGCATAGATCGGTTTGGACATATGTCGACGAGTCTAGAGGGTCTCGTGTTGCTACATTTGCAGCGCACATCAGCGTCGTCGCCGAGTGGTTCGGCGTCGACGTCGAGCCGTCCCGCTCTTCAGGTCGCCTGGAACCGCTAGTCCTGAATCGGCCAGGCTGGTGAATCGACTTCGTGAAGATGATCTGCGACCCATCGTCCCACCGGGTCGTCTCCGCCGGCGAGGTGGTATCCGTAATGAGCATGTAGGCACTTCACGCCGTTTCTCGTGCCTCCCACTCCCCCGGTCGGAACGTGTTTGGGCTTCTTCGACGCAGAAGCCATGATCTCGTCGCGTTCAGCCCGGTATCGGTCGTGGGCTGCGTTGACCGCCTCCAGGCCTACGTCGGCCTCCGAGCGCCGAACACCCTTCATTGCTTCGAGCCTCCCGACGAGCATCGATTCGCGTTCGCCACACAGCCAATAGAGCGTGGGCATTGGGCGGCCATCGACGAGCACCGGGTAGTTCTTTAACACCGCCGGCCGCCCATCGGCGGATCTCGCAACGACCTCGTAGGCGCCCATCGGGTCACGTCCGAGCAGTTCTCGAACGGCAATCCGATCGTTGTATCGCTCGATGACATCGGCCAGAGCTTCGACGGTGTCGACGTCGGTCGGGTCGCCCGCGCTCGGAACCTCGGTGACGAGTTCGGGAGATCTGGCGAGCAGCTCGCGCGCTCCAGCGTCTCCGGTGGTTGGAAGATCGGCCCACACCGAACGAGAGAGCCGGACCGGAGGTCTCCGCTGTCCGCCAAATGTCGCGACTGCGATAGGTGTTTCGACCGCGGCGTGAAGCCGAGACCACGTCGCTGCACCAACCAGCGGCTGATCAGCCACGCCAACGATGACGGCGTCATATCCTTCCTGTAGCGCAAACGCTGTAGCGGCCGAGAGCGACTGGCTCTGGCCCGCGTGCCAGTTCGAGCTGGCGATGACGTCGACGCCATCGGGAAGCACGTCTGCGAAGTCGTCGCTTCCGATCACCACCGCCACTCCAGCAGCACCAGCTCCTTGCGCCGCCTCGAGTGCA
The DNA here is from genome assembly GCA_964610745.1 of uncultured Acidimicrobiales bacterium. Lineage (GTDB taxonomy): Bacteria > Actinomycetota > Acidimicrobiia > Acidimicrobiales > SHLQ01 > SHLQ01. The sequence continues at coordinate 81,378 of CAZSYL010000004.1, forward strand.
TGCACGAGGACCGGTCGCCCATCGATGAGCGAACGTAGCTTGTGCTGACCACCGACAAAACGAGTGCCGGCTCCGGCGGCCAACAGCACAGCAAGGGTTCTGTTCGACGGGTTAGGTGATGCGTTTTCTGACATGGTCTTACCGATCGTGGGCGATGGTTCGGGCGAACAGATAGGGTCGGTCCGTGGATCAACCCGATCTGACCTTTTCGCCTCCGGCCTTTCGAGCCATCATTTTGATGGCCGACGCTGTGCAGGTTACCGACGGCAAGCTCTTCATTCTCGGCGGCGGGCTCGGAGTTATTGGACCGCGTCCACAACACATATCGATTGCCGCACGAATCGGGGTCCCCTGGGACCAGGCGAACGTCAAACACGAATGGGGTGTGGCGCTCAACGACGAAGACGGCCACCCGGTGACGATTGGCGACAAGCCGGTAGGGCTCAATGGAAAGTTCGAGGCTGGACGTCCGGCCGGTGTTGCCCCGGGCAGCGAACTCTGGGTCCCACTTGGTATCAATTTCGGCGCCCTCCCCCTCGAGCGCGGCCGACGATTCACGTGGAGGCTCTCGATCAACGGCGATACCTCCGACCAATGGATCGCCACCTTCAGCGTCCGCCCCTAGGCATGGGCCGCCGGTCTCTGAGCGTCAGCTAGCTACGGTGAATAGCGCCCTCGGTGTCTTTGAGGGCAGGCACCATCCGACCCGTTCGCAACGCAATGATCTCGGCAACGATCGAAATCGCCGTCTCCTCTGGGGTTCGGCCACCGAGGTCAATTCCGATCGGTGAGCGCAGACGAGCCAAGTCGTCGTCGGTAAGACCGGCGTCGATCAGGCGCTTGGTGCGGTCGTCGTGCGTGCGCCTCGAGCCCATGACTCCGATGTAGCCAACATCGGTCTCCAGCGCAGAAGTGATCGCTGGGATATCAAACTTCGCATCATGGGTGAGCACCGCGACTGCATCTCGCTCACCGAGCTGGTGTCCCACTTCGTCGAGCAAACGGTTTGGCCAGTCGACCGCAACAACATCTGCCCTGGGGAAGCGCTTATTGGTCGCGAACATCGGACGCGCATCGCAGACCGTCACCCGATAGCCGAGAAACTTGGCGACGTTGGTAAGCGCGGCGGTGAAGTCGACGGCACCGAAGATCAGCATTTGCGGTGGCGGAGCAAAGCTCTCGATGAATACCGAGACTTCGTCACTACGAGCCTGACCCTGCGGTCCATAACGTCGAATTCCGGTCCGTCCAGCGGACAGCTCTCCCAACATGTCGCGACTCACGACCCTATCGAGATCTTCATCGCCGAGAGTCCCGGTGCACGTCACCTCATCGACGTTGGACACACCCGCTTCGATGTCGGGTTCGATCAGAAGTTTGGCCCCGAGGTTCGGCCCCTCGATCACCGTAGCTAAGGCGACAGGGTGCTCGGCGCGGATCGAATCACGTAGGCGGGCAAAGACCGGCGTGGCCTCCTCAGACTTCGTCACGTCTACCAGTCCAGCGGTTCTATGAAGAGATGAATCGTGCCCCCGCACGTCAAGCCGACGGCGAAAGCCTCATCGTCGGAATAACCAAAGGTGACGGTCCGTCTATCCCCGGTCGCAATGATGTCGAGCGCTTCGGTCACGACGGCGCCTTCGACGCAGCCTCCCGAAACCGAACCAGCGACTTCGCCGTCTTCGTTCACCGCCATTGCAGCGCCCGGGAGCCGCGGGCCTGATCCATCGAGGTCGATCACACGAGCCACAGCGACGGCCTTGTCCTGTCGTTGCCAACGTTCGAGATCGTTCAGCAGTTCCTTCATGATCGACCCCTCACCATTCGCGCGTGTCTGACCAGAGTACAGAGATACACCAGTACGCCGCTAGTCTCATGCTCCGACCGCGTCGGACAACGCCGTCAGCGAATCGAGGCAATGCCCTTCGAGGAACGTGTCGATATAGGGCATTGCTGCGGCCATCCCGCGAGCGATTGGTTCGTATCCGGGTGTGACTTTCAGCGGATTCACCCACACCACGCGATGTGCAGCGCGAGACAGGCGCTCCATCTGTGCTGACATCTCCTCGGGTTCGCCCCTGTCCCAGCCATCGGACAGGATCACGACGATTGCTCCGCGAGCCATTCCCCGAACACCCCACCGGTCGTTGAATTCTCTCAAGCCTTCACCCAATCGGGTTCCGCCCGACCAGTCGGCAACTTCTTCGGTGGCTGCTGCGACAGCCTCGTCAACATCATGGCTGTCGAGTTGGCGGGTCATTCGGGTCAAGCGGGTTCCGAGACCAAACACCTCGACCCGGCCTCGACCAACAACAGCAGCATGAGCAAACCGAATCAATACTCTGGCGTACGCCTCCATCGAACCGCTGACGTCGAGCAGCAGAATCAGCCGGCGAGTTCGAGTACCTGTGGTCGTCCGACTCAGCTGGAGGGGTTCGCCACCGGTCTTCATCGCTGCTCGCACCGTACGACGCAGATCGTTGCGGTCTCCACCAAGGGCGGGGATCCGTCGGCGCGATGACCGCACCGCTGGTTGCAACTTCATCTTGTTCATGACCTTCTGCGCCTCGTACATCTCCTCTCGGGTGAACTCGGCAAAGTCCTTCTGATTGAGCGTTTCGGCAGCGCTATATCGCAACGCCATCACTTCGTCGTCGCTCCCCTCGCCTTCGCCATCACCCTCGCCGTCGTCCGTGCCGAGGGTGGCCGACTCCGGTTCGTCTTCGAAGCGGACCTTGAAGCCGGTGCCGTTTCGGTGGAAATACGCCAGGAACATCGCGTCGTACATGGCGATGTCCTCGGGCCGCGTGACCAGCGTTGCCCTACCTGCCCAATACACATCGTCGCCGTTTCCCACACCGACCGCGGTGAGCGCCCGGGTGAACTGCAGAGACGAACTGATCGGCACGACAATGCCTCCGGTCCGTAAGGCGTGGATGAACCCCGTCGCCAATCGTTCGAGGGCTGGCATCTTCGAAATCGTGGCACTCGCGGGCACAGGTCCTTGATCGCTCGCCTCAGCTCCATCGATTCCCGATATTGGGAGCGGAAAGTCGTCGCTACTCATGGTGCCTTCAGGCGCCGAGAGCGATCTCGATGACGCTTTCGATTCCCGCTCTTCGGGCACGTTCCTGGTCTTCGCGGTACTTGAGCAGGGTTCCGAGCGTCGCGTCAACAGATTCGGCGGTAAGCGCCGTCTCCGCGAGAAGGTGCAACGCGTTGGCCCAGTCGAGGGTCTCGGCGATGCCCGGCGGCTTGTACATACCCATGTCACGGAACTGCCCGGTCGCCGATGCGACCTGACGAGCAAGTCCGGCGGGCACGCGAGGAGCCTTCCGTTCGATGATCTGCACTTCGCGCTCAAAGTCGGGATGCTCCACCCAGTGATAGAGCGCTCGCCGCTTCAGGGCGTCGTGCACATCTCGCGTCCGATTTGAGGTGATGATCACCATTGGTGGTCGCTCAGCTCGAAAGCTGCCCAACTCGGGAACCGTGACCGAATAGTCGCTCAGTGCCTCGAGCAAGAAGGCTTCGAATTCGTCGTCGGCACGGTCGATCTCGTCGATGAGTAACACTGGGGGCACGTCTGAACCATGGTCGATTGCCTGCAACAGCGGGCGTCGGATCAAGAACCGATCGGTAAACAGTTCATCCTCAAGATCATCGGCGGCCGATGAGACCGCCGACCCGGTGGCTTCTGCGGTTCGAAGGTGCAGCAGCTGACGGGTGTAGTTCCATTCGTAGAGCGCCTGGGAGACATCGATTCCCTCGTAGCACTGCAACCGAATCAACTCAGCACCGGTAGCTGCAGCCAGAACCTTGGCAACCTCGGTCTTCCCAACGCCGGCGTCGCCTTCGAGCAGCAGGGGACGCTCGAGCTCGGCGGCAAGGAAGATAGAGGTGGCGAGGCCTCGGTCCGCTAGGTACTGATGCTCATCGAGACGCAGAAGGACCGCTTCGACCGACGACAATTCACTACGGCCCACAGCCACTCCTTCTTCAACCGACGCTTTTCGGGCGGGCTGATCTCGACGGGGATCAGTTCCCCGGTGCAATTATGAGGTAGTTCTCCTCTTCGGGACGGACCAGGCCAAATTCACGTGCCTCAAGTTCGATCTCAGACTCGCTTCCAAGACGTTCGATCCGCGCTTCGAGCACCGTGTTCTCCTCACGGAGTTCGGCCAGCTCGTCTTCAGCATCACGCAGTTCGTTTCGTTGCTCGACATAGCTTCCCGTCGGGAACACGCCAAAGACGAACACGGCCAGAATCACCACGCCGAGGATCATCCGACCAACAACCTTCGTCGTGAGTCGGAACAGTCGTTGCCTGGGGCTGACCTCTTCGGTCGTGGTCGACTCACGACGAACGCGTCCCGGGCGGGCGCGCCCCTTGACCCGTTCGTGGGTCTGGGGTGCGCGTCGACGCGGTCCGGGTCTAGTGTCCGTTGCCCCGCGCGCCACTCGGCGCTGCGTGCTCACTGCCCTGCCAGCGCTGACCGGCCTGGGTAGACCGCCGCGTCGCCGAGCTCAGCTTCGATGCGGATCAGTTGGTTGTACTTCGCGACACGGTCGGATCGGGCAGGTGCTCCGGTCTTGATCTGGCCGGCGTTCGTCGCAACGGCGAGGTCAGCGATTGTCGAGTCTTCGGTCTCGCCTGAACGATGCGAAATGACCGACGTGTAGGCGCTCGATGTGGCGAGGCTTACGGCGTCGAGCGTTTCGGTGAGCGACCCAATCTGGTTCACCTTGACGAGAATCGAGTTCGCGATGCCTTCGTCGATTCCGCGTTGAAGTCGGGTGACGTTGGTGACGAACAGGTCGTCTCCAACCAGCTGGACCTTGTCCGCAATGGCGTCGGTGAGTGATTTCCAGCCATCCCAGTCGTCTTCGTCGAGACCATCTTCGATAGACACGATCGGGTACTTATCGGCAAGTTCTGCGAGGTACCCGGCCATCTCAGCGGGGGTCAGGCTGCGGCCTTCACCGGCAAGCTCGTACTTGCCGTTCTTGAAGAACTCCGATGCTGCAACGTCCATGGTGAGCGCAATGTCGTCGCCGGGGGTGAACCCTGCCTTTTCGATCGCCTCGACGAGGAGCTGCAGTGCTTCTTCGTTGGAGCCAAGGTTCGGAGCGAACCCGCCCTCATCGCCAACGGCGGTTGCGAGACCCCGCTCATGGAGCACACCCTTGAGCACGTGGTAGGTCTGCACACCCCAGCGAAGGCCTTCAGAGAAGCTCTCTGCGCCAACTGGCATCAGCATGAACTCCTGGAGATCGATGTTGTTGTCCGCATGCTCGCCACCGTTCAGCACGTTCATCATCGGCACGGGAAGGGTGTGAGCGTTGGGGCCACCGACATAGCGGTACAACGGGAGCCCAACTTCGGACGCTGCGGCGTGTGCTGCGGCGAGTGAGACGCCGAGAATGGCGTTTGCACCGCAGCGGCCTTTGTTGTCGGTGCCGTCAGCGGCATTCATCGCCGCATCGATTTCGCGTTGAGAGGTGACATCTAGACCGATCACAGCCTCAGCGAGGTCCGTGTTTGCAAAACCGACCGCGGTCAGAACGCCCTTGCCCATGTAGCGATCGCCGCCATCGCGCAACTCCACTGCCTCAAACTGACCAGTCGAAGCGCCGCTCGGCACCATTGCCCGACCGGTTGCTCCCGCTTCGGTTGTCACGGTGACTTCAACAGTGGGGTTTCCACGACTGTCGATGACTTCCAGACCTACAACCGACTCAATGTTCGACACGATGTTGCTCCTCTGCCGCAGCGTTTGGCGGCTTTGCGCGTTTCAGGAAGCCAAAACTACACGCTGATAGCGATCCGGGGACCGATCTACCGCCGTAGAAGCTGATTTTACTGTTGCCGGGCAATAGCCGAGGACGCGACGTCTTCGATCGTGAAATATCCGGCCTCAGCGGCGAGGCGGCTGTGCAAAACGAGCAGAAACAGCATGTCGGCGAGACCATCTTCGAGTTCGAGCGCCGCATCGCTCTCACCATTGAGCACCCCGTACATCGCGTCGACGACACCGGCCGAGGCTTCCGGGAGCGTTGCGCGGATCGAATCGAACGAAAGCTCGGCGATTTCAGGTGATTCGAGCCTCAGTTGTCGAACGAGCTCATCGAGGCGAACAAACGACGCCGCGAGCGGTTCGGCTAACCGCGGGATCCACAGCGATGTGAGGTGATCGGGTTCAACCCCCGAGCGCAGGTCGCGCCACGCCACCTCGGTCACCATTTCCGCCGGGGTGCCGAGTCCCTGGAGCACCGTGACCACATCCGGGGAGACATCGTCGAGAATCCCGATAACTTCCTCGAGCACCTCAACTGAATGCACCTGAGTGATGAGCAGCGGCCCAATCCGCCCCGCGCCCTGGATAGATAGATTTAGCGCGTCGAGGATTGTCACTGCTTCGGCCATGGGGTCGATGCCTAGGGCGTTCCAGCACAGGTCGGTGAAAGCCATTGCTGGGCGTATGTCGAGTTGAACCAACCCGCCCGTCACGTCGTCGTGGACGCGAAGGAGTTCGACGGTTCGTTCGGCGACGGTCGGTGAGCCCGGCACCGCATAGATCACATCTCCGACCCGAGCGAGGTCGATGAGCCGATCGACGATGGTGCCATACACGTCATCGAACGACTCGGCTGTCTCGTACTGCTCATCGAACGAACCAGCGAACTCAAGCCCACCGGCAGCGGGATGGCGGGTGGTCCGTAGCCAAAGAGGTACATCTCCCCCGAGAAGCTCGGTTGTCTCGACCGTTAGGAACTCTGGGCCCGCAGGCCCCAGTCCAACAACGGTGATGCGGCCCACGATTCGTCGTTGCTGCTACGGGGCAACGATGACGAAGCGTTCGCTGTCCCATTCACCGAGACGAGATTCGACCGAAAAGCCTTCGCCGACCTGCGCGAATATCTCGTTCTGGAAGGGGAAGTCCTCGTCAAGGGTGCTATCGATCGTTCCCAGCTGGTTGTTGGCGAGCATTGCCTGAACAACGAGAATGTCGACGAGAGCCTCAAAGGGCCTCTGTTGGAATTCGAGCGGAACAATCGTGCCACTTTCACTGCTATCGATCACCTGATCCTGAGCTGCTGCTCGTAGATCGGCGGGGATCTCGATGCCTTCGGCTTCGAAGAAGTCCATAAACGCTTCGGTCCGCATGAAGAACGTTCCGACTGTACGGACCCCAAAACTCGTGGCGGTGTCGTTGGACGCCAATACGACGCCCGCCTCGACGCCCTGAATCGATTCGGTGAGAAGCAGCAGTTCTTCGCGCGTCAGCGACTCATCGCCGGCATCGAGAGCCACCCGATCAGCACCGGCACAGGCGGTGAAAAGCAGAAGAAAAAGAACGAACGGAGCAAAGCGACGAATCACGGTCCTGAGTTTACTCTTCGTCTGCCGGGAGAAGGTCGTCGAGCGCCTTGACGATGTTTTGGGCAATGTTGCCCTTCTTCATTCCGAGCTGAAGGAATCCGCCGTCGGCCTCCTTGTACACCGAATGTTTGTAGATGCGATCGAGCCGGATCTGTTTCGACGTCGGCAACATGATCGGCGACATTCGAACCACGAAGTCCGGGCCGCCGAAGCCGGGGCCCTTGCCCACCGTGAGCTCGGTTATCCCGATTCGCAGACATGCCGACCGGACGCGAGCAACATCGAGGAGGTTCTCGGCGGGCTCGGGGACGGGACCATACCGATCAGCCCACTCGGTAGCGATATCGGCAACTTCTTCAGAGGTCCGAACTGCTGCCAAGCGGCGATACGCCTCGAGACGTTGATCCTCGGTCTCCATGTAGCTGTCGGGGATGAAAGCCTTGATTGGAAGCTCGACCGAAAGTTCTTCAACATCTTCGACCTTTTCGCCCTTCAGCTCACTCACCGCCTCGGTCACCATCTGGCAATAGAGGTCGTACCCCACGGCTGCGATATGGCCGGATTGCCCAGTTCCCAAAAGGTTGCCCGCACCACGAATCTCAAGATCTCGCATCGCAATTTTGAAGCCGGAACCGAGTTCGGTTGCCTCGCCGATCGTCTTCAGTCGTTCGTATGCCTGTTCGGTGAGCGACTTGTCTGGGGGCACCATGAGATAGGCATAGGCTCGTTGACCGGATCGGCCGACTCGGCCCCGAAGCTGATGCATCTGGCCGAGGCCGAGCAGGTCAGCACGGTCGACAACGAGCGTGTTGACCGACGGCATGTCGATTCCGCTTTCGATGATGGTTGTGCACACGAGTACGTCGTACTCGCCGTCCCAAAAATCGAACACGACCTGTTCGAGCGTTGCTTCGTCCATCTGACCGTGCGCAATAGCAACGCGAGCTTCGGGCACCATCTCACGGACCTTGGCCGCGGTGTGTTCGATGTCGAGCACTCGGTTGTGGACGAAGAAGACCTGCCCCTCGCGGAGCAGTTCGCGACGGATCGCTTCGGCGATTGCGCGATCGCTCTGTTCGCCAACGTAGGTGAGGATCGGCTGTCGTTCGGACGGAGCGGTGGACAGCAAGGTCATGTCGCGGATACCGGTCAGGCTCATCTCGAGAGTTCGGGGCACGGGTGTGGCCGTCAGCGTCAAGACATCAACATCGGTGCGCAGTGCCTTGATCTTCTCCTTGTGCTTGACGCCGAATCGCTGCTCCTCGTCGACCACGAGCAAACCAAGGTCCTTGAACTTCAGCTCCTGATTGAGCATTCGATGCGTTCCGATCAACACATCGACCTTGCCCTCGTTGGTCTCCTCGATGATCTTCTTTGCCTGTGCATTCGTGAGGAACCGGCTGAGGACTTCCACGCGCAACGGGAAGCTGGCGAAGCGGTCGGAGAAGGTTTGATGGTGCTGCTGAGCAAGAAGAGTCGTCGGGACGAGAACCGCCACCTGCTTGTTGTCCTGCACTGCCTTGAACGCAGCCCGGACTGCAACCTCGGTCTTGCCAAAGCCCACATCACCCACCACGAGGCGATCCATCGGGTAGGGCCGCTCCATATCGCCCTTGACGTCGGCGATAGCGATCAACTGGTCTGGAGTTTCCTCGAACGGGAACGAGTCCTCGAGTTCGGTTTGAAACGGGGTGTCTGGGGCAAAAGCGTGTCCCTCAGCATTCACCCGCTTCTGGTACAGCACAACGAGTTCTTGAGCGATCTCGCTCACCTCAGAGCGCACCTTGGCCTTCGCCTTGGCCCAGTCGCTGCCACCCATTTTGGACAGGGTGGGGCTGTCGCCACCGGTATAGTGCCGTACCGACGAGATCTGATCGGTTGGAATGTAGAGCTTGTCGTCGCCTCGGTACGCGAGCAGCAGGTAGTCGCGCTCGACTCCACCGATGGCGCGGGTGACCATGCCGTTGAATCGGGCGACACCGTGCTGTTGGTGTACGACATAGTCGCCCGGGGCCAGATCATCGAAGGTGTCCTGGGACGTGTTTGCCCGTTTCCGTGCCTTCCGATGCGTCCGACGACGGCCCGTTAGATCCGACTCGCTCATCACGGCGAGCTTCGACGAGGTGAACACCGCGCCCCGTTCGAGCGGGGCAACGACGATGCCCGACGTTCCGGCTTTCGCATCGGCGAGCGAGTCGAGGACCGGCAGGTGGATGCCGTGATCAGCGAGCAGGACAGCGAGGCGCGGAGCGGTTCCGGCACCATCGGCACCAATCACGATCTGGAAGCCGTCGCTCGTCAGCTGATGCAGTTGGTTGATGAGCGGGGGCGGATCACCGAGCGGAGTCTCCCAACCCGTGGCTGCAACCACCGCGACGTCAGGGCTCTCCGGCGCCGTCGTCATCGTCCACACGGGGCACTCGCTGTGTTCGAGGATGCGATCGAACGGGACGTGCAACCGCGGGAATTCATTGGTGGACTCGGCGTCGTCCTCCACAGCTCCCCAGGTGCGGGCGAGCGTGGCGGCAAGATCCGCCTCTTCATTGCCGATGTCGCCAGCGCGATCGCGCAGACGTCGAGGTTCGACCAGAACCACCAAGGAATCATTGCCAATATGGTCGATCAGGACCGAGTCTCGATCGGTGAGCCACGGCAACCACGACTCCATCCCGTCGAAGAACTCACCATCGGACAACCGTTCCCAGTGTTCGCGTCCCCATGGTTCTGAGGCCACGAGATCGCGAGCGCGTTCCTGGATTGACTCGGAAGCAACCACCTCGCGCGCCGCATGTATGACGACCTCGGAGCGAGTGACGGTCGACCGCTGATCGTTGACACCAAACTCGCTCAACCGGTCAACTTCGTCTCCCCAGAGATCGATTCGCACCGGCGCATCAGCGGTGCTTGGGAACACATCTACGATCGAACCACGAACAGCGAAGTGTCCCCGAGACTCGACCTGTGGTTCACGCCGGTATCCCGCATCGACGAGCAGGTGAGACAGTTCGGCGATGTCGATCTGATCGCCGACGCCAACGATCGTTGGCTCGAGATCATCAATTCCCGGACCCAAACGCTGGACGAGTGATCGGGCGCTAGCAACAACAACCTGTGGTGACCGCGCCGGGTCTTGGAGCCGCCAGAGCACTTCGAGGCGTCGTCCCATCGTCTCAACATTCGGGCTGATGCGTTCAAAGGGCAGTGTCTCCCAAGCGGGGAACAACGCCACGGCATCGGACCCGAGATACATGGCAAGGTCAGAGCGAAGCCGTTCAGCTTCAGTCGAGGTCGGAACACAGACGACGACGGGAACTCGCTCGCTTTGCTCGGCGATCGATGCCAACGACAGCGCACGGGCTGACTCTGGCACGGCGACGATCGCGCTCTTCTTCCCGAGCGACCGAATGATGCCGGGGTCGTCGGCGAGTCCGCTCACGAGTGGCTGTAGCGGAGGCGCGGTGTGGTTGTTCAAAGCAAGCCCTTACCGCTCACGGCGGTTGAAGTCGTTCATGATCGACTCGGCCTCTTCGCGAAGAAGCCGCTCCACGACATCGGCGGCTTTCTCGATCTCGATATCGAGCTCGATCCGTTCTGCCTTGCCGGGTCGCCGAAGCACGTAGTCCGATACCGATTGGCTACCGGGGGGCCGGCCTATGCCAATTCGGACACGCACGAAGTCTTGGGTATGTATGTGTCGGTTGATCGACTTCAGGCCGTTGTGTCCGGCAAGTCCGCCACCGATCTTCACTCTCGATGTCCCGACCTCAAGATCGAGCTCATCGTGAATAACGACGATCTCCGAGGCGTCGTCGATACCAAACCTGGATGTGAGGTCGCGAACGCTACGACCGGAGTGGTTCATAAACGTCTGAGGAAAGGCGATCGCCATCCGAAACTCGCCAAACCGGAGTTCGGCGCTGAGCGCTGCCTGGCGGCTGGGCTTCAGCTTCTCGCCATGACGGTCAGCGAGCACCTCGATGACCTCGGCACCGACATTGTGGCGCGTGCCATCGTATTTGTCGCCGGGGTTCCCCAGGCCGACCACGAGTAGGTCGGCCGGGGTCCCGGAACGTTCTGCTGATTTCTTGCGGCCAAACACGTCGTCCTGCCTTTGTGGAAGGCAGCTGAGCTAGACCCAGCTGGCCGGTACCGAGCGTTAGGAGTCGTCGCCTTCGCCGTCGGCGTCCTCGCCACCTTCGGATGCTTCGCCCTCGGCACCCTCTTCGCCCTCGGCTGCTGCTTCTGCCTCGTCCTCGGCGCGCATTGCTTCGATGGTCGAGCGGGTCACGACGGCAGTCGCGACGGTCTCGGTGCCGTCGACAGCTGCACGAACACCATCTGGAAGGGCCACGTCATCGACGGTAAGGGTCGAACCGACCTCGAGCTCGGAAATATCTGCCGTGAGCTCAGTCGGGATCGAGTCGGGCTTCGAAAGCACCGGAAGCGAGAACATGGTCTGATCGACCATGCCCGAAACCTGGGTAACGTTGCGGGCTTCACCAACGAGAAGAACAGGTACTTCGACCTCGACCTCAGCGTTTGGATCGAGTCGGATGTAGTCGACGTGGATGACATCACGACGAGTTGGGTGACGCTGGATGTCTTTGACGATCGAGAGCTGTTCTTCACCATCGATCACCAAGGTGAGCAGCGCATTCACGCCAGCGTCGGTAATGAGGGCCTTGCGAAGTGCGGGCCATTCGACGGCGACGGGCACAGAGTCCTTACCCAGACCGTAAACAACTCCGGGGACCAGGCCCTCGGCGCGGAGCCGTCGGCTCGATCGAGTTCCGGTCGAACGACCGGTGTGTGCGGTGAGAAGTAGCTCGCTCATGGCGCCATCCTTCGTCTAGTAAGTTTTTGGACAGGCCTAGACTACCGATCCCAGTCGCCACTTCCGACCGCACTGCCTCCGTGGCTCTGGAACGGCCCCGGAGGGGACGAGAGGTGTAGTTCTGATATTCGCAAAATTGGCGGCGGAGCCGCTTGCGAGTCTCGGGATTACATCTGGTTGTTGCCGTCGAAGATCTCTGAGACCGTCGTATCCATGAATACGGCCTCGATTGCTCGGGCCAGGATTCCCGCAATGGACAACACGACCAGCTTATCGAAGCGCTTTTCGGGGCCGAGCGGAAGAGTGTCGGTAACGATGACCTTTTCGATGCACGAATTTTTGAGCCGGTCTACCGCAGGGCCTGAGAGCAGCGGATGCGTGGTCGCCGCAAAAACAGACTTCGCGCCCTTTTCGACCAACTGCTCCGCGGCGGCAACGATGGTGCCTCCGGTGTCGATCATGTCGTCGATAAGTACGCAAACTTTGCCGTCGACATCGCCAACCACGTCTTTGGCCTCGACCGAGTTCTTCTTGTCGACCACGCGTCGCTTATGCACGATGGCGAGAGAGGCTCCCAACTTGTTGGCATAACGCTCAGCGACTTTCACTCGGCCGGCGTCTGGCGAAACCACCACGAGGTCCTCGGTATCGAGTTCCTTGAGGTAGTCGACCAGTACAGGCATCGCCGTGAGATGGTCGACCGGGCCGTCAAAGAAGCCCTGGATCTGGCCGGAGTGAAGGTCGATGCTGACCAGTCGACTGGCTCCAGCAGCACGAAACATGTTGGCGACGAGCTTCGCGGTGATTGGTTCGCGGCCTGCGGCTTTGCGATCCTGACGGCCATATCCATAGAAGGGCGCAACAACGGTTATCCGCTTTGCCGATGCCCTCTTCGCAGCGTCGACCATGACGAGGTGTTCCATCAGAGCATCGTTGATACTTCCTTGATCCCACATCGAGTGCGTGTTGAGGATGAAGACGTCGGATCCTCGAACAGATGTCGAGAACCGACAGTGAATCTCGCCGTTCGCGAACTCAGCAACATTGGCCTCGCCCAATTCGATATCGAGCTCGTGCGCGACGGACTGAGCCAGATCTCCACTCGACCGCCCAGCGAAAAGAGTCAGCTTCTTTTGTGTTACCTGCTCCATGTGCCCCTCGGTCTAAAACGGCCCACCGGTTGCGACGATACCGGGCGCGTCAGCACGATTCTGCGCTGAGGACTGAAAACGGTGTCACACCTGTGTGTGGCTCAACCTCAGCACCATCAACAACACTATGAGGCACCTCCGCGCCCGCACCGATCGTGGCGTTTATCAGTTGCGTGTTCGGTCCAATGATCGCTCCGTCCGCAACGACGGTGCTCCCCTGCAACACCGAGCCCGGAAGGATCTGGACACCTTGGCCGAGCTCGACCGTTCCATCGATCAGAACCTGACGACGGTCCGGCATTGCGACTCCGCGTTCGAGCCACTCGGAGGCAACACGGTCGTAAAGGCGCGTCTCGACGGGACTGCGCGACGACAACGAAGAGATTGACTCGAGCGAGTCGGTTGGTTCAACGACCTCGACGCGGTGGCCAAGTTGTTCGAGTAGGCCAGCGATCTCACGAACGGGCACTCCCGCCTCCCATTGGTCCATCGATGCACGTCGCATCGCCGGGATGAGAAGCGACGCACGAAGGATCAGAACCGTCAGTCCACCGACGACAACGTCATGAATCGACGTGATCTCGCCCGCGTCGTTTCGTTCGATGACCGTGTCGGTGTCGGTCCCAACTGCGGTCGCGAGAAGTGTCGCGGCATTTCCTGAAGTCCGGTGCAGCTTGATGATCCTGCGGATCTCTACCGGATCGATATGCGGGGCTTCTGCAGGAAGGAGCAAGATTTGTGCCGTATCGCTCAGCGCAAGTTCCGGGCCGAGCCGATCGAGGACGTCAAGAAGCGACTCGGTGAGGTCAGTTCGAGGCGTGACCACTTCGACGAACGCATTGTCGGCCCTGTCGAGCAGGTCGTCCCGATCTGCCGGCTCCACATCGTGGGCAACCACGCCGACACGTCGTACCGAAGCCGCCAACGCAGCGTCAACAATCCAGCTGACAACCGGTTTGCCGGCTATTCGGGCGAGGGGGTGTAGGGCACCTGCTGGGATTTTGCTGCCTGACGACGGTTGAGTCGAGACAACGAGCGCACAGACCTGACTGCGTTCCATGTCACAGTTGTATCAAAGGCCAACCCCGAGCGAGTAGACCGCCCGCCTTGCGCCAATCTGGGAAAGACGCCGAGCGTCATAACTTGCTGGCCGAGCAGGGATCGAACCTGCGACCTCCTGAACCAAAATCAGGCGTTCTACCAACTGAACTACCGGCCAATATTTACACTCCCCACGTTACCGTAGTCGCGGAAAAGGCCCGCTGTTGCGGGCCGAATCCGCCATTAGATCCACCGAATGGCGGGGCGGGTGAGCAAATTGTATTGAACAGACGAAGCAACGTGCCGACGCACATTGCGCCGCGTTATCGCTAGCGTCCGCGCTGGCGCTGCGCCCGCGTTCGCTTCAACATCTTGCGGTGCTTGTGTTTACGCATGCGCTTACGGCGCTTTTTAATCAGTGATCCCATAACGAGGGGAACGATAGCGCGCTGGGGCCACGAGGCCGACGTTCTTGGGCTTCTTTGTGTCAAAAGAACACTTCGCTATGAAACTTCGCGATGAAAGAGCCCACCGGACTCAGACAAACTCGGATGGAACAGTCGTGAGGACCGTGCCGGCGTTGGGGAACGAGCCCTCGACAAACCAGGTACTCCCGCTACCGGCGAGGCGTGGCGTGTGCCCGGTGGCATTGCCGAGTTGCTCCCGGGCGACTACCAGATCTGGGGCTACAGCAAGTGCCGCGGGTTCCAAGTCGTTGCCGTTCTCTCCCATCGGGCCGCCCAACTCGTCCCACTTCTGATAAATCACCGGCGTTGGACAAGCAATGACAGGCGTGACGACGGTAAAGGTGAGCGGCAGATGATCGAGTGGTTCGACGATCTCACCAATACCTGACACTCGAGCCCGACCACCGACCAGGCAGAACGCGACATCAGCACCGATGGAGGCAGCTCGTTCGACATTGGTATAGCCCGCCCATCGCAAGACCGCGGCAGCGTCGGCAGATCCGCCTCCAAAACCGGCCTGGGCAGGAATTCGCTTGCGTACGAATGCGCCCACGTCGACTCCAGCCAGTGCGGCTGCGCGAGTGACAAGATTGTCTTCGGGGTCGATATCGATTGGCACTCCCCCGTTTCGTTCGTCGACAAAGGTGACTCCGGTCGCGCCCGGGGTCAGTGTGAGTTCGTCGAACAGGTCGAGCGTGACCATCTCTGCATCGATCAGGTGAAGACCATCGTTGCGGACACCCGTCACCCGCAAGGTGCGAGTTAGTTTCGCTGGCGCAAGAACCGTGACCGACTCGCCTGACACTGTGTTGTTCACGAAGTCGAATCTATGCCCGAATCGGCAGCGCGAGCGAGCAATACCCAGTCTTCTAGGTCGAGCTGTTCGGCTCGAAATGTGGGGTCGATACCACATCGCACGATCTGTTCTTCGGTGAGAAGCCCTGACAACGATCGACGAATCATCTTGCGGCGTTGTCCGAACGCAGCCTTGACCACGCGACCGAGCTGACCATGGGTGACCGATTCTGGCTCATCATGACGCACGAACCGAACCACCGACGACTCGACCTTCGGCCTGGGCACAAACACCGAAGGCGGGACGGACGCGAGGACTTCCGCACGACCATGCAACGCAGCCATCACCGATGGGATGCCGTAGATCTTCGAACCCGATCCGGCTGCAAAGCGCTCCGCCACCTCGGTCTGCACCAAAACGGTGATCGTGTCGACTTCCGGCACGCTCGCGAGAATGTCGAGGACCAACGTCGTGCCGATGTTGTACGGCAGATTCGATACGACGTGGACTCCACCCGTGGCGGCCTCGCCCGCTTGAGCGCCATGCTCGGCGATGAGCCGACCCCAATCGAGTGTCAAGGCATCACCTTCGATCACCGTCGCTGCTCCATCGAGGATCTCGGTTGCCACTGCAGCCAGACCGCTGTCGATCTCCACGGCGACCACAGTGGCGCCGGTCTCTACAAGTGCGAGGGTGAGTGATCCGAGCCCGGGGCCGATCTCTACGACGAGGTCACCGGGGCCGACCTGGCTCAGCTCTGCGATGCGACGGACCGTGTTTGGGTCAGCCACGAAGTTCTGACCGAGCTCGCGTCGAGCGGCCAGACCATGCCGATCCAGCAGTTCATGGATGGTCGGCCGACTGTGAGTCACGAACTACAGGAGGTGCTGGCCACAGATTGGCCACTGGTCCCAACCCCGCATGGCGAAGAGGGTGTAGGCCATGATGTCCTGCCATGCCGGTTGGGCTGCGGCCGGATCAATCCCGACGAGATGCGGCCAGTGGATACCTGCAACCCAATCCCATGTCTGCTGGGAGAACTGGTACGCACCGCGGTAGGTGCCAGTGTTGTTGATCGCCCCGTAGTTGTGGGTTGACTCACAGTTGCGAAGGGCATCCCACTGTGCTGCGGTCGGGCCACCCGCGGGAGGCGGAACACGACCATCGACCTGTGCGGGGGCAACTGGGCCTGCGGGAGGTGGAGGTTCCTCATCGACGGGTTGAGCGGCTTCGGCCGGGGCGACGAGCTCTTCAGCTCCATCGGCCTGACCGTCAAGCGCAGGCTCACCCTCGCTGCTCGGCACGTCCTCTTCGTTCGCCGGATCGCCTAATTCGTTCTCTGCCGCCGCATTGTCAGGATCGCCGTCGCCGTCGGTGCCGACTGTCTCGACGGCTGGTTCGGATGCTTCTTCGGGTTCAACCGGCGCTTGAGTAGCCACGGTGGGCAACAGCCGAAGGTTCGTATTGGAAGGAGCGGGCGGACGAACCTCGACGAGACCGTTCGCCACCGCTTCGCTGCGTGCGAGACCCCAGTTGCCAGCCTTTGAGGCCAGCAACGAAATATCGGGACTTACCGGCTGCTCGATCACGACAACCTCTACCGCGGCAGCAAGCTTAGCCCCGTCGGGAACAGCGTCCTGGGGAGGCGCGATGGGTGCGGCGACTTGATCACCGGCATCATTTGCCTGTTCAACTTCGTCAGGGCCGGTCGTCTCGATGCCTTCGGCAGTGCCGGGCGCATCGAGCACCAGAAACGGAATGGCCAATGCAGCAACGATCCCAGCCAGCGCAACTCGCCATCTCTCATTCACCCGTGGTGGTGGATTCAGGATCCGGCCCTTTCGCTGACCAATAACGTGAGGCACGAAAAAGCCAGAGGCCCGACTCCACGCGCGGATCATGACGCTAGGAAACGGAACTGCAGCTTGCAACCCCTGCGAAACAAATGCTCACGCTTGGTGAAAATACGCTTCTATTTGAGCGCGTAGAACGCAATTGCTTTGGAATATGTGGCGAGTGCCACTTCTGAAACCGGCACATTCTGAAGGCCTGCGACCGCTTCCCCAACGTGTACGACATTGGCAGGCTGGTTCTTCTTGCCGCGATGAGGAACCGGTGCCAAGTAGGGCGAATCGGTCTCGACCATCACCATGTCGAGCGGGGTGATGCGCACCGCCTCCTGCAGATCGATCGCATTCTTGAACGTCACGATTCCACTGACCGAAATCACGATGCCGCGATCGAGTCCCTGCCGTGCTTCACTCGGTCCCCCGGTAAAGCAGTGGAACACCGTGCGTTCTGGCACACCCTCAGCATCGAGAATGTCGAACGTGTCTGCCCACGCGTCGCGTGTATGGATGATCAGCGGCAGGTCATGGGCGTTGGCCAACGCAATGTGCTCTGCAAATACGGCCTTCTGCACATCTCGGGGCGAGTGATCGTAGTGGTAGTCCAAGCCAGCTTCACCCACGCCAACGACCTTGTCGCTCGCGAGGAGCTCCTCAATGCCATCAGTACCGTCCAACGCATCGTGGGGGTGAACTCCAACCGTTGCGAAGACCCCGTCATGGCGAGCTGCCACCGCAATGGCTTCGACCGACCTGTCGTGGGTAACCCCAACCGTCACCATCTTCTCGACACCCGCAGCCCTTGCCTGGTGGACCCAGGCATCACCGTCTTCGCCTGGAGGAATGTGGCAATGGTTGTCGATCCAACTCAGTTTCTCTGAGTCGCTCATCGCTAACCCTTCAGCCGCGGGAACAACGGGTCGCCCGCGGTCAGTGCAACGCCACCCTGGAACTGACCCCACGTAGCAGCATCAGGAAGGCGCTGATCGGCAACCTTGCCGGGCATGCCGATCCGTTCCCATGCCAGCTGAGCGGCGTTCGGAATAGCTGGCGATGCCAGAATGGCCACAATACGAATTGCTTCAAGCGAATCGCCCATCACCCGATCGACGTCATCACCGGGCTCCATCTTCCACGGCTCATTCGCAGCGAGATACTCGTTCGTCTCGCGAATGAGGCGCCAAGTGGCGTCGAGCGCAATTGGCGGCTGGGCTCGCGCCCATGCCTCAGAGGTTGCTGAAAAGGCCGTCTCGGCCTCGGCCTTCAGCGGCGAGTCAGGCGATGACGCAGGTGCGCTATCGCCACACTTCTTGCCAGCAACGGTGATAACTCGCTGCACCAAGTTGCCGAACTGGTTTGCCAGATCTGAGTTGTATCGAGTGATCATCTGCTCGTAGCTGAAGTCGCCGTCGGGACCAAACGCTGGATCGCGAAGGAAGTGATAGCGCACACCGTCCACACCGAACGGCGCATAGCCAGCATCCTCATCGCCTTCGATCAATTGTTTCGGCGTGATGCTGTTCAGCGCCGACTTCGACATCTTTGCGCCACCGATGAGGAGCCAACCGTGCACGAAGTACTTCGGAAGGTCGGTGACACCTGCAGCGAGCAACATCGCCGGCCAAAACACGCAGTGAAAACGAATTATGTCCTTGCCAATGATGTGGTGCGCTGCGGGCCAGTAGGTGGCGAAGCGATCCTCGTCGACTCCGTAACCAACCGCTGTTGCATAGTTGATTAACGCGTCGTACCAGACGTAGAACACGTGAGCGTCGTCCCATGGCACAGGCACTCCCCAGCTGATCGATGACCGGGAGATGCTCACGTCTCGTACTTCCTGACGCAGCAGTCCAAGCACCTCCTGGCGGTAACCATCGGGCCGAACTTGATCGGTGTTCCTCTCGTAGTGCTCGAGTAGTTGATCGGCAAACGCGCTCAATTTGAAGAAGTAGTTCTCCTCAACCATCTGCTCGGCGGGACGGTTGTGAATCCTGCAGTTCCCGTCGTCGAGATCTTCCTCGGTGTAGTACGCCTCACACCCAACGCAGTACAGACCTTCGTACGTGTCCGAGTAGATGTACCCGTTGTCGTATGCCTTCTGCATCAAGGTCTGCACCGCCACGTGATGGCGTTGCTCGGTCGTCCGGATGAAGTCGTCGTTGCTGATGTCGAGAAGATCCCAGGCTTCGCGGAAACGAACGCTCGTCGAATCGGCCTGCTCGAGTGGCGTGATGCCATTGTCTTCTGCGGTTCGCTGAATCTTTAGTCCGTGCTCATCGGTTCCGGTCAGGAACATGGTGTCGTCACCGAGCAAGCGGTGCCATCGCGCAAAGGCGTCAGCATTGATCGTGGTGTACGCGTGCCCGATATGAGGAGCATCGTTGACGTAGTAGATCGGTGTGGTGATGTAGAAGGTGCTCACCCCACCGATCCTATGGCCCCAACGACGGTGTGCCGCTCAGGCTGTGCGCAGTTCGCGCCAGCCTTCGTTGTCAGCCACGGAAAGCTCAAGATCGGGCTCGGACTGCTTCGTCGACGATGTCACGGCGACAACTGCAGGCGAAGCTGCCTGAAGGCGGTCGATCTTGTCGAGGTTTCGCTGCAGGACGTTGGTGCGAGTGCCGGCAAGAGCCTCGAACGAGTTCATTGCCTGCGTCATGTGTTTCCCATGTTTATCAAGCGCGTCGGAGTACTTGCTCCACTCCTTGCGAAACCCGGTGAGGCACTCGAGGATCTCGGTACTTTGGCGCTCGAGCATGAAATTGTCCATGGCCTGGCGGACCACCTGAAGGACCGCCATCAACGTGCTGGGACCACACAACACAATCTTCGAACGCAGAGCAATATCCATCAGTTCGGGATCGTTCTCTTGAACGAACGCAAAGATGCTCTCGTTTGGAATGAGCAGCACGACCGTATCGACCGAGTTCTCCTCCTCGTGGTATCGCCGTTCAGCCAACTCCTTGACGCGAGCGCGGGCGTCCTTGATGAACTGCTTGCGGAAATGGGTTGCAGCTCCGTTATCAACACCGTCAGCTTCGAGGTACGACAAATAGTTGTCGGCCGGAAACTTCACATCCATATGCAGCACCATCTCGTGAGGCATCAGGAAGGTGAAGTCCGGACGACCTCCTGATTCGATCCCCTTCTGTACCCGATAGTTAAGGCCCTCCTTCATGCCTGCATGGGTGAGCACGTCCTGTGCCATGCGTTCACCCCAATTGCCTCGCTTCTTCGTGCTCCCGAGGGCCTCGCGCAGGCTTCCTGCGGTTTGTTGCAGCTGCCCGGTGGCCTTTGCTGCCTCCTCGAGTTGGTTGACGAGCATGCCGTGCTGTCCTGCAGTTTTCTCTTGAAACTCAGACATCATCTTCTCGATGCGCTTCATCTCGCCACGCAACTCGGCGTTCTGTTTCTCGATGATCGAGGTGCTGGCTTCGTACTTCTGATGGCCAAGCGCCATGTTCTTCTCAAGCTTTTCGGTGCCGAGCGCCATGTTCTTCTCGAGGTTTTCGGTACCGACGCGGAGACGAGCATCAAGCTTGGCATCGGCGAGCTCCCCCACCCGCGCCATTGCAATGTCGACCGCGGCGTGCATCGTGGCATCTCGATCACGTTCGAGCACCTGGGCGGTTGCCGCCCGCTCGGCAAGGGTGACCTTCAAGGCGGATTGCACCGCAGAATCAACCGCTTCACCGCGGGCCGCGTCGGCATTGACCGACACCGAGCGCCGCAATAGCCAATAGAGGACAGCGAAGCCCACAGCTGCGATGGCAGCGAACGAAACGGACAGGACGAGGATGGGGAGAAGTTCCATAAAGAAGACCATAAAGATGGGGTGTGACACGGGATATAAGCACCATCTGACTGGGGCATTCCCGTTGCTTTCGGGCACACTCTTTTGGTGACTGACGGCAGCAAAATGAGCAATGGTGCAGCGAGTGGCGACGTCTCCCCGACGGCGCGAAACGTCAGCGGCACGGCGTCGATCATCCTCGTCGCGGCCACATCTGGGCTGGTGCTCGTGCTCGAAATCCTCGCTGGACGACTCCTCGCCCCCTACATCGGTGTTTCGCTCGACACTTTCACTGGCATCATCGGCACAATCCTCGCCGGTATTGCCGCTGGTGCAGCCATCGGCGGCTCGCTCGCTGACCGTCAGGATCCGGTACGCCTCATCGCCAGAGCGCTCTTCTTCGGCGGTGCGCTCACGTGGCTCTCCATCCCGATCGCGAGCGCACTTGGCCCCAACCTCGGCTCTGGACCTGCCGCCATCGTCACGCTGACTGCAGCGGCGTTCTTCCTGCCCGCAGCCGTGCTCAGCGGCATCGGCCCAATGGTGACGAAACTCGAACTCGAATCGCTCGACGAAACCGGCTCGGTCGTCGGAAAGCTCTCCGCTGCCAGCACCTTTGGCGCACTCGTTGGCACCTTCGGAACCGGCTTCATCCTCATCACCGTCCTGCCGGTCCGGGCGATCATCGTCGGCGTCGGTGCCGTGCTCGTGCTCGGCGGCGTCGTGATGTTTGCCTACACAAAGCGCGCCCGCCCAGATCTGCCCGAGATCGCAGCCGTCGTATTCGCGGCGGTGTCGAGCCTGCTCATACCTTCGCCGTGCGATCAGACGACCGACTACTACTGCGTCTCGATCGTCGCCGACGACCCGAACGACCCGGACGGACGAGAGGGTGGACGAAGCCTCTGGATCGATCGCCTCCGCCACGCTCACGTCGACCTCGATGATCCGCTCTTTCTCGACATCCGCTACATGCGCCTGTTCGCCGACGCGGTCGAGGCGACTCCGGACGAACCACTACGAGTGCTCCACGTCGGCGGCGGAGGCTTTGTTCTCCCCCGTTTCATCAACGAGGTTCGCCCTGGATCAGAGAACGTCGTCCTCGAGCTCGACGATGATCTTGTCCGGATCGCCGAAGAATCACTGGGATTGAGCGCAGACGACAACCTCGACATCCGAACCGGTGATGCGCGACTGCATCTCGAAGACCTCGAAAGCGGCAGCTTCGACCTCATCGTCGGAGATGCGTACGGCGGGACGTCGGTGCCCTGGCACCTCACAACCACCGAAGTGATGGGCGAGTTCGATCGACTCCTGGCCAGCGACGGCCTCTACATCATGAACGTGATCGACGGCGACGAAAGCCGCTTTGCCCGCGCACAGCTCGCTACCATCCGACAGCATTTCGGCGAACTGGCCGTGATTGCACCCGAGGACGGAATCCCCTCGTTCGCTGTCAACCAAGTCTTTCTGGCGT
The DNA here is from genome assembly GCA_964610745.1 of uncultured Acidimicrobiales bacterium. Taxonomy (GTDB): domain Bacteria; phylum Actinomycetota; class Acidimicrobiia; order Acidimicrobiales; family SHLQ01; genus SHLQ01. The sequence goes on from CAZSYL010000004.1 coordinate 104,168, forward strand.
CACGAGTCGAACTCCCCGAAGTCGAGATCGAACCCGCCGATGGCATCCTGTTCGACGGTGACGCGATCGACGCATTCATCGGCGACGACCCACTGATCCTCACCGACGACTTTGCACCAGCGGACCAACTCCTGCCTTAATATGTTCGCACTTCCGGCGAACATCCGC
>CAZSYL010000005.1:0-31159 GCA_964610745.1 uncultured Acidimicrobiales bacterium
AACCGGCCTAGCCAGACCAAACGGCGCGGAAAACACCGCACACCCGCACACACCAACGCCACCGGCCTAGCCAGACCAAACGGCGCGGAAAATTCAGCTCAGGGCTTGAACAGCGACGTCGGGGACGTTCGTGATGATTCCGCCTACGCCCATCTTCACGAGTTCGACCATGCGCTCGGGGTCGTCGACCGTCCAGACATTGACATCGAGGTCGGCTTCAGTAGCGGCTTCAATCCAGCGCGGCGTGACTAGTGCATCCCAGGGGTTGATCGCTCCATGGGAGTGAGCGGTCACTCGACCGATCGAGACCTCGGGACCAGTGTCGTCCATTGTGATGAACGCCGTCGGCAGGTGTGGATCAAGGTCTCGAACAGCGTTCACGGCGCCCATATCGAACGAACTGATGAGGATCTTCTCTGTTGCAAGGTGCTCCCGCGCTGTTCTAATGACGCCGGGGACCATCGTGTGCTCGGGGTCGAAGCTGTCGAGTGCGGGGTCGTTTTTGATCTCGATGTTGACGCCCAGGTCCCCGCACACCGCCAATGCTTCGGCGAGGCTGGGAACGAAATCAGGAAGGTCGGAGAACGCAACATCCTTGAGCCACGTGCCATCCTCTAGCTCCTCGTCGTGGAACACCGCGAGCTGGCCATCGGCGGTTTGTTGTACGTCGAGTTCGACCCAGTCAGCGCCGAGGTCGGCCGCACCGGTGAAGGCTTCGAGTGTGTTCTCTGTGAAAGCTGCCGAGGCACCGCGGTGGCCGATAATTCGCGTCATGGATCGATGGTACCGATTTGGCTTGGGCGATGTGTGAGACAACGGACCCAGCCCGAGTTAGACAGGCGTCACAGCCTGCGCAATTCCGCGTCACAGCCTGCGGAGTATCGCGTCACAGCCTGTGGAGTATCGCGTCACAGCCTGTCTTTTGGGTCGAGTTTTCGGACCCGCAAATTACACCGATGTAACACTAAAAGTAGGGATCTCACTACAAAGAGCGAGGAAATGCTTGCTACGCAAAGTGCACGGATATACATTCTGCGTAGCGAGTTACGTTCTGGGCATGTTGGGCGGCATGGGCATGGGACTAATTCGATGCGTGGAGGAAACGTGTCACTTTCAATTGAAGATCCAGCGGTATTCCCAACTCGGGAGTCCATCGAGCCAAAGGTGTGGCGCAGTGATGCGGCATGTCGAGATACCGATCCAGATCTCTTCTTCCCGGTTGGACAAACCGGCCCGGCAATCGAGCACATCGAGAACGCCAAGGCCGTTTGTCAGACGTGTGTCGTCAAGATTGAGTGTCTTGAATACGCGCTGATGACCAACCAGGACGCAGGCATCTGGGGCGGACTCACCGAAGACGACCGTCGCAAGATCCGTCGTGAGCGCCGCAAGGCCAACCGAGCAGCCCAGGCTGCTGCTCAGCAGAAGTAACGAGGTTCAACCGGCTTGCCGGGCTGAATCTAATCTCAGAAATCGAGTCGAAGCGCCAGGTCATAGACCTGGCGCTTCTTCGCGCCCGTCATCGCCACGACCGTTTCGACGGCATCGCGTCGACTCGCTCCCCCGTCGGCCTCGCGCTGCAACGCCTCCAACAACGAGTCGTCCGTCGAGGCAACAGGCGCTGACCCATCGATAACAACAACGAACTCACCGCGCGGTTCTCGATCTTCGTAAAGCACAACGGCTTCGGCTAGCGAACCCCGCCACACTTCTTCGTAGGTCTTGGTCAGCTCTCGGGCGAGCACGACACGCCGCTCTCCATCGAGAACAGCGGCAAGATCGGTCAGGGTGCGCACCAGGCGATGAGGCGCCTCGAAGAGCACCACCGTGCGAGACTCGTTCGCCAGTTCCGAGAGACGCGTCGACCGCTCAGCGCCTTTTCTTGGGAGAAACCCATCGAAACAGAACCGACCGGTGGCCAACCCACTCACGAGTAATCCGGCAAGCGCCGCACTCGATCCGGGAATTGCCTCAACCCGGTACCCAGCTTCGATGACCGCCTCAACAGCACGCTGGCCGGGATCCGAAACCGCTGGCGTCCCTGCGTCCGACACGAGTGCAACCACTTCGCCGCGGCCGATACGAGCCACGATTTCGGCGGCCGCAGCCGCTTCGGTGTGCTCGTTGCAGACGATGAACGGGTCATGGGCAATGCCGAAGTGGGAAAACAACGCACCCGTGCGGCGCGTGTCTTCGACGGCAACCGAGTCCGCATTTGTGAGGACGTCGATCGCCCGGGGCGACATGTCACCCATGTTCCCAATCGGGGTTGCGACCAGCAAGAGCCCCGGCTCTCGGCGAGAGCGATCTGTCACGCGATCGGGCTGGTTGATTCGCCGAGAATCTCCAGCTGAGCACCAGGTTCGATCTGCCAGTGTCTGAATCGGCCAGCGGTGGTCTCGATCGCGCACTTCGCACCGAACTCCACCTTCGAGACCCGGTGTTGCGGCATCGTGACGATTCGAAGCACCTTCATCTCGTCATCGCAGAAGGCCACATCGATCGGGAACCGCATGCCAATGGTGTGCACACTGCGGGTCTTATCAAGAAGGAGCGCTCCGTCGATTCTGTCTCGTCCGAGGAGACCCTTTGTTCGGGAACGAACCGAGTCTGCCCGCTCCACCGACGCGAGAACCGTCCCTTCGTGAACCAGCCATGCCATAGCGGCGAGCTTAGGACTTGGACTGGTCAGAGAACGAATGGAGCGACCGCCGGTAGGCTCGTGCACCGTATGGAACGATTTGGATTCGTCGGACTTCCTAACGCAGGAAAGTCATCACTATTCAACGCACTCGCTGGCGGTGGCGCGCTCGCTGCCCCTTACGCGTTTGCCACCACCGACCCCAACGTTGGTGTGGCAAAGGTATTCGACGAGCGGGTCGATGCGCTCTCTGAAATGTCGGGGTCTCAGAAGCTCATCCATGCCAGTGTGCAGTTCAACGACATCGGTGGCCTCGTAGAGGGAGCAAGCCAGGGCGAAGGTCTGGGCAACAAGTTCCTCGCCGGAATCCGCGAGGTCGATGCCATCGTGTTTGTGCTTCGAGCGTTCCCCGACGACGACGTCCCCGGTCCAACCGATCCGCTCGAGCATTTGGGTGTCGTCGAAACCGAACTCGCGCTTGCCGACCTCGACACAGCCGAGAAGCAGCTCGAGAAGGTCGGACGCGCGGCCAGGGTCGACAAGTCCAAGGAGGGCGAGACCGCCCTTCTCGAAAAGGTCGTCGAGCTGCTCAGCGATGGCACTCCGCTCTACAAGAGCGCGCTGACCGACGACGAGCGACTCGAACTGAAGCCCTTTTTCTTCCTGACCAACAAGCCTGTCCTCGCGGTCGTGAACATCGGCGAAGATCAACTCGAAGACGGCGAAGCGCTCGCCGCACCCGTCAGCGAAGCACTCGGTGGTGCCGAGGTCGTCGCGACGTGTGTCCAGCTCGAAGCCGAGGCGGCACAGCTCGACGACGACGAGCGTGCCGAAATGCTCGAAGGCCTCGGACTGGGCGAAGGTGCCATGCCTCGATTCATCCGCGCTGCCTACGAACTGATGGGCCTTCGCACGTACCTCACGACCGGCGAGAAGGAAACACGAGCTTGGACGTTCCGTGCAGGCTCGACGGCACCTCAAGCAGCGGGCGTTATCCACACCGATTTCGAACGAGGCTTCATCCGGGCTGAGACAATCAATTGGAAAGAGCTTGTCGATGCGGGTTCGTGGGCAGCTGCTCGTGACAAGGGCCTGGTGCGTTCGGAAGGCAAGGACTACATCGTTGAGGATGGCGACGTGATGGAGTTCCGTTTCAACGTCTGAACTACGCTGTCGCAATGGCTGAAGCCACGAAAGCCACCGAGGCTCTCAACCGGGCGATCTACTACCTCGACCGGCAGTTCGCGCCCAGGGAGAAGGTGCGGGCCTTCAAGAATGCCCGCGACGCAATCATCGAAATCGGTCCAGACGAAACTGCGCGTCGAGTCGAAGCGGGAACCATCACGGAGCTCACCGGCATAGGTAAGTCCACAGCAGCGGTCATTACTCAGGCCATAGCTGGTGTCGACGACGGGTACCTGCACAAGCTCGACGTTGCGTCTGCGGTCCCCCTCGGTGCAGGAGCAGAATTGCGCGACAGCTTGAGAGGCGACTGCCATATGCACAGCGTTTGGTCAGATGGCGGCGCCCCGCTAGAAGAGATGGCACGGACCGCTCGAGAACTGGGTCATGACTATGTCGTCGCGACGGACCATTCGGCTCGACTGACGATCGCGCACGGTCTGAGCGAGGAACGGCTAGAGGCCCAACTCGAACTCCTCGACGATCTCAACCGCGAGATGACTCCGTTCCGAGTGTTGTCCGGTATGGAGGTCGACATCTTTGAAGACGGCTCACTCGATTTGTCAGACGACATGCTCGGGCGCCTAGATGTCGTGGTTGCCTCAGTCCATTCCAAGCTTGATCTCGACTCTGAGCTGATGACCCGACGCCTCGTGACCGCAGTCGCCAATCCCCACGTCGACATTCTTGGCCACATGACCAACCGCCGCCTCAATGCCTCTGGTCGACCCCCGTCGAAGTTCAACGCCGAAGTCGTTTTCGCGGCATGTAAACAATTCAACACCGCAGTCGAAATCAACTGTCGACCCGAGCGCCAAGACCCACCGGAGGAGCTGCTCGAGTTGGCTGTCGAATGGGACTGCTATATCTCGATCGACACCGATGCTCACGCTCCCGGACAGCTGGAGTGGCAGGCTTATGGTTGTGACAAGGCAGTCCGCTGCGGAGTCAACCCCGACCGAATCATCAATACCTGGTCAGCCGACGAACTTCTCGCCTGGACGAACTAAGACCACGAGCTCGGGTATTTCCCAAAGTCCAAGTCCCAAATTACCTATATCGATCTACGGAACGGCAGCTGTACTATAAAGGGTGTAGACGCTACAGGGATCCCGCCCCCTGTAGCGTCTGCCCTTTTTGTGGCCATTGCCGGCACATAGCAACCCCGTTGGACGTGTGCGGGCCGCTCGATAGGAATTGCGCGACTTTCTGCTGATTTCGGCCGTCCTATATCCGTAAGCGCTGCAGGTAACCCGCCACCTGCAGCGTTTGCGTATTTTTCAGGCAGCTACACACAGGATTTGTGCAGCGTTGTCGCGCTGTTTTGTTGAGGAAGCGGGATAACCTCATCAGAATGTCGAAGCGCACCCAGAAGAAAAAGTTGAAGGCTCGTCGCTCGAAGGCCAACCACGGTCGCAAGCCAAACATGGGCCGCAACAGCTAACTCGAATGATTCCGGACACGATGGCTCCCTAGATTGAGAGTGGTGCCGTGTCCATAGTTGGAGTCTTTGCTATTGGCCTGATGGTGATCGTTCTCGCGATCGCCATCTTTTCTTTGGTGGTTCTCGCCATCATTCCAATTGGTCGTTACCTCGAAAAGCGCAATGAGCGGACCGAAAAGGACGACTAGAGCGCAATCGTGAACCTTCAGCCAACGTGACAGACGCGTGAATTTGGCTTCCCGAATGCGCAAGTAGCTGATCCTTGGCTAGCTTGTTGACCCAGATGAAGGCAGGCCAAGACCGGCTTGCCTGCGCCACAAGCCGGAGGGGCCCCAAATGCGCAGAAACAAGAAACTCATCCTCGCGCTGATTGCAGTGCTGAGCCTGATCGCCGCCGCGTGCGGAAGCTCGGCCGACACTGCCACCGACGCCGGGAGCGATACCGACGCCGGGAGCGACACCGCTGAAGATGACGCGGTCGAGCCGACAGGTGAAACCGTTGGTCTCGTATATGACATTGGTGGCCGAGGCGACCTCTCGTTCAACGACTCAGCAGCTGAAGGACTCGATCGTGCCGAGGCCGAACTCGGCTTTGGGTTCACCGACCTTTCCCCAAACGACGATGGGTCAAACCGCGCCGAGCTGCTGCAGCTCTCCGCTGAAGCGAACCCAATCGTGATCGGCGTTGGGTTCCTCTTCGAGGCCGACGCCGCAGCGACCGCCGCAGAGAACCCGGACACCAACTTCGCGGTCGTCGATTCGTCGATGATCGATTTCAGCCAGGACCCTCCTGCGCCGTATGGTCCGAACGTTGCGGGCCTTGTATTTGCTGAAGAGCAGGGTTCCTACCTTGTGGGCGTTGCAGCTGCTCTCAAGTCCGAGTCAAACCAGCTCGGCTTCATCGGCGGTGTCAGCGGCATTGGTCTCATCGAGAAGTTCGAGGCTGGCTTCCGCGCCGGTGCACTCTCGGTCAACCCCGACATCGAGATCGTTGCGGAGTACATCACCGCAGCACCTGACTTCGATGGCTTCAACCAGCCAGACCGCGCCCAGGTCATTGCAACCACCATGTACGAAGGTGGAGCCGACATCATCTACCACGCAGCTGGCGGTGCTGGCAACGGCATGTTCCAGGCAGCAGCAGACTTCACCGATGACAGCGGCAGCAAGGTATGGGGCATCGGCGTTGACTCCGATCAGTTCCAGACCGTCGGCGTCAATAACCCTGAGCTCCAGGAGTTCATCCTGACCTCGATGCTCAAGCGTGTCGACGTCGCAGTCTTTGAAATTCTTCAGGCTCAGCAGGACGGCGAGTTCGTCGCTGGTCCGACCACCTACGACCTCTCGGTCGACGGTGTTGGCTACGCCACCTCCGGCGGATTCGTCGACGACATCATCGACGATATCGAGGCCGCCAAGGCAGCGATCATCGCTGGTGACGTCACCGTCCCAACGGATCCAACCGAGGTTGGTGGCTGATCCCATCGGATCCTCATCGCCGTCGAGTGTGACGGCTTAGTGAAGTACTTCCAGACCGGACTCATCCCGCTTTCCTCCCTTTGGGCGGATCGGGTAGGGTCCGGTCTCGGTCGTTTTACGCGGAGGTTTTGAAAGCGACATGACCAACCCATGAGTGCCGCAATCGAACTGACCGGTATCACAAAACGCTTCCCAGGCGTCATTGCGAATGACAACGTGAACCTCACCGTCGAGAAGGGTGAGATTCACGCCATCTGCGGCGAAAACGGCGCGGGCAAATCAACCCTCATGAAGATTCTGTACGGTCTTCAACCACCAGATGAGGGCACGATGAGAGTGGATGGCGAAGCCGTGAGCTTCGCGACCCCCAACGACGCGATCGATCGCGGCATTGGCATGGTCCACCAGCACTTCATGCTCGCCGATCAGCTGACGGTGCTGGAGAACATCATTCTTGGAGCAGAACCCGCTGGCCGTAGCGGCCTGATCCGGTTCAACGAAGCCGAAGCGCACCTTGCCCAGGTGGCCAGCGACTACGGACTGACGATCGACCCAAACGACCTCGTCGAAACGCTCGAGGTGGGTGAACGTCAGCGGGTCGAGATCATCAAGGTGCTGTACCGGGGCGCGAACATCCTCATCCTCGATGAGCCAACTGCGGTGCTCGTACCCCAGGAGGTTGAAGCACTGTTTGAGAACATGCGAGATCTCAAGGACGCGGGCGCCACGATCCTCTTTATCGATCACAAGCTCGAAGAGGTTCTGGAGATCTCCGACAGCATCACCGTGCTGCGCCACGGCAAAACGGTTGCGAGCCTTCCCAACGAAGGTGTCACCGCCCACGACCTGGCCGAACTTATGGTAGGCAGCGAGCTGCCAACACCCGAGACCGCCGAATCGACGGTCACCGATGACGTGGCTCTGCAGATTCAGAACCTCGCCGTGCTTGGTGGCGATGACCGCCCAGCGATCGAAGGGATCGACCTCAAGATCCACAAAGGCGAGATTCTTGGCATCGCCGGAGTCGAGGGCAACGGACAGGGTGAACTTGTCGACGCCATCATCGGCACAGCAGACGCCGCTGCCGGCTCGATCAAGCTACTCGGAACCGACATCACGAGTATGTCCGTACGCAAACGCCGTGAGGCCGGCATCGGCTATGTTCCAGAAGACCGTCATCAGGAAGGCCTGATGCTCGACGCTCCATTGTGGGAGAACGCCGCACTCGGTCACCAAACCCAAGCCCCGTACGGCTCGCGGTGGTTCATGAACCGCAATGGGGCACGCGCTCAGACCGAAGTGATCAAAGAAGAGTTCGATGTGCGCACGCCGAACATCGATGTCTCAGCTCACGCGCTCTCGGGCGGCAATCAACAAAAGCTGATCATCGGACGCGAACTGACAGCGAACCCCTCTCTGCTCATCGCTGCCCACCCGACCCGTGGCATCGATGTTGGAGCCCAGGCCGCTGTCTGGGAACAGATCCGCGACGCTCGAGCTGGTGGGCTCGCGACGCTGCTTATCTCCGCGGACCTCGATGAGCTCATTGGATTGTCAGACTCGATCGTCGTGATGTTCCGCGGTCGTCTCGTCGCACGTGTGGCTCCAGAAGAGGTCACTCCCCGCGACCTTGGTGCTTACATGACGGGCGCCGCCGTCCAGGACACCGGAAATGAGGTCACGAACTAATGGCACGCAAGATGCTCTTTTCGGTTGCACCAGCGCTTGGTGCCTTTGTGCTGACGCTTGTGATCTCGTCGTTGGCACTGATCGCATTCGGCTCAAACCCGATCGATGCGTTCTCCGACATGTTGGGACATGCCTCGCGCCTCGAAACCCAGGTCGACATACTGAATCGTGCGACACCGCTCTACCTGTCCGCAGTTGCGGCAGCTATCGGCTTTCGAATGAACCTTTTCAACATCGGCGTCGAAGGCCAGTACCTATTCGCCTTTATTGTCGCCGCCCAGGTTGGTGCGGTCCTGTCTCTTCCGGCAATCCTGCACATTCCCGTGATTCTGATCACCGCCATGATCACCGGTGGACTGTTCGCTGGGATCGCCGGCGTCTTGAAGGTGACCCGAGGCGTGAACGAGGTGATCTCCACGATCATGCTCAACTCGATTGGTGTCGCCGGACTGATCGCAGCGCTACAGGCTCGCTGGCAACCCGAGCAGGAGCAGTTCACGTCGACGACCCTCGGCACGGCCCCGGTCGATGAAAGCGGCCTGATCCCCAACATCAACGGAGTCCTCGAGATCTTCACCAGAGAAATCGGCCAGGGTGGTGAGTTGACGGGCATGCTCCTCGTCGCGATCGCTGTCGGGATTGGCTACCACCTACTTCTCACCCGCCTGCGATTCGGTTTCGATCTTCGTGCGAGTGGAATTAACCCCTTCGCAGCGCGCGCTGGTGGAGTGGCGCCAAAGCAAATGATCGTCGCCGCGATGTTCCTATCGGGAGCCGTTGCCGGCCTGATTGGCATGGTCGAACTCGCCGAGGTCGGCCGCTTCCCGGCGGACCCAATCCAAGGCCTCGGCTTCGCAGGAATCGCGGTGGCGCTCCTTGGCCGAAACAACCCAGGGGCCATGGCATTCTCGGCACTGCTCTTCGCGTTCCTCGATGTGTCCGCTGGCATCTTGCAGAGCACGCAGACGGCAACCAAAGAGATCGTCAACATCATGCAGGGCATCGTCCTGCTCGCTGCAGTGATCGCGTACGGCGTAACCAAGCGCATCCAGACGCGCGAGGAGGCCCGGGCCACTGCCGAGGCGCTGCTTCATGAGGATGAGGACACACCGTCGGGAGCAGAGGTATGAAAACCCTCCGCGAGCTTCCCGCTTGGATTCGCTGGCCGCTCTATGCGTTCGCAGGGATCTTCCTACTCACGCTCGTCCAGTCAATCTCCGATACCGAACGGCTCACGGAGGTCGCCACAGCGAGGCAGATGCTTCGCTTCGCCGTACCGATCTTCCTCGCAGGGCTTGGAGGACTCTTCAGCGAACGCTCGGGTGTCATCAACATTGGACTTGAAGGCATGTTGATTCTCGGCATGTGGTTCGGTGCGTGGGGGTCTATCGAATTCGGGCCCTGGTGGGGCTTGCTCATCGGCATGATCGGCGGGGCCATCGGCGGGCTGCTTCACGCAGTTGCCACCGTTGGTTTCGGCGTCGATCACATCATCTCTGGAGTCGCCATCAACATTCTCGCTCCGGCGTTTACAAGATTTCTTTCCGACGAGGTGTGGGCCTCCCCAACGACCTCGCCGCAGACCCAAAGCGTTGGCACCTGGGACGTCCCGTTCCTCGCTGGTGGAACGATCTTCGGGTGGGAATCGCCCGACTGGCTCTTGAGCATTAGCCAGACGGAAATATGGTTCCTTCACGACACCGCCCAACTGGCGCGCGGGCTTCTGCGCGGTACGCACTGGGTGTCCTACTTGGTGATCGTGCTCGTGCCATTCACAACGTGGCTGATCTGGCGCACGCGGTTCGGTCTTCGGCTCCGTATCGCTGGTGAGAATCCGCAAGCGGGAGCCGCTCAGGGCGTGAACATCATCCGATACAAGTACGTCGGCGTGATTATTTCCGGTGCCCTCGCTGGACTCGGCGGAGCGTTCATCTCCACCGAGTTGTCGGGCTTGTTCCAAGGCGGAAACAGCGCTGGCCGAGGCTTCATTGGGCTCGCGGCGCTGATCTTCGGCAATTGGCGCCCCGGAGGAGTGCTCATTGGAGCACTCCTATTCGGGTACGTGTTCGGCCTCGATCTGCGGGATCTCGACGGCACTGCTTCGCACGCCATGTTGCTCGTGAACACCATTGCGCTTGCTGGTGTTGCGGCATGGGCGGTGAAGGGCCAGCGAACCACCGATGCGATCATGGCCGTCATTCTCGGCGGATTGTCCTTTGTTTGGTGGTTATCTGCCGACACCGTGCCGAGTTGGTGGAGCGATGTCTTACCCTTCGTACTCGTGCTGTTGGTTTTGGTCTTCTTCGCTCAACGACTTCGGGCGCCAGAGAAACTCGGGGCACCGTACTTTAGGGGATCGAGTTAGATGTACGATCCGAGCGACTTCGCCGAGAACGGTGTCGCTATCTTCGCCGATGCTGTCTCACCTGCACAGCTCAACAGCTTCCGAGATGCGGTCGATAGGTTGGTCGACGACTTCGACCCAGATGGTGTCCGCACCGTGTTCTCGACCGATGATCAAAGCCACGCTCGCAGTGACTACTTCCTGACATCTGGGGGAAGAATCCGATACTTCCTCGAGGACGGCGCTATCGACGCCAATGGCGAACTGTCCCGCGGAAAACGTCAGGCTCTCAACAAGATCGGTCATGCGATGCATGACATCGATCCCGATATCTCGGCGTTCTCTCGATCGCACGGATTCGCGAACGCCGCCAGCGCGGTCGGAATGACCAACCCCCTGCTGCTGCAATCGATGATCATCTTCAAGAACCCCGAGGTTGGAGGCGAGGTCAACATTCACACCGACCACACATTCCTGTGGACCGCACCTCAAAGTGTGATCGGGTTTTGGGTGGCTGCTGATGACGCCGACCAAGAGAACGGTTGCCTTTGGGCGTTGCCGGGCGGCCACACCATCCCGGTCAAGGAACGCTTCCAACGGACCGCTGACGGCACAGCGACCGAGATGATCGTGCTCGACGAAGAACCGTATCCAAGCTCTGGTTGGGTACCCCTTGAGGTTGAGGCCGGAACGGTTATTGCGCTGCACGGCACGCTCCCTCACCGAAGTGCGCCAAACCTCTCCCACAAACCTCGACTTGCATTCACACTGCACTGCATCGAGGCCGATGCCCAGTACCCGGAGAACAACTGGTTGCAGCGACCCGATCTCCCCCTCAGGGGCTTCTAGGCAGCGTTACGCTGTCGACGTGACGAACTCCGAAGAACACGCCGACCCTACAACGAACGACCCGTACCTCTGGCTTGAAGACGTCGAGGGCGACCAAGCGTTGGAGTGGGTGCGCTCCCAGAACGAGCGGACGCTCGCCGAGCTACAGAGCAACCCCCGCTATGACGGCTTCGAGGCCTCAGCACTCGATGTCCTGACCGCCGACGATCGGATTCCTTACGGATCCATTCGGGATGGCTATCTCTACAATTTCTGGCAGGACGACGAGAACGTCCGCGGACTGTGGCGCAGAACTCCGCTGGACAGCTATCGAAGTGATGACCCTCAATGGGAAATCCTTCTCGACGTCGACGCGCTCTCAGAACAAGAGGATGCCAACCATGTCTTCAAAGGAGCGAATGTTTTTCGCCGCCACGGTGGGGACTCATACCGATGCCTCATCTCATTGTCGGACGGTGGCAAGGACGCGGTGGTTCAACGCGAGTTTGATATCGCCACCAAATCCTTCGTCACCGATGGCTTCATCACTCCCGAAGCTAAACAGGGTGCGGAGTGGAGCGATGATGACACCGTTCTCATCGCGACCGATTGGACCGATGACGACACCTCGACACTCACCGAGTCCGGGTATCCATTCGTAGTGAAACGTTGGAAGCGCGGAACCCCACTGAACGAGGCTGTCGAGGTTCTTCGGGGGACGCCGAGCGACGTTGGCGTGTTTCCGTTCACGATGGAAACCGAGGACGGGTCTCTACTCGTCGGCGCGGCACAAGCCGACACCTTCTTCACCTCCACCTACTGGTTGTTCACCGACTCGGGGTCCATTCAGCTGCCGTTGCCACCAAAGTCCACACCGAACGGTCTCACTCACGGCCATCTTCTGTTCTCGCTAGAGCAGGACTGGCAGCCCCACGACACGTCGTTTCAAACCGGTGACCTTGTCGCATTCGACCTCGACGACTTCCTCGACAACGGCCAGCTCGGACCGGTCGAACTGGTCTTCCGGCCCACCAAGACCCAAGCCGTAAGTGGTGTCGCTGTCGCTGCCGGAGGAACATTTCTCGCCATCACGGAGAACGTGGTGGGCAGAATCCTCCGGCTCGGGCTGCCAGACCAAGGCTGGGCAACCACCCCGATCGACTTGCCCGGTTCAGGTGATGTGGCCATTACCTTCTCCGATCGCGACGAGGACCTCGTATTGGTCAACTACGAGGACTTCCTCACGCCGAGTTCGCTTCTCGCGCTCGACAGCACGACCGGCGAGATCGAGACCCTCAAGACAGTTCCTCCACGCTTTGATGCGAGCGGCCTCATTGTCGAACAGCTCATGGCAACATCACCTGACGGCACGGCGATCCCGCACTTCATCGTCCGCTCGGAGGACGCGGCCTTTGACAGCACCACGCCAACGCTGCTCTACGGCTACGGCGGCTTTCAGGTCTCGCTCAACCCGTCCTATAGCGGCACGATCGGCAGGAACTGGCTCGAACAGGGTGGAGCATTCGTGTTGGCCAATATTCGAGGTGGCGGAGAGTTTGGCCCGACCTGGCATCAGGCCGGGCTGAAGACAAACCGCCAACGTATCTACGACGACTTCATTGCGGTCGCGGAATCGGTCATCGCAACGGGTCTGACTTCACCGGAGCACCTGGGCATCATGGGCGGCTCGAACGGCGGGCTCTTGATGGGCGTGATGTTGAACCAACGACCGGACCTGTGGAACGCGGTCGTTGTTCAGGTGCCCCTCCTCGACATGCTCCGATATCACCTGCTGCTCGCCGGCGCGTCCTGGGTGGACGAATACGGCTCCCCAGACGACCCGGACGAGCGCGAGTTCCTCGAGACGATCTCGCCCTATCAGAACTTCGACGCCAAACTTCCGTATCCCACCCCGCTCTTCGTCACCTCGACGAAGGACGATCGCGTTCACCCAGGACATGCACGGAAACTCGCAAAAAAGTTCGAGGACGCTGGCCTTGCGTTCTGGTACTACGAGAACATCGACGGTGGACACTCCGCAGCTGCGAACCAAACCGAGGCAGCCAAGCGGACCGCTCTGGAATTCACCTACCTGATGGCACAGCTTTCAAGCTGAGGCAGATTTGTGACCGATTAGACCCCCTATACGGTCGGAAAGTCATCACAAAACCCGTGGCGACGCGTCAGCGGATGGTTTGGGATCCTCGGGGTTTACCTGAGGCCAGTATGTGGTGGGGCGGTCTATTGGTTGAATAGGGTCGCCTCGGTGACGAGTGGGGCGTCGGGTTGCGCGGCAAGTTCGGGGACGTACGCACGTACCTCGTCGTAGAACTGGCGGGACAGATCGATGGCCGCTGCATTGTCGGGTGTGTGAATGAACACGATCGGTGACCGGTCATCGCGTAGCCATCGGACAACCGTCTGCACCCACGGCTCCCAAAAGGTGGGATTGGCGTCAGGATTGGTCTGGCCAATGAACCGCACGATTGGTGTGGTACTCGTTGCAACAGCCCTGACCGGTAGCCGGGGCTTGTTCTCGAAGGCCTCGTGCTCGGCGGGAGTGATGCGCGGGCCAGCAAACACCGCTCGGGAATCAAAGATGATGCGATCCGCACCAAAGGTAGCCAGCAGGTCGTTCAAGGACCGCTCCTGGGCGCCGCCGTCGAAGAAGTCTGGGTGGCGAACTTCCACTCCGTAACGAACCATCGTTGGAGCCGCTCTCATGAAACTCTCGAGCACGTTGAGCGAGTCGGGCCCAAAGGACGCGGGCAGTTGAATCGCCACGGGATCCATCTTGGGAAGGCACGGGTCGAGTGTGCGAAAGAACGTTCCCACCTCGTCAGCGCAGTTTCGGAGCTTGCGGTCATGGGTGATTGTCTTTGGCAGCTTGAACATGAACCGAAAATGCTCGGGGGTTGCCTCGGCCCAGCGCTGAGCGACGGCCTTGGTCGGCAGTGCATAGAACGTCGTATTTCCTTCGACCGCTGACAGAAGAGCCGAATAGGCGGCGAGCTCGGCCCCAGAGGCCGTGGTGCGTGGAATCGAACGCCCCGGCCACGCCGGATTGGTCCACATTGCACAGCCAACACGCAACACCCCTACCATCAGGCCAAATCTATCAATCTGGCCAATGGGTCGAAGTTTCGGGCTCGATCGCTGGCAAGCTAGAACCATGTCATCGTCATCTGCTGACCTGGTCGTCATAGGCGCTGGTCCCGCCGGCGCCGCCGTCGCGATTCGTGCAGCCCGTGGTGGGGCCAAGGTCGTTGTATTCGATAAGGCCCCGTACGGGCGCGACAAAGTTTGCGGCGACGGTCTGACGCCGCGTGCGATCGCTGCGCTGAACGAACTCGAGATCGACTTTAGCGACGCTCACCACATCGTTGGCCTGCGAATGATCGCGAACTCGACGGTCCGCGAGCTCGATTGGCCATCTGGAGGACGTTTCCCAAATCACGGTGCCGTCTGGCCTCGGCAGCGCCTCGATGCTTCCTTGATCGACGCCGCGACCGCTGCAGGAGCGGAGGTCATTTGGGAGACCGAAGCACTCCCAATAATCGAAGGCGAACGAGTCGTCGGCGTCACCGCGGGCAACACGACCTGGAAAGCACCCATGACCGTGATCGCGGCGGGCGCACCGGGCAAGGTCGCGAAGATGCTCGGCACCGACCGGGTGGCCGACGAGCCGTTCGGACTCGCGATTCGGGCCTACGTTCCATCGCCCCGCCACGATGACCAACATCTCGAAGCCTGTCTGACGCTCAAGGACGAGCACGGGACCCCTGTCCCCGGCTACGGCTGGATGTTTCCCGCAGGTGATGGCACGGTCAACATCGGTGCGGGGGCACTCAGCACCATGAAAGGCTTTAAGAAGCTCAACCTCAACACCCTGCTCGACTCATACCGCGAGATGGTGCTCGAGCCATGGGGACTTGGCGACTACGTCGAACGTCCCCGAGCCTGGCGCCTGCCAATGAGCGCCCAACGCCGACATGGCACAGGCTGGGTCGCCATTGGCGATGCCGCTGGTCTAATCAATCCAATGAACGGTGAGGGCATCGACTATGGCCTCGAGAGCGGCATCCTCGCCGCCGACCTCTTCCTCGACAACCCCGTCACCGCGCCCGCTCGCTATGACCTCGAGGTTGCCGAGTTGTTCGATGGCTTCCTCAGCACTGGTCGCCGCTTCAGCTTCCTGATCGGTCATCCGTGGATTCTGAACAACGGGCTCAAGATGGCTGTCGGGACCGATGCGATCGCGAAGATCACGCTTCAGGTGATGGGCAATCTCGTAGATGGCCAAACCCCCGGTGCCGCCGGACGCATATTCCGTCTCACCGACAAGACGCTCAAAACCGCCGATCCTGTGCTTCGGCGCACCCGTGCCGCAGCCTAGAAAGTTCAGCCGGTGACCGTCCGTGTCCGATCGGACGCCCCGATTCAGCTCGTCGTGTTCGATCTGATGGGCACGCTCATCTGCGATGACGGCGTGGTCAATCGCGCCTACGAGGCAGCGCTTCGTCAGGCGGGGATCCATCGGACGATCCGCTGTTCGAGCCTTCACGAAATCGAATCGACGAACTGCGCGGCAGGCCAACTCTCGTCGTCCTCATCGAAGTTCTCGGCGACCCCGTGGTAGCCGAAGAAGCAACATGGGCGTTCGATGACCACATTCTCAAAGCGATCGACACCATGGAGCCGATCCCCGGCGTCGAAAACGTGTTTGAGTACCTGTCGACCGCCGGGATCCTCACCGCGGTGACGACCAGTTTTACCCCGGAAGTGCGCAAAGCCGTGCTCACTCGCTTCGGCTGGGCCGGAACGTTCGCCGTGGCGCTCTCGGCCCGCGGTAGACGACGAGGCCACCCAGCTCCGGACCTACTGCTCGAAGCAATCCTCGAACTCGGCGTCGACAGCGTTTCCCAGGTGGCGATCGTCGGCGACAGCGCAACGGACCTCGAAGCGGGCAATCGAGCAGGTGCCGGATTGGTCGTCGGCGTTCGGACAGGCGGAGCGCCGGGCGGCAGGCTTGAAGCTGCGCCACACACCCACCTGGTCGATTCCGTGGCTGATCTTCCAACGGTTCTCGAAGCGCCGCGCACCCGCGGTGCTCGACGCACCTCGGACCACTAGAGCAGCGCTACTGCGCTCATCCGACGCTTTCGGGCATACTTGGGGATGTCCACTGCACCGACTCGAGAAATTCTGGCCAGCGCTCCAAAGGTGCTGCTACACGACCACCTCGACGGCGGTCTCCGTCCACAAACCGTCATCGAGCTCGCCGATGAGACCGGCTACCAGGGCCTGCCCACCTCGGACCCCGAAGAGCTCGCTCAGTGGATGACCCGCGGCGCCGACCGCAAAGACCTCGTTCTGTACCTCGATACGTTTGCACACACCACCGGCGTCATGCAGAGCGCCAAAGCACTGCATCGGGTCGCCCGCGAGGCAGCCGTCGACCTTGCCGCCGATGGCGTGGTGTACGCAGAGGTGCGCTTCGCTCCGGAGCTTCACACCGAAGAAGGTCTGTCCATGGACGACGTCGTTGAGGCGGTGACATCCGGATTTGCCGAGGGCAGCGACGGCACGGCGTTGACGATCCGAACGATCTGCTCAGCAATGCGACAAAACAATCGCAGCCTCGAAGTGTCCCAGCTCGCCGTCAGATGGCGGGACAAGGGTGTGCTCGGCTTCGACATTGCAGGTCCAGAGGACGGCTTCCCACCCGATGATCACATCCTTGCGTTTCAATACGCTCAACGTGAGAACTTCCAGTTCACCATCCACGCAGGTGAGGCCTATGGGCCGCGGTCGATCTGGAAAGCACTCCAGTGGTGCGGAGCTGAACGGCTCGGCCATGGAGTCCGCATCATCGACGACATCACGATCGGCCCCGATGGCGATGCCCAGCTCGGCCACCTGGCAGCCTTGATTCGAGACCGCCGTATCCCACTTGAGGTTTGTCCCTCATCGAACCTGCACACCGGCGTCGTGGACGACCTTGCTGATCATCCAATCCGGTTGTTCAAGGAGCTCAGGTTTCGGGTCACTCTCAATACCGACAATCGGTTGATGAGCAACATCTCGATGACCCAAGAGATGGAAAACATGGTGCGCGTGTTCGACTGGGACCTCGCGGACATGCAATGGCTTACCGTCAATGCGATGAAGAGTGCGTTCCTGCCGTTCGACGAACGGTTGACACTGATCAACGATGTAATCAAGCCCCGCTACGCAGAGCTTCGCGGGATCAACTGAGCCCAGCTACGCGGCAATCTCGGTCTCTGAGCGAGCGCCAGCGGTAACGATCTCGTGTAGTTCCTTGATAGCTGTGCTGCCCGACGTACAGTGACGCCAGGGCATGATTGCGTGGACCGCGCAACACCATGCAGCTCGGATCAGCTTGGCAGACATGCCCGCCGCGAAGGCCATGTGCTCAAAGTAGGTCTCATCGACCGTCGCTGGATGCTCGGTGAATTTCTTTGGCAGCTGCATAGGTCACAGAATAAACGACATCGTTGAGCATGTGGACGCAACAATCACGAACTTCGCCACTCCAGAGAGCCATCGTTTTTCACGAAATAGCCCAACCAGAGCATAAACTTGCACCATGGACGAAATCGACAAGAAAATTGTGCAACTACTTCAGGTCGATGCCTCCATGTCCGTGCGCGATATCGCCGACCATGTGGGCCTCACAACAACGCCGTGCTGGCGTCGCATCCAGTCGTTAGAGAAGGCAGGTGTCATTACTCGACGAGTCGCGCTCGTCGACCGAAACAAAATCAACCTTGGCCTCACCGCTTTGGTTCTTATCCGCACGAACGAGCACAACTCGGGGTGGACAGACCGATTCCTCGAAACCGTCGACCAGTTCGATGAGGTCGTCGAGGCGTACCGGACGAGCGGAGAACTCGACTACCTGCTCAAAGTTCTCGTGCCGAACATGGACGCCTACGATCAGTTCTACCTTCGCCTCATCGAGTACATCGACCTTTACGACGTGAGGAGCACCTTCGTTATGGAGGAGATGAAGCACACCACTGCCCTACCCCTCGACTACGTCTAGCTGCCAAGCACTAACGAAATCGACTCAGGGCGAGCAGGCAAGGGCAGCGCCGACGATTCCAGCCTTATTCCGCATCTGCGCTGGGATCACCGGTGTGCGCACCTTGTCGAGATATTCGGCGAATTCGTGGAACTCTTTGCTGATGCCGCCACCGAGAATAAACAGCTCGGGCCAGAAGAGTTTCTCCATCTCCTGGAGCACGTCTTCTACTGCACCGCCCCACTTCTTGTAGGACAGGTCCTTCTCGTCCTTGATTCGAGATGACGCCCGATCCTCGGCGATCTTTCCACCCATGTCGAGGTGTCCAAACTCGGTATTGGCCACCAGCTTTCCATCGGTGAAGACCGCAGAACCAATACCGGTTCCGAGCGTGAGCAAGATGACGGTGCCATCAACTCCAGCGCCCGCACCAAAGCGGACTTCGGCGAGGCCAGCGGCATCGGCGTCATTGATCATCTTGACGTCGCATCCGACAACCTCGGTGAACACAGAGTCGGCATCGAGGTCGATCCACTTTTTGTGCAGGTTGGCTGCGGTTCGCACAACGCCGTTCTGGACGACGCCTGGAAAACCGATACCGACCGGACCGGACCATTCGTGATGTTCGACCAGCTGCCGGGCAACATCGGCGACTGCATCTGGCGTTGCTGGACTGGGGGTGACGATGCGATGCCGATCCGAGAGCATCGTCCCGGCCTCGGTGTCAACCGTCGCCGCCTTTACCCCAGACCCACCAATATCAATACCCAATACGACTGACACTGCAGTTCCTTTTCCACTCGATCCGACACCGGATCGCCCGAGTGCCAGAGTCAAGGTTAGAAGCTAGGAGTTGGCTTGTGGTGCGGGTGGCTGAGGATCAGCCGATGGTGCCGGAGGCGTAGCCTCTACCGCTGAGTCGCTGGACACGTTGATCTGCGGCGCTTCCGATGCAGAGCTCGTACCCAGAGCGGGCGTACTGTCGTTGGATTTCGGGTCGATGCTGCCACCCATGCGATCCCGGAGCGGACCCATGATGTCGACACCGGTCGCCGTCTCGATCTGTTCAGCAATGGCGATGACCGATGCGGGAAGCTGCTTGGCAATGCCAGGCAATGCCTGTCCGTCGCCACCCGAGTCGATAACGGTCATCTTGTCGATGTCGATATTGTTGACAGTCGACACGATCTGCTCGATCAGTTCTGGCAGCATGTTCAGCACGAAGATGTCGTGGGCATCCTCTCCCGCTGCCTGATACTGGGCGGTGAGACGCTGGAACACCTCGACCTGAGCGGCGCCTTCTTCGACGATGTGTGCTGCATCTGCACGGGCTTCGAGCTGTCGAGCTTCAAGATCGGCCTGCGCGGGCAGTACGACATCGGCCTGAAGACGACGCCGCTCAAGCTCGATTCGTTCGAGTTCAAGTTCCTGCTGGGCAACGGCCTTTGCTTTCTCACCAGCTACCCGGGCTTCCTCCTCAGACGCTCGTGCGACACCGTCGAGCTCTGCACTACGAACACGCAAGAGGTTTCGTTCTTCGACGATTTTGCGCTCGGCCTGAGCCTGGGCGATCTCGGCACGCTGCTTGGATTCGGCCTCGGCCTGCTCGGCCTCAGCTTTCTTCTCCGCTTCGGTTACCCGAGCAGACTTCAGTACGTCGGCGGTACGACGACGTCCAACCGCATCGAGGTAACCAACTTCATCGGTAACGTTCTGAATCTTCAGCACATCGAGCTCGAGACCTAGCGTCTTGATGTCGTCATCGGCCTCTTCGATAAGAAACTGGCTGAACTTCAGACGGTCTTCGTTGACCTCTTCGGGGGTCAGAGTCGCCAACACACCACGGAGGTTTGCTTCGAGGGTCTCCTTGGCAATCTGGGCAATCGACTGATGAGGAACGTTCAAAAAGCGCTCCACCGAGTTGCCGAGGAGCGAATCGACACTGGAGACCTTGACGTTGGCTATGCCCTGAACGTTGAGCGGGATTGCACCCTTGGAGTATGCGTTGAGAACGGAGACCTCGAGCGGGATGTTGTTGAGGTCCATCCAGGAGACTTGTTCGAGCAGTGGGATTCGGATGGTACGGCCACCTTTGAGGGTGCGATACCCAAGCTTCCGGCCGTCGGGACCAATCTGTCCCTTTCCACCCGAAATCACCGCAACACGGTTTGGCGGACAAATCACGATCAGACTCTTCACGACAAAGATCGCGGCAAGAATCGCCAGAAGAACCCCGATACCAAGAATTGCAAAAATCATACGCAACTAACCTTCCCGTCTAGTTCTCACTTAGAGCCGCACGTAACACTCAGTTATTCCCGTTCCTATCGGTAAGCCGATAGTCGGGTCAAAGCAACGCCTGGAAATATCTCGCAGCCGCCGACCAATTTGTTGGTCAATCCTTCAGGTCAGGATCGACGGCCATGACCTGAGCCACGCCGTTCTCAACCTTGATAATGACGACCTCTTCGCCCCGTTCGAAACCCATATCGGGCATCGATTCGACGGCTCCGGCGGTGAGTTGTAACCGCTCGCCGCCGGTATCGAGCGTGACCCGACCGCGTTTTCCCACATCGATTGGGATGTTGACGATCGCTATCCGCCCTTCGAGCTGTCGGTCCGAGATCGAGCTGTCGGACTGCGTATTCTTTAACACGCTGAAGAGCGCGGTGTTCACGCCGGCCGCGAAGATACCGAGGACGATCGCCAAGATCAGAGTGGCGGTCGCGCCAACGCCGAGCAGCGAGGAAACCACACCCGTTCCGCCGAAGAACGCCATAAACGACGTGTACGAGCTGACCGGGATCTTCCGAAAGACCGATGCGTCGCCAATGCCACCATCGACACCCGATACGTCAAGATCGGCGCCGAGGTCGGCATCGAAATCAACGTCCATGCCTGCGCCGATCTCTCCTTCGATATCGCCACCGCCCGCCGCGAAAAGGATAAGAAGAGGAATTCCAACCACTGCGAAAAAGATGTAGACCCCAAACATCAGTCCAGTGTAGTTGGTCGACCGCGCTACATTCAGGGGATGGCCACGCACCTCGTCGAGCATCCACTGATCAGCGAACGACTGACCCGCCTTCGAATGCGAGCGACACCACGTCCCGAATTCCGTCGAGTTCTCACCGAGCTATCGAGCTTCGTCATTTACGAAGCCATGCGAGACCTCGAGACGACCACGATCGATATCGACACGCCGCTCGAACCAACTACCGGGGTCAAGATCACCACATCACCAATCCTCGTACCGGTCATGCGCGCTGGACTCGGCATGCTCGATGCTGCGCTCGACCTGTTGCCCGAAGCCCGAGTGGGTTTTATTGGGCTCAAGCGGGACGAGGACACCCTGCTTCCCCACGCATACGCCAACACCGTACCCAGCGACCTCGATGGGCGCTCCACGCTCGTCCTCGATCCAATGCTTGCGACCGGTGGATCGCTTGCGCACACCTGCAAGCTTCTCCGCGAGTCAAACGCCGGAACGATCACCGTCGCCTGTGTCCTGACCTGTCCAGAAGGTATTGCATTGATGGATGAGGAGTACCCCGATATCGACATTTACACCGGATCGATCGACACCGCCCTTAACGAGGTCGGCTTCATCCGCCCGGGGCTCGGAGACGCGGGCGATCGCCAATTTGGTCTGTCCTGATGCTCGATCACGTCTTCGCAGACGCGATCGGAGCGCTGCGTGCTGCACTCGAGAACGCTCTACTCGAACGCCAAGCGGTCGAGGAACGCTTTACCACCGACGCTCTCCTCGGCGACACCCGCTGGGAGACGTCGTACAGCATTCCCGGTGAGGGGGTCCCACCGCGAGTGCAAGCCGACATGACCCTGCTGTGGCCTACGTGGTCACAGACGGCATACCGAAGCTGGTATCTCACCGGAGAGCTCAACGACATCCCAGCAATCGAAGCCGAAGTCGTTGCCCGCGCACAGCGATTGCCTGAACCACCCGATCCTTCGGTCGTGCTCGATATTGTTCCCGAGGAATCACCGCCGATTGGCAAGAACATCCTGCACCGAGCCGAAGGCACGACGATCGAGACGATCTACGGCAGTGACCTCAGCAGAGCCGAATACGCAATCGAGATCAGCTACTCGGGCGAGTTTGAGTTACACGGCGACGTGCTTGCCGATGGAAACCTGCTCGACGAGATGTTCCAAGCTGCGGGTGGCTGGATTTCCAGCACCCTCGTGCTGCTTTCCGACTCGGTGTAACCAGAACGACCGATTACAGCCCGGTCTGAATCTCTGGCAAGTCGTCAAAGTTGGGCTCGCGACCTTCTGCCTTCGCCCCGAATGACTCGATCATGTCGGTCGGCTGAAACATCCCGGTCTGCCAGGTAGCGATAAACGACAACGAGTCCGCGACCGAATGGTCACGGGTGTAGTTGATCGTCTCCTTCGTGCCGTGAATTGCGAGCGGCGACTTCGACGCGATCCGTCCTGCGATGTCCATCACGGCCTCGAGCATCGACTCCTGGTCGGCATACACCTCGTTGACAAGACCCACCTCCTTGGCTCGTATTGCTGGCATGCGGTCTCCGGTGAAGGCCATCTCGCGGGCGATACCTTCGGGAATGATCTTCGGGAGTCGTTGGAGGGTGCCGACGTCGGCTGTCATTCCAATGTTGATCTCGTGGATGCAGAACCACGAGTCCTCGGTGGCATAGCGCATGTCGCATGCGGTGATCATGTCGACCCCTGCGCCCACCACTCCGCCCTGTGTGGCGACGAGCACCGGCATACGAGCACGCTCGAGCGCGGTGAACGTGTCTTGCAGGTGCAGAACGTTGTAACGGAAGACCGAGCGGGCCCGACCCACCTCGACCTGGCCATCATCGTTGAGCGCTCCACCAGTGAACACGGCCAGGTCCATCCCCGCAGTGAAGTGTTTGCCCGTCGAGGAGATGACGATCGCGCGGGCCGCCCCGCGGTTGCTGATCTCGTCCACGAGTTGAGGCAACTCGCTCCAGAACTCAGGGATCATGGAATTGAGCTCATCAGGCCTGTTCAACACGATGTGCGCGATCGAATCGGATTCGGTTACCTCAAAACACTTATTTCCCATAGCGGGACGTTACTCGGCGCAGAAGGTCGAAAGCGACTGGAGTGGACGAGCTCCGATGTGGGTGATGACCTCGGCAGCCGCGCAACTTCCCATCCTGCCAGCAACGTCGAGTGACGCGCCCGAAGCAAGACCAGCGAGCACACCAGCGGCATAGAGATCACCAGCGCCCGTGGTATCGACACGCTTGACCACCTCGACGACCGGTACCTCGATGAGTTCGTCACGGGTGACGATGAGCGAACCGTTGCGGCCCTGCGTGATGCATGCCGTCTCGGTCAGGTCACGCACGCCAGCGATCAGCGCGTCGTGATCATCGGTGCCGAGTAGCGACACGATCTCGTCCTGGTTGCCAAACAGGAGGGTTACCCGATCAGCGATAAGGGAGAGCCATTCATCGCGGTGACGATCGACGGCGAAGGGGTCGGACAGCGTGAACGATGCGGTCACATCGTTGTCACGGGCGATGTCTAGAGCGTGGCGGATGGCCTGCTTAGCTTCTTCGAGGTCCCACAGATACCCCTCGCAATAGAGGATCTTGGCACCGGCGACGAGGCTTTCGTCGATATCGGCGACGGTGAGTCGCGAACTCGCTCCGAGGAACGTATTCATCGTGCGCTCACCGTCGGGCGTGACCTGAATCAAACACCGTGCGGTCGCTGGTCCGGCTTCAGCGGCAGCGACATCGAACTGGACCCCGGTCTTTCGGATATCGGTAACAAATGCGTCACCGAGCTCATCGTCGCGGATCTTGCCGACATAGGCAGCCCCCACGCCGAACGAAGCAACCCCGACCATCGTGTTCGCTGCCGAACCGCCAGATTCTTTGAGTCCCTCGGGCATGAGATGGGTGAGCGTCTCAGCACGCGGTTCGTCGATCAATGTCATCGAACCACGATTCAGATCGTTCTCGACAATAAAGCTGTCGGGAACCTGGCCGATGACATCAACAATCGCATTGCCAACGCCCACTACTTCTGCACTACTCATTTACGCTCCTCGCCGCCTTGGCACGGCCTCCGAAGGTACCATTCCAAGCTCCGGGCCCCACCATTGCATGGCCCGATACCGCACCCAACCAGTAAGTCAGGATCACATGGCCCATCGTCTCCCTCGTACGATTCTTCCATCTGCATACACAATCGAGATCCAACCGGATCTGACCAGCCACGCCTTCACCGGTTCGGTCATCGCTACTTGTGATGTCGTAGAACCAACGTCAGAACTGCGATGCAACGTTGCTGATCTCGAGCTCGGTGAAGTCACGATTGATGGCGAACCGGTTCCGTTTACGATCGACGAGGAATCTGAGCAGCTAGTCATCGATCTAGGCGACGAGCGGACATCGGGAGCTCTGACCTTCTCGGCCTCGTTCTCCGGCGAGCTAAACGACGCACTCAAGGGCTTCTACCGGTCGACGTTCACTGACGACGATGGCGTTGAACACACGATCGCAACGACACAGTTTCAGTCCACTGACGCCCGTCGGGCTTTCCCCTGCTGGGACGAGCCCGACATGAAGGCCACGTTCGACGTCACCCTCGTGATCGATCCACAGTTCACCGCGGTCAGCAACGGTGCCGAGATAGCCCGGCAGGACCGTGAAGATGGTCTGGTCGCCATCTCCTTTGCCGAAACAATGAAAATGTCCACCTACCTGGTGGCCTTTGTGGTTGGCCCACTCGACGTGTCCGAACCTGCGTTTCACGGCGACGTTCCAATCCGTATTGTGCACCGCCCAGGCCAAGGCCATCTGACCGGCTTTGCACTCGAGGTCGCGGCTCACGCACTGGAGTACTTCGAGGACTACTACGGCATCCCGTACCCCACCGACAAGCTCGACATGATCGCGCTCCCCGATTTCGCGATGGGGGCCATGGAAAACCTCGGATGTGTCACCTACCGAGAGATCCTGCTCCTCGTCGATCCTGACGCTGCTACCCAACCCGAGCTACAGAACGTCGCAGACGTTATCAACCATGAACTCGCCCACATGTGGTTCGGCGATCTCGTGACGATGGGCTGGTGGAATGGGATCTGGCTGAACGAAGCGTTCGCGACGTTCATGGAGATGAAGGCAACCGATCACCACCGGCCGGAATGGATGCGATGGACGAGTTTCGGCATCAGCCGATCTGCAGCATTCGACATCGACAGTCTCGAAGCAACCCGTCCAATCGAGTTTCCAGTCGTGTCTCCTGAAGATGCTGAGGCCATGTTCGACCTACTCACCTATGAGAAGGGTGCAGCGGTCGTACGCATGCTCGAACAGTGGTTGGGTGAAGAAACCTTCCGCGACGGAATCCGCCACTACCTCTCGACCCATGCCTACGGAAACACTGAGACGCACCACCTCTGGGATGCACTCGAACACGTATCTGGCCGCCCCGTGACGGCGGCGATGGAAACATGGATCTTCCAGGGCGGCTATCCCGTCATCGAGGTCGACGCGAACACGCTGCATCAGCGCAGGTTCACCTACACGGGCAACGGAGCGGCTCAGACCTGGTCGGTTCCGGTCCAGCTACGTACGACCGCAGGGGAAGTACACACCGTCGAGCTCCACGGCGAGTCTTCAGAACTCCCTGTTCCAGCGGCAGAGGTTTCGACATTCAACCACGAAGGCAACGGGTTCTTTCGCGTGAAGGTGCCGGCCGGTCAGCTCGCGTCGTACGGCTCGGACGGCGTTGGCAACCTCGCGCCGGTGGAACGATTCGGACTGCTCGACGACACCTGGACACTGACTCTTGCCGGAGAGGTTGAACTCACCGACTACCTCGCCCTTCTCGGGGGCTACACCGCCGAGACCGACGTGTCGGTCTGGCAACGCGCTATTGGCTCGCTCGGCTTCATCGATCACGTGGCCCCGAGCGACGACCGGTCAGAACTGGGCGCGATGGTCGAGGCATTGATCGGCCCTGCGGTCGGTCGCCTGGGGCACAAACCGGTCGCCGGCGAATCACCCCGTGACAGTCAGCTTCGAGGGTCACTCTTTGGAGCAGCCGGAATGCTCGCGGCTGAGGGTTCACCCACCCGTGTTGCTGCAATCGAGCGAGCGCGGTCGATCCTCGCTGAAGAGGCACCGGACGCCGAATTGCGCAGCGCTGCGGTCAAAATCGTTGCGGCGAACGGCACCGACGAGGACTTCGCCACCTTTCGCGCTGGCTTCGAGTCTGCCGCGACCCCCCAAGACGAGGTCCGGAATCTCTATGCGTTGCCAGCCTTTCCAGGAGCAAACCACATCGACACGGTGGTTGGAATGGCGCTCGACGGGTCGATTCGTACGCAGAATGCGCCGTTCGTTCTCGCTCAGGCCCTCATGAGCCGGGATCATGGGCCGGCGGTTTGGTCGCGCATCAGCGCCGAATGGGACAGACTCAACGACCTGTTTCCCTCAAACACCATCGTTCGCATGTTGACCGGTGTGCGCTGGCTCACCGGCTCCGATACGCGGACCGCTGTTCGCACCTTCTTCGCCGAGCGCGAGATCCCGCAGGGCCAGAAACAACTGGACCAACACCTCGAGCGTCTCGATGTAAACGCCGCGTTCCAATCTCGTGTGCAGCACAACCTGAGAGCTGCGTTGACCAGTTGATTCGTAGATTCCGAGTCCGACCTCCCCTCTCCAACCTCCGAGAGCATGAGGTGTTTGCCGTAGAAGCGACGCGCGCCCAGGTATGCGTGCGTTCAAACGGCAGCGCCGTGACCATTCGCGTCGCAGGGCGCGAGATCATCGCCCCAACCACCAACGGGGTCGCCGTGGTCGACCTTGAACAGTTGCACCCAAAGACGAACTATGTCGCCCAGCTGCTCGACAGCGCCGGTGAGTCAATCGGCCAGCTGTCCTTCCAGACCAGGCGCCGATTCGAAGGTGACACCGTCAAGTTCGCAACCATCTCTGACGTGCATCTCGGCGGCGAAGAATTCGGTGGCCACCCCGCGTACAACGAGCCGCCGGACACCGAGCCGCACTTTGCACTTCGATGCGCCGCCGCCGCAGTCCGCGAAGCCATCGAATGGGGTGCCGAGGTCCTCGTCATCAAGGGTGATCTGACAGACACGGGCGCACGAACCGATTGGGAGCTGGCTCACCGGTTGCTCGATGACCTTCCGATACCCGTCCTATCAACATGGGGAAATCACGACGTTTGGAAGACCCGAGAGGTCAACCCCGCGGAGATGGAACCAACCTTCGCCCTGAACCCCAACAGCAGCGGTGGCTCAGCCGGCCAGGTCACAAGCCACGACCTTGGACCTACACGAATCATCCTTGCCGACACCAGTGTTCCCGATCGCGGACACGGCACCATTGCCCAACATGAAGAACAGATCCTCGAGCTCATCGACTTTGACGGACCAGTTTTTCTCGGCATCCATCACAACATCATGCGCACCCCCCTGCCGTGGTTCTGGCCGCCGGGCATTGCTCCGTCCAACGCCAGTTCGTTGCTGGCCGAAATCATCCGCGTGAACCCGAACGTCTTCGTTAGTTCGGGACACACCCACCGCAACCGACTTCACCGCATCGGGCCCGGAGGTCAGATCTGCTTTAGCGAAGTGTCTGCAACCGCGGACTACCCGGGGGCGTGGGCCGGCTATGAGGTCTCCGACACACTGCTTCGCCAAACAGTGCGGCGAATAGCTGCCCCAGAGGCACTCCTGTGGACCGAGCGGGTCCGCGGGGCGATCTTCGGCGTATGGCCCCGCTGGTCACAGGGACGCCTCGATGACCGGTGCGTCGACATGTCGGTGCCTATCGCACCAAGATCAACCGATTAACCTCTGCGGTATGGACTTTGACCTGTCAGCAGTAGAGCTTCGAGTGCTTTGTGCGTTGGTCGAAAAGGCCGAGACAACTCCGGATCAGTATCCACTGAGCACGACTGCTCTTCGGGCAGCGTGCAACCAGAAGACCAGCCGCGATCCTGTCACCGACTTCAGCGACTCCGACGTCGAAGCAGCCATCTTGAGCCTCCGCGAACGCGGGGCCGCTCGCAGCGTCAGACCATCGGGATCACGTGGCTGGAAACACCGCCACACCATCGAGGAAGCACTCCCGTTGACAGCCGCGGAGAAAGCGCTCGTGACGGTGCTTGGATTGCGCGGTGCACAGACCCCCGGTGAGCTACGTCAGCGAACCGAACGCCTCCACCCTTTCGACTCGGTAGAGGCAACCGAAGCGGAACTACAGCGACTCGCTGCCAGGCCTGATCCACTCGTCGAGAACCTCGGCAGAGAGCCAGGGCAAAGCCAAGACCGATGGATGCACCTTCTTTCGAGCGCGGTGCAGAGCCCCCAGCAAGGCCGTCAACGAGTAATGGCGGCCGAGTTCGAAGCGCTTCATCACTCCGGATTCTTCGCGTTGCCCAACCCATGGGACTCGATGTCCGCAAAGGCCATGGAAGCTGCTGGAGCAAAGGCTGTTGCGACGAGCAGCGCCGCGTTGGCTACCACCCTCGACAAAGACGACTACGGGTTGAATCGAAACGAGTTGATCGGTCACGTGGAGACGCTCACCTCTCGCCTCGACATTCCGGTACACGTCGACGGAGAACAGCTCTTTGGCAACGAAGCGGGTGGCATTACCGAAACCGTTCGGCTGTTGTCCCATGCAGGTGCAGCCGGCGTCTCGATCGAAGATTACAACCCCGCAACCGGAGCCATCCTCGAACTCGACGAGGCCGTCAGCGCGGTCGCAGAGGCGGCTGTGGCCTGCGAGGAACATCACCTGTTCCTCACCGCACGCGCCGAGAACCACCTCCACGGTCGCGACTCGATCGGCGACACGATCGAACGATTGCAAGCCTACGCCGACGCTGGAGCGCAATGCGTCTACGCCCCGGGGCTCACCAATGTCGACGACATCGAGCGCGTCGTGATCGAGGTTGGGGTCCCGGTTAATGTTCTGGCGGTTCCAGGTGCTCCGGACTTCGAGATGCTCGAGCTCATCGGCGTACGACGAGCATCAGCGGGCTCCCTGCTGTTCCGTCAAGCGGAGAAGGCTATTGTCGATGCCATCGACGAATTTTTGGGGATCACTACATCATGACCGACATCGACACCGCACCCGGCCCTCGACCGGTCAAACTCACGGTCTATTCGGACTTTCTTTGACCGTGGTGTTTTGTCGGGACCGTGCGCCTCGACGAACTTCAAGAGCAAATGGGCGACCGAATCGAAGTCGACTGGAAATCATTCCTACTTCGGGCAGAGCCAAAGACCGGAGATCGGGAGCAGTTCATCGAGTACACGAAGTCGTGGTTGCGTCCCGCCGAAATGGAACCCAAGGCCGCCTTCACCGTCTGGGCCAGCGATGAAGACCAACCGTCGTCGAGCATTCCGGCACAAGTGGCCTTCAAGACCGTCGAGGCCATCGCCCCCGAACTCGCTAAGGCATATCACGACCGTCTGATGACGGCGTACTTCACCGAGAATCGCAATATCGCCGACAGCGATGTCCTGATCGAGTTGGCCGTCGAAGTTGGTGTGGACGCCGACGAGTTGGCTGAAGCTGGGCGAAGCCGTCGTGAAGAACTCACCCAACAGGTGATCGATGAGCACAACAACGCCATGGCGAACAACGTCACCGGCATCCCGACCGTGCTGTTCGAAGATCAGTTCCCCGTGCCCGGCGCGCAGCCGGTCATGACGTATGTGGAGCTGGTCGAGCGCATCGAAGAGCACCTTGCTCAAAACAAGTAACCGGACCGGCCAGTTGATAACTCATAGCTGACCTGACCAAATGCGTCGGGTTGGCTACGGTGTGGTTTCCGGCGGCTCTCACGTATGCATTTTTCTTTCGAACCACAACTGATCAAACAAGATTCGGCGGTTCCACTCCGAATGGTCGTCGGCGGCTGGCTAGCTGGCGTGGTCGTAATTTTCGTGCTCGGTCCGGTGACCAACCGCCTGATTGGGCTAATGGGAATCTCGCTCATCGCTGGAGGCCTCCTCGGCCTTTCTCTTCGGGCGACCCGGATGTGGCGGATGGTTCTCGGCGCGAGTACCGGTGCATTCGCTGCCTGGTTGGGTTTCCGATTCGCATTCGAAGATCGTCTAATTCCTGCGATTGGGGACCCCCTCGAACTGGCCGATGTCGACATCTTGGGCGCGATTGCACTCGGGTTGTCGGTGTTGTCGATCGGCGTCGGTGGAGTGCTCGAGGCCGTGCAGGCGCAAGCTGCACCGGGTTCGTCGCCGCTACCGGTCAAGGTGTTCCTTATCGCCGTCGGTCTCGTGATCACCGCAGCGATCGCAAGTGCAGCGGGCGTGTCCACGATGATCACGATCCTGCTGGCGCTTGCCGCGGCCGCTGGGCTGGCAGCGATTGCGTTCTTGCGCAGGGAACGTCCTTCGAGCGACTTTGTGCCACAGCCTTAGCTGCGAGCTATCCGAACTTGTCGAAGCTATACCCGAGTTCGTTG
>CAZSYL010000005.1:31259-87962 GCA_964610745.1 uncultured Acidimicrobiales bacterium
CACAGCCTTAGCTGCGAGCTATCCGAACTTGTCGAAGCTATACCCGAGTTCGTTGACTGCAGGTGCACAGATAGTGATCACCGTCTCGATCTCGTCCGCGTCGAGGACGGACTCAAATCCATTCGCCTCGGGCCGCACCCCATCGAGTTCAGAGTCTGCTGGAGCTTCGATTCCGACAAAGGCCGCAATCTCACCGACCGTCTTGACCGGATGTTTTGTGAGCTCTTCGTACGATACGGACACCATGCGTTCTGGACTGTGAGCGCGGAAGGCTTCTGCGATCACCACCGACTCGCGCCAGTAGTTCGCTGCAGCCACCGTGTCGGGGAGTGACATGACCTTTCCGACCTTGAGGCTCGCGACGACATTTAACGGGTTCCGAAAGATGTGGACGAACCGACTGGACGGATAGTCGTGTGCGAGCAGTGTGAGCCCGAAGACATTCTGTGGCGTCTTATCGAACCAACGCGCGCCTGCTGGAGCTCCGGACTTCTGAAGAAAGAGTTCCATGTATCCATCGCAGAACTCTCGTCGGGTGCTCGCTCGCTCCAATAACGCCTCGACTTCGGACCGTTCGATGCCATCGAGCTCACGGTGATGGACGAGCACCTTGTTCTGCAGGTAGAAGTTTCGAAACTGCGGCGTTCGGTACGGCTGGCCCCATCGAAAGAAATGGGTTTCCTCCGAGCAATACAGGCCTGGCACCGAGCGAAGCAGATCGCGCAACATCGTCGTGCCGCTTCGAGGGCTGCCGAGGATGAAGAATGGGTCAGTCACTTGCTAAACGCGCCTTTCCGGGCCAACAGTTCGGAGTAGAGGTTTCGATAGTCGTTTGCCATCTCAGCCACGGTCCGGACATTTGAGAGCGATGCTTCGCTAGCCAAGGTCGCATAGCCCGTTCGGTCTCGAGCTGCCTTGAGTGCAGCATCGATAATCTCCGATGGCTCAAGGCTCGGGACGATCACGCCACCGCCGTGGTTGCGGACGCGCTCAGCGGGCGCTCCGAGTGGACCGACGAGTACTGGCACACCTGCCGCCCACGCTTCGCTGACGACGTAGCAGTGTGTCTCGGCCCAGATCGAGAACACCCCGACGAACGTTGGGCGAAGCTGCGCCAAAATCAGCGGAAGGTCATCGCGCACGTACGGCCCGTGTGACAAAACGTTGTCCTCGTACCCCGGTTCAACATTTCCGAGTAGCTGCACCGAGACATTTCTCTCGGATCCGATCCGAGCGACCTCAGCGGCGAGAGCCGCTCCCTTGGATTGGTTGATAGCCCCGACGAGCAGGATGGTGATCGCTTCGTTTTTGTCTCCCACGCGAGCGAATGCTCGAGGACGATCGAAATCCCGTCCATGCTCGATCGCATGGATTCGGCCGCCCACCTCAGGGCCGAAGATCTTGACGAAATGATCCTTGGTGTCTTCGGACGGTGTGATCAACACGTCGACCTCCTCAAGAATCTTGCGCGTTTCATCTCGCCACATGTGGACGAAGCGATGCTTGAGGTCGAAGTCGTCGTCGAGCCAAACCGGTGTCTGGCAGGGACCATCGCCTGCGGTGCAGGTACCCCCGCAAAAGACGCGATTCTCGTCGAGGAGATTTACCGAAGGGCATGCCATGTAGAAGTCGTGGAGGGTCAGCGCGGTCGGTATGCCCAGCGCCCGTGCCGTCCGCGGCATGTCGAGGCTATGCCCAATCAAGTGTTGGATGTGGACAAGGTCGATGTTGTACCGGGTCAGCAGCTCAGCCATCACGGCGGCGACTTCGGGGTTGTGAAAACGCCGGAGGTCCCACGGGCTTGAGAGCGACCAGCGCGCGATCTCAACCCGCTGGGCCGGATCGTCGGCAGTCCAGAGCACCAGATCGTTCCCCGCAGGAATCAGAACCCACGGTTCGTACTCGTCCCGTAGACCGTTGACGAGGTCGGAGACGTGGTACTCGGTACCGCCGCCTCCATCGTGAAGAACGCTCAAAACCCTCGTCCGAGGATGAGGCTGATCGGCAGCGGCCGCTATCGCCGCGGTCGCATTCGCCTTGGCGGTCACGAAAGCCGTCGAATCAACAAAGGCTTGTGCGGTGGATCGGTACTCGGGGTATCGCTCGTCGAGGACTGCGAGGCCCTGCTCGATGAGCTCAGTCTTGGCCGCATCGCCGAAACTTGCCGATTCCTCATGAAAGATCGCAATCTCATCGGCGACGACATGAGTGAATCCTGCGGCGCCGAGTTTCATCGAGAAGTCGTTCTCTTCGCCGTACCCGCGCGGGAAGGCATCGCCATCGAGCTCACGTACTTCATCGAGCGCTTCGGCTTTGATGAAGAGACAGAAGCCATTGCCGGTCGGCCCTGTTGGACGAAGGTATCGCGCCCCTTCGGCGACCGCTGCGCTGAGACGGGCAGCCTCATCTGAGCCGGTGGGTAGCGGGCTCGAAAAGGAAAAGGCTCCGGCGGCGTTCGACAGGGGTGTCACCGTTGCATAGGCCGGATCTTCGTGAGCGACAGAGCGCAGACGCTGAGACCATCGCGGGGTCACAATCGTGTCGCTGTTCAAGATGATCACGTCACCACCATTGGCCTCGCGCACATGAGCAAGGCCACGATTGACCGTGCGGGTGAAACCCAGGTTCTCCGGGTTGGTGAGGACGGTGATGTGCTCGGCATCGTCGAGCGGTTCGAGGAGCCTCGCAATACGCGGATCGGGCGATGCATCATCAACAAAGACGAGGCGAACCGAATCTGGAGTAAAGCGTCGCAGTGCCTGGATGGCGCGCTGAACTGCTTCCGCGGCGTTGTAGATCGGCATGATGACGGTCAGAGGGCGGTCGAATAATCCACTCTGAATGGCATCGGCGAGGGCGACGAAGGGGGCCCCGTCGTGCGCTGGTACTGCTGGTGCTGAAGGCTCGGGATCGATGGCGACTGCTGGTTCGTCCGCGTTCCTGCCTGCGAGCAGACCCAGCTTGCGGAGCCCGTCCGCCACCTTGACCGGATATCGCACAGCACGGCGGCGGAGAAACACCGAGGATTCCTGTACCGAGATATTTCGTTCGTGCACCGCTGTGTCTCGCTCGTTGCGAGCGAGAGTGAGATCATGTTCGAGTTGTCTGCGTGCCGCCGCGCCGGACACGTCGTAGGTCTCGGCCAACGCCAAGAGGTCGCGCAGCCTGTCGATCTCGGAGACCAATACGTCTGCGGTTTCTTCAAACGCATCGTCCTTTGCCCGTACCGTCGCGGTCAGTTCTTCGTAGTCTCCGCGCCACCGGTTTTCCGCGTTGGTGAAATCTTCTCGAGCCTTCGTTCGAGACTGCTCGAAATCGCTGACCCACTTCGCTTCGCGTTCGCCAAGCGTCCTTTCCGCCTCGGCATCGAGCGATGCGGCCGAGGAAAAGGCGAGCTCGAGGCCGGGAGTTTCCGAAGTGTCGCTGAGATCGACCGAGAAGTGGGCGTGCGTTCCGCGCGCGGCAAGCAAGAGTTTCTGTAGGTCAGCTTGCTGTGGACTGAGAAGAGAGAGATCGACGTCTGGACCACCGTCCTGGTGACGCAACGACGGGTCGATGGCTTCACTCGCCCGATGGGCCATTCCGTCGAAATCATCGGGTAGAGCTTTGGCGAAAGTCTCGCTGGCGAACTCGATCAGATCAACGACTGGTTGCCCACCTCCGGCAATGTCGGCGAAAGAGGTGACATGCACATGCATACCCTCGAGCGACTTGACCGCAGATCGTAGGTAGCGCTCCCACAACGCAAGGCCGAACGGTAGTGCAAAGCCGTTACGCGCTCGCAGCGAGCGAGCAATCGCCATGGGATCGCGCAGCACCAACACCGCTGGACTCGGGCCGAGCACCCGTCGCCAGAACGGAAGCGTCAGACTCAGCCGCGGATCCTTGAACAGCCAGTCATCACTACTAAAGGCCGCGGTGAACAATCGTTGGGCTTTTGAATCAAGGCTCAACTCGGGGAGGCCCAGCCGCTCCATTTCGGGCAGTGTGCTTTCGAGTGGAGCGAGCCAACTGGCACCGACGCGTTCGAGGAGATACTGATTGAACTCAGTGAGGGCCGTAACCTCCCAGTGGCCACGAGGATTCGACTCATTTCCCCCGAGCATTGCTTCAGAATCGGGGAGATCGAACGGTAGCGAGGCAAGTGCCTCAGTGATTGCTGAGGTGCCACTGCGGTGCATCCCAACGACGTATAAGCCCATCCGTGGATGATATCGGGGACCAGGGAGCATGGCGGGGAGACCCGAGCTCGCTGCGATTGTCTCGGTCAGATCCAATTGGCTCTCAAGTGGAAGGCTAACTCCGCCGATTGGGGCGCATGGAGGAAGTCAGGGATCGCCGAGGAAGCACTAGTCGTAAGATCGTCCTTATCGATCTCGAAAATATGCTCTTTGGCGACCACAAGGGTTCAGAAACCGAACAGCCTCGCGATCGATCTGCCGAGATCCTTGATCTCGCCCAGGCACGAAGGCCGGGCGACTCGGTCATTGTTGGCTGCAACCCTCACCTCGTGTTTCTCGCTGACGAGCTCTTTCCCGGTTCACAGATCGTCACGGGCAAAGGCAAGGACGGGGCCGACCACGCGCTGATCGAAGCTCTCGACCTTGGACGAGCCATCGAGCGATATAACGAGCTGTGCATCGTGTCCGGCGATCACCTCTTCTGCGAAGTGGCCCACCCCGCACACCAGGCAGGACTGGTGGTCCGCATCGTGGCCCCGCACGCCGGCCTGAGCACGGCCCTGCGCGTCTATGCCGACACGGCTGTCTTCCTCCCCGAAGAAGCCGAGGAAGGCGAAACTGTCGTCGACGACGGCGAAGACGTCGCCGCGTAGTAGCGCACCGGAAAAGAATTAAGGCGAGACCTCAGATTGCCGATCGTCACAAGATGGAGCGTCGTTTGTTCCACCGGGAGCCTGTCTCCATGAACGGTGACTTGCAGTGGGTAACGAAGGGCCGTTTTGGGCGCAAACAGCGCCAGCACGCCTTTGTGCGAACGTCGAATCTCTCACTCGATGGCGCCCAGGTGGAGTTGAATGGGATCTACCCGTTTGCCGACAAGGCTCGGGCTCGACTGCAGTTGGGGATTCGCTACTGCGATGTGCGGATCATGGACGTCAAACACCAGAGAGACAAGACGATCCTGCGCCTGTTCTTTATGGCTCCCAACGCCGACTTTGTCGCTCTCGTGGAGTCGCAGCTGCCGGTCATCACCACCGATCGGGAGCGTTTCGAAGGTAAATGGACGTGAACCGAGCTAACGCTTCTTTGTGTTCATCTTTGCCTCGGCTGCGACCTGCTTCTTCGTAGCTGCCCACGAGCAAATCGGGCACTCACCGAGGTCGTGATAACGAGCCGGACAGTACTCGCGCCCAAAGAAAATGATCTGCAGATGACGACGATTCCACGTGTCCTCGGCAAAGACCGCTTTCAGATCCTTCTCGGTCCGTTCGACGGTGGTGCCGTTGGACAATCCCCAGCGGTGGGCAAGGCGATGGATGTGGGTATCGACCGGGAAGGCAGGGACATCGAACGCGCCAGCCATGACAACGCTCGCAGTCTTGTGGCCCACCCCCGCGAGCGATTCGAGAAAGTCCCAGTCGGGAAGGATCTCACCGCCGCCGTCGATGATCTGGTGAGCCATCGTCGACAGGTTCCTCGCCTTGGTCGGAGCGAGTCCAATCTGTTTGATGTGCTCGAGAATCTCGTCGGGATGAAGCGCGGCCATCTTCTCGGGGGTGTCGGCTACGGCGAACAATCCGGGTGTGACCTCGTTGACCTTCTTGTCCGTCGTCTGGGCAGAGAGCGCCACAGCCACGACCAGGGTGTAGGGATCGGTGTGATCAAGGGGAACAGGTGGATCTGGATACAGCTCATCGAGCATCACGCCGATGCGGTCAGCCTTCTCTGCGCGTTTCATGCAGCGAGGATACGCGCTGACGCTGGACCTCGCGGTTTGGACGACGTCGGCGTTTCTCCGGTTGAGGCGTCGCACTAGGTCGTTTGGCCCTCTCGACGAGACAACCAATTCCGATGGATATCCACGACTAGAGCGAGGAAATTTGAGGGTGCGTGCAGAATTGGTTATCGATCTCGCTGACCTGTCGCGGCGGATCGGCGAAGCGAGGGGGCGAGAAATCGCCGTCTACCCGGCGCTCTCGCAGCTCGCGGCGCTCTGGGCCAGCTTCGATGTCGAGGTCAGCGCAATGCACCTCATCACCCCTGCTCGCGGGGACGGTTCGCCAAGCGCTGCGGAGATGGTGTTTGACGCGTGGTGGCAGACCGAGTCGATCTTTCTGAACAACGCAAGCTTCACCGTTCATCGGACGACCTGTGCAACGTCAGATGACGGCTCTGAAGCTGTCGGCCTTGATGGACTCGTCACCGCCACTGCGCTTTCGCTCTCCGAACAGCTCTCAGCTACGACCGAGACCGACCCCAACGCCGGCGACGCCATCGTCATCATCATGTCCGACTCACCGAACCTCTCCGGCTCGGTGATCCATGCGCGCGGTGTCCCGGTGTTCATTGCCGGCGTAACCGTCGCCGAAACGTCCCCAGCGAACATCCGTCTGACCACCGATGCCTTGGCGCTACTCAAGAATCGCTCGGCAGCAGCAGACTTTGCCGAAGTCGCGCCACTCTCATCGACCGAGCGTCTCAAGACGTCAATCTATGACCGGAGCAGCGACGCCGCGACCCTGCCAAAGGGCGCTGAATCGCTGGTGCTGTTCGACCCACGCCATTTCGAGGTTGCCGTCGAAGAACAAGCCGATCTCGCCGCCCGTATCAACCGTGCGGTCCAAACGCTCGGCATGGGTCAGAACCCGCATCTGGTCGAGCTCCCCGCAGACCGAAGCGAGTCCGAATTGATCGCGCTCCTCTACCGGTTTGCGAACGACTACGAGAATCTCCCAATCGTGATCGCGTCGACATGTGCAAGCGCAATCGCCGCGGCCGCCGACCTTGGGAAGTACCACCTTCCGAACGCCCGCCGAGTGCAGCGACTGTGCCTTCTGAACCGTCCCATTCATTTTGACGACACGCCATACGTTTCGTCGACTGCCGCCAGCCGGGTCGTGATCGAGAACCGGGTAACCGAGCTGCTCGACGAGACCGATTCGACAGTCGCGTCGCACAACGGACCGACGAGCACAGCGGCGAAACAACGCGAAGAGACCACAGCTTGGCGTCAACACACCCAGCGCCGCTACGTGCTGCTCGGCGCGCATGGTAAGGAGGCAACGCCGGCGGACGCTGCTGGGGGCCACTTCCTCCCGATCAGGATCAGTGATTGCCCCGACTTCACGAGTCGGCCACCTGCCCTGCGCCCCGGGCTTGTCGTTGAAGCGGTCCTTAGCGACGACGAGTCGGAATGGATAGTCGTCTCCGATGCCATCGAACGCCGCAAGCGGCGCCGCGACGAGAACCTCACCGATGAGCAGATCCAGGCCATGCGTGGCGGTGGAACGGAACCGGTGGACGACACACCCGAGCAACCGACGGGCCCATTCAGGTTCAGCGGAAGCCAGCCACCCGTGGCTGCATAGCAGCGCCGTCCACAACGAACGGTCCAGCGAACGCACTTCGACAGCGCCGAGGGTGCAATCCGACTCTGAAGATCGGCAAACTAGAATATGACCCCGCTCGAAGTTCGCCCCCTCGATGGAGCTGGAGCGGAAGTAATCGGTGCGGACATTTCGACGATCACCATCGGCGAATGGAACCAGATCGAAGCGGCCTTTGCTGCCTTTGGTCTGCTGATCTTTCCTGACCAGATCGTGACCGAAGACGAACACCTCGACTTTGCGGCGCGATGGGGTCGCATTGAGACGCCCCGATCTGCCGGCCACCCCGCGTTTCCAAACATATCGATCTCGCCAGGTGGAGGTTCTACCCACAACGCCGAACAGGGTGTCTGGCACGCCGACCAGAGCTATCGAACCCGGCCTCCACTCGGTTCGGTAGCCATTGCTCGTGACCTACCGGCGAGCGGAGCCCAGTCGAGATTCGCATCAACATACGGAGCGTTCGATGCGCTCAGCTCAGGCACTCAACGCGCGCTCGAAGCCCTACGCGCCACCCACGCCGCTCCTCAACATCTCGAAGCCGACGCCCGTCTGAGCGACGGCACTTTCTATGACAGCCGGCCGCCCGGCACACAATCGGATGAAGCAACTCATCCGGTGGTGATCCACCATCCGGTCAGCGGCCGCAAGACCCTTTTCGTCAATCCAACATTCACCACCCGGATCGAGGACATGGAAGAGCGTCAAGGCCTCGGACTTCTCAACCAGCTCTACGATCACGGCCAGCAGGATGAGTTCACCACAACGATCGACTGGGAGCCCGGAATGGTCGTGCTCTGGGACAGCCGGGCAATGTGGCACTTCACTGCACACAGCACCACTCCCCCGGTCATGCATCGCGTCACGATCGCCGGTGTTGAACTCCGCCCAGCTGTTGCTCCGGAGAAGGCCGACCCATCGCTAACCCAACGAGCCGGCGCCACCCTCGCTGGTGGCATTCTCACTGCAGCCATGACCGGAATCGCCGAGGTCATAGATCCCGAGCGGGTCAAACAAGACATCGAGATCGTGTCCGAAGCTCCCGACAAGGAGCCACTGACCGACCTCGACTTCGGTGGGTTACCCCCGCTCGACTAACACCGAGTCCGAGAGCGATTCTGGCGGCGGACCCCAACGTCGACTGAGCACATCGCAGATCGCCCGACGGCGGGCGGGCGCAGACCAGTAGGGCGTCCGACGTTCGGCGGACAGGCTTCCCTTAGCCAGCTGCCAGAACATCATCGCAAACCGCATTGCGGCCTTGCGACGTCCGAAGTGCTTGGCCAACAAGAGAATCGTGTTTCGTTCCATCAAGTACTCGACGACGGGCGTGGCCGAGGCGACCATTGGGTTGACGACCATTGCACCGCGCACCAACCCGACTTCGAACCCGGACGATTTCGCCCGAAGACCAAGGTCGGCTTCCTCGCAGTAGGCAAAGAACCGCTCATCGAACAAACCAATCGAGTTGAGACACGTCCGGCTGGCCATCATGAGGGTGCCATGGGGATAGTCGGCAACCTGAAAGCCGAATTCGTCTGCCGCTGGAACCAGGATTGGCCCAAAGACATGATCGACCTTTGGGATCGACCCGTCGCCGACGTCGGCGCTGAGGAGTCCCGCAGCGGGGCGCTCGTGCGCGGCGTTGAGCATCGCCGCGATCGTCCCGGGTTTCGGGAGCGCGTCGTGAGGGGCCACAACAGACCACTCCGTGCCGCTGCCGTCAATTAGCCACCGTTCCCAGCCGCGATTGGCCGCGGGCCCAAAGCCGCTGTTGTATCCCACATCGATCACCGGAACATTCGCCCCGAGAAGCTCGTCGAGAAGTTGCCGTTCCTCTGGCCCTGAACCGTTATCGACCACCATCACCTCAGCGACCTCCGTCAACTGGGCGAAGGCATCGACGGTGCGTGAGCAGGCCTGAGGTTGATTCCAGTGAACGATAATGACGCTCACCTTTGCGGACACGACTAGGACGCTAGCGGATGGGACGAAGTCCTGTAACGACGATCGAGGTGTCGAGTTCCTTCAACTGTTCTGCCAGCTGGAGGGCCATTTCGTTGCCGAGGTCGGCAACTCCCATATCCGCAGCTCGCTGCATGGCATCGCGAGCCGTCAGCTTCTCTAGTTCGCTTCCGTTCGGCGCAAAGGTCAGCACATCCAGCTCAACCTCGCCGTCCTGGCCTATGGCACCAGCCAGACCGGACAGAAGCGGCACAAAGACCTGCAACTCGCCCGTGTCGTCTCGAAAGGTCCCTACGCAGCCTCGGATCGGGCCGCCACAAACGGTGTTCTCGTAGTAGCCCTGCAGAGTGGCGCGCACTTGGGTCGCATTCTCGCGGGCGGCTCTGAACGAAGAAACGGTGTGGGTTGCGCCGCGAATTTCGAAGTGGTCTGGGGGAAGTCCTTCCGCGGAGAGCCAATGGTCGGGGAACCGGCTCCGGTCGATTGCTTCGATCCGACGAGGGCTATTGGTCGAGACGTATTGGCGGACTTGCTGAGTTGCGATTGCCTCGAGGTGGCTTTGGTGAAGCCCGCCGCGCTCCTCGTCGATGAGGTCACGTTCGAAGGCAATGGCCAGCATCTCGAGGAGTTCAGAAACCCCGAACGCCCAGAGATCGACGTGGGTATCGTCGCGACACCCCCTGAAGATTCGCCCGCCAGGATGCGACGCCGAGGCCAGCTCGATCCAGATCCTCGAATGGGTCCAGTCAGCGATTGGCAACAGAATCGCAGGTGCCAGCGGCTGCTCCATCTCCCGGCGTTCAATAATGTGCTTCAGCGGAATGAAACCATCGAGGCACGGCCATTCCACGCTGCCCGGGTTCCAGCTGCTCCAGAACGACCGCAGCTCCATCGGCAATCGAAGCGGTGAGATCAGTTCTTCGATCTCGAGCATTTGTCGACCATGCTTGGAACGGCGCGTCCATGGTTGCATTGAGACGCCGTATGGCCGGCCTGCGTTGTTGAGGCGATCAACGGCCTCATCTACCAATATCATCATCCGCAATTTCGGCGCACAAAGGCCATGCCTTTACCGATTCTGCGAACCCGAGAGACGATCGACCAGATCAGGTGGACGGCGGAGCGATTTCGCGTCGATCCTGAACCGAATCCCAAAACCACCGCGACGCGGTCATTAGCACCACGGCGGGAGTAAAGACCAGCACCGAAACGCCGTACCAGATCAGGTGAGGAGAGTCGTCCACGCCCGCGTACGGATCGCCGTACTCGACCCACGTCAAGATGAAGAACGACGCGCTGAGGACGAGAGAAACTGCAGATCGTTCACTCCACTTTTCGGGAGATGCAA
Source organism: uncultured Acidimicrobiales bacterium (assembly GCA_964610745.1). Classification (GTDB taxonomy): domain Bacteria; phylum Actinomycetota; class Acidimicrobiia; order Acidimicrobiales; family SHLQ01; genus SHLQ01. Next base: position 42,140 of record CAZSYL010000005.1, read on the forward strand.
CCCGAGCAACTCCAAACACCGACGCGACGATCAGCAACACGCCGAGCGCACTTCCGTTGTTGTCGATTCGAGTCGGATCGCCATCGAGATAGAGCGCAACGCCATATGCCGCCAATCCACCCGCAGGTATGAGTGCAGCTGCAACGATCAGTCGCAGTAGCCGCCAGGCAGTTCCCTTCATGCATCCACGCTGCCATCGACCATTGGTGGCTGCCTAGGGTCAATCGACTCTTCAATAGTCATCCACAACCAGCGAAAGCAGAGCGCATATCGTGTCGACGTGACGTGGCTGAAGCGCTTCAAGTTTCGCTGGATTCTCATCGCTACGGGCCTCGCTTTGGCCGGTTGCGCTGGCTTGGCCTCGCAAACGACCGCCAGTTCCGTCTCATCGGCTGATCCGGTGCCCAAGCCGTCGGTCGAACGTAGCGTCGGGGAACTGACTCCTCAGCTGCCCCGAGCGATACTCACGCCAACCACCCAGCCACCGGTAACGACAACAACTACGACCACTACGTCCACAACCACAACCATTGCTGAGCGGCCGCCGGTCGAGTTGACCGCCGATGACCTCCTCGACCGACGACTCGAGACCTTTGACGTTCTCGTCCCTCCTGTCGACGAGGTGTTCGTGTCAATGATCGAAGCTCCCGCGCCGACAGATGTCATTGCCCGAAGCACGTGGCATGGCGAATGCCCCGTGGCCGCGACCGACCTTGCATACGCCCAGGTTTCGTTCTTTGGATTCGACGGCGAATTCCACACGGGGGAGCTCCTGGTGCATCGCGACTTCGCAGCAGACATCGTGGACATCCTGGCTCGCATGCACGAGATGCGCTTCCCGATCGAGGAGATGAGCGTCGTGTCACCCCACGACCTCGCGAATCCAACCGCCGAGGAAAATAACACGTCGGTCTTCACCTGCCGGAGGACCATTTCGGGAGGGCGTTGGTCTCGCCATGCGTACGGCGACGCGATCGACATCAACCCATTCCACAACCCCTATGTCTCAAGCAGTCGGGTGATCCCCGAGCTTGCCACCGCCTACGTCGACCGCGAACGTCAGGTCCCGGGACTCATCGACGCAGAGATTCGATCCATGTTTGCCGACATTGGATGGGGCTGGGGCGGCAATTGGAACAGCGTGAAGGACTGGATGCACTTCAGCGCCACCGGGGACTGAATCATCGAACTGTCAGGCCTTGCTCTCCACCACCGTCTCATCGCCATCCTGCATGATCCAGGCCGCAAGATGTTCGAGTCGATGAACGCCAAGGTAAGCAAGCACAAGGCCAACGACGCCAAAGGTGAGCAACACGATGTCTGTTCGTAGCTGATCGAGGAAGATCGCTGTCGTCAAAACCTCGAGAAGTGCCATGGTTCCGACGAAGCGAATTACCACCTTTTCGCTGACCTTTGACGCAACCCAGGCGCCGAGTGGGGCACCCCAGACAACGATCGGGGCTGCTGCGAGCCAGATGCCGAAGAGGTCGAACTGCACGGCAGATTCTGGACCGAAATCAGCACCGGCGACCGACACCACGTCGGCTCCGCTCGCGCTGAGACCAATGTCGAGTTGGCCGTGCCATAAGCCGAGAACGAACAGACCAAGAATCGAGACGGTCGCCATGGCGATGATGCTCGTCGGGATTGCGACCTTTGGGGTGACCCCAGCGACAAGCACGATGAAGACGAACAGAAACACATCGGTTCCTGAACCCGTAAGTGAAGAGAACAGACCGCCGATGAACGCGAAGACCGTCATGACCAGAACAGACCGGAATCCCCAGTCGGCCACTTGATCATGCGACGAGGTTCGAGTCGAGCAAAGCCGCACAATTACCGCGACGGCGAAGATGGCAATGGTGAATGCGACTTTCACAAACGCTGGATCAACGCGTGGCGCCCAAAACGGTGTGCTCGAGTCGCCAAGGGCGAACAGGCCGACAACGAAGCCGACGACACCACCAGCAACACCAAGCCCAAGCGCTTTCCAGTCGACCTTCCGGCCGGCGAGCAGTATGGATACCGACGCCATAACCATTCCCGTTGCTTGAACGACGATCGAGAACGTACGGGCAACGGGCGCTGATATGCCGAGCACCTTGGTGAAGATTGGGAAGGCCACCGCTCCCCCGCCCTGAGGCGTCGAACCAGCCACGAAGCTGCCGACGACCATCGTTGCCGAGGAGCGCCAGTTGTCGACCACCCGCCCGAAGTGTCCAAACCCAAACACAAAGATGAACCACCCGAGGGTGAAGAGTGCGGGCAGACCCCACACCGCCCACCTTCTAAGCGCGCCGAGCTGAGTTTCATCAGCCGATTCGGAACCCGCGTCGGCTGAGTCGAGGGCCACATCCGCATCACTCATCACGCTTTAAACCCCCCGCTCCTACTGGATGTTCCGACTTTGTTCACCTCATGTGCAGATCAGCGACGCTAATCGAAAGGTACGGAGAACGAATCTACTACTATGGAACGTCGACTCGAGAGGCCCGGTTTCACTTACATGGACAAGATAAACATCAAACCACTCATTGCTGTCGGTGGCATCCTCGCCGTCGCATTCGTCGCATGGCTCGCGTTTGGCTTCTTCGGAATCCAATCCGCGTTTATCGACAACGAGGTTTCTGAAGGTGGCCCGACCTTTGCTTCCCAAAGCAGCGAAGAGCAGCAGGCGACTCGTGACAGTGACGAGTTCCAGGAAGCTATGGACGAGGCTGAGGAGAACGCCACCGAAGCCGCTGAGGGTGAACCTCCCATGGCCGGCGAGATCCAAACGATCTTCTCTGGAAGCTTCGAAGACCAGAGCATCAACGGCTACGAGATCCTGGGCAACGCCCAAGTCCTCACCGATGGTACCGATCAGCGTTTCCTGCGCTTCGAAGGCTTCAACTCGCCGAACGGCCCTGACCTGAAGGTGTATCTTCGTGCCGCCAACGGAGAATTCGTTAGCCTTGGCGATCTCAAGGGCAACATCGGCGACCAGAACTACGAGATTCCACCAGAAGTCGATCTCACAGAGTTCAGCTTCGTGGACATTTGGTGCGAGCGATTTAGCGTCGGCTTCGGCGGCGCACAGTTGGCAGCGGTCTAGCACGCTCAGAAGCTCAACTCGAAGACGTTCTTCGACATTCCTGCGCCTCGGCAACAACGCCCTGGCGCAGGATCGTCGTCTTTTGGGGAGCTTTCTGTCGGTTGCGACTCTTTCCGCGAATGTCGCTCGGAGTAGCGTCGAGGCGTGGCCAGGCCAACCCAGACAGTTGAACGTACGATCGATGAGGCCCTGCCTCGAAGTGTCATCTTCGCGCTCGCAGCCGGATACCTGGGTGTATCCACCCTTGTAAACCTGATCAACACCCTCCTCGTCTTCTTTTATCTGCCACCCGAGACCGCAGGTCTCCCATCCCTCCTCAGCGACGCCACACTTCTTGGCATCCTCAATGTCGTGGCGATCATCGCTGCCGCAGGGCGCTTCACCGATTCGATCACCGACCCGTTGATCGCTGCCTGGTCTGATCGGAGTACCAACAAACGCGGGCGCCGCATCCCATTCATGGCCGCAGGTATGGTCCCAGCCGCACTCTTTACCGTTCTGTTGTTCGTTCCGCCGAGCTCGACGCCAGGAGCACTCAACGTCGTCTGGTTGTTGGGAGTTCAGGTAGTGCTCTACATCAGCCTGACCGCCTATCTGACCCCAGCGTTCGCCCTCGTTGCAGATCTCGGTGCCGACCCAGCTGAGCGCCTGCGAATATCTACGTGGACATCCATGGCGTGGGCGATCGGCATCGTCGTGGCGGCTACCACCTTCTTCATCGGACCAGCCCTCGACGGTGCCTTCGACACCTTCCGCGCCTGGCAGGCCGCTATCGGCATTGTGTGCGCGATCGCGTTGGTGTTCATGGCGGTTCCCGTCTTCGTCATCGATGAGACGCGTTGGGCACGAAACGAGCCGTCGACCATGCCGTTGCGGGAATCGATCAAAACCGTGTTGAGCAACCCGTTCTTCCGTTTCTACGCCGCTGCGGACTTCGTCTACTTCGCTGGCCTTGCCATCATCCAGACCGGCCTGTTGTTCTACGTAACCGTGTTGTTGGAACTCGACGAGTGGGTCTCGACGGTGCTCCTACTGCTGATGGTCATCGTCTCCGCCTTTATGTTTCCCCTCATTGCCGGCTGGGCTCGAAAGCAGGGGGGCGGCAAACGCCTCACCGTGATGGCATTCATCATCGCGTCGGGGGTATTTCTCGCGATTGCGGCTCTCGGCTTGATCGAACAGGTGCCGTTCCTGCAGGCTGCCCTGCCGATTGCGGTATTTGCACTACCGTTCGCGATTCTGAGCGTGATGCCCCAGTGGATCCTCGCCGACATTGCTGAGCACGCGGCTCGTACTGGCGGTGAAGCTCAGGCCGGCATGTTTTATGCGACCCGAACCTTCCTTCAGAAACTGGCGACAACACTCGGTGTTGTCATGTTTGCGCTCCTGCTTCAGTTCGGACGCGACGTTGGTGATGATCTCGGCGTGCGCCTAACCGGTGTTGGCGGTGCGCTGCTCTACCTGATGGCCGCGGTGCTGTTCCGAAAGTACGACGAGGATCGGCTCCAGCGCGAACTAGCCGAGGCCGGCCAGGTCTCCGAGTTCGCCAAGAACTCCTAACTCGATCACACCCGCGGACGCATTTTCTCGACATACAGTGATATGACGAACGCGCACAGTAATGGAATTTGTCCGCGGACGCATCCCTGAGTCCAGCCACGTCTGCTTACGATTCGTTCATCGTCAACGGTGGTAGCACTGCCCCAAAGGACATCGAGGGTCTGGTGAGTGCGGCGCTTGATTTGTTTGGCCCAGACGAAGACTCGTCTGCACGAGTCTGGTTTGCAACGACTCGAGGTCTTTGTGGACCGAGGTGCGGGTCTGGCCCAGCCTTCTTCCGACCTACTGGATGCGCATTCCTGAGATTGCTCGGGAGATGACGAGCTGTTGGATCTGCTCGGTGCCTTCGAAGATGTCGTGGATCTTCGCGTCACGATGCCAGCGCTCGACCGGGTACTCACGGACGTAGCCGTAACCACCGAGAATCTGGATTGCACGCTCGGTTACCCAGGTGGCGGTGCGACCGGCCTTGAGCTTGGCCATTGAGCCTTCAGCGTTTACGAACTCGCCGTTCTTGGCCAGCCATGCAGCACGATGCACCAGAAGACGGCTGGCGTCGATCTCGGTGAGCATGTCGGCAAGCATGAACGCGATCGACTGGTTCTGGATGATTGGACGACCGAACTGGACACGCTCCTTTGCGTACTCGAGCGAGTACTCATAGGCAGCACGCGCAATGCCGATTGCCTGGGCGCCGACGGCGGGTCGGGTCGACTCGAACGTTTTCATTGCCGAGTTGCTAACCGCACCCTTGCTCCCTTCTCGGAGCTTGGCGTGCTTTTCATCCATGCGCTCTTTGCCACCCAAGAGAAACGCACCGGGGATCTTTACGTCTTCGAGGATGACCTCAGCGGTATGGCTGGCACGGATGCCGTGCTTCTTGAACTTCTGTCCCTGTCGAAGGGTGCCGTCCTCTTTGGCTTCAACGGGCACGACGAAGCTTGCGTGGCCTTTCGAGCCAAGCTCGGGGTCCACGACGGCGACAACGACGTGCACGTCGGCGATACCGCCGTTGGTGATCCACGTCTTGGTGCCATTGAGGGTCCACTCATCCTTCGCCTCGTCATAGGTAGCTCGGGTTCGCATGGCCGAGACGTCGGAACCAGCGTCGGGCTCAGATGAGCAGAACGCACCAAGTTTGATGTCGTCGGCGCTGCCATACATCTGAGGCACCCATTCCATGACCTGTTCGGGAGTTCCCGCAGCAGCGACACCTGCGGCCGCTAATGCAGTGCCCATCAGCGCCATGGCGATGCCAGCATCACCCCAGAACATCTCTTCGAGCATCACCATTGGCGACAAACCCGTTGGGTCGTTCATCATGGTCTCGGCCATGATCTCCCATCCGTAGAGACCGATCTTGGCCGCCTCTTCGATGATTGGCCATGGCGTTTCTTCGCGCTCATCCCATTCTTCTGCCGCAGGACGCATGACGTCTTCGGCGAAACCGTGCACCCATTTCTTGAGTTGAATCTGGTCTTCGTTGAGATCGAGGGAGAAATCAGCCACGGGAGCCTTCTTTTTGGGAGCGTATTCAAGCTATTCGTTCATATCGGGCGAAATGGTTGACGGGTTAGAAACAACCCGTCTAATTGCTGACCACTTGTTACCGAACGGTAACTAGCGTACTGGTTCGGCTCCATCATGCAAACGGCTTATTGGTTTATGGTCGTCTAGACACATTTTCGTCAACGATTGGTCTAGTTATTACCCATTTGTCGAATCGAGCGGAAAATATGACTCAAATTGGGACTCAGGCCGTCGATACATACATCGGCGGGCGAAAACCAATGCGACCACTTTGGCGGACGACGCAATCCGATCTAGGAATCCTAGGAACACCCAAATGGCAAAGTTCTCACTCCGCAAAGTTGATAAGTCAATGAAAGCCCTAAAGGGTGACTACAGCGAACACGAGTTGGAATGCATCACCAGACGCGGGACCATCATCGACCTGGCACCCGGCAAGACGATCTTTGAAGAGGGCAAGACCGGAAGCGAAGCCGCAGTTATCATTTCGGGACAAGTCAAGATCACCCGAGGTAGCGAGGTCATCAAGCATCTGGAATCTGGTGCCTTGATCGGCGAAGCCGCCGTCCTGACCGGCGAGGCTCGGAATGCCTCCGCCTCGACAATCTCCGTGGTGAAGGTGTCGGTTCTCGACCACGAGCAGTTCCTTGCTCTACTCGAAGAGTGCCCGGACTTCCGTGGCCGCGTTGCCAACGAGTTCGAGAAACGCGCCGCATAGACAACCACCGGCGCCGACACACCCAAGACGCCCTACAAGTCTCAAAGTCAGCTCGACGCGCGGCGTTCCAAGGTCTGTGAAAGGCGTAACAGTGCCCGCTGACACGTCAATCTTGGGCAGCATTTGAGCCGATCATCGGTTGTAGTGGGTACACACCCTTCCGCACTGGAGACACAGATGTTCTTCCGCAAGTCGCCTGTCATCAACCCGACACTCACGACCCTCAACGACACCTTTAACGAGCACGAGCTCGCAACGCTCAGCACCCTTGGAACCATCGTCGAGATCGCTGCTGGTTCCGTCCTCGCACAGGAAGGAGCGGTCGGACAAGAAGCCATCGTTGTCATCTCCGGTACCGCTCTCGTAGTGCGTGACGCAGAGACGATCGCAACGGTCGGCCCCTCGACCATTCTCGGAGAAGCCGCACTGCTCACCGGAGAAGCTCGCAACGCCTCGCTCATCGCCGAGACCGACCTCGTCGTAAGCGTCCTGAACCGACGCGAATTCAACTCCTGGATCAACGAGTGCGCCCGCATCGAGAACGAAGTCAAGAATCTCACAGCTATACGCGCCTAGGGCACTCCAAGCTCGGCTGAATCCCCACCCCGAATCGGTGCGCGGTCGGCCGAGAGAAGCAAGGTGGCCAGTAGCCTGTCGCTGTGAGTGACACACTTCCCGAACTGGCCAAGGTCTACGTCCCGAGCGAGACCGAACATGTCGTAACTGCTCGGTGGGCCGAAAGCGGCGTCTTCCACGCTGAGCCGGATGCGAACGCGAACACCGAAGACGGGGTTGAGACCTACTCGGTCGTCATCCCACCGCCCAACGTGACAGCAGCGTTGCACCTCGGTCACGCCCTGAACAACACCCTCCAAGATGTGCTCGTCCGTTATCACCGCATGCGTGGTTTCAACACGCTGTGGATGCCCGGCACCGATCACGCCGGCATCGCGACCCAGACGGTCGTGGAGAAACGCCTCCTGCAGCAGGGCACCAAACGCCTAGAGATGGGCCGAGAGGCGTTCATCGAAAAGACCCAGGAGTGGAAGGACGAGTTCGAGGCCACCATCCTCGGACAGCTCCGTGAGATGGGTGCCAGCTGTGACTACGACCGCGTTCGCTTCACCATGGACGAAATGTGTGCCACTGCGGTGCGTCATGCCTTCTACATGCTCTTCAAAGATGGACTGATCTATCGCGGCAAGCGGCTCGTCAACTGGGACCCGGTCACCGGAACCGCCCTCGCCGACGACGAAGTCGAAATGGAAGACGTCGCGGGGCACATGTGGTACTTGCGGTATCCGCTCGAAGACGGCTCAGGCCATGTCACGGTCGCGACCACTCGCCCCGAGACCATGTTCGGCGACACCGCGGTGGCAGTGAACCCAAACGATCCGCGCGCCGAGGAACTCCGGGGAAAGAGCGTCGTCCTACCGATCGTTGGTCGGGTCGTCCCGATCATCGAAGACAGCTACGTCGTGATCCCTGATCCCGACTCGAGCGATGCCAAGGCCCAGATGTCGAGCGGCTTTCTCAAGGTCACGCCAGCACACGACCCCAACGACTGGGAGATCGGCCTTCGCCATGAGCTCGAGGCGATCAACATCATGGCCCCCGATGCGTCGATCAGCGATCAGTACGGCTGGGAGGACATTTCCGCCGACGCGCGCCTATTCATTGGGCTCAGCCGAGAGGATGCGCGAGCCGCGGTCGTTGCGTGGTTCGACGAGAACGAACTACTCGAAAAAGCCGTCGATTACACCCACGCGGTCGGGCACAGTTATCGGAGCCATGTGCCGGTAGAACCATGGTTGTCCGACCAGTGGTACGTCAAGGCCTCCGATGACCGCCTGGCTGGATCGGCGTTGAGAGCTCAGCAAGCCGAGCAAGCCTCCACCCGCGCCCCGGAGCATCAGCCAGGAGACGCCAATGGCGATGGCGCCCTGCGCTTCGTCCCCGAACGCTACGCCCGAACGTTCCAGCAATGGCACGAAGGCATTCGGGATTGGTGTATCAGCCGCCAGGTCTGGTGGGGGCATCAGATCCCGGTCTGGAACTCGACCATCGTCGAAGCTTCGGGCCAGCATCCGGACCCCATAGTCAACAGCGCGTTGTCCAATGTCGAGCCCGGCACAGCCGTCCGCGTCGACAGCCATTGGTCAGCCGCTGGCTGCATTCACGTGGCACGGCAGGTCACCGAGGACGAGTTTGTCGAGTCGGTCTGCGTGCCGCCGCAGAGCACGCTCAACTACGAACCCCGCGACAACGACGAGATGGATGAAGACGAGCTGATTAGCGCACTCGAGGCAGCGGGGTTCGAACGAGACCCCGATGTTCTCGACACGTGGTTCTCGTCGGCCCTATGGCCAATGTCGACCATGGGTTGGCCATACCCTCAGGACTTCCCCGAGACCACCGGGAACAACAGCGACCTACTCCAAACGTTCAACCCCACATCGCTACTCAGCACCGCTCGCGAGATCATCACCCTCTGGGTCAGCCGAATGGTGATGTTCAATCGATACTTCCTCGACGGACAGCTTCCGTACACCGACGTATTTATCCACGCGATGGTCCAGGACGGGCACGGTCAGAAGATGTCCAAGAGCCTCGGAAATGGTGTCGACCCCCGCGACATCATCTTCAGCCATGGTGCCGACGCCATGCGCTTCACCCTCGTGCAGATGACTACCGACACCCAGGACGTCCGTATGCCGGTCGACATGGTGTGCGCATACACGGGCGAGTCGTTTACTCCAAAGTTCATTACGACCAAGGCGGGCCACCAGGTCGCTGCCCCGAGCCAGGCGTGTCCCACCGACTCGACAAAGACCATGGCGAGTGCCTATGGCGTCGCTGCTGGTGCCGTCCAGATCTCCGATGAACTTCCGCTGGCGCGCAACACGTCGAGCAAGTTCGATGGCGGTCGTAACTTCTCGAACAAGGTTTGGAATGCCGTTCGTTTCGCGATCGGTCGCCTCGATGGTGCCGAGGCACGCTCTGCGCCCGTTGAGATCTCATCGGTGCACTTCGTTGACCGGTGGATCTTGTCGCGCCTGGCCCGCACCATCACCGCACTCGAAGAAGCGGTCGAAAATTACCAGTTCAACGTGTACGCCGACACCCTGTACGACTTCATCTGGCACGACGTCTGCGATCGCTATCTCGAAGCTATCAAGCCAACCATCGACGACGACCGCGCCCAGCAAGCTGTCCTCGGTGCAATCCTCGATGCATCACTGCGACTGATGCATCCAGTGTGCCCGTTTATTACCGAGACGCTTTGGCCACACGTCAGTAACGCTCGGACCGGCGAGATCATTGGACTACACCTTCCCTCCTCAGAACTCCTCGCCAACGCGAGCTGGCCTAAGGCCGACGCCCCATTGTTCGATGAGGCGGTCGTCAGCGACTTCGACCGGGCCTACGACCTCGTCACCAAGATCCGAGTCATTCGGGCGAAACAGAACGTCAAGCCGAAGCAACGCATCACGCTGCATGCCCCAGCACACGTGCTCAATCTCATCTCGGCGACCGAAGGCCTCGTCGAGACGCTGTCGGGCATTGGCGAGGTCGGAAGTCCAGACGACGAGATTCCGCCCGTGTCGTCGCCCTTCGCGTTCGAAGGCTGTCAGGTCGATCTTTCTGGTCTCTCCGATGAAGTAGACCTCGACGCCGAGCGTGAACGCATCGAGAGCGCGATCGAACAAAAGACCAAGCAGATCGCCGGGTTCAAAGGCAAGTTGTCCAACGAGGGATACGTCAACGGCGCTCCTGCGCACCTCGTACAGGAAACCCGTGACATGCTCGCAGCAACCGAAGCTGATCTACTCACCGCTCAGGCTGCACTCGAGAGCCTCGGATGATCGCCCAAATCCCTGTTCGAGTCGGCGGTGTTCCTGAGCACTTCAACCTCCCTTGGCGTCTCGCCATCGAAGACGGCTCCTTCGCCGATGCGGGATACGACATAGAGTGGATCGACTATCCCGGCGGCACCGGCGCCATCATGGCCGCACTTGGCGAGGGCCACATCGACATCGCAACCCCATTAACCGAAGGCGCCGTCACGGCAATTGAAAATGGCAACCCTTCGGAGCTCGTCACGGGCTGGGTCGATTCACCGCTGGACTGGGGTGTGTTCGCCGCTGGACACTCGCCTGCAAATACGGTGGCCGAACTCGAGGGAAAGCGCTTCGCCATCTCGCGCTACGGATCCGGCTCAGAGCTCATGAGCCTCGTGATGGCCAAGGATTACGGCTGGAGTATCGACGACGACTCGTTCGTTGTGGTCGGTGGGCTAACCGGTGCGGTCGAAGCACTTCCGTCGGGCGACGCCGAAATATTCATGTGGGACAAGGCTATGACCCAACCCCACGTCGAGTCCGGAGCGTTGAAACTCGTGGGCAGCTATGCCACTCCATGGCCAAGCTTCACGGTTGCTCAAACAACAGCGTTCCAGAACGCTCACCCCGGCGTAGCCATCGACGTCACGAGGATCGCAGCGACGACAGCCAGCGCACTCGAAGAACGAAACGATGCCGCAGAGCTGATCACGCAGCGTTACGGGTTGGTGCTTCCTGAAGTCACTCAGTGGCTCGCAAAGGCTGACTGGACAGCACCGGGCACGGACCTCGACGTTGACATGATCGCCGACGTGCGCGACACGATGGTCCGCTTGGGACGGATCACTGCCTGAATCCGTCGTCCGAGGCAATGGTGGTTAGACGATCGTCCAACCGCCATCGACGTAGAGGGTCTGCCCGGTCATGTAGCTGCTCGCCTCACTTGCGAGGTAAAGCAGCGCCCCATCGAGCTCGTGTTCCTGGCCAGCGCGACCCATTGGCGCGCCGCGCTTAATGAACTCCTGGCCACGATCATTCTCGAACATGGCGTCCTTGGTCATCTCAGACTCGAACCAGCCTGGACCAATCGCATTGACACGAATCCCGTTACGGGCCCATTCGCTCGCCAGCTCTCTAGTGAGCTGAACAAGGCCGCCCTTTGCCGCCGCATATCCGGGCAATGGCAATGGGCCACCGGCGACGCGTCCGAGAACCGATGCAATGTTCACGATCGAACCCGGGCGCCCGCCCTCGATCATGACGTGCGCAGCACGGCGCGCAAGGTCATACGGCGCAATGAGGTCGACTTGGAGCTCGTGTCGAAATCCGTCGACCGTGTCCTCTACTGCCTTGACCGTCCGACTGATCCCCGCATTGTTGATCACCACGTCTATAGCGCCGTACTCCGACAACGCAGCCTCGATGACCGCGGGCGCAGCCTGATCTGTCGAGAAATCGGCGCGCACGACGACCGCATCGCTCAATCCATTAGCCAGGCTCTCGAGGCGCTCCAAACGACGTGCAGCCAACACAAGTGAAGCACCCGCCGCGTCGCAGACACGGGCGAAGCGGGCACCTAGCCCAGAGCTCGCGCCCGTGACGATAACGACCTTGCCATCGAGACGAAATGAGGAGAGTGGATCGATCATGTCTGGACTCTACGCGTCCGGTTCTCTTTTGGAGACGTGTTTCAGGAGGAAGTCACGCTGGAGGTGGAGGAGGTTCTCTGCCACCTGTTCCTGAGGGGTCATGTGCGTGACTCCGCTCAATGGAAGCACTTCGTGAGGTCGTCCAGCCTCCAGCAACGCTTGAGACAATGTCAGCGTGTGCGCCGCGACCACGTTGTCGTCTGCCAAACCATGGATGAGCATCAATGGTCGGGCAAGATTCGGCGCATCTGAAATCAAGCTGCTCTTCTCATAGTTGCCGGGGTGATCTTCTGGATGGCCGATGTAGCGCTCGGTGTAATGCGTGTCATACAGCAACCAATCGGTGACCGGTGCACCTGACACCGCGGCGTGGACGGCGTCCGGACGGCGCATCACGGCCAACGCCGCGAGGTAGCCACCAAAGGACCAGCCCCGGATCCCGACCCGTGAGAGATCGAGCTCCGGACGGGTCTGGGCGAGCTCATGCAAAGCATCGATCTGATCGTCGAGAACCTTGGTCGCAAAGTCCCCCCAGATCTCACGTTCAAAAGCCGGACCACGGTTCGGGGTTCCCCGTCCGTCGATCACGACCACGGCAAACCCCTGCTCGGCAAACCACTGCGAGGTTGCGTACGCGTTGTGAGAACGGAGAACCCGCTGTGCGTGTGGTCCGCCGTACGGGTCGAGAAGCACCGGTAGAGGCGAACCATCGTGGTCTGACGGCAAGCACAGCGCGGTGTGTAAGTCATGGGTACCCATCCGGTGAAATGTTGGTGTACAAGCAAATCCGGGAGTCTCAGCCAACGATTCGATCATCGTGGTAGTGCCGTCAGGCCACCGCACCTGGGTGACCGTTTCGGCATCGGCGCGCGCGGTCGTGATGACGTGGGTTTCCCCGCCAACGACAGCCGTCGTGAATTCGCCCTCGCTGCTCAACAGCTCGACCGAGCCGTCGAGCTGCAGTCGCGCGAAGATCGAATCGGTGCCGTCGGAAGTAATCAGCGCCAAGATTGCGCCATCGGCCTCACCGACAAGGCGACGAACATTGTGCCCGTGATCGATCGGAGCTCCGTCGATCGCCACCTTGCGCAGGTCACCATCATCGACGATGGTCAACACACCCAGCTCCGTTTGGCGTGGCGTTCCCGGTTGCAGTTCGACCCAATGGGGGTCGACGACGCGATCTAGCTCGGTGGCATCACCAGATTCTGGGTCGATGTCGAGGATGACAAGCGTTGCTTGGTCGCGGGTCTGCACCGTGCAACGAACGACCTCCCGATCGTCGATCTTCAACCACTGAACCGACGCGAGATACTCGAACTCCCCGCGTTTCCAATCGAGCTCGCGCAACGGTCCCGTGTCGACATCGATGAGCCACAGCTGAACCTCGGCATTTGGTCTGCCGGCACCTGGGTATCGAATCGAACGTGGCGCAGCTGCTGGGTTCTGAGGCGACGAGATCCACCACTCGTCAACCGGCTCGGTATCGACCCGGCTAGCTACCAACTGCCCACCGGACGGCGACCACCAGAAGCCGCGCCCACGGCCCATCTCCTCGGCAGCCACGAACTCGGCCGATCCCCACGAGACCAGCTCTCCACCCTCGTCGGTGCCAGGGACTTGCTCATCTGTTTCACCATCGGTCATGCGGATCGTTGATCCGCTGACGTAGGCGACTCTCGCCCCGGTTGGTTCGAATTGGGGATCGAAGACATTTCCGTCGGAGGCCCAGACCGAGCCGTTCCCCGACGAGGCGACGTGGTGGAGCTCCCCGCCGAGCGGGAAGATCACCTCGTTATTGTCGTCACGAGCAACGAAGGAGACGACTCCCCCAGCTTGTTCACGAGCTCGCTCTCGCCGAGATCGCTCAGCATCGGTGAGTGTGGCACTACCGTGCGCCTGGGCATCGAATAACACCGATGTTTCGCCACCGGGTCGAAGTATCCAGAGGCTGTTGCTCGAGTCCAATGGACCGGCGGAGCGAAGAAAAAGCACCGAGGAGCCATCATCGGCAACCGAAAAAGAGCGTGGCGCGCCCAGCGTAAATCGTCGGGTTGTTGCCTGTCGGCGTGGAAAGCTCTGAACATTTTTGGGTGTTCTCGATTTTGTCACCCCATCATCTTGGCCCGAAGGCCGGCTATGACCGATGATGATGCAGTGAGTACAGAGATTCAGGTCGACGACGAAACCCGAGCAGCACTGTTGCTCTTCAATGAGCGAGTGGAAGCCACCGCTGCCGCCGAGCGTGGCAAGAAGCGGATTGCCAAAGCTGAGCGGGCGAAGGATCAGGCAGCCGCGACAGTCCGTAAGGTCAATAACGACCCCGACGCAACCGCGGAGCAGAAGGCTGAAGCTGAAGCGGCGTACAAGGAGGCTTCGGACAACTTCCAGATTGTTCAGGCCAACCCGCTTGCTGCGGAGAAGAACAAAGCCGCCCCCAAAGCCGAAGAAGCTCCGGTAGAAGAAGCGCCAGCCGAGGAGGCTCCAGCCAAAGAAGCCACCGCTGAAGAGGCCCCAGCCGACGAAGCTCCGACTGAGGTCTCAGCCGACGAAGCTCCGACTGAGGTCTCGGCCGACGAAGAAGCATCAGTACCACCAGGAGCGTCGACAGAAGGCGAGTAAGCCAACTTATGGGGGCCCACATCACCGGAACCGGTGTCGCATTGCCAGAGAACGTGGTTACCAACCACGATCTGGCAGAGATCATGGACACGTCTGACGAATGGATCGTCAAACGTTCCGGGGTCAAACAACGACGGTTGGCAGATCGAGGTGTCGGTTCTGCCGAGCTTGGCGCTGAAGCGGTCCTAGCTGCTGTTTCCGATGCAGGTCTTGCTCCCGGCGACGTCGACGCGATCGTCTCTGCAACGATGACGCCTGATCATTACGCCCCCGGCAATGCACCATTGATCCAGACCAGGGCTGGTCTCGGAAATGTCGGTGCCTTCGAGATTCGCCAGCAGTGTGGTGGCTTCCTCTACGGAATGGACCTGGCGGACATGCTGATCGCGACCGGGCGAGCCGAGACGGTCGTCGTGGTCGGGTCAGAGGCCCACCGCGGCTACATGCCCTTCGGTGCAAGCCTCGACATCCTGCTCGGAACCTCGAACGCCGAACCAACCCCGGAGGACTACAAAAGCGCGACCGCCGCACGAGCATGGGCGGTGCTCTTTGGAGACGCCGGTGCTGCAATGGTCCTTCAACCAGGAACGGACGAGACAGGTGTTCTGGGCTCGAGTCTTCACAGCAACGGCGAGCTCTTCGATCTCATACACGTCCCAGGACCCGGCTTCATCCACCAGCCGTGGTCGAGCCACGAACAGATCGAGGCTGGACTACACGAGCCGCAGATGAACGGAGGCGAGTTGTTCCGCCAGGCGGTTCGCCTGATGCCCGAGTCGGTGTTGCGTGTCCTCGAAGACTCGCCCTACGGCCTCGACGATGTCGATCTGGTTCTCGCCCATCAGGCCAACCAGCGAATCCTCGACGGCATTGCCAAACAGTTGGGGATCGACCCTGAGCGAGTTCCGTCAAACATTGCTCAACACGGAAACACAACGGCAGCAACGCTGCCGTTGCTCTACCACGACGTTGTGACGCAAGGGCGGGTTCCTGACAACGCTCTGCTCGCGTTCACTGCGTTTGGCGCTGGCGCTCATTGGGGCGCTCTGCTCTATCGAGAGCCCTAAGGCACAGAATCAATCTTGCTTGGTGACCACGTAGGTGTCGGCGAATCGGTCCATCACCGTGCGATGCTCGGGATCGCTGAACAGGAAGACCAGCGATATCAGGTTGAGCAGTCCCTGCACGAGCGGCAAGACGAAGACTCCGACGAGCGGAATCAGGACGAGTAGGTCGACTAGGTGATTGCCGCTGCGCTTGATGCCGTCTGGCGTACCCAGCGGTTCGGTGCCATCGGCTCGAACGATCCTCAGCCCAAGGAGCAGCTTGCCGACGCCTCCGCTGAACATGGTGTTCATCACCGTGTGATAGGTCGTCACTACGACCGCGACCACCGCTGTCGCGAGAAAGATCTCCGAGAACGTGAAGTCGACGCCTTCGGAGCCATCAAAGCCGCCGTTGAAAAAGAGCGTGCCGCCGCCAAGGAGCAAACCGGCAACGAAACCGAATCCGTTTACGAGCACGCCGTCGATTAGGGCCGCAGCGATTCGTAACCATGGGTCTGCGAGTTCCCTGCCATTTGCGAGGGTCGCGGAGCCGGGCGTGACAAACCCAGCCTGTTGCTGAAGGCCCTGCTGCTGAGGACCGCCCACCCACTGTGCGCCGTCCCACCAGCGGACGGTTCCGGGAGGATCACCCTGAGCGGGGTACCACCCGGCAGGTTGATTGAAACCACTCATTCGCTTCTCCCACACGTTCGTTGCGCCATATTCTTCACATTATGTGATCGCCATGCTGTGCAACGTGATTCGGAGTTCGCCGATTCCCAGACACGAAGAAATGCGATGCTGAAGTGACTGTAGGTGCGGAAAGCTCGAGGGCTGCCCTACTCTGAGCAGGTGCAGCCGATCGACTACGAGACGCATCCCATTCCGAAACTGGAGCGTCCTGTTTTTGTTATGGCCTTCAAAGGGTTGTTCGATATGGGCGAGGCTGCAACAGCGGCGGTCGACTGGCTCTCGATGACCCACAACGGCAAACCAGCCGCATCGATCGACCCTGAGCTGCTCTTCGATTTCCAGGAGACTCGCCCCCAGGTTCGCCTCGGCGTGAGCGGGAACCGCGAAATTCACTGGCCGGCGAACAACGTTCTGTGGGCACAAACGCCAGAGGGCTCGTCAGATCTGCTGTTGTTGAGTGGCGTTGAGCCCAACCTGCGCTGGCGTTCGTTTTGCTCCACGCTCATGGAAATCATGGTCACGACCGAAACCTCCAAGGTCGTCACGTTGGGCTCGGCACTGGCGATGGTCCCGCACACGCGGACGTTTCCGGTCACGGCATCGACCAGCGATCCGGAACTCGCTGAAACCCTCGAGATTGGCCAGCCAACCTACGAGGGTCCAACCGGCTTGATTGGCTCACTGCACCAAGCACTTGCCGGATCGAACATTCCTGCGCTTTCGTTGCGCGTGGACGTGCCGCATTACGTTCCCGGGTCACCATCACCAAAGGCCACGTCAGCACTTCTGGCCTCGATTGAAAAACTGTGCGACATTCCCACCGACCACGTGGGAATGGCCGACGAAATTCGCAGCTGGGAGTCCAGGGTTCACCTGGCCCTGGCCGATGACGATGACGTGCGGGCCTATGTCGAAGATCTCGAGCGCAAGAGCGATAGCGAGCCTTCGATCATGTATGACGCGAGCAACGCCGCCGACGAGATCGAGCGTTTTCTACGCAACCAGAAAGAAGACGAGTAGCACCGCCTCGACCGTGTGGCTCTGGCGTTCGGTTCTCTATCGTTGCGGGCGCTTAAGTTCTCGTAGCGCGGGAAGCACGTCCTTGCCCACCATGTCGATGATGGACATCAGGTCGACGGCTGCAACCTGGATCGACATGTACTCCGCGCCAATCTCGGTGATGATCGGGGCATAGGCCTCGATCAGTTCATCGACCGAAGACACGATCGTGTACTGGCTAAGGATTTCGTCGCGGTCCATCTCGTCAGCTCGTTGACGAAGGACCATCGGGTCGACCGCCTCGAGACGGCCCGGCGCCCGCAGGCCCCGCATCGCTGCAAGAGATTCCCAGGCTTCGTCGTCGTTTTCGGCCCAGACCACCCAACGGGTGCACATGACTGGAAGTTCGCCGCGACCGGCTTCTACCGAGGCTTCTCGGAACGGGATGATGACTCGTTCCATCGTGTCTGCGGGGTTCTTTACTGACGTCGTGATTCCATCGGCGTTCCGGCCAGCAAAAGCGGCCGACTTCGGTCCTCCAGCAGCCATGTAGATCGGAACATCTGACACTGCTGGGCTATACAGTTTGGCCTTGTCCGCAGTGTAGAACTCGCCTTCGAAATCAACCTTCTCGCCATCGAAGAGTCGGTGCATGATCTCCAGCGCTTCGCCCATCCGGGCAATACGTTCCTTATACCCAGGAAAGTTGAACCCCATGGGACCTTCGTTGATGTTCTCACCAGTTCCGACACCGAGAAAGAACCGACCATTCGACAAGCGATCTACCGTGGCCGCTGCCTGCGCGATCATCGCCGGATGGTAGTGAAACAACGGACATGTCACCGACGTCGCGAACTCGACGCGTTCGGTCAGCGCCGCAGCCGCACCAAACCAAGTCCAGACGAAAGCTGATGCCGAATCCTGATCGACCCATGGGTGGAAGTGGTCAGAGGCAAAGACGACGTCGAAACCAACCTCTTCGGCGCGAACCGCCTGGTCGATCAGCACCTCGGGTTGATTCGATTCGTGGCTCGCGAGCCAACCAATTTTTATTTGCGTCTCCATGGCCCGACACCGTAGCCCGAGAACAGGGCTCGAAGCTTGTCCAAACGTTGACTCTGTGACGCTTTCACCAACGGCTATCCGCCGACGTCGACGACCACCCGGCCGCGGATCTTTCCTGCGACTATGTCTGCTGCAACCTTTGGTACATCCTCGAGTCCGACCTCGCTGGTTATCGCGTCGAGCAGGTTGACATCGAGATCAGAGGCAAGACGCGACCAGGCGAGGTCTCGACGTTCCGGCGTTTCGTGCACCGAGTCGATCCCCACCAGCGTGACACCCCGCAGGATCAGGGGTGCGACCGTGGTTTCAAGGTCCATTCCCTGGGCCAGACCGCATGCCGCAACGCAACCTTTCGGCTCGGTTGCGGCCAGCACGTTCGCGAGGGTGTGGCTGCCAGCAACATCGATAGCGCCGGCCCAACGAGCTTTGGCCAACGGACGACCGCCGGCCTCGGACAACTCGTCGCGGTGCAACAGTTGCGAGGCACCAAGGCTCGTGAGATAGTCGCCTTCCTCTGCGACACGTCCAGATGATGCAATGACTTCGTAACCCAACTTTGCAAGCACGGCAACAGCCACTGAACCCACACCACCAGCAGCACCGGTGACGAGCACGGCGCCGCGCTCGGGGGTAACGCCGTGATCTTCGAGAGCCAGCACCGACAGCATCGCGGTGTATCCCGCAGTCCCGATGGCCGCTGCCTGATACGTAGAGAACTCTTCGGGGATTCGCGTGAGCCACTCAGCCTGCACACGAGCTCGCTCTGCGAGGCCTCCCCAGTGCTTCTCACCAACATCCCACCCGTTGAGAACAACTCGATCACCCGTCTTGAGGGCCTCGCTGTCAGAGTTCAGCACCGTGCCCGCGAAATCAACGCCAGGAACCATTGGCCAGGAGCGCACGATCGGCGAGGTATTCGTGATCGCGAGACCATCCTTGTAGTTGATGGTCGAGTACTCGACGGCGACAAGCGTGTCGCCGTCGGGCATCTGTTCGTCGTCGATCGTGGCGATCTCGACGGAGAACTCATCGTCGACGTTGTTGAGAAGAACTGCGCGCATGGCGCCTGACCCTAGGCGGTCGTCACCAGTACGACGCAACCGCGGTCAGTTGGTTTCAGTTCGGCGTTGGATGGGCAACAGCCGGAAGGTCCTTCAATCCGCTGTAGTTCTGCCATGCCATACCGGCCAGGATCAACTGAGCTATCAGGAAGTCAAAGCCAAAAATAAAAAACAGCACCACCGCTGCCGTCAGAGCGAAAGCGATCGACACCCACGCGGCGCGGCGTCGGCGCTGTAGGAGATTGCCGGGGAGCAGGTCGGTCATGATGTGGCCACCGTCGAGCGGAACAACCGGCACGAGATTGAAGATGCTCCAACCAAACGTGGTGAAGAGGCCAATTCGGAACAAGTCTCGAATCAATCTGGTCTCTTCGATGATCCCGGCCTGACGGACTCCGAAGATGATCGCCCCAAGTACGAGCCCCGTAAGCGGTCCTGCGAAGCTGATGAAGATCGACTGTGCCCGACTCGGGATCTTCTCCAGGCGGTAGCGAGTCAGGCCCGCCATGCCGGCCAGGCTGATCGCCGGAGTGCCAACAGTCCCCTGTGAGCGCGCCGCGAAGGCGTGCCCGAACTCATGAATCAGCACCGAGGCCACAGCGATGACGGTGAACGCCACTACACGAACGAGCAGATCCTCGGTCGGTAGGTTCTGAAACGAAATGAAACCGAAAAATACGATCGTCAAGAGAAACGAGTTCTGGATGCTGACGGGAAAGCCGAGGAGACGAAAGTCCATGATCAACAAAGTCTACTCATCGCCGTCGCGGGCAACGGGACAAAACCTCGACCTGGCGATCAGAACAAGATGACTACATCAGCTGAAACCGAGCTGATCGCCCTCGTCGTCGGTAAGACACGACGCAAGCTGATCGTTAACCCGGGCCTGGTCTTCGGCGTTTCCTGAGAGGTCGGCTTCGATACTGACCCGAACAAACTCGCGGTCAGAATACAGACCATCGATGCATCCAATCGTGCCACCCGAGAGGACCACACCTGCCTGATCTGCAACCGCACGGCCGACCGAAACACAATCGACAAACAGGTCGAGATAACGGTTCTGGACGTCGTTGTTGGCGAGGAGATAGTCGAATGGTTCTTCATCGAGCAGGGCGAACCAGAACGGTTGGAACTCGGCTCCTGATTGGAGAAGCGAGGAGACACAGGCAGCTTCTGTGGCAGGCAACGGTGCGCCGCCGGCAACGATGAGTCCAGCAGAGAAATCGTCGAGTGCGCTGGGCGATGCACATTCCTGTACGGCAGTGACGAGCGCGTTCTGTTCGGTCGCACCCCCAGCGACCGACTCGGCAGCCGCCGAATCGGCGCATGCTTGTTCCTCTAATGAAAGCTCAAGGCCTGAATCTGCAAGCTCACGGAACGCCGCGGCATTCGCCGAGTCTTCATCGAGAACGAATACGTCCTCCGGTGGCTCGGTCGTGCCATCGCCCTCGGTCTCACCGCCATCACCATTGGGATCTTCGCCCGCCCCGTCATCGTCTGAAGTTTGGACCGACGTTGACGTTGTGCTCTCGTCATTGGTAACAACCTCATCGGAGTCGACTTCATCGTCGTCGATCGCCTCGGTCGTTGAGGTTGTCTCGGTGTCATCGGGGCCGGGTTCGACCACGGAGTCAGATTGGCCACAGCTGGCCAGCAATACGACCAGTCCGAACAAAATCGCCAGGAACTTCATGGCCATACGTTAGGGCGGTCGGACCCGTTGGCCTGGTCACCACGCAGAGATCGAGGTCACCGCCGAAACGGACGCCCGAAATGTACGAGAGCAGCTGAGCAAGCCAAACTAGAAGATGTCCAAAATCACCCCCCGGTTGCAGCGGGCGCAACTTCTCCGCCTCGCCTTCGCGCTGTTTGCCTTTGGGGTTCTCGCTACGGCTTGTTCAACGAGCGAGCCGCAGGCCGCTGAGTCGACCACCATGACGACCGAGGCCCAACCGCGCCAGGCAGCCGAACCAACAACTACCTCAACCACCTCATCAACAACGACGACGACGACCGAGCCGCCTCCCCCTCCTGAGGTGGTCGTGCATGTGCTCGGCAGCATTCGTAGTGTCCCGTCACCCGCGGGCAGCACAGCAGAGAACCCGGTCGATGACGGCACGACAACCGAGGCTCAAGGCGAGGACGAGTCAGAGCAAGCAGATGACGGTGCTGAACCATCAGCACCGGTCCTAGACACCGACGATGCGACCATAGCTACTCTGGGCTGCACCCAATCGACCGGCTGCGAACCTACGGACCTTGCTGCGCTCGCAGCCAACCAGTTCGAGGCAATCAACCTCGCATCGGTCGCCGCGGCAGTCGACGGCCCCACCGTTCTCGATGAATTTGCTGGAGCGCTCATCGCAAGTGGTGTCTCCACCATTGGTTACGGGTCGAATCTGCAGGAGGCAATCCAACCGATCATCGTCGGAATAGACCGACCGGTTGCACTATTTGGTTTGAGCCTGGCCGACGATCTCGTCAGCGAGTCGATCGCGACGGAAACAACGCCTGGAATCCTGGCCGGCGATGAGGCCCTCCCGCCACTCATCGAACAGATCATGGCAACCCGAGAAGCGGGTAATCGTGCCGTCGTCTTCATCGACTGGGGGCGTGTCGAAGACCGGGCCCCCACCGAAGACGAGTTGGCCGACATTCAGTTCCTCGTCGACCTCGGCGTCGAAGTAGTCGTGGGACACGGATCGGATTTCCTGCAGCGTTTCGAGCGAATCCAAGCAAGCTCGGTCGCCTTCAACCTCGGCAATGCATTTGTGTCAACGGCCGAAGAGCTCCGTACCGACACCGCACTCCTGCAACTCAGATTCGGCGACGCCAGCGCGACAGCATGTCTCATCCCAGCAGTCGGCGGCGAGACAGGAGTGAGCATGGACGACCCGGTCACCACGGATTGTTCGTGACGTCGCGCTAGTGGCTTGGGTCGAGCAGCTGCCGGTAGATGAGCTGTTGACGCAGCAGCTCAGGACGATCGAACAAGAGCGCATCGAACCCAAGGGTCATCGCCGTGACGACGTTCGCGGACGAATCGTCGACAAATACCGCTCGATTCGGCGTGACGTCATAACGATCGCAGAGAATGTCGAAGATCTTGCGGTCGGGCTTGACCGCGCCCTCACGCCCGCTGATGACCATTCCGTCGAACAACTCAAAGAAGTCATAGTCGGCCTCGATCGATGCAAAGGTGTCCTTGCCCCAGTTGCTCAGCGCGAGCAGACCTACGCCGTTTCGACTTAGCTGTTCGAGGATCTCTACAGTCCCGGTGATCACCTCGCCAAGGGTCTCTTTCCAACGCTCTGCGAAGGCCATGACGAGTTCGTGTTGGTCGGGATGCCGCCGGGCCACCTCGGTTGCGACCTCGTGAAGCGGGGTCCCCTTGTCGAGCTCAGCGTTGTCGTTCATCGTGAAGACGTTGTCGAGAAAAGTATCGAGCTCGACCGGGTCGCTAATCAGCTTTTTATACAGATTTCGGCGATCCCACTCGATCAGCACATTGCCCAGGTCGAAGATCACATAGTCAAGCCCGCTATTCACTCCCCTATCATTCACGGTCGCCGTCGGTTGGACAAAGTTCTACGCCTAGTTAGACGGGCTAATGTCGACCCATGTTGACCGACGGATACCTCAGCACTGATCTCCGAGCCGTGGCCGGGCAGGCACAAGAGTTAGAAGCGAAGAATTATCTGGGTGCGTTCACTGCCGAAACTGCCCACGACCCCTTTCTGCCGCTCGCGATCGCAGCCGAGCATACGACCACACTTCAGCTCGGCACGTCGATCGCCGTCGCTTTTGCCCGCAGCCCGATGACCCTTGCGTACACAGCACGAGACCTCAACGAATTCTCCAAGGGACGCATGATCCTCGGTCTCGGGAGCCAGATCCGCCCGCACATCACGAAACGCTTCTCGATGCCGTGGTCGGCCCCTGCTGCACGCATGCGCGAGTTCATCGACGCCATGTTCGCCATCTGGTCCAGCTGGGATTCCGGCGAGAGGTTGCGATTCAAGGGCGAGTTCTACAGCCACACCCTGATGACGGACTTTTTTGATCCAGGGCCCGCAGATCACGGGCGTCCGGAGGTCTACCTTGCCGCGGTCGGTCCGTTGATGGTCCAGCTTGCAGCCGAGGTGTGTGATGGTTGGATGGTTCATCCATTCACCACGCCGGAGTACTTCCACGATGCTGCGCTACCCCGCTTTCATGCGTTCATGGATGAGGTTGGCCGAGACCACGAGCTCTGCCAGGTCGCGCTCCCTGCGTTCGTCGTGACCGGTGGTGACGAGGCAGAAATGACCGAGGCAGCGGCTCGCATCAAGCAACAGATTGGCTTTTATGGTTCGACGCCGGCCTACCTCGAGGTGCTCGAACACCACGGCTGGGGAGACGCTCACACCGAGCTGAACGCCATGACCAAAACCGGTCGGTGGGACGAGCTCGGTAGTGTCGTCGACGATGAGATGCTTGCAACATTCGCTGTCGTAGCCGAACCCGACCAGGTCGACGCTGCGCTAGAAGCGCGCTACGGCAAGACCGTCGACCGCATCACCCACTACGTCTAATCCAACTTCAAAGGTCGAGATGACCCTCGAGTTTCTCGACGAGTTCGCCAACTCGTTCAGGGCCGATGATGCAGCGCTCTTCGGGAAGGAAGTGCACACCGTCGATCTCGATCACCTCGAAGGTTGACGATTGGTTCTTCGCGTCGTGCAGATCTGCCCACAAATCGAGAGTGACGGCGTTGTCGGACTCGCTGGCACTCACGTAGACCACCGGCACATCCTGGGGTTTTGGGGAATACTCAGCAGCCGCTCGACGGATCACTGGTCCGAGCTGGCGTTCGGCATCGTCGAGGGTCGGTGTCTCACCGGCTTCTCGGGCAGCGCGATACCGGCGGCGGGCCAGGGCAAAACTCGCCCGCTCATACAAGCGGCCGGCACCTTCGGTGGCTACAGCGGCCACACCCTCAGATTTCAGCATCTCCTGATACTTCTGTTTGATCGTCCCGGTGTCGTCGACTCGAAGTCCCGCCATGACGGTGTCAACGAGGACAATTCCTTCGACTTCATCGCCACGGGCGATGAGCAGACGGGCCATCTCCCAAGCGAGAAGTCCACCCGTTGACCAACCAAGAATTCGATACGGCCCCGACTCGACCACCGAGTCGAGCGCATCGAGCATGACCTCGGCCTGCCCTTCGATCGATTCGACGATGTCACTGCGAGCATCCGCGCCGGGTAGGCGTATCCCGACGACGGGGACGTCGTCTCGCAGCGACCGCACCAACGGTGCATAGCGCAGCAGGTTGCCGCCGCCCGGGGGAAGCACGATCAATGGCCGCTTCGAACCCGACGCACGCAGCCACTCGATCAGGTCGTTCTGTTGTTTCGCCGAAGCCGGCACTGCGGACCCGACGCTTGACGAGGTGACTGGCGCTTCGGGTTTGTCGAGCTTCGCCGCGACCAGCGAGAGAGGAGTGGGCGAGTCGATGAGCTCTCCAATCGCGATGCGACGGCCGAACTCGTTCTCGAGCATCGAAACGACGGCGACGGCTCGAAGCGAGTCGCCTCCAAGGTCGAAGAAGTCGCTCGTAGGAGTCACCGGTTCGCCATCGAACGCGGCACTGAAGATCTCTACGACTCTCGCGACAATCGAACTGTCTACGACTGAATCGCTGTTCGGATAGGCATCCTGCTCAAGTTCGACCGAGTGGCTCGCACTGGCGAGGCTGGCAGGAGTGAGCTTTCCCGGATCGAGCGAGGTGCGATCGAGCTTGCCGTTCACATTGCGAGGCAACGACTCGACAATTCGAACATATCTAGG
This sequence comes from uncultured Acidimicrobiales bacterium, assembly GCA_964610745.1. Lineage (GTDB taxonomy): Bacteria > Actinomycetota > Acidimicrobiia > Acidimicrobiales > SHLQ01 > SHLQ01. The sequence continues at coordinate 67,854 of CAZSYL010000005.1, forward strand.
CACGTGAGTGGTTGGCAGTTGCGCCTCAGCTGCCGTTCGAAGGATCTTGGCATCGGACAACTCCCCCAACCTTCGGGGCTCGACAAAGGCGACAAGGTCCTGATCGATCAGCGTGACCAGACACGCTTCCACCCCCGGAAGCGTCGAGAAGACGCCTTCGACCTCGAGGGGATCCACACGGACACCACCGACCGAGAGTTGGTCGTCGACGCGACCGAGAAAGTCGAGAGATCCCGATGAACGACGCACCACCAGATCGCCGGTTCGGTACGTGAGATGGGCATGGCGACCGCCGATGAACGCTTCATCTTCGGGGCCGGCGCCTCGCACTTCGTTCTCGGGCTGGTCGTCCGCGTCGGGTGAGCGAAGGTAGCCGGGAGATACGCCGGGACCTGATAGCCAGAGCTCGCCGGCCACGTCGATTGGCGTCGGTGAACCTGCTGAGTCGACGACCTCGGCAATCATGCCCGGGATAGGTTCACCAATCGGCACGGCCACCGCTGCGCCGTCGTCGGGGACGCACCGATGAGCAGTCGCCCATACAGTCGCCTCGGTCGGACCATATTCGTTCACGAGTTCAACGTGACCAACCGCCGCAAAATGCTGCTCGACGAGAGCCGGCTGGCATGCCTCGCCGGCAACGATCATCGTGTGAACGCCGCTGAGGGCAGCGGCGTCTCGTTGCAGCATCGCTCCCCACAGCGATGGAACCATAAGACCGTGAGTTACACGCCTTTCAGAAACCAGACCGAGCAGAGCGTCCACGTTGTGAACCTCATGCTCGGTTGGGATGACGAGTTCGCCGCCGTCTGCGAGAGTCCAGAAGATGCCGGCGACCGACGAGTCGAAGCCAGCGCTCGAAACGAGCAGGTACCGCTCGACAGGCGCGTAATACCACTGCTTTCGTGCTCGCAGCGACGCTTCCAAATTGCCATGTGTGATCGACACGCCTTTCGGCTGGCCCGTCGATCCGGATGTGAAGATGACGTAAGCCTCATCGCTGAAGTCGACAGTGTACGGACGCACGATGGGCAACACCGCGGCATCGGGGCGATCGACGAGCACGGTTCGAACTTCGGACAAGCCTGGATGGCCCTCTCCCATTGCTACTGCGGCACGAACGCCCGCGGCTGAAAGCAGGGCGGTGAGTCGCGAAGCCGGTTGAGACACATCGATCGGCACGTAGCTTGCGCCGAGCATCCAGATTGCCCAGATCGCCGGAATCAGTTCGGTCGAGCGGGGCAAACACAGCGCCACTCGATCACCCGGCAGCACACCAATTCCTCGAAGGCGCGCCGCAATGGCTCGCGCTTGTTCGTCGACTTCGGCGTACGTCAACGAAATTCCACCCGAACTCACCGCGATCGACTCACCGTGTCCGGCCATGACGTCGGCGAGGATCGTCTGGACAGACACTGGACTTCCCGACAGTTGTGGCCCCGAAAGGGCATCGGGCGCAACCAAGAGTGCCGAAACGGGGCCATCGGGGCGATCGACGAGATGTTCAAGAGCAGCGCCGAAAGCGTCGAGCAACGCTTCAGCGTTCTCCCGCCCAATGGTCGCGCCGCGATACTCACAACCGATCTCGATTCGTTCACCTCGAATTTGCACGAAGAACGTGAGATCGTTCACCGCCGTTCCCGATGCGAGGATCTCGTGCTCGACCTCTTGTCCATCAAGATGTGCAGGAGACAGATCCTCTACCGCCAACATGATGCGTCCGGTGGGAGGCATCAGGCCGCGTTCGCGAGCGGATGAAACAACCGCTCCGAACGGAATAGTCCGATGCTCGAGCGTCATCGCGAGCGTGTCGGCCACCGATACTGCGAGCTCGGACATCGACATCTCGTCTTTGACCTCGACCAACAACGGAAGCGGATTCAGGAAGTAGCCAACCACATTTCCGACGGCAGGATGATCGCGCACCGACGACGTGATCGTGATCTCGGTCGCCTCTCCATCGTGGAACGGACGAATGGCTGCGCTCAGGGCAGTCAGAGCATTGGCAAAAAGGGTCGGCGCAGGTGCAGCCCGCAGTTGCGAGGCAGTCAGTGGCGAGTCCCGATGCACATAACCATCGGGTGTCAACGCGGCCGGTCGAAGGCGTAGCTCGGCTGGGTCGGTGCTCGGCGACCACAACTCGGCTGGGTCAGTTGTCCGTTCCGACTGCCAGACGGCATGCTCAGCGTAGGTACTCTCCAGCTCGGGAAGCGGTTCACCTCGGTAGGCCAGATCGATCTGGTCCCACAAGACATCGAGCGAACCCGCGTCACTGACAATGTGATGTGTTCGAATGAGCAGTCCTTGTTGACCCACGTCGTCGGGGTGTTCACTCGTCAGATGATGGACAGACATGAGTGGTCCATGAACAAGGTCAAAGGTCGAACCATTGATCGTGTCGGCCAACGTCGACAGTGGAGCCACCGTCGATGCTGCCTCCCCGAAGCGGACAGCTGCAGACGTCTCGAGTTCGTTGCGGTCAATGCCATACGAAGTCCGTAGAGCTGGCTGATGCGCCACGACAGTGCGAATCGCGTCGTCGAGGCGCGCTCGATCGACGTCGGGACCAAGCCGGTAGAGGCGAGCTACGTTGTAGCGCCGGTCGGTCGGATCGAGTCGCCACTCATAGAGCATTGCCTCCTCACCCGCCGAGAGCGGCTGTGGCCCGGAGTCAGGGAGTGTTGGAATCTGGAGCTGACTTCGCACCGAGTTCGATGTCGACACATCTGTCGTCTCGGCGACGGCATCCAATGGTGCGGTCGTAGCAATGTGCTCAGCGAGCTGGGCAATCGTGCGCTTCTTGAAGGCGAGCGACTCGGGGACGACGAGATCGAAGTGTTCGCTGACACGCACGATCATCTCCAGTGCGTGGAGCGAGGTTCCACCGAGAGCGAAGAAGTCGTCCGTCGCCGACACCTCAGCAAGACCGAGAACCGACGACCATACGCGTGCAATGTCAGTCTCGATTCGCCCCTCAGCCCGACGGCCGGCACTCATCTCGGAGCTACGCCACATCTCTGGAGCGGGAAGGCTCTCGACATCGACCTTGCCATTGGTCGTCAGCGGCACCCCTTCGATGACCTGGATCGACCTCGGGATACTATGGGCGGGAAGACCCGCTGCCAGCGCTTCTTCCAGCACCCCCAAGTCGACGTCGTCGTCGGCTTCGACCCACAGGGTCAACATCTCGGGTTTCTGCGGTTCGTAGCCAACCTCGGCGAGCATCGAGGTGATGGCTGCCAACTCCTCGTCGTCCATTGGGTCGTCGAGCTCGTACATCGCCTCGTCGCGGGTCTTGTGACCGAGGCGGACATCCCAACTGTAAGGCGCCGCGTAGTTGTGGTGACCCTGCTCGATCTTGTGGACGAAGATGCCGGCCGAATTGATCAGGCAGTTGGTCGAGCGTCCGGAGTCGGGTGGACGCAACCAGGTCCCACTCGCATCGAGTGTCTCGTACAATTCCGCGAGGGGAACGTCGACGTACCGGTAGAAGTCGATGAAGGTGATACGGTCAAATATCTCGCCATCGGCGAGAAACTCGACGTCCATGGTCTCCGAAACGGCGTCCGGGGTGGTGTGATAGACGTGGCGTGCTTCGCGAACCATTTCGTCGATCGCTGCTGGGTCAAAGCGGTCCTCACCGAACATTCCGGGAACGAGACGGGTCTCGAAGAATTGGCCACGGGAGAGCCCGGTGACGATCGCCGGAACACCGAGCTCTTCGGCCTTGGCCAGAGCGATCGTGTAAATGGCTTTGTAGCAACCGTTGCAGACGTTTGAGAAGCGTTCGAGACTGTCGCGGAAGATCTCGTTCATCCCGTCGATCGTCACGAACTCGTGATCAACTCCGAGCGCTGTGGTCGCACGGCGAACGTTCGCCTTGGCCACCTCTGCGATGAAGCCGTTATCGAGAGTGATCGCAAACACCCGAGCGCCGAGTTCGACGAGCTTGTAAAGCGCGTACGTCGAGTCCTTTCCACCGGAGATGAGGTGGATGACGTCATAGTCTCCAGTCGACTTCTCTCGGGCATCGGCAATGGCGGCCGACAGGTCATCGACGCTGCGAAACCAGGACTCAGCCTGCGGAGCAACAAGTTCGAACTGGTGACAACTCGTGCAGATTCCGTCGCCATCGATGGTGATGTCGGGTACATCCGAAGGGAGACCGCAGCGCACACAATGAGTTGTCTGACGATCCGCCTGCGGCGTCCACACCCGAGCGACCGCCCGACGCACGCCGGGAACAGATTGAGCCACATATTCGATCTCGCCCGGCTCGAGACGAATTCCACCGAGCTTGATCTGTTCGTCGATTCGACCGAGATACACCATGGTCTCGGGAGTGCTCATCCGAACGAGGTCACCGGTGCGATAGAGAACCTCGTCGCTGCCGGAACGTTCGCGAACGACAAACCTGGTGGCGTTGAGGTCGTCACGACCTAAGTAGCCCGTGGTCATCCCAGGACGGCTTATATACAGCTCACCGCTTACGCCGACCGGTACCGGATGCCCGAAGCGATCGAGAATGTGCAAGCCAACACCCGGTGCAGGTTTGCCGATCGGGACCTCCGGTCCGGGGTCGACCCCCGGGTTGTAGCGGTGAATCATGCAGCCAACGACACCTTCTGTTGGCCCGTACTCGTTGAAAATTTTGAGTGAGTCGCCGCAGACCGCGAGCAGTCGATCAGCGAGGTCGGTCATGAAAGCTTCCCCGCCGACGATCAGACCGGAGAGGTTGAGGTTGGGCTCCACCGCCAACATCCGGACGAGCAGTTCGAGGTGCGATGGTGTCGCCTTGATCAGTGTTGCTTGGCCCTGATCGACAATCTCTCGCAGCGCGGCGAGGCCCCCTTCGTTATGGATCGTCATCAACCCGCCGGACAGTAGCGGCAAAAACAGCGCCGTGATCGTGAGGTCAAATGAGAGCGACGTAAACAGCGGCATCGTTGGTGCGTCGCGGTCGATGTAGGAGGAATAGGCAAACCCCAGATACTCCGACAGCCCTCTGTATGTGATGGGCACACCCTTGGGTAGCCCCGTTGAACCCGACGTGTAAATGACGTAAGCGAGGTCGTCGTCACCGACGTGGACCGGTGTAGGCGTCGGGTCGACCACCGGGAGTTCGTCGAGTTCGGAAAGAGAGGAAATCGATAGCTTGGCGCCCGAATCCTGTCGGATGTGGTCGCGTCGAGCATCCGGGTACTCCGGGTCGATCGGCACGAAGGCAGCACCCGCTCGTTGAATGCCATGAATCGCAACCACTGCATCCAGGCTGACGCCCATCTCGACACCGATCAGGTCTCCTTTGCCGTAGCCGGCGCCGCGCAGCTGCGAGGCGACCTGTGCGATTCGAGACTCGACCTCACGGCCATCGAGGATTTCTCCGTTCTCGTCCTGGATGGTGGCTCGGCTGGCGTGGGACACAAGCCGCTGCGCGAGGACGTCCGGAATCGCTCCGTCGACCGGGCTTCCAGCCGTTGGAGTGGTGAACGGCTCGAGCAGCAGTCGCTCGTCATCGTCGAGGAGCGATATCGAATGTATTGGCGCCTCGGGGCTATCAAGCATCGCATCGAAGACGGCAGCGAAATGCCGGCCGCTGCGCTGACGTTGGTCGGACCGGGCGCCACGATGATTGACATCGAGGCCAAGTTCGAGAGTCCCGCTGCCGTCATAGTCGAGTGCCTGCACACGCAATAGGTGGTGCGCATCGATGTGGCCTGGGTGGATCCAGCGGGTTGTGGCGGGAATCTGGCCGAAGTCGCCGAGCGTTGCGCCGTGGACGTTCAGCACCACATCGAAGGACTGTCGCGGGCTCGTGCCGGGAAGCGCGTTGCTCAACAGTGCGAAGAACTCTCGACCAATCTTCTTGTGAAGCGATACGAAGGTGTCTTCATCATCGATCTCGATCCGGAGAGGGAAGAGTTCGACAAGGGGACCGATCACGTTCTTCGATGCTTTGGTCGACCGGTGATGAATCGGGACACCGATGGTGACCGTCTCGTTGCCAAGGCGTGCAAGGTAGGCCGAGGTCGCGAGCGCCAACGCGACCGCCTGTGAGAGGTCGCCACTCAGCAGTTTGAAACGAGGGTCCTCGAGAAAGGCATCGAACGCGACTTGGCGTCCCGTCGCCATATCGATGTTGATCCGCTCGGCCCGGGTCGTGCTGTCGCCGTCTACTTCGTAGAGCAGGGTCGGTTCTGCTGGTGGTTGCACCGCCCAGTGGTCGCGAGCGCGAATTACCCGTTTCTCTGCCGCGCTTTCGAGGAGTTCCGGCCAGGTCTCAGAGTAGCGAGGGAGCTCGGGCTTTTCGCCGTGGTATTTCGAAGCAACGGCATTAAAGAAGTTCGCCCAGCCTGCCGCGTCGATCGCGAGGTGGTGGATATTCACGAACCAGGCCCACTGCTGTTCGCCCGACTCATCGCCGTCTACTTTGCCGTTTCTTCCAAGATCGACAAGGACCGATTCGTACGCTGCGACCGACACGTCGATCGGTGTAGCGATTCGGTCGTGCATCCAAGCGTCGAGTTCGCTCCGATCGACCCGAGCAATCCGACATGGCGACGGCGGGGCGGCGAGGACGGTCGGGTGAGCCACGCCATCAACGCTTCGGATAGTGGTTCGCAAAGCGTCGCTGTCGGCCACGACAGCATCGACGGCCTTCAGGAACCGCGTCGGATCGAGTGGTCCGCCAAACCGGGTTACCAGCGCCATGTTTTGATGCGGTGACTCCGGAGCGAGGCGTTGAGAGGTCCAGATAAGTTCCTGGGTTGGCGACAACGACCTCCTCGGTTGCAGGTGAACCGGTTTTGCCATTGCTTAGGCGTCCTGGTGGGTCTGGAGATAAGCGACCATTCTGGCTACGGTCTGGAAGTTCTCGAGGGTGACGTCACCCGGATCGACGACGATGCCCGCCGCCTCTTCCATCCAGTGCGTGATACGTATAACGCCCAGGCTGTCGACCGCCCCACTGAGAAGCAGATCGGTATCGTACGAAATTTCAAGGTCGCCAAGAACGATCTCGCTTTGGATGAACTCGGTTAGCTCATCACTTTGGGTCTTCATGATTTTTCCTCCGTGAGTGCAACCGCCTGGCGACGAAGACTTCCTCGGTCGAGCTTGCCGCTGCCGGTGAAAGCAGAGGCGTTGATTTGCACCGTATGTACAGGTACGGCGTAGGACGGCACAACGGATGCAGCCGATCGTTGAAATTCGAACGGATCAAAGTCCGACGTTGCTCCCAGGATCCCAGCCACGATTTCGTCTTCGCCTGAAGGCTGTCGCAAGACCGACACGACGACGTTTTCGGCAACTGCCATTCGCTTGACCAACGTCTCGAGCTCCACCTCGATCCCTTCCAATTCGATCCGATATCCCCGGACCTTGATCTGATTGTCGACTCGACCGTGAAAGGCGAGTTGACCATCGCTATCTACCGAGGCGAGATCGCCGGATCGGTAGAACCGGTGGCCATCGACGCTCTTGAGAACCCTGTCGTTTACGTCATCGCGGTTCCAGTAGCCGGTCATGAGTTGTGGCGTTGCGCTCCACATCTCGCCGATCTCGCCGGTCGGAACTTCGTTCTCGATGATCGGGGTATCCGCCGATGGGTCGATAATTCGAAGGAGTGTCTGGTCGACGGGATGCCCGATTGGCAGTGCCAGGTCAGGATTCGGGGCCATGTCGAACACGGCGAGCGAGACCACGTTGGTCTCGGCGGGGCCAAAGCCGTTGGCGAAGCGTGCATTCGAACAGTGGCTCATCATCTCGCCGATGATCTCGGCTGGAACGACTTCCCCGGCAAACACAACCCACCGCAACGCACCCAGGTCTCGGTTGGCAAGGTCGCCGCGGAGCAGCAGCTGCTGAAGCAAGAACGGGACCGAGTACCAGATGGTGACGGCCTGGTCTGCGAGTAGTTGGCTGTGACTTGCTGGAAGACTTTGGTATGCCTCGTTGACGACAATGTTCGTTGCGCCTACGAGCGGCGACGACCAGAGTGACAATGCCGAGATATCGAAGTGGTGAGGCGAGATGTCGCTCACGCGGTCGTTCTCGTCAATGCCAAAGGCGCCGATCGCCATATCGGCGAACGCCCGCCCGCTCGAATGGGTGTGCACGATTCCCTTTGGCTCACCGGTCGACCCTGATGTGGTGACGATGTACGACGGGTCGTTCTCAGCAACAGTGGCCGGAGGTGCAGAAGTCATCATCGCCACATCGTCCGAAGACACGACTTGGGCGCCATCGAGCACAACGTCCGCGCCGACGACGCCGCGCAATGGGGAGAGTTCGTGGAGAGCTGCAAGCGATTGTTTGAGTGGGTTGTGTGAGCTGACAACGGAAATTCCCATGTCGTCACATATCCGCGCCAGGCGCGCAGCTGGCGATCCGGGATCGAGAGGCACCGCGACCGCTCCTGCGCTGAGGGCTGCATGCATGGCAATGAAGCCTTCGGCACTTTTCTTTAGGTGCACACCAACCCGATCCCCCGGGTTGACACCAGCTGCAAGAAGCGCCGCTGTCTGCTTTTCGATTGCCGAAGCCGTTTCTCCGTAGGACCAGGTGCGCGCAACGTCGACAACGCAGTCCCGATCTGGATTGACCATCGCCTGGTTGGTGACCACACCGCTCAGTGTCTGGCTCAAGGCGCCCTCCACTGGTTCACTTCGGTTTGCACCCGACTCTCCCTACCCGCTTCTCCGGCCGAAAATTTCCTGCATCTCCAAGAGTGCCTCGCAGCGTAAGAGAGGCACATAGTCATTTTGGTACGAGTTCATCTTGCGCTGCTGGCGCTTGACGTGTCGAGAATTTCTCCACACCGCTTGGCCATTTGACCTATGCGACATCCATTGGGTGACTGGTACTGATAGAGAGTTAGTGGAGCGGAGGTTGGCAACTCGTGACTGAGCGGGCCGAAATGACCGGCACGACGCCGGAGGAGAGGCGAGGTGAATCGGCACATGATGTCGATGTCCTTGACGCGCTGCTCGACTCCCAGCATCCAACAAAGATACGGGTCGCCGAGTGGGCGCGAACGCACCTCGATGATCCTAAACTCGCCGAACGCGATCTCGACTGCACCTTCTGGACCGAGGGTTGGCAGCGAATTGGCGAGACTGGACTGCTCGGCGCTCATACCGCCCCGACCTACGGGGGTCAGGGAAAGTCGCTCGTGACAACCCTGCTCGAGCTCGAAGGACTCGGGCTTGGCTGTCGAGACGACGGACTCGTCTTGGCCACGACATCGCAAGTGCTGACGATGAGCCTCACGCTCGAGCGCTTCGGAACCGAGGATCAAAAAATCGAATGGTTGCCCAGGCTTTCACGGGGCGAGGCCATAGGCGCTTTCTCGATGTCCGAACCCGAGTCTGGTTCGGACGCATTCGCGCTGTCGACAACCGCCACCCGAACAGACCAGGGCTACGTCCTCAACGGCGAAAAGGCTTGGATCACCCTCGCCCCAGTCGCCGACGTGTTCATCGTCTTTGCTTCGACCAACCTCGACGCCGGCCGATGGGGAATTAGCGCTTTTCTCATCCCCGCCGACACCCCCGGGCTGACCGTTGGTGAGAACCGCCCAAAGATGGGATTGCGCACAACTCCCTTTGCGAACGTCACGTTTTCTGACTGCGTTGTTCCAAGATCAGCGCTCCTGGGTCAGGAGGGCGCTGGCGCCAGCATCTTTAGCGTCTCGATGGAGGCCGAGCGCGGGTTCCTCCTGGTCGGAACGATCGGCGCGCTCGAACGGCTGCTCACCAATGTGGTCGAGTACGGACGTGTTCGCGAACAGTTCGGCCAGCCGATCGGCGCCTTCCAGGGTGTGTCGCATCCAATCGCCGAGATCAAGCTCGGTCTCGAATCATCCCGACTTCTCATGTACAAGGCAGCGGCCCTGCACCAGCGTGGCGACGCCTCGATGATGGCGGCAGCGCTGAGCAAACTCGCCGGCAGCCAGGCTGCTCTTTCGGGAGCACTCACATCGCTCGAAGTGCACGGAGCCCGCGGGTATGTCAGCGAATTCGGCATCGAACGCGATCTCAGAAACCTCAGCGGAGGCGTCATCTACGGAGGCGCATCTGGCATTCAGAAGAACATCATTGCCCGTCTACTCGGCCTCCCGGCCTGAACTCATCAAGTTCGAAAGGTCGTCATGTCTCAGTCCAAAGTCAACAACACACCGAAAGCGTCATCGAAAATGTTCAAGCGTCGTTCTCCCCGTGCAGTGATGGTCCTCATCGGGCTCCTGCTCGTCCCGATCTTCAGCCTGTTCTTCACGAGCACGGCATCTGGTCACGATGGAATTCAGTCGGTCATCTATCTCGATGTGTTCCCCGATGGGACAGCCACGGGCCAGATCGAGCACCCGATCAATCTCTTGAACAACGAGTTTCAGACGGGTCTCGACCCACAGTTGGCCACCGAAAGCGACATCGCCGGAATCGAATCGATCATCCGCAACTACAACGAGTCAAACCTGAGCATCACGTCCTCGGACGGCACGCCGTGGGAGCTCACCTTCACGGGCGAAGTCGAGCCGGTGGAGACGGAGACCCAGATCTACGCGGCGTTCAAGTTCGACGTCGAGAACGTCTTCGATTCAGCTCCTCGAACCTTCCAGGTGACCTTCGATGGCGTCATCGAGGACGGCACCCACTTCGCTGCGGTGGTTATGCGCACCGATCCGGTCACCGGCGTGTTCCTCAACGAAGGCGATACCGTCCCGGGCTTCATCGACTCCGACAACCCAGCCCTCGACATCAACCTCGATGATCCAAACACCCTCAAGGCGTTCACCGGCACCGTGGCGCTTGGCATGGAGCACATCTTCATCGGCACCGACCACATCCTGTTCGTGCTCGTCCTGTTGATTCCCGCCGTCATGATGTACTCGCTCGCCGACGGTTGGGCGCCGGTCCCAACGTTCCGGGCTGGCCTCTGGCGGGTCTTGAAGATCGCGACATCGTTCACTCTGGCCCACTCGATCACGCTGACCCTCGGGGGCCTCGACATCATCTCGCTACCGTCGAAGCTCGTCGAGACGACGATTGCACTCTCGATCATTGCGACGGCTTTCCACAACCTCAAACCGATCTTTGCCAACAAGGAATCGCTGATCGCATTCATCTTCGGCATCTTCCACGGCTTCGGGTTTGCCGGGTTGCTCTCCGAACTTGGAGTCGGCAATGGCCAGCGGGTGCTTTCGCTCCTCGGCTTCAATGTGGGCGTCGAGATCGGACAGGCATTCATCATCCTGCTGCTGTTCCCGGCCCTGTTCCTACTGCGCCGCACGAGCATCTACGTGATTAGCCTGCGGATTGCATCGGTCCTGCTCGCTGGCGTAGCAACGGTGTGGGCGCTCGAGCGGATCTTCGAAACCGAACTTGGGATCGACAACGTCCTCGAAAGGTTCACACGTGCCCCACGGGTGTTCTTCCTCATCGCCGCAGCCACCCTGGTCGCTGCCGGTATTCGCCAGGTCGAAGCTATGCGCGGCACCCTGGCTCCACTCGAACCTCAGAACGCAAGCTCTGACAACGACCGGGAAATGGTCGACGCCTAGCGACTGGTTCGACGACGAACACCTTCGAGAGTCTTGACCATGTTCTCCTGGAGCATGGCCAAGCGCCCCTCGATGTACTTCGACTCATCATCGGGATGTGCGGCGATCCTGTCGCGCAAACCCGATGGTCCGGGCCCGTGGACGAAGTCGTAGCCGACTTCGGTACCGTTTGGAACACCGCGAAGGCGCAGGGTCCATTCGGCAGTCGTGTTGTCGACATCGCCAACGACCCATGCGAACTCGCGACCCGGTTCGGCGGTGGTAACCGTCGAGATCGTCTCCCATTCGGTATCCCCGAGACGCTGACGACCCCGAAAGGTCGAACCAACCGCGCCAGGACGACCCGTGACCCACTCCCCTTTTTGAAACTCGGTTCCGAAGCTAGCCATGGCGTCGAGGTCCGAAACAATCTCGTACACCCGCTCCGGGTCGGCCTTGATCACGGTCTCCACGGTGACCGCGGGGGTATCTGACATCTTCATACGGCCATCATGCCAGCGTGTCAGGACCGACGCTCACCTCAGGGGCGCAGGTTCCGACCTTTGAGAAGCGTTTGCCGCTCAAGGTTGCACGGACCGAAAGCAAAGCAGTCCTCCTCGTGATCATTCGTCAATCCCTCCGACTGCATGAAGGCATATGCGGTGGTCGGGCCAAAAAACTTCCATCCGCGCTGCTTTAGATCCTTTGCCAGTGCCGTGGAGCGGTCGGTCTTGGCCGGGATCGCGCCGTCTTCGCGCACCGGTTCGGTAACGGCCCACTCCCAGACCCAGTCAACGAGGGAACCAACCTCGTCCTTGAGTTCGATCGCCCGTTGCGCATTGTTGATAGTCGCCTCGATTTTGCCTCGGTGACGGATGATCCCCGGGTCGGTAAGCAACCGCTCAACGTCGGCTTCGCCGTAGTTCGCAACAACCTCAAAGTCGAAGTTCGCAAAGACCTCACGAAAGCGATCTCGCTTGCGAAGAATGGTTAGCCAGGAGAGCCCGCTTTGGAAGCCCTCGAGGCAGATCTTTTCGAACAAACCATGTTCGGACGTGTTTGGTCGTCCCCATTCGTCATCGTGATACGCGAGGTAGTCATCATGGCCTGTCGGCCAGCCGCAACGGATCAGTGAATTGCTCATCCATGTGACTCTACCCATGGGCCGAACAGACCAACCCCATTGAAAATGCCTTCAGAACAGGGGTGCTACTGCCGATGAATTGGCTATGCCTCGTCATCTCCACCTCGTTCCCGCCGGCGCAGATCTTCTCGATGAAGACGACGGAGTTGCCATTGAGGCGGAGACGACCAACTTGGTGGATCTCGACACCGAGCGCCTGCGCCGCCGCTACCGCTATCACCCATCGGCGGGACGTGCTTGGCTTGAGGATCTTTTCGACGAGGACGACTTCGACCCTGTCTGCTGAGGCGCAAAGCCTCGTTCGGAAGTACCCGGCTTAGCCGAGCATCAGTTCGCGCATCAACGAAAGATCGGCTGATGTGGGTTGGGCCGCTACCGTCGACCGCGAAGTGATACCCGCTTCAAGGACTGCAAACGTTTCTGCAAAGTCACCCGCACCCGTTGCAAAGTCCGGCGATTCGGCCGATGGCCACCACGGTGCGCTCGCAGCAATGCCGCGCTGTTCGACCCACCGTCGACGATCATCGTTGTCGTTCAGTTCTACGTCGATGACGTGTCCAATTTCGTGGGCGAACACCCGGTAGAGCGTCTCCGGAGTGTCCTCGTCGCGCACGAAGAGTTCGATCCTACGCTCCCGCGGGTAAGTCAATCCTCGGATTCCAGAACGTCCTTCATGGAACTCGACAACCCAGTTTGGGAACGCCGTACGCCAATCGAAGGACATGAGGGCAAACATTGCCTGGCCCCGTGCCTCGATCGAAGTCGGTTCTGGCACGTCAGGTGCTTCGGTTGTGCCCAGGACCTCCGCTTCAACCGTCGTCGTGGTGGTGGTGGTTGTGACAGCCGTCGTCGTGGTTGCTACGGGGTCGGTGTCAATCACCGACGCAACAGCCTGAGGAGCCGTCGACGGCGCGTCGGACACCACAGCGGCGTCAACCGATGCCTCAGTGGTCGGGGTGGTCGATGAAGTTGTCGAAGTCGTCGACCCTGCACTGGCCGAGGACGTGGACTCTTGCCGTGCCGATTCCTCGCCGAAGAGAACACGATCTCCGAGCGCGGTCAGGTCGGCAAGAACCGCCAAATCTGCTGGGTCTCCAGCGTTGCTTTCGACCTGAGATGCTTGCGCTGCGCTTATCTGACCCTGGTCACCCGCTGTCGGAACAACGGCAAAGGCGAGTCCCAAAAGGAGGAACAGAATCGCCCGCACTTGCAACTTCACCGTCTCATAGTTAGACGCGCCAAAGCGAGAGGGCCAACGCGGAGAGTAGCCGTTTCGATCTTGTTTCTCGCGCCGGCTCTCCACGTTCAGCTGAGGAGTTCGCGAATTCGGTCCTTGGGGCGGCCAATGATTGCCTTGTTCCCCTTGATGACGACCGGGCGCTGAAGCAACGCCTTACGTTCGACGAGGAGATCGATAACCGCTTCGGGGTTGTCAACGTAGTCGTCGGGGTTCAGTTCCAGCTTCTTGAATTGGCTGTCCTTACGCACGAGATCCTCGACTGGATCCTCAAGGATCGCAACGATCGATTCAAGCGCCTCTCGATCGGGAGGCGTCTTCATGTACAGAACAGTGTCGAACTCGACTCCAAGTTCCTCGGCGACCGCCAAGGCGTTTTTAGAGGAGCCTCAATGTTGGTGATGATAGATAGTGACGTCGGCCATCGGGGCAGCCTAGAACCACAGCCGCTTCGGGGCCAAAGCGTTGCGGGTGCCCGATTTGGCAGTCGTTAAACGGCGTCGGTGCCGTATTCCCCAGTGCGTATCCGAGCAACGGTTTCTATTGGAGTGACCCACACCTTCCCGTCACCGATCTTGTCGGTCCGGGCACCCTCGATGATGGCGTCGACGGCGGCGTCGACCTGGGTGTCATCAACGATGACCTCGATGCGCGTCTTCGGGGTGAACAACACCCTGTACTCGGTGCCTCGATAGGTCTCGGAGTGTCCACCCTGGCGTCCGAAGCCCTGAACCTCAGAGACGGTCATGCCCTGGATGCCTGCGGCGGCCAGTGCGTCCTTCACATCATCGAGTTTGAACGGCTTGATCACCGCGGTCACGAGCTTCATTGTTTGAGCTTACGGCCTTGGGGGATAAGGCAGTGCCGATATTGGCTGGGCCATGGAAATTTTCCGACCGCTTAGGACTGGGCGGAGCTTCCAAGGATGGACAGGTCGAAGCTCGCTGTCCCCTGAACCGATTCGGCAGGCCAGTTCACGTCGATGCTGATCATGCCCAGCTCACAGCGAGGCCACACCCACCAATCGCTCGTGATGACGTGCTGACGGCACAGGCGACGGTCGTTGAGGATGATCTGTTCGTCTCGTTGCCCGAGGCACAGCATGCGAGGTTCAGCGGGACGGGACAGCTCGAACCGACTGAAGATCTTGCGATTGTCGAGGACGCTTCCATCGGGCATCGTCAAGGTGATCAGCATGAAGTCGGGGCCCGGCTTGTACTGGGCGCCCTGACCTGGGACGAGCGCTTCTTCGGGTGAGAACACCGGGGGAAGAACCCAATCTCGGAGCGATTGAACCGTCATTGTGAAGCCGAATCCGAATTCGTCGCTGCCAAAGGCGGTGAGTTCAACACTGGCTGAATCGCTGCCAGCGACACTGAGAGGCACTAGTCCGGGGGTGCGAACGGCTTCGAGACGTCGTGCGGGGTCGGGCCCCCACCATGCACGGTGGCCGCCACCACGGCGATCGAGGGTCGTGAGCAGATCGTCGATCTGATCCCGACTGAGGTGCCGCAGCCCATAGGAGACAAGGCGGCGCGCCTCGTGTGGCTGGACGCCCAGCTGACGTAGCACCTGACACGCACCGGAGTCCTCATCGAGCAACATCCCGTGAAGGAGCTCGAACAACCCTGTCGGGCCATCGCCATCGATCCGTGGCGTTGCAAGCGAGACCCGAGCACGTTCGGTCAGGTAAGGCTCGACCGCCGGCGAAGGTACTGCGCCCCGTTGTTCCATCATCTGCTCGATAGCGCGATCGATACGAAGCGTGTTGAGCGCAAACAGCTCGACGAGTTCGGAGATCTCGTCGCGTGCTGTCGCGACGATCCCGTATAGCAAATATTCGGTCCCGCATCGCTCGTCGCCGTTGGCGAGGGCAGCATGGCGCGCAACCTGCAGCGCAAGCGCCGCGTGATCATCGAGTGAGAATTCGTCCTGCATCGACATCCGAAGATAGAAGTCGAATCGCCCCTGGAAAAGGGCCATTGCGCCATTCGATGCTGAATGCCCAACAGGTAGGTTCGCACGGCCTCGCGCCGCGGGCCCTTCGACCTAGCGACGCCCGGTATTTCATGTGTTCACGGCCAGAAAACGGTCGGATCGGGGCCCAGGAATGTCGACCGGTAGGAGAACAGTCCACCACCGACGAATTTCACAGGAGTAGTTTACGACCATGTCTATCTACCCGCCAGATGATGTCGACATCATCGATCTGGAAAATCTCGATCGAAACCCGGGCGGAGCGCGGCGTCGCCCGCGCCAGACAACTCCTCCCCCACCGCGGCCCAACTCGTCGGTCACCGACCCACGGTTTCTTGTGCCCCTGGGTCTGTTTCTGCTCGCAGTTCTTGTCATTGGCCTCGCGTGGCGATCCGGCGGCGATGACTCGACCGCCGATACCACCTCCAACATCACCGCACAGTCCGAGCTCGCCCAAGCCGTCCTCGACGCCGAACTCCGGGCTGGATTCGACGGCTTGATCGTCGAAGAGCTCGACGGCGTGCTCACCATTACCGGCGAAGCTGCCAATACCACCGATGTCGCCGCGATCGGCGCCGTAGCCCGCTCGGTCGAGGGCACCCAGCGGGTCGACAACCGCGTCGTCGTCGAAGGTGGATCACTCGATACCCCGTTCCCGACCGCCGAGTCCCCATTGGCTAACGGTGGCGACGGCCTCGCCACCCAGCTCAACAGCCTCGGCCGGGTGACCTTTGAAGCGGGAAGTTCAGATCTGACCAACGAGGGCTCGATCGTGGTGGACAACGTTGCCCGACTCCTCGAGCAGACACCTGGTATTCGTGTCGAAGTACACGGCCATACCGATTCTGATGGCGAGGAATCCGACAATCAGGTCCTTAGTCAACAGCGCGCTCAAGCCGTGGTCACTGCATTGTCCCAGCGGGGCATCGACAGCGGGCGCCTAACCGCTGTCGGTTTCGGCGAGTTGAATCCAATCGCGCCGAACATTACCGCCGAGGGTCGAGCAACAAATCGCCGTATCGAATTCGTCATTAACGGCGGCTAATTTCCGTAATTTCACCTCGAGTGGCCCGTTCACCACTCTGTGTCGAAATAATGGACCACTTCACCCCTCTTTGAGGCCATAGCTCGTTTGCACCGCGACATTTGGCCTATTAGAAACGTCCTATGGCCGAGGTGGGGCTGTCATTTCCTTGACAGGTACTGGGCTACACACAGGAGGAGATATGGCGAACACGCGACCACGTAATTCTGGTCGACTCGGTTCGGACACCCTCGAACGAGCGGACGACATTGAGGTCTTCGAGACCGCCAAATGGTCGCGAAAAGCGCTCTTACGAGGCGATGGCAGGGGAAACGAACCCTGGGGCAAGACGAACTGGGCGAAATGGTGGTGGGCAGCCCCGCTCCTATTCCTGATCGCAGCGATCCTCGGTCTTCTGTGGGGTATCAACCACATCGAGGGCGTCATTGAGTCTGCGGCACCCGAGATACTCGAGGACGCCGGAATCGATCCGACGGGCCTTGAATTCGACGCTAGCTATCGAGACGTCGATGTCACTGGAACACTTCCCGCTGGCGTCACTGCTGCGCAGGTGGAAGAAGCCCTTGAATCCGACGACTCGCGGTCCTTCGACGTTCGAAGCGCTTCGATCGCGGCGACCGCCGCCGCTGCGGTTGCCGCAACCGGCGAGATCGACGTCGATGCAACGTCAGATGGTGAGACGATCACCCTCGTTGGCACGGTCCCTTCTCAGGAAAACGCCGACGAGATTGTCGCCGCTGCAGAAGCCACCGGTCTCGACGTCAACGACATGCTGACCGTATCTGGTCTCGACGCGAGCGCAGCTGACCCAAGTGGACAGATTTCGAGCTTCGGCGCTGTCGTTGGCTCACTTACTGCGGGAAGCTTCATCTCGGCGAATCTGGCAATTGGTGACGATGGCCCGGTGACCGGCGACATCGTTGCCATCGACCAGGCAACCGCCGACGGGCTTGCCGGAACCGTCGGTTCTGATGTGGGCGTGACCGCTCCCGCTGAGCTCGGTGCGCTCGATGTCGAAGCCAACTTCGATGGCGAACGAATCGTCCTCGACGGCACAGTCCTAACCGACGAGCATTCTGCGAACCTCGAACAGGCCGCAGCTGATGTGGTTGGCGCCGAGAATGTCGTCAACAACCTCGTCGTCTCCGGACTGGACGAAGCCGTTGCTGGCGCCGACGGTCGGGTCGATGCACTCGCTGCGTCACTCGGGACCTTTACTGGACTCGTGAGTGCTGATGCGGTCATGAACGACACCGATCTCACCGTCAACGGCGAAGCGCTGGACGATGTATCTCAAGGGGTTGCTGCCGATGCAGTGGCCGCAAGTGAAGCTGCCGGGTTGCGTCCCGGTGGTGAGATCTCCCTTCCAGACGCACCAGCGCTTGCTGAACAGATCGATCTGCTTCAGGCAGAACTCGACAGTCTTCAGGCAGAGATCCGCGAAAATGTCGTCTTCGATACCAATCTGAACGTGCTCACGCCGACCGCCAGGGCCACCCTGGATAAGGTCGTGGCCGCGATGAACCGGTATCCGCTCCCCGTGGTCGAGGTCGGAGGACACACCGACGATCGAGGCTCCGATGAGCTCAACAATGCGCTATCCCAGGCACGTGCTGATGCCGTTGCCGCCTACGTCGCCGAAAACGTAGACCCCGGGCGACTCCAAGCCAATGGCTTCGGAGAGTCCCAACCGATTGCTGACAACGCCACACCTGAGGGCCAGCAGCAAAACCGTCGAGTCGAATTCATTGCGAAAGAGAGTTTCTAATCATGCTATTTGCACTTTGGGAAATATTCATCCCCCTGCTCATCACGTTCTTCCTCGGCCTCATCATTGGCTACTTCGTCTGGCGCTGGCGGCGGCGCTACGTGACGTCGGCAGAATGGAACAAGCTGTCCAGCACAGCAAACGACGCCGGCACCAAGGTCGCCTCGCTCGAGGCTGCCAACTCCGAGCTGTCGAACGAACACAAGTCGCTCACCACGAAGGTGTCGGCGCTGACCGGCCAGTACGAAGCCACTCGCACCGAGCTTGGTGCAGCGACTCGTTCGACCGAAACGCTCAGCGCCGACCTTGAATCACGGGATACAGAGCTCGCTTCGCTCCGAGGTGAGCTGTCGAACCGTGAAGGAGTGATCTCGAACCTTGAGTCCGACCTCGGCAAGGCCAACACCACCATCTCCGGGTACAAGAACCTCGACACCGAGGTCGCTGGTCTTCGCGGCGACCTCGAGGGCTCCGGCAAACGAGTTGCCGACTTGGAAGGCCAGCTCAAGAAAGCAAAGGCCGATGCTGGCTCGATCCAGGGAGACCTGAAGGATGCCAATGCGCGGGCGAGTCAAGCTGATGCCGAGGCCCAGCGTCTGCGTGCTGAACTCGAAGCTGCGAACGGAGAGCTATCGGGGCGCGAAGGCCGCATTGGTGAGCTTGAGGCCGCCGCTGCGGGTGCCGCTGCAGGTGCAGCAGCAACCGCTGCAGCACTCAAGGACAACGAGAAGTCGAACTCGGACCTGACCAAGCAGCTCGAGGCTGCACGCGCCGAAGTCGACTCGGGACAGGCACGTATTGCTGATCTGGACACCGCGTTGAGTGGATCACAGAGCGACCTCGACGGGGCACACGCTCGTGTTGGCGAGCTCGAGGCGCAACTCAACGCTGCTCAGGCTGAACTTACCAATGCCACTGGACAGCTTGACTCGGCTCAGACCCAGATCGCTGGGCTCGCCCAGTTCGAGACCGAGGCGCAGGATAAGGGTGGTCAGCTCGATGCAGCGAACAGTCGTATCGGCGAACTCGAAGGCCAACTCGGCGAGCTCGACTCGCTTCGCTCGCAGCTCGAGCTATCGAACAGTCAGGTGAGCAGTTCCACCGACCGGATCTCTGAGCTGGATGCTCAGCTCGAAGAGATGCAAGGCTTGCGCGATCAGCTCGCCACGGCGAATGGTCGAGTCGATGGTGCCAACGGTCGGATTACCGAGCTCGAAACCCAGCTCGGCGAACTGGACGTGTTGCGCACTGAGCTTGACGGTGCGAATGGCCGTGTCGGTGAGCTCGAAGGCCAACTCGGCGAAATCGACTCGCTACGAGACCAGCTCAACGGCGCCAACGGACGCATCGGCGAGCTCGAAGGCCAACTCGCAGAGCTACAAGCACTACGAGATCAACT
>CAZSYL010000005.1:88062-103136 GCA_964610745.1 uncultured Acidimicrobiales bacterium
GCATCGGCGAGCTCGAAGGCCAACTCGCAGAGCTACAAGCACTACGAGATCAACTCAACGGCGCCAACGGACGCATCGGCGAGCTCGAAGGCCAACTCGCAGAGCTACAAGCACTACGAGATCAACTGGACGGTGCGAACGGCCGCATCGGCGAGCTCGAAGGCCAACTCGGCGAAATCGACTCGCTACGAGACCAGCTCAACGGCGCCAACAACCGTGTCGGCGAACTCGAAGGCCAACTCGGCGAACTCGACTCGCTACGAGACCAGCTCAACGGTGCCAACAACCGAGTCGGCGAACTCGAAGCGATGCTCGCCGAGATGGGTCAGCTCCGGGTTGACCTGACCGAGCGGGACCGTCGCATCGAAGCGCTCGAGCTGAGTGTCGAACAAGCCGGTGCCGCACAGTCTGATCTCGACGAACTCCGGGCACAGTTGGCCGAGGCCAATCAGCGTCACGTTGCTTACGAGACCACGATCGACGGCAAGGAAACAACCATTATCGATCTTCGTTCGCAGCTCGAAGCAAAGGAAGCCGAGGCAGCAGCGTTGCCCGAGCCACTTCGCCGAGTGGCCTCGTTCCACGCTGGTAGCTGGAAGAGAGGCACCACAAAGCTCGGAACGTCTGGAGCTGACCACAGCGATGACCTCAAGGTGGTTAGCGGAATCGGCCCTCAGATGGAGAAGCTTCTCAATAGCTTCGACATCATCTCGTGGGAGCAGCTGGCAGCTCTGACCGACGAGGAAGTCACTGTCGTCGATGCGGCGCTCGAAGACTTCCCAGGCCGCATCACCCGAGATGAATGGGTGGAGCAGGCTCAAGCGATCATGGAAGCCGGCCACAAGCCGATTGCACGTGAACCGAAGCCACGACCGAAGAAGACACCGGCCTGGCAGAAGGGCACGACCAAGCTCGGCACCGCCGGCGCGGGGCACAGTGATGATCTCAAGGTCATCAACGGCATTGGTCCAAAGATGGAGAAGCTGCTCAACGGCTTCGGCATCACCGCATGGGAGCAGCTCGCTGCACTCAGCAAGGATGAGGTGGAGCGTGTAGACGCTGCGCTTCAGGAATTCCCGGGCCGAATTGAGCGTGACGAATGGGTAGCGCAGGCTGGAGAGCTCGTGAGCGAGTTCCCGGATCATGCCGAGCGGCCGAACAGCAAGAACCACCTGCACCGCTCGAAGGCGCCTGCATAGTCCACCAGCTGGACAACATCAGGTGCCATAACCGGGAGGCTCGGTCAGTCGACCAAACCACTTCGGCGGTACATTGAAGATATGAGACGAAGCCCGCGATTAGCCCTCGCGGGCTTCGCTTGTTTTCTGCTGCTCGGTGCCTGCACCGGTGGCGTGGACCAGGATGCGATCGCGGACGATCCCGTGCCCGACAACTCCGAGTCTGACAACTCGCCGTCTGAAGACGCAGAATCTGACGGCGCAGGATCCACCACCGAACCCCCTGACCCACCCGAGGCAAACAGTGACGGTGGTGCCGACACCGACGGTAGCGATACAGAACCGGTCGAGCTGAGTACGCTTGCCGACCTGGCCGGCCAGATCCTGCTGCGCGATGGCGATGGCCAGATCGCAATCGCACAACCCGACGCATCGGCCACCGTTGTCTTGAGTGCGCCTGGTGCCGACCACACCCAACCAACATGGTCGGGTTCGGGCGATTTAGTTGCATGGAGCAGCTTCAGCGCTGGGGGTTCGACGCTATCGGTCTCAGACCGCGATGGCTCTGCCGTGTCGGAGCGCAGCGTTCGAAGCCCGGCGTTCTATCTGTCATGGTCCCCAAACGACAGCTGGATCGGGGGCCTTCGTCCGGGGCCTGAGGGGATGGAGATGTTCATCGCGGACGGCGCAAACACCGAAGACCGATCGATCAGTTCGGCTGCCCCCTTCTACTTCGAGTGGGCTGGCAACGATGACATCGTCGCTGCGCTCGCGAACCAGTTGCTCGTCGATATCGCGGCAGACAACACTGTCGATCCGCTCCGTCGTCCACTCGAACTCCCGCTCGGCATCTTCCAGGCTCCCGCCGTACTTCCTAATGGTCAGGTCGTCGCCGCTCTCAGGGAGAACGGGTTGAACACATTGGTGCGCCTCTCCGGTGCTCAAGCAGAAACGATTGCCACCGCCAACGGACCGTTCTTTATCGCGGCCTCGCCCGATGGAACCAAGGTTGCTGTCTTGACGGCCCCGTCGGTCGGCGGAGCACAACAAGAGCCGGAAATTACCGAGATCGCCTTTCAATTCGACGAGCCAGTCGAGTTGGGGGATGGCAGCGTGACGATCATCGACCTTGAAACGGGCGACGTTACCGAGCAGGCCGAAGAGCAGGTCGTCGCGATCAGTTGGAGTCCGGACAGCTCGACACTGGCGCTGCTGCGCTTTGACGACAACCAACTCCGTTGGAGCTTCGCAACCGATTCGGAAACGATCGAGGGTGCTGCGTTCGCACCGAGCCCACGCTTTACGCAGCGCTATCTACCGTTCTTCGACCAGTACAACCTCTCATCGACCGCTTGGTCCCCGGATAGCGAAGCGATCGTCTTTGCCGGTGAGGTCGCTGGCGATTCGGGTGTCTTTGTCGACTTGGTCTTCGACGATGCCGGCCCCGCCCGAGTCTCCGAAGGCGACATCGCGTTCTGGTCCCCCAACTAATCCCCCACTTCCCCAAATTTGTAGCTCCAAGCGTTATGCGCGCTCATTCCTACAAATTCGCTTACAAGGAAGGGTCCGTGCAGTTGGAGAAGCCACCTGTAGCGCTCGATGAGTCATCGACGAAGTCGTCGAGGAAGCCAGTGCCCTGGTCGTTGGTGGTACTCCACCGGATGAGCCCGTCTGCGATTGCCTTCGCGTGAGACCACTGCACGTCGTTGTCGACATAGAGCTCCGCCTCGGTCGGGTTGCTGAGGTATCCAACCTCGGTGATGACCGAAGGAACACCAGGGGTAAAGCGATGAATGCCGTAGAGGTCAGCCCCATCACTGCGCAGGCGGGTGCCAACACCGTTGCGCCAGCCACCAACCCAGTCTGCTTCAAAGGCCGACATGTGGTCGATCATCTCTTCGAACAGCAACCCTCCGAGACGTCGAGCTTCAGGGCTACCCCCGTCGACGTACAGCTCGGATCCAGGAGTGGACTGTCGTCTGGTCGCTCCACCGTTGTGATGGATCGATACGAACGCATCGGGGTTGAGAGCGTTCGCAATATCTGCCCGTGAGGCGAGGGGTAGTCGAATATCGGTCGTGCGGGTGAGCAACACCGTGTAGCCCGCTTCTTCGAGATACCACTCGACGATCTCGGCGATTCGAAGATTCAGTTCCTTCTCGATTGCGCCGTTGGGACCGACCGCTCCGGGTTCGGAGCCTCCGTGGCCCGGATCGATGACAAAGTCGACGGTCCCTACTCGCTGGCCGTCAAAGAGGGTGACCTCGTTGCCGCATGGGGTCGCGGCTCGCCATCCGCCATCGGCTCCGGGACCAATAACCGGGAGGACCACTCCCCGCGGACTGATGATCACGCCACCATCGCCACTGAATTCGACCGGAGCCTCTGTTGGCGGAGCAGCCTCCTCTGGTGGGGCCTCGGTCTCTGGTGGTGCTTCGGTAGTCGTCGTCGTTGTGCTGCTGGTGGTGGTCGTGGTGCTCGTCGTCGTGGTCGTCTCAGCAATAACCAACTCATCTCGATCGGCATTGAGCTCGTCAGCCAACCCCTCGGGGATCTGTACTTCGGCAAGCACTTCGGCGAGGAGACGTTCTGCCTCGGTCGAGCTCGGCGATTGTGCCTGTCGAGCGGGGCCAACTGCAGTGGTCGTGGTCGACTCGGTTGCGACCTCGCTGCCTGTAACCGCCAGACGATCGCCAGTGGTTTGAGCAACCAACGTCGTCTCCGGTTCGCCAATAGGCGGAAGGGCGAGCAGAGCAGCGATAAAGAGCAGTGTGCCAATCGCGGCAGTGAAGATGTAACGCACGGAACCTCCGCACCTCATCGAGGTGCCGACAGCGCCGGGGCAGGGTGACCCGGCAGAAAACACATAAGTGCCCCCGCTCCGCGTCCTTCAGTGTAGAGGAGGCCCGATCGCCCCGTGTTGGACCAAGCCCGTTGATTCGGTACTAACCCTGTTCGCCGCGGCCGCGAGTCGAGTCCCATGCCGATCCCGAGTTGTCCCGGGAGAATGGTTCCTTCGGCGGCGTGCGCCCGGACAACTCAGCGTCGATGACATCGAGCTTCCAACGCGCCTTGGAGATATCGATGCGCAGGTCGGCAATCTCATGGCCTGTATCTGCTCCCTCGGCCTTTTCCAGCACCTCTCGATAGGTCGTCGATGCGTCGACGAATCGTTCTTTCAGCGCGGAATCGTCGGCGAGAGTAACCCGAGGATCGAGGTCGAGGATCAGATCGCTCATCGCCTGTAGCTCAGCTTTGGTGCTGTCGCGAGCAGTTGCAGTGGTGACGGCCCGACGCGTCTGTTTGTTGCGAGATGAAATCACTGACGCAACAGCGAGCGCTGCGGCCACGATGGCGAGAATGATGACGATGCGCATACCGGCAAAGATACCGCTTTCGGGAGCGAGGTCGCTTGTGCTGGCAGCATCAAGTCCTGAAGTGGCATCAGGGATAGCAGCGAGATTGTCGCCGAGGGCAATGAGTTCGGTGGCCGCCGCATCAAAGGATGCGGGCGGGTCGGAGCGATCAAAGCCGGCAAGGACCTGTCCGAGGTTGAAGAAGGGGAAGGTATTGCTCGCCCCACCAACCTGATCACCGGTCACGAGCAGGAAGGTGGACGGACCGTTGGATCCTGCAAGGAGATCGAGGGTCGCTTGTGAGAGCAACCCAGCAGGATTCTGCGTCGCGTCGCCGGTCACCTCGAAAGATCGATCCGTGAAGGCAAAGCCGAACTCGTCACCGAACTCGCGAACGAGTTCGTCCATATCGGCAGCAGATAACGAACCAGACTCATCCCACCAACCGTTCTGAAGAATGCTCTCGGCCATCACCGCCTGGAGCGAACGAGTGGACTCATCCTGCGCAGAAGCCGCGGGAGCGCTGAGCACGGAGGCAGCGAACAGCAACGACGCGAGGACGGTACCGACCACTCCGACGATCAGGGTTCGACGCTGCGCAGGTGCGCTCACGCAGGTTCCTCAGCAGTCTCAGCCGCCGTAGGAGACCCTGAGTCAGATATCGCGTCGCTGCCCTCATCGCTCCCGGCTTCGTCGATGAGTTCGATTCCTTCGATGTCGACGTTGGTGAGCGTCATCAGCTGATCGTTCGAGGGATCTTCGATATCGACCATGCGCACAGCGTGACGCGAGACTGCAGCCTCAAAGAGGTTTCGCGCAGTTCGGCCGTTGCCGAAGCCCTGACCGCGGTCCTGTTTAGCGAAGAAATCGAGGACAGCCGCTTCACCCGTATCGTCGAGATGGTATTCCTTGCTGCCTGAAATCAAGCTGAAGATCGCCAAGAGTTCTTCGTCGTTGTAGTCGTCGAAGCGAATAGTCCGGGGAAAGCGAGACTTCATGCCAGGGTTCGCCTCGACGAGGTCGGACATCTCGTCGGGATATCCAGCCAGGATGACCACCACACTGTCGCGACGATCTTCGACGAGCTTGACCATGGTATCGATAGCTTCGCGGCCGAAGTCCTTTTCGCCGCCTCGAGTAAGCGAATACGCCTCATCGACGAGAAGCACACCCTCATCAGCACGGTCAAACAGCTCGTTGACCTTCGTGGCGGTCTGGCCAACAAACCCGGCGACCATCCCGGACCGATCTGTCTCCACCAGGTGTCCCTTGTCGACAACGCCAAGGCTGCGGTAGATCTGTGAGAGCAACCGGGCCACGGTTGTTTTCCCGGTACCTGGATTGCCGACGAAGATGAGGTGTCGACTCGAGTCGGGAATTGGCAGCCCGCGTTCGGCACGCAACTTCTGAACCTTCAGCAATGCCGCGACGAGCTTGACCTCTTCTTTCACCGATTCCAGTCCGATAAGACCGTCGAGTTCTTCGAGCAGCTCGTCGAGGTCGCGAACCGGCGGAAGTTCTTCCTCTTTCGGCGGCGCAGCGACCGCTGGCTCCCCACTGGTAGCGACAGACGCACCGGAGTTGACGTTGCCGCTCTTCATTGTTCGCAACATCATCGAACGGAACTGCTCGACACCGCTGAGCTCGAAGCGACTCGTGTAATCGTCGAGCCCGATCGCGGTGTGGGCCATACGCAACGCTTGCTCGTAGTACACGCTCGAGTACGCCGTCCCGCCTTGTTGATCGGCAGCGACCATCGAATTGAACAAACCCGAAGGCTGATTGAGCCACGACCGCTTACCCGTAATCAGACCGGCAGCACGAACATCAGACGGTGTGGTGTCCGGCGGCAACAAGTCTGGGAAGTGCTGTTCGAGGGCGGCGATGAACGCAAGCAACTCAAGGTCGGAATGACTGTCGTCGCAGTCGATAAACGCGGCAGAGCAGTTGAAGGCGTCGAGTGCCAAGTCCTTTCGGAGTTGCTCGGGTGTGCGTCGAAGAGCACTTTCGGTGACTGGTTCGAGCGTTGCCATCAGCGAGTCGATGAAGGCCTCAACTGAGTTCGCGAGTCCAAGGTCTGGTTCTGCCATTGCGCCAGCTTATTGGCTTCGCCCATTGAGCCCGCAGCTGACCGTTCCCCTAACATCCGACCATGATCGACCTTCGAAGTGACACCGTAACCAGGCCTGGCCCAAGCATGCGCGAGGCCATGGCCACCGCGGAGGTCGGTGATGATGTCTGGGGCGACGATCCTACGGTGACGGCGCTCGAAGAAAAGGCAGCGGCGTTGCTCGGTATGGAGGCTGCGCTTTTTGTGCCGTCGGGAACACAGTCGAACCTTTGCGCACTGCTCGCGCACTGTCAGCGAGGCGAGGAGTACATCGTTGGCCAAAACGCCCACACCTATAAGTACGAAGCCGGTGGCGCAGCGGTGTTGGGCAGTATCCAGCCACAGCCGATCGAGTTTTCCGCCGATGGCACGCTCGACCTCGACCTGGTCGCTTCGAAAATTAAGGCGGACGACCCGCATTTCGCCAGAACCCGCCTGCTCTCACTGGAGAACACGACCGACGGCAAAGTTCTGCCGCTCGCCTACGGTGAGGACGCCCGAGCGCTCGTCGACGAACACGGACTATCGCTGCACCTCGATGGAGCACGGGTCTGGAATGCAGCATCAGCTCTGGGCGTAGATGTTGCCGAGGTGGTTCGCCCCTTCGACAGTGTCTCGGTGTGTCTCTCGAAGGGGCTCGGAGCGCCGGTCGGCTCGGTCTTGGCCGGTTCAGCCAACTTCATTACGTCGGCGCATCGCTGGCGCAAAATGCTCGGTGGCGGTTTGCGTCAGGCCGGCGTCATCGCCGCTGCCGGCATCTATGCCCTCGACCATCACCGTGAACGTATCGCCGATGACCATGCCATGGCCATCGCGATTGGGGCAGCACTCAACGAATTCGATGGCATCGATGTATCGGCGGTGAACACCAACATGGTGTTCTGTGAATTCGCTGAATGGGAGAAGGTGGCGGCAAAGTTCGAAGGTGCCGGAATCCTCGCGGCAATACAACCAACGACATCACGCCTCGTCACCCACCTCGATCTGCCCGAGGACACCGTCGAGCAACTGGCTTCAGCGCTTTCCTGAGGGCGCGGCCGTGAAAATGACCTGAATAGGCCGTTCGACTCAAATCGACCCTGGTCGGGCCAACCGACTCAACCGCAACGACATCTCGAATGCGATTAATGGTTGCATGAGTATCGCCGGAGTTAGGTCTTTGGGACGAAGCCTCAGCGCAGCGGTCGTTGTCGGCTTCTTATTCGCTATAACTATGGTCGCGTTGCTCGCGATCAGTCAGGGTTCTGCCTCAGCGACGTTTGACGGCCTACCAACCGAGACGCCCCGCCGCGACTTGCCGCGCATCCTCGACGGGGTCGTACTCGACACCGCCCAGGTCGGGAACTTCATCGTTGTCGTCGGCGACTTCACCCAGGTCGAACGATCAGATGGCCGAGTGTTCGCGGCCACCGGGGCATACGCCTACGACATCAACACGGGCTCGCTGATCGAATCGTTCCTGCCGTCGTTCACCCGCAACAACGGGAACCCGACGATCGTCCGGACGGTTACCGCAGCAGGACCCAACAGTGTTTTCATCGGTGGCAGGTTTAACTCGGTCAATGGAACGACTCGTCATCGGTTGGTCAAGATTTCGATCACCACAGGAACGGTCGACCCTACGTTTGTGGCCAACACCGACGCCGAAGTAAACGCACTCGTTACGGACGGAAACCGGCTGTTTGTCGGTGGCGACTTCAACTCGATCAACAGCGTCCCTCGCTCGCGTCTCGCCGAGGTTAACGCGACCACCGGTGCAGTAAACCTCGGCTTCCGACTCGACATTACGCAGAGCAGTCGAGATAACCCCACCTTTACCTACGGCCCTCGTTATCTCGGCATCACCGACGACGGTGTCCTTGTCGTCGTACACCGCGCAGAACGAGTCGGCGGGTTCCTGCGCCCTGGTATTGCGCTGATCGACGTGCAGACCAACTCGCTCCTCGGCTACAGCACGGACTTCTGGAACGGCGAGGAGATCCTTGCCTTCGATGCTGATCTCTCTCCGGACGGCAGCTACATCGTTGTGGTCAGCAACGGCGGCGACGAACCGCTGCTTGGCAGGGACGCGGGTGTTCGATTCGACATCACCGACCGGTCCACCCCCAATCAGGGCGAACGATGGATCGCTCGCAACTTCGACAGCACGTACTCGGTTGCGATCTCAAACTCGGCGGTCTTCATGGGCGGCCACTTCTGCAACGTCGAAGGGCCGAATTCGCCCGTTCCGTTCCCCGGCATAGGTCAGTACACGAACGACAACAGCTGCTTCGGCATTACGCCCGCAAGCAGGTTCCCCACCACCGTGAACCGAGATCAGCTCGCTGCATTCGATCCGGCCACCGGGACGGCACTGGACTGGGATCCGGGATCTGATGGATTCGTCGGCGTGACGTCACTCGAGGTAACCAGTAGAGGCCTGCTGGTCGGACACGACGGGACCTTTCTTGGACGCGACGGCAACCAACGTCGAGCGTGGAACGTGGGCCGGCACGGTTTTTTCGACATAGCTAATCCGACCGGCAGGACGAACTTGTCAATCAACCCTCCGACATGCTCGGGCCGTGAGGCGACCATCATCGGCACCGCTGGGCCTGACACCATCAGCGGCACCGCCGGCGTCGATGTCATTGTTGGCTTTGGTGGCCAGGACAACATCGGCGGACTCGCCGGAAACGACTTCATCTGCGGCGGTCCAGGCAACGACGTCATCAATGGCGGTGCAGGAAACGACACCATTCTCGGCGAAGCCGGTGGCGATCTGATCGCCGGCGGCAATGGCAACGACATCATCACCGGAGGGAATGGCGCCGACACCATCAGCGGGGGCAATGGCAACGACCTGCTCAACGGAAGCGGTGGAAACGACAACCTCACCGGGAATGAGGGCGACGACCGGATCTTTGGCGGCAGCGGTGGCGACAAACTCGCCGGCGGAGCTGGAGGCGACGACCTGCGCGGCGGCAAGGGAGCCGACACGATCACCGGTGGCGGTGGAAATGACGCGCTCGCCGGTCACGACGGATCCGACGACCTTCGCGGAGGTGACGGGGTCGATCGTCTCGTTGGAGGCACCGGCAACGATCTCCTGATCGGTGCAGCCGGAGCCGACACGCTCAACGGCGGCAATGGGACGGACAGGCTAAATGGAGGACCCTCAAACGACAGCCTCCGCGGCGGCAATGGTCACGATGCACTGTTTGGTGGCAGCGGACTCGACAGCCTTCAAGGCGAGAACGGCGATGACTCCGTCGATGGCGGAATCGGCGTCGATCGCTGCGCTGGTTCGACCTTCGCAACGCCCGATGGATTGGGCGATGTCCGTCTGCGTTGCGAGAACTAGGGCGTAGCTGAGCTACCGGTTCGCGACGGACTCCGTGTCAGGGCGACCCGCTAAGGTCCTCTCATCAGCTACTCCCGCACTAACCCCGAAATCGTCTACGCGCTCGATATCGAAACCGACACCGAGCTCGGTGGGCTCGATCCGGCAACGGCCCCAATCGTCGCCGTTGCAGTTTCGGGCGATGGGTGGGCCAACGTCTTTGACGGCGAGGAGTCCGACATTCTCATCCGCCTGGATCGCGCCATCGCAGAACTCGACACCGGCGTGATCACCACCTGGAACGGCGCTCGTTTCGATCTGCCGTTTCTAGCTGACCGCGCCGCGATACGCGGTGTCCCCTTGGGTCTCGACCTCCGGCCAGACCCCTTTTCGCGATCGCCTCACGAACCACTTCCAGGTCATGCTGGTGGATACATCGGGTCATGGCACGGGCATCAACACCTCGATGCGTATCGGGTGTACCGAGCAGATGTCGGCGCAGTCATGCACCTTCCGTGCGGGCTGAAGACCTTGGCCCGGTTCATGGGACTGTCGCCCGTCGAGGTCGACCGTGAACGCATCCACGAACTGTCCACCGATGAGCTCCACACCTACGTCGCAAGCGATGCGATCATCACCCGAGAGCTCGCCTTGCGCCGGTGGCCTACCGCGGCCGCCTCTATTGACTCGCTCGGTTAGAGAACGCGAACCCGGTCAGCGAATCTCGTCGTAATTGGCGACCTGGTGGTGTGCAGTGTCTAGGTAGACCTTGGCTTCGGGAACTCCACCAAACCGGCCGCGGCTCCACCGCACTTCCATGTGGCCCTCGATTGGACGTCGAGCCCCTTGCAACTCCGCCCGCCAGCGCACCATTGGTTGGCCCATGGCATCGGCCCAAACGTCGAACGACCGAATCGAGAACTGCCGTCGAAAATCGCTCGGCGTCCCAACCCGAAAGCGCAGTGGCGTTCCGTCCGAGCTCGCACCTAGGACGAAGTAGGGCGCTGGCTGAAACCGCAGCAGGCGCCACAACATGAGTTCCTGGTCGGCTTTGTCGGCGAGGTTGTCCTTCCAACGATGTGCGGTCGCGACCGAGACGGCGTTGACAAAGTCACGGTACGGACTGGTCAGCTCGTCAGGCCAGGCACCGCGGGTAGGGAGCGCATCTTTGAGACGCTGTCGTGATTCGCCATCGAGTTGGCTGACACAGTCGGGCATGTCGACAATGCCGGTGAACATGACGCTTCGTTCGTACAGGTCCTGGTAGGCCTCGGGTGCAATCTCGAGGAACCAGTCAGTCCGGTCGCCGCGGCGTTCAGCGAGGAGCCGATCAAAGACGTGGGCCGGCGAGACGTTGAAGAGAATGTCCGAGCCATATTTGCAGCTGATCAGATAAACGTGGTCGACACGTAGGTCGGCAGGAATCTGGTCATAACCCGGCGGGCGGCCTGGGCCCTGCCACTCAACCCGGTCGGGCACCCGGCCTCGAAGGCCATCGGGTGACTCAAGAAATCGTTGGCCGTGCTCCCAGGCTTGGGAAAACTCGGCCTCGGACTCCCCGGCTGTGAGCTCGTCATACAAGAGGTCGTACTCGTCGTCGGTGACACCGTGAAACCAGTTGGGCCGGACAGCGAGGGCCCGATCGATGCTTGGGAAGCCAAGCATCGCGAGGCCGGTGACGATCTCGGTGATCTTTGTACGCGACGAGGCCACGTGTCGATCCTCAGTCCCGAAAGAGTGGGGCGAATTGCAGTTGTGCCCCGATCAGTTCGCTCGGGAGGTCGTCTTCTGAATAGACGTGAAGCTGGGTGTACACATCGATTCCGGTCGAGGTGGTATCGATCCATTCGACGACCGCGTCAGCCCACCGCTCCTCGAGCAGCGCCTTGCGCATCCGCTCGCGCGCCTTGACTTCCAGGTCGTTCGGGACAGAACGTGCCACTACCTCGAGGGCGAGGAGTCGCTGCAGGACATCGATGGAGTCGGCGGCATACACCGTTGGCGGTTCGTCTCGAACCACGGCGTAGGCAACCCCGCTCATGCGCCTCGTTGATGGAAGCGTCCAGCGATGTCTGCTTCGGTCCAGTAGCCGGGAAGCGGCTCGGTGGCTCCTTGCTGTGCGTAGCTGCGAAGGCGTGCAACACCAGCGGCGTTGACGTCGCTGTTCTCTCCAAAGTCGAGCCCGTCACCGGGGTCGTCAAAGATTTCGATTGCATCGAAGAGCGCCCACGGACCAACCGCGCGCATGGCGCGGTCGCCTTCGGAATTCTTCCGTGGAAGATGCGAGGTCAGCACGAGCAAGCGAGTATCCGGATGTGTGGTCTTCAGCACATTGGCTCGACCGAGCATCTTCCATAACGTGTCGGTTCGCATGAGGCCGGGTCGGCTGCTGGTGAATGCGCCGGACATGTCGACGTAGTAGCGATACTCGCCGGCCTGATCGGTGATCTCAAAGTTGAGTTGCAAACCAGTGCCCTTGACCTTCACCTTCTCGGCAATGATCTCGAAGCCGGCTTCCTCCAGCACCTCCTTTGCGAGGTCCTGGGCTTTCTTGCCTTCTTTGGTGGCGCGGGCCTGGAAGTGCTCAACGCGCTCATCGATGTTTTCTGGTACCTGAAGTGTGGGCAATGGTTCATCTCCTGCTGATACGACAGGCCGGTGTCTCCGCCGGGCCTGTTCTGCGGCGACCCGTTCGCGGGCCAAAGTGACATAGTCGGGATCGAGGTCGAAGCCAACGCCGATCCGCTGTGTGCGCTCGGCGGCGACGACTGTCGATCCAGAGCCGAGGAAGGGGTCGAGGACGACGTCGCCCTCAAAGGTGTAGAGATCGATGAGTCGACGAGGGAGTTCGACGGGGAACGGCGCTGGATGGCCGACCCGTCGGGCCGACTCGGGGTCGATGCGCCACACGTCGAGCGTGGCTTCCATGAACTCGTCCGCACTCACACTGCTGCGATACGGCATGCCAGCGGTTTCGCGTTTGGCTGGCTTTTGAGCTCGGTCGAAGCGACCCTTGCTCGCAATGATCACGCGTTCGGTGATATCGCGCAGAACCGGGTTGGTCGCTGACCGGTACGAGCCCCACGCAAGTGAGCCGGATGCACCTTCGGCCTTATGCCAGATGATCTCACCACGAAGCAACATCCCAAGGTCGTCCTGGAGAATGTTGATGACATCGGCGGACAGGCTGCGATACGGCTTGCGGCCGAGGTTGGCCACGTTGACGGCGATGCGTCCACCCGGTTCGAGTACGCGGAGGCACTCGCTGAAGACGTCGCGAAGCATCTGGAGATAATCGAGGTAGGTGCGGGGAATCTCGGGGCCGCGATCACGATCGCCAGCGACCGCCTGTTCGTACTCCTTGCCGACGAAGTAGGGCGGAGAGGTCACGACGAG
This sequence comes from uncultured Acidimicrobiales bacterium, assembly GCA_964610745.1. GTDB lineage: Bacteria > Actinomycetota > Acidimicrobiia > Acidimicrobiales > SHLQ01 > SHLQ01. Next base: position 101,425 of record CAZSYL010000005.1, read on the forward strand.
CGCCACCGAATTGTCGGGGATGACCGTCATATTTCGGGCATCTCCGTTGACGCACCAATCGTCGAGGTTGACCGTCTCGAGCTCGGGAAGAGGGTTGACCGTGTCGTCATCGGAGACGATAGGCGGAGTAAAGCGAGCGTAGAACTCGCTGGCATCGTGGCTTTCGCGTCGACCGGCACCGAAGGCCTGTGTCGATGTCGAACCACGCCGGAGCGGGTTGACCGCTCCTGTCTCAGGAGCGGTCGGAGCGTCGGTTGTTGAAGCGATGGGTTCCACGGATGGAGCCTTTCGGAGATAGGGACTTAATTTTGGATGGTCCTCTGGCGTCATAGCCAGTCTCCGACCGCTCGGGGACATGCTACGAACTTGTGAGCAACAACCTAGGGATGGGGTGTGACATTGAATTATCTGACCGGGCCCTGCTGAGTTTGGGAGGGTGTGTTTGGTGTTGTTGTTCAGCGGCGGGCGTGAGTTGGGGATGTGCTAGAGGTCTGCTGGCGGTGATGGTTCGGTGTGGCGAACTAGGCACGCGACTCGGGGGCTGCAGTGCCATTTCTCGACCACTGGCAGCACGAGTTCGGCGATCTTCTCTTCGAGTTCGCCGTCATACTCGAGCGGGTTGCGTAGCTTCCTTTCAAAAAAGGTGAACCATCCATTTTCATACAACTCACGGGTACAGGCGACGACGTCACGAAGCCGATACCCAATCCGTTGAGCGCGATAACCTTCGTTCATCGAATACACACGCCCATGATTCGGGCCGCCCATCGCCATCCCAAGGTTTCGATTGTTGTTCTGTACCTGAAACCAGAACAGGTCGCCGTCAGGCACCCACCCGTCGTCATCGTCGCGCGTTCGATTTGTTTTACGGTGGATCTCGTCGCTCGGCACGAAACCAAAAGGAGCGATATCGCTGTGGACTGCCGACGAATAAGCACGCAGAGACCCGTGATAGCCACTGCCAATTGGCCCCATAAAATCCAGAATCCCAGACGCCGGGACTTCTGTCACCGACAACAAATCGATGAGGTCGTCGGGAACCTCAGGAATCTCTTCTTTCAGGAACTTGATCGCTAGACCTGATGCCGGTCGCCACCACGGCACTCGACCGGCTTGTACGTGAATGTCGTACATGTACGTACCCGGAACTTGAGCTTTACGAATCGCTTCAAGATCCTCGACAACATTTCCCGTCCCAGCCATCCGAGCACTCCGCTTCTAGTTCCCGTTGAAACATATCGACGCAGACTCGACACGACTGAAGTTATCGACCGGTTCACCGTTCACAGAGTTCGGCAGGAACATTGGAGTAAGGGGAAGAGTCATAAAGAACTCGCCATCTTCGACGCCACAACTAATCGAAACATTGTTGGTGTCATAGAACTCCGCGAGTTCAGCGCCGGACGCACGGTTCTGATCGAAATTGATGAGGCGCAGGTGCGGACGGTCATCGAGTACCTCGCTGAGTCCTCCTTGCTGGGTTGCTACCCATGGCCGATCACGGGCACACAGACAGCCGCCGACCTGATCGCGGTGTTCAATGCAGCAATTACTAGCGCTGAGCTTCTGTTGACATGCCACTGACTCATAGAGCATCAGACCCGTCGGGTCACGCTGAGAGTACAGATCTTTCAACGCATCGCACCGTTTCCCAGACCTGGGATGGATCTTGTGTCCATGATTTGAAAGTCTTGGCCCATGACCTCACCAAC
>CAZSYL010000006.1:0-19038 GCA_964610745.1 uncultured Acidimicrobiales bacterium
CAAAGCGGCGGAACACGCTTTGGCGAAACGCTATCCAGCGACCTTGATGAGTCTCATAGCTGACAACGTCGTGTCGCTCTGCGCCAACACCCATTGGTAGGACGTAGTCAGCAAACCAGGAGGTCTCGCTCCATGTCGGCGTGAGCGCAACGTGACACTCGACCTTCTCGGGATCGGTGAGTGCCTCCATCCAGCTGAACCCATCGGGGTTGGTCCAGATCGGGTTGTAGACCCGGCTGAAGTACGTGTCGAGTTTGCCGCGGCCTTCGTTCAGGAAGTGTGGGAGCAGGATCGACATTTCGTGATAGGCCAGCGGGAACTCCTTCGGCCATTCGAGGTCGTTCCAGCGTTCGATGCCGGGTGCTCCGAGTGGTGCGGCGGGCTTGAACTTGTTCCACCCGTTGCCGCTGGTGCCTCCTTTGGTCGCAACCGAGCCGGTCATTACGGCAATGAAGAAGAGGCAGCGGGCGACCTGCCATCCACCGCGGTTGCCTGCACCGGCTGCGCGCCAGTTGTGTGAGGCGAACTTGGTGGGATGCTGGCCAATCACCGCAGCGATCTCGCGGATCTGATCTGCCGGGATGCCCGTGATGTGTTCAGCGCGCTCTGGGGTGTAGTCGGCGTAGTGAGCCTTGAGCGCCGGGCCGACGCTCGCGAACTCGTTCGCCATGTCGGGAAACTCCTCGGCGAGAAACGTCTCCCAATTGACCCACCGTTCGACAAACTCCTTGTTCCATGTGTCGTCTTCGAGCATCTGGTGGATGATCGCGAGACACAGGAACGGTTCGGTTCCGGGCCACGTCGGCAGCCAATGGTCGGCCTTCGAGCCGGTGTTCGATAGGCGGGGGTCGCAGACGATGACGGTCGCGCCGTTTTGTTGTGCCTCGATGATTCGCTGCGCGTGTGGATTGAAGTAGTGGCCGGACTCGAGGTGCGCCGAGATCAGAAAGATGACCTTTGCGTTCGCGTAGTCCGCGGATGGGCGGTCGTGACCCATCCAGCTCTGGTAGCCAATGCGAGCGTTCGATGAGCAGATATTCGTGTGGCTGTTGTGGCCGTCCACCCCCCAGGCTTGGAGCACTCGGTTGGTGTAGCCCTCTTCGCCGGGACGGCCGACGTGGTACATGATTTCGTTGTGCCGATCCTCCTGCATTGCTTTGCGAAGGCGACCGCCGATCTCTTCGAGCGCTTGGTCCCAGCTGATGCGTTCCCAGCCACCGGACCCTCGTTCGCCAACCCGTTTCATCGGGAACATGATGCGCTCAGGGTCGTAGATCTGGTTGAGCGTTGCTGGCCCCTTGGCACAATTTCGACCACGACTCGCTGGATGTTCCGGGTTGCCCTCGACCTTTTCGATTTCGCCGGTGTCCTTGTTGAACCACGCGGTCAGGCCACAGCCTGCCTCGCAGTTGAAACAACTGGTGGGGACGAGCGTGTGGTGCTTTTCGACTCGGGTCGGCCACGCCTTCGCGTCAAGGCTGGTGACGTCGTGCCAGTCTTCCAGCGGTGGATACTTCTCGAGATCGCTCATCAGTAGCTCTTTCTTTCCAAAATTTGTCGGTCTAAGCGCGCTAGGCGTGCACGGACATACAAGTTTTCGAAGAGACGGGGTTCAGGAGAGAGGGACGGACTGGCCAGCACGGACAAAGGCGGTTTCGGAGAAGAACATGCCGATCAGAGCGAAGATGCCCGCAATGGCGCTGAACACGACACCGGCCTGACTTGAGGTGACGACGAGCGCGACCACAGCGAGGATCAAAGGAACGACTACGCCGGTGATGAGACCGTTCCAGAACATCGGCGCATGGTCGCCCTTGACCATGTTGTGAACAGCGATCTCGACGTGACGACTGTGGCTTCCAGCAGTCTCTATCCAGGTGAGGGCGAGAACGGCGATAACGCCTCCGACCAACGCCCAGCGCACGGCGTCGGGTGACGGAACGTCGATAAATAGATCGACGATGAGCCATGTCGCCGACCCCGCCACGACAGCCCTCGCCAGCAGCGTTGGAAGCAGGATCGGCGTCTGCCACAGGTCCCGACCCTCGCACTGGGCGAAGAGGAAGGCGGTGTAACCAGCCGTTGCAGCGCCGGTGATAGCTGCGGGAATGGCGAGCACCGCCAACAGTCCGTCCGCTTCGAGAATCCCAGCGATGAGCCACACGCCGGTGATAGCGCCAAAGGCCATCAGCACATAGGCGCCCTTCACCAACCACGAGTTGAAGTTCCCCTTTGTCAGCAGGTAATAGAAACGTCCGGGCTGTTTGAGGTCGCCGATCAACAAAGCACTGGTGACGAGCAGAAAGATCGTCGCCACGACCGGCGCCATGATGCCAACACTCCCCTGCTCATCGGCATGGCCGAGGAGCACGAGAAGCGCTGCGATCAACATGACGCCACCGGCGATGGCCTTGGTCACCAGGTAGCCCGACACCATCTGCCCCCAGGTGGGCTTGTGGCTGGTCGTGTAGGCGGTTCGGGCGACGACGCCTTCGATTTCCGAGGGCTTCTTGCCGATCGCTACCGGCACGCTCGGGTGGTTTGGCGTCGTGTCAGCCCAGATCATTCCATCGTTCGCGATCGCGCTACGGGTTGGGTCGAGCGCGGCCTGGTCGGCACCTTTGTAGAACACCTTCGGCAAGGTGTTCTGCTCGGGGGCCCGGACCGCCACGTCGTTGCGCGCGATCGTCTGGCTGATACGCGACTTTGGGTCGTCGAGGTCGCCGATAATGATCGCCTCTGTCGGGCAGACGATCTGACACGACGGCTCGAGATTCTGCTCGAGCCGGTGATTGCACATGTTGCACTTGTGCGCGGTGTTCGTTTCCGGATTGATGTAGAGCGCGTCGTATGGACAGGCATTCATGCACGACTTGCAACCAATGCAGTCGTCATCTTGGAAGTCGACCACGCCATTGTCAGCCCGAAACAGCGCCGACGTTGGACAGATTGCCATGCACGGCGCATCGTCGCATTGGTTGCAACGCATGACGTTGAACTTGCGAGCCACGTCGGGAAAGGTGCCGGTCTCGATGTATTTCACCCAGGTTCGGTTCACTCCCAGCGGCACATCGTGTTCACTCTTGCACGCAACCGTGCAGGCGTGGCAACCAATGCAGCTATCACTATCGAGAAGAAAGCCGAGACGCGTCACCCGCCCATTCTGTGTCGTCCGACACAGAAGTAATAGGTGGGTTTTATCAATGACTCCATAGCTATGATCTATGCCATGCCACTCTCAGCAAGCTTCCCGGAGCTGTCCGCCCTCGACGTGTTTGCCTCTGTGGTCAAGCACGGCAGCTTCGGAAAGGCTGCCAAGGCCCACGGCATTGCACAACCATCGGTCACAAGCCGCATGCGCAACCTCGAGCGTCAACTGGGGGTCACACTCTTCGATCGCGGCCCAAACGGCTCCACGCCCACGCCAGAAGGTGTGGTGGTGTCCGGATGGGCCGACGCGATTCTGCTCGCGGCCCACGAACTGGAGGCTGGCCTAGATGCGCTCAAGGCCGAACAAGCCGGAAAGCTACGCATCGCGGCCAGCTACACGATCGCCGAGTACCTGCTCCCGGGTTGGCTGTCTCGGTTCACCCGCGAACATCCCGAGGACACGATCTCGCTAGACGTTGAGAACTCGACCCATGTGTTGGATCAGCTGGCTCGGGGCGAGGCCGATCTCGGATTCATCGAAACTCCACTGGAAACGCCAAACATGGACGAGCTGGTGGTCGCCAATGACCAACTGGTCACGGTTGTACCACCCAATCACCCGTGGGAGCGTAGGCAATCGATCGACATGGTCGAGCTGGCTTCAACCCCGCTCGTGATGCGAGAGCAGGGCTCGGGCACACGCGAAGCGCTCGACCGTGCACTGCTCGCCGCGGACCTCGAGCCACCCGAGTCGGTACTCGAACTGGGGTCGACGTCGGCGGTTCGAAGCGCTGTACTCAACGGCCAGTCACCGACGGTGATTAGCCGCCTGGCAGTCGCGGATCAGATCGCACTCGGGCACCTCGTCGAGGTGAACGTGAAAGGCCTGAAGATCGAGCGCAATCTCCGAGCGGTTTGGCCAACGGGAAAACCCCTCTCCAAGCTCGCCAAGTCTCTGCTCAGCGAACTCGGATAAGGCCTGGAGGGGGATCTGGTCAGGCCGAGGAGTTAGCGGTTACGCCAGCAGGTCCAGGCACTCAAGCCCTGGACCCGTTCAATGTGGGCAGCCATGAAGCCATTGAGCGTCGGGTGCACGATGTTCTCTTCGAAGTTCAGGCCGGTGAGCTGCTGGAAGGTGGTGCGCCACACGGGACGGTTGATCTGTGCCCGCCCCCAATCATCGGTACGCCCAACGACGGTGTCGCGGTTGGCTTGACTACCAGATTCACAGGGAAGGATCGTGCTGTGGAATGAAGACAGGTTGCCTCCGCCACCGAGCTGGTAACCAGCGTCCCAGTTCGCCTGTGCTTCGGCTTCCGATCCAGCCACACCGAGATCCTGAGCCAAAAGCGCTGCCTGCTCACCGAGAGGAAGTTGAGCCCGCTGTGCAGCGATTTCCCGAGTGATTTCGAGTTCGGCTTCGAGCTCTGCAATACGAAGTTCGCGTTCGCTAAGTGCCAGCGAAGCGCGTGACTCAACCTCCGCTCGCGCTACTCCGGCGTTGAGCACCTCGACGTCGGCGGTCGGGTTGGTGAGCGCCTGTGCAATCGAGCCTGCAGCAGCGGCGGAAACGTTCTCTTCTTCGACTACTTCGTCTTCTGCTGTTTCGTCTTCGACATCGATGTTGTCAACAACGTTGACAACATCAGCAACACTCTGCTCATTAGCAACATCGCCGGACGCGACGGTGTCGGTCGGATCGTTATCGATCGGCTCTACAGCTGGAACGTCTTCGAGAACGTCATCTTCGACGAGCTCGTCGGCCGCAGCATCGTTCGCAGCATCGCGGACGATTTCTTCTGCCTCGCCCGCGAGGATCTCGAGGAACTCGTCATCGACAGGGATGACGCGAGCCGCCAGTGGACTGCTGGCCTGCACGCTCTCGCTCGCAGCAACGTTGGTGACGACCTCGGTTTCAGGAACGGACGCTGCGCTGATCGAGACACCAAAAATCGTCGACGCCAAAAGCGTCGCCAAGATGACGCGAATTACAGGACGTCGTTTTGGTGTAACGGAATCGTAACTATTGAACACGACACGCAAAGGTAGGCACAATGAGTGCTTAATGCACCACTGAGCGCAGTGTCCTACGTCACGAAAGGCGCGAATTGTTGATTTATCAACAGATCTTTTTCGCGAGGAACCCCGGTTTTGGTGCGCCTATATGGGCTATTTGACTTAGGGACGAGCCGTAAACGGCAGGCCGGAGACCGCGGTTGTTGACCAGTCCGCAACAAAACGGTACCGGTCGCCCCGGATCGTGGTCGTGCGCCATTCGATGACGCGGTCGTCATGTTTGCCGAGACGCTCCAAGAAGAACGCTGCATCGTTGCGACCGAGTTCAAGGCGCTCACGATCGGCAAAGCTCGGCAGAATCGGCGTCAGCCGTTCCCAGCCTTTGTTCGGCCGGCTCGTGCCAATACGTTCCAACTCGTCATAGAGCGCGGTGTGAGTGAAGTCCGCATCGAGCAACGGTTCGGCCAGCTCGAGCGGCATCCAGGCCCGGTCGACAGCGAGAGGAGCATCACCGGCACAACGAATGCGTTCGAGATAGAACAGTTCATCGTTCTCATCTACACCGAGTTGGTTCGCCGCCGTTGCATCGGTGCGTCTACCGATCTCGAGCACGATGCTCGTCTGCTCAACTCCCGCAGCCTCGATGGAGGCAAAGAGGCTGTATAGACCACCGAGTGGTTGTTCGAACTCAGCCTTGTTTACCACCGTCCCGCGACCGCGCTCGCGGCGCAACACACCCGTTTTGTTGAGGTGCCGGATTGCTTCACGCACGGTATGTCGACTGACGTCGTAACGACTGACGAGTTGGGCATCGGTAGGAAAGCCATCGTCAAACTCGCCGTCGTCGAGACGGCGGCGAAGTTCGGCTTCGAGCTGCGCCCACAACGGGAGCGGGTTCGAGCGATCGAGCTTAAATGTCATATTGCTCATCCTAGGCAGCTACCAGACATATGTAGCGATTTGTCTGTATCAGGTCGCGCATTCGGACGCGCCCACCTCTTTGACGTACGGACCGGTCTCGTCGAAGTCGACATAGAAATCCGGAGCTTCGACCGGAGTAGGGAACGCACCGAGATCGGCGAGGTCCTTCGCCACCTCTCCAGCACCACCGACACGCTCAAGCCAAACGGGGAATGTCTCGGCCACGTCCCGTTCATCCTGAAAGCGTTGCAACACGCGCACTGCTGCCTTGGGCGCTGCTTTGGCTGGGAGGCGCAGCGCCTTGTCGCCAAACTCGGCCCGTTCTTGGCCGACATGTCCACCGAGCAGCATCTGATAGCCGGGAGCACTTTGCCCGTGCGCTCGTCGTTCGACCCCGAAGAATCCAATGTCGGCAGTGTGATGGTGCCCACACGAATTGGTGCAACCACTGATGTTGATTCGAACGCCCGCGACCTCGGCCAAGCCTGCAGCTTCGAGTTCGTCGCCGATCGCTGACGCCAGACCACGCGACTGGGTCACTGCCAGACCACACGTATCAGCTCCCGGGCAGGACAACACATCACGGACGAGTTCGGCCCCGGGCTGGGCCATATCGAGCACGTCGAGCCGAGCGTGAAGGTCCGCGAGCTGCTCGTCGCGGAGTCCGCGAACGATGAAGTTCTGGCGATTGGTGGCCCGAACTTCGACATCGAAGTCGCGAACGATCGCAGCCATTCCGTGAAACTGCTCGACGGTTATGTCGCCGAGACGGCACCAGGCATAGGCCGACACGGTTCCGTTCGCCGCGCCACGGACCACGTTTGCTGCTTCCCAACGGTCATAGGGGGTTTGGGCACCGAAGGTAACGTTGACGCCCTGCCCAATAGCGGTCACGGGTCCGGTGCCGCGACCTGCTGGGGCATCTCCCGAGCCAATGACCGCTTCGGGGATCCCACCGGGCCAGCTCGATGAAGCTGGAAGCAGTTTGCGGCTGGCGAGGATTCGGCGCTGGGTTTCCTCCCAACCGAGCTCACCAACGACCCACTTCATACGAGCACGAAGCTTGTTGTCACGATTGCCGGTCTGTTCGAACACGCGCAAAATGGCTTCGATCGTCGGAAGCAGATCCTCTTTTGCGGTGAACTCTTCGATGGCGAGCGCCGCGTGTGGGTTCGCTCCCAGACCACCGGCGACAAAGACACGAAAGCCGGCCTCGATCGTTCCATCCTCTCGAGTACGGGTCACGGCAATGACGCCGGCATCATTGAAGAGCGCTTGGCCGCAGTCGGTGTCGCAACCCGAGAAGTTGATCTTGAACTTGCGGGGCAATCGCTGCCCGAGAGGGTTCCGGATGAAATGATCGTTGGCTGCTTCTGCCCAGGCGCTGATATCGAGCACCTCGTACGGGCAGGCGCCAGCGAGGTGGCAACCCTGCACGTTGCGGATCGTGTCACCGCACGCTTCGCGAGTACTGAGACCAACCGAACCAAGGTGCTTCATCACCTCGGGGATCTTGTCCAGCTGCACAAAGTGCATCTGGATGTTTTGGCGGGTGGTGATGTGGCCCCATTGCCTCGAGTAGTTCTTGGCGAGAAAGCCGAGCATGTCGAGCTGATCGGCTGTGATCGAGCCATACGGCATGCGAACTCGAATCATCTGGTTCCGGCCGCCCTGGCGCTGGCCGTAGATCCCGTTGGTGAGGCGGAACACGCGGAACACATCTTCTTCAACCTCGCCAACTAAATAGCAGGCGAGCATCTCTTCAAATTTCTCGATGTCGGCGGCAATGTCGGGGTCGGTGACTTCTCCGGGTTGAAGGTCGGTGACCCGCTCGGTCTGTGGTGAATCGATCACTGCCATGGCAGCTCTCCCTGCTCCTGGTTGTCCGAAACGGACATGGTTGGTACGAGAATTGGATGTTGGATGTGCGCCGTCTCGCGCTCGATGGCTGCGAGCTCGAGCGCAGCAGCCTGACCAACGACGATGATCGACGGGTTCTCTATCTCGTCGTTGCCGAGTTCAGCCAGCGTGGATCGGACGCTGCGTTGATCAGATGTCGTGGCGCGGGTAATCACGGCTACAGGCGTGTCCCTCGGCGCCCCGCCATCGATTAGTCGCTGCCGGACCGTACGTGCTCGTGATGCCCCCATGAGGATCACGAGTGTGGTGCCGAGCCTGGCGACAGCATCCCAATCGAGTCGCTGCGCGTTGTTCGGATTCTGGAATCCGGTCAGCACGGTGAAACCGCTGGATGTGCCTCGATGCGTGACCGGAATGCCCGCAGCGGCAGGTCCGGCAATCGCAGAGGTAATGCCCGGTACGACCGCGCATCGCACCCCTGCTGCAGCGAGCGCCAAGGCCTCTTCTCCTCCGCGACCAAACACGTACGGGTCGCCACCCTTTAGACGGACAACGCAGCCGTGATCGAGACCCTTCTCGACGAGGATTCGGTTGATCTCATCTTGCGGGACACTCTTGCCGTTCGGGTCCTTGCCAACATCGATGAGCTCAGCCCAAGGGGCGACTATGTCGAAGATCTCGGCGCCGACAAGACGGTCATAGATGAGGACATCTGCTCGACCGAGCAAGCGCGCTGCTCGCAATGTCAGCAGGTCGACGTCCCCAGGACCGGCACCGACCAGGTGGACGGTCATGATGCGCTCTCGCGGTGGACAGTTTTCTCGGCCGCCACGACTTTTCTCGGGTTGCGGTCATACTCGGGCACTAGCCCGAGGTGGGCCCGGAGCCGATGACGGGCCGTGTCGTGCTCGCCAGCAGCGACGAGCTCGATCAGTCCGTTGTCTATGGCCTCTTGCCAGCCAGATATCTCGCTGGTTCCAAATCGGCTTCGAGCTTCGTCTCGAACCTCGGAAAGCAAATCGAGCAGACGCTCATAGGAATGGTCGAACTCACGCTCGAAACGTCGGCGCAGATGCATCGCCAGCGCCGGCGAGCGACCTTCGGTCGATATGGCGATTTGCAGGTCGCCGGTTCGCACGACCGATGCGAGCGTGAACTCGCAGTTCTCCGGGTCATCGGCCGAGTTGACCCATACGCCTGCGGCCAAACCGTCCTGATGAACCTGACGGTTGACGTCGGGGTCATCGGTGCAGGTGATCACCAACGAGTAGTCGGCCACCTCGCCTACCTCGTACGCGCGCTCCTCAACCTTGAGCGTCCCGACGAATGGCCGGGAACCGAGCGCCGTCAAGTCGGGATTCACAGCCGGACCAATCGCAGTAACCCGAGCGCCGGATTCGAGCAGCTGTTCGACCTTCCGAACCGCCACGTTGCCGGCACCGACACAGAGGACGGGCTTGCCATCGAGGCGAAGGTTTACCGGATACGGGCGTGCGTTTGGGAAGACGCTTTCGGACATGCTGCGAACGTAGTAACCCGTGCATCTGAACCACACGCTCATCGCTCGCCCGACTCCGAGTTATTGGTACGGACATACCGCCAGCCCGGTTGTCCGTACATCCGGCGGACCGGATTCCCGCACCGGCGGACATTAGATCGAATACGTCGACCCGATTTTGGGGGATGCACACCGAGACCGATCGCTCACTTCGTACTATCCGAACTCATGTTGGCAAGTTCTCCACAGCTATCGACGATCGACCAGATGATCGATGGCTACCGCCGCGCGGGGCAACGAATGGTCGTCAGTTCGTCGTTTCAAACCCACAGCATTCCCCTGCTCCACATACTTCACACAATGGCGCCGGAGATTCCGGTAGCGTTCCTCGATACCGGTTACCACTTCGAGGAGACCATCACCTTTCGAGACGAGATCGTCGACCGGCTCGACCTCAATCTGGTTATTGTGCGCGGCAACGAGGCACCAGCGACGGGCCTCTACATCACCAGCGAAAATCAGTGCTGCACGATGAACAAGGTCGAACCAATGCACGAGCTGTTGGCGAACTATGACGTGTGGGTGAGCGGTGTCCGAGCCGAGCAGACATCTACTCGTGGAGGGTTTGCCCCGACCATGCCAGGGCCGATCGACACGGAGCGCTATCACCCGATGCTGTCGTGGACCACCGGCGACATCGAGGCATACCGTGGCCGGTTTGATCTCCCAGCGCATCCACTCGATGCACTCGGATATCGGTCGATCGGTTGCTCGCCATGTACATCTGCGCCAACAGTGTCCACGTCGTCAGACGAGGACCGAACTGGTCGGTGGAGCGGCACGGCCAAGACCGAATGTGGTCTCCACTCGTCACCAGCGCGCACCTAGACAGGAGCAGCCAACCGCTTCTCGCGTTACGACTCTGATGCTTTATTACCCCAGCGGTCGATAAAGGTGATGTCGGCCGCTGGTCGGCGGGGCGTGACCGAGAATGTGTCACCGGTGTAATAGCCGACCGGCAACATGGCGACCTGGGTGACCGTGTCGGGAATGCCGAGCAGCTCACTGACCTCGGACTCCGAACCCAGGTGCAGAGTTGTCCAGCACGAACCAATCCCTCGTGAGCGCAGCGCCAGCTGAAAGCTCCACACCCCAGGCAACACCGAGCCGTACCAGCCGGATTGTTCGCCCGAGCTAGCATTTTCGACACGGTCGAGTCGTAACGGAATGACCAAGGCCGGCACCTTGTGCATGTTGTCGGAGAGATACTGTGCAGAGCTCGCGACCCGCTCTCCACGAGCATCGGTCTCGATGGTTCGACCAAACTCGAAGTACGGCTCTGCGTTTTTCCTGTAGAGGTCAGCAATCTCGGCTTTGAGATCGGGATCTTCGACGATGAGCCACTTGTTGCGCTCGGCGTTGGACCCCATCGGGGCTCGGCTTGCAATGTCTATGCACTCGAGCAGTGTTTCGCGGGGAACGGACCGATCCATGTCCATCCGCTTTCGGATCTGCTTCGTCGTGAGCAGGAGGTGGTCGGTCTGTTCGAGGTCGAAGTCCATGCGAGTGACCATAATCGCGCCTCTGGACATGTTCTCGACCCTGCTAGTTCACCTGCGCGACACATTGCCGTGACGCGCACGTACGCCCCCGGTCACAAGTGGTGTGCGCCGGTCACAATGTGACCGCTGTTGCCCCCAATCTGTTAAAGAAACCGCCCAGACGTGCCTATGTTTTAAGTACGGGTCAAGCGAAATCTCACTCCAAAGCTGGCCCGAAAGGCAGATGGATATGTACACGAAAATTATTGCAGGATATGACGGTTCTGAACGTGCGCTCCGTGCGGTCGAGAATGCAGCGGACCTCGCGACTGCGGTCGGAGCCTCGCTTCACCTTGTTTGCGCCGTCGACAAGAAGAACGAAATCCGCGAGTTCGGAGAGTCCTCCGACAAGGTGTTCCTGAGCGACGTTCAGATCGCCGAAGAGAACCTCCAGATCCTTGCGAACAAGTTCTCGCACCTCAACGTGACCTTCAAGGCAGTGCCTGGCGCACCAGCCAAGGTCCTTCTCAACCAGGCCAGCGAAGTTGACGCTGACCTCATCCTCGTCGGTAACCGTCACGTGCAGGGCATCAGCCGTGTACTCGGCTCGGTCGCCGAGGACGTTGCCCACAAGGCGCAGTGCGCAGTCCTCATCGCAAAGACTGCGTAGAACCATCTAGACAACGAGCGTTCCCCGAGCAAAGCGACGGGAGCGCTTGTTTCGACGGCCTCTAGGGCCGACGGGACATGACCTCGCGGACAACGTCTGCGGGGTCTTTGTCGTTTCTGCGGCCAAGGTAAACGGGAAAGCGGAGCCGATCATCGTCGGTCCATTCGCCAAACGCCACCTCGACGACCTGTGTGGGCTTCGACCAATGCAGTACGCGGCCAGGGTGTACGACCGGTGCGCAGAAGGGCGACTCTTCCAGGGCATCTTTGGTGAGCTGTTCTTTCCACCATGTCCGGGTCTTGTCGTCGAGGCCCGATCCCGCACGCCCGCAAGGGAACAGCTGTCGCTCGCCGTCATCACCGTCGATCATCACACCGAGAAGCAGCGACCCGAGCCCGCCGGTATTCCCGTCGCGACCTTCAGTCCATCCACCGACGACGAATTCCTGACGTAATGTCGGCTTGATCTTCAGCCACGTCTTGGCGCGTTTGCCTTCTTGATAACTCGAGTCGAGACGCTTCGCTACTAGGCCCTCCATGCCCCGTTCGGTCACGTTCTTCAACATGGTGGTCGGGTCGTCGACCGTGTGGTGGGTCAGGCGCCAGTGCGGGCCTGGCTCATCGACGATCTGTTCGAGCAGCTTGCGCCGGTCCGCGAGAGGCAAACCAACCGTGTCATGACCGTTGAGGTGCAGTAAGTCGAAGATCGCAAATGTGACCGGTGTTGCCTGAGCTCGAGCGAGCGCGGCTTTCGGGTCGGTGACGTGCATCCGGTGCTGCAAGGCCGCGAAGCTGGGAAGTCCGTCGTCACCAAGCGCGACCACTTCGCCGTCGAGGATCATCGAGTCGAACCCAGACACCAATGCGGTCAGGCCGTCGAACTCGGGAAAGGCGACCGTTGCGCAGTTGCCGTTGGAGCTCGCAAGCCGGACGCCATCCTCATCGAGGAACGCCAAGATGCGCATGCCGTCCCACTTGATCTCATAGGCCCAGTCGCCGTCGGCATCGGGAAGCTCGCCTGGCACGGCCTTCATCGGCAGAATCGAACGCCCCGACAACGACCCCATTGAGCAGCGCTATCGACGAGCGATCACGGCGTCGAGCAGGTTCTCGAGGCTCTGGCCCCACTTGGCGACCATCCGGTCTTCGAACATCGACTTGGCCGGACGAAGGTAGGCGGGAAGATCAAAAGCTCCGGTCCAACGAATCGCGGTGCGATCTTCGCCTTCGCGCGTGGTGTCGGAAAGTTCGAGCATCTCGATCGCTCGCTTCGCCATGGGTAGGTTGGTCTTCGAGAACTGCATCGCCCACAGATTCGGGGCGTCAACAGCGATCGCTACTTCACGGATCTTGAACGGTGTGACGCTGATCGTGCGCGATTGGCCGGCCGCCGTCCACGGGTTGTGCGATGACGTCATCGACGTACAGCCCTCAAACCACTCGGGCCACGAGTTGTTGTCAGCTATCACGGCCCACACTTCATCGATCTGCGCGGGCAAGTCGACCTCGTAGTTCATGACGAGCTCGGCATGATCGACAAACTCAAGACTCGCACGTTGAAGAATGGGCATGCTTTGAGCTTACGCCGAGCGTCCCCGCTCCTAGCGGTACGTCTCGAATCGAACGCTCAGCACCATCATGTCGTCGGGGTCGGACGTGAGGATGAACGTTCCAAGCATCTGGGCGACAACCGCGAGGTGAGGGTCGACCACGTCGGAGCCGGTGCAACTAGATTGCCGACATGAGTGATGCGCGTGTTCTGACCGAGCTCGATGAGCGGGGCGTGTTGACGATCACGCTCAACGATGTCGAGAAGCGCAACGTGTTGAGCCATGCGCTGACGGCCGAGCTCGTCTCGGCGATGGACCGTGCTGACACCGACCCAGAGGTTCGGGTTGTTTTGCTGACGAACTCCGGTCGCGTCTTCTGCGCTGGCGCCGACCTTGATGAACGGCGGGCAACTGGTGGCCAACCGGGTCCGATCGATTCGCTTGCGCTGTTTCGTCGGATTCAGCTGTCGCCCAAACCGTGGGTGGGGCGCATTGCCGGCCATGCGGTTGCTGGTGGCACCGGGCTCGCCGCCGCACTCGATATCTCGGTGTCGCTGACCGGCATCAAGCTCGGCTTCACCGAAGTGCGCCTCGGCGTGGCCCCCGCCATCATGTCGGCCATCTGTTTGCCGAAGATGCGCCGAGGAGATGCGAGGTCTGCGTTCCTTCGCGGTGAGCTCTTCGATGGCGCCGAAGCTGCGCGCCTTGGGTTGATCACGTCTGCGATCGACTCGGTCGAGGCGCTCGACGCCGAAGTCGATGAGGTCATCGCCGATCTGCTGCTGGGAGGTCCCGAAGCATTGGCTGCTACCAAGCAGCTGTTCGAGAGAATCCCTTACATGGAACCCGATGAGGCAATCGCCTATGCGAGTGCTCGTTCGGCAGAGTTATTCGGTTCGGATGAAGCGGCCGAAGGCATGTCTGCATACCTGGAGAAGCGTCCGCCTTACTGGGTCAGGTAAGCAACAACGGCCCGCTCACGACCGGCCACATCTTTGTTGTCGAGCGATCGATCGCTCGCCTGTTCGAGAAACGCCACGAGCTCGGCTGCGACCTCTGGGCGCGCCTTTACCTCGGCGAACGGGGCGAATTGGGTCTTCACCGTGAACACAATCGCGTCGCTGCGTTCGAGTCGGCGCAGCGTCTGACGTTCCGACCGCAACCACAAACCCTCCACCTCGTCGGGGTTCACGACTGCGCGCTGGTCGACGTGGCGGTCGAGGAAATGCGTGGGCTCATCGTGGACGAACCAGTTGCGCCGTCGCACCACACGACCCGGGCTCAACCTGTCGAGGAATTGATCGGCTTTGGCCTCGAGCAGCTCGTCGTAGCCATCGGTCGGCTCGTGGATCTGAGCCATCGACCGACCGATCTTGTCGGGCAGCGTCCACTGGTCGGGGAACATCAGCACTCCCCCGGCCAGATACCAATGCTCGTCGTTGCGAACCATAAAGAGCACATCTTCTTGGATGGTGACGGCAAGGTCTGCGAGCTCGCTTCGCACTCCGTCGACAACGGGACCGATGGTGAGTGGCTCACCTCGGAACGCGACAACACAATCGATCAGTTCTGCAAGCGCATCGTCATGTCCAGTGAGTAGCTGTGCGTGTTCGGGATACTCGCGAAGGATCCGGCTCCGCAGCTCCAGCTCTTCAGCGGTCCGGTGATCGGTGGTTAACCACAGCGCCTCGTCGAGACCACGGGTGCCCATTCGAAGAAACGGGTCGCCAGGTGGCAGTGGCAGCTCTGAGAGCCAGTCGTAGTTCGGATCGGAGACACTCACGCCGCCCGACACTACGTCAGCTGGACGTGTCCAGAGCAGCTGAGATATCAGCCCACAGATCGTCGACGTGCTCGCACCCGACCGATAGACGAATCAGCGTCGGGGGCATGTGTTCCTGTCCTACGATCAACGCCCGACGTTCCCACGTCGATTCGACGCTTCCGAGGCTCGTCGCGTTCTTGACGATTGTTGTGCTCTCCGCAACCGTGCTCGCACGTTCGCCATCACCGGTTACTTCGAAGCTCATCATCGCGCCGAAACCATCCATGAACGACGCTGCTACCTCGTGTGTGTCATGGCTGGGAAGGCCCGGGTATCGAACGCGAGCAATGTCGGCGCGAGCTTCGAGTCGTTGTGCGAGCTCCATGGCGTTGGCCATTGAGCGTTCCATGCGGAGGCTCAACGTGCGCAGCCCGCGTATTGCCAGAAAAGCTTCCATAGCACCGATCGTGCCTCCATGAAGTAGGCGTGCGTTGTAGAGGCGGTCGTACAGGGCATCGGCTTCGTCAGCAATCGTAAGCACGCCCGCGAGCAGGTCGGAGTGCCCACCGATGAACTTCGTTGCCGAGTGCATTGAGATGTCGGCACCCATGTCGAGAGGCTTCTGTACAAGCGGTGTGGCAAAGGTGCCATCGACAGCAATCAGGCAACCTTCCTTGCGCTCGGATGCACAGATCGAAGGAAGGTCGGCGACGGTGAGCAGTGGGTTCGCTGGCGACTCGATCCACAACATGTCAGCGCGGCCAGCCGCTTCGATCCACGCGTCGGTGTCGGTGAGATCGAGCCGTTCGACCGACCATCGGCCTTGCTCTTCGCCTTCTTCGGCCAAGAGGTTCGTCGCGTGATACGGGTCTTTGGGAATGACGAGTGTCGCCCCCACCGGCAACAGCGCAAAGACCGTCGCGACCGCAGCCATGCCGGAACCAAAGGCGAGCGATCGGCCACCGTCCAGCCCTCCCATCAGTGACTCGAACGCGACCTGCGTATCGGTGCCCTCGACACGGTTGTAGTACCGGTCACCGGGCAATCGGAAGTTCGACGCCAACATCGGTGGAACGTTGAGCGGCTGGCCGGATTCGGTTGGCCGGCCCTGCGAGATGAGCCAGGTTTCAGGATGCATGTTCACAACGACAGGTTACGTCTCGTACAGGACGAAAGTCCGAGACCGTCCGCAGCTTCACAAGTTGATTCGAGGTGGGTCGCCAAGTCGTTCGTGCCCCGTCCCGAGCACACCTTCTATTCGACGGGCGATGGCGATGAGCCGATCGTCGTAGCCGCCGCGAGCTACGAGCATGAGACCGACGGGCATACCAGCGGCGTCTAGGCCGACCGGCAGGGTGATTGCGCAGAGCCCGAGGTAATTGGCGATCGACGTATTGCGTAGCGAGAGCAGATTCCGTGGGCCGTACTCCTCGCGCGTCGAGACCTCGTCGACGGTCGGGGGTGTGATGGCGACGGTGGGCGCGACGAGAACGTCGACTTCCTTCAGCCGCTCATCGACCGACGACGCCCACATGGCCATGTCGGCCAGCCGTTGCTCGTACTCACCCTCGGGGAGGTTCGCAGCGTCGCCGATTCGTGCACGCACGTTCGGATCGAGGGTCTCGATCCACTCGGGCAGTCGGGTAGAGAGAAATCGATGGAACTCGATGCTGACCGGCCCACCGCGCTTGAACAGTTCGTAGCTCAGCTCGACCTCGGGAAGGTCGAGAGGCTTGATGGTGGCGCCAACGTCTCTGACCTCACTAAGCGCCACCTCCACAGCCTCACCAACCCCCGGCGAGAGGTCATCGAAGAAGAGCCGGTCACAGCGACCGAGCACCAAGTCGGTCTCGTCGGCGTGTTTAAAGGCCGAATCGAGTGCTTCGAGGCTCGCACAAACCGGGTCGATCGCAGCGAACGCCACGGCGACATCGTCGACACAGTTGGCCAGAACGCCGGCGGTATCGAGAGTCGGCGACAGCGGCACGATGCCATCGAGAGACCAACGTTTCGCAGTCGTCTTCAGGCCGACCTTGCCGGTCATCGCTGCCGGGATGCGGACGCTTCCAGCGGTATCGGTGCCGAGCGCGAGGATGGCCGAACCGTCACTGAGCGAGACCCCAGCCCCCGAGCTCGACCCACCGGGAACCCGATGTTGCACGGCGTCCCATGGATTCTTTGGCGTTGGCAGATGCGGGTTGGTCCCCAATCCCCCAAAGGCGAACTCGACCGTGTGGGTCTTGCCGGTAATCACCGCCAGCCGCAGCTGCAGTGCCTTCACGACCGGTCCAGTTTCGGTGAACTCATCTGGCAGCGCCATCGGCGATCCCGCGTGGACCGGGAACCCCGGAACTCCGTAAAGATCTTTTGCGCTGACCGGCATGCCCATCAACACGCCGTAATCATCACCTGCTGACAACGCATCATCGGCGTCCTTTGCCTGTGATCGGACAAAGTCATCATCGAGATGTCGGTATGCGCCGAGGTCCTCACTGCGATTGGCTATTGCCTCGTCATTGATCTCGACGAACGTGCGCTCACGGGATCGAACGGCATCGGCGAGCTGGCGGATGGACGGTGGTGATGACGTCATGGTGGGCCTTACAGTAGTGTCGAGTCGCTGGGCGTGTGCTGTGCAGCGTTCTAAGAAGCGGCGTTCCGAGGGCAGCAACGCGGCACAAGCTGGAACGACCAGAGACCAACGGGAGTCTCGAACCGCCGATGTGGTTCCTATGC
Source organism: uncultured Acidimicrobiales bacterium (assembly GCA_964610745.1). Taxonomy (GTDB): domain Bacteria; phylum Actinomycetota; class Acidimicrobiia; order Acidimicrobiales; family SHLQ01; genus SHLQ01. The sequence goes on from CAZSYL010000006.1 coordinate 17,707, forward strand.
TGTGGGGATGCTCATACCCCCAATCGATCTCATGGGCGGCGAAGCCGTGCAACTCATCGGTGGCAAGGACCACGCCCTGTCCGCAGGCGACCCACGCCCTCTGGCGAAAAAGTTTGGTCGGGTGGGCGAGATTGCGATCGTCGATCTCGACGCGGCGCTCGGCACCGGCGACAACACCGAGCTGATCAAAGAGCTACTTCCCCTCGCCCCATGCCGTGTCGGTGGGGGCATCCGATCGGTCGAGGCCGCAATCGAATGGCTCGATGCGGGGGCGACGAAGGTCGTCCTCGGAACAGCAGCCACCCCCGAAGTGCTCTCCGCCCTGCCACCAGAGCGCACGGTCGTCGCGCTCGACAGCTTTGACGGTGAAGTCGTCACCCATGGCTGGACCAAAGGCACCGGCCAGCGCGTCGAGGACAAACTCGTCGAACTTCGCGACCTGACGTCGGGCTTTCTGCTGACCTTCGTTGAACGCGAGGGCCGAATGACCGGCACCGACCCCGAAACATTGCGCCGATACCTCGACGCTGCTGGCAACGCCCGCGTCACCTTCGCCGGCGGCATTGCTAGTGCCGAAGAAATCGGCGCCATTCACCAACTGGGTGCCGATGCTCAGGTCGGTATGGCCCTCTATAAAGACGAGATCACTCTCGCCGAATCGGTGGCGGCGTGTCTGAGAAGCGACCGCGAAGACGGATTGTGGCCGACGATCGTCACCAACCGCCGCGGCCAATCGCTCGGCCTTGCCTACTCCGATCTCCAGAGCCTCGATCGCACGATCGAAACCGGAGACGTCCACTACTGGAGCCGTAGCCGCGGCGAACTTTGGCAAAAGGGCCTGACCTCTGGAGCCACGCAAACGTTGCACTCGCTCTCGCTCGATTGCGACAGCGACACCCTCCAGTACTCGGTCGAGCAGTTGGGCCGCGGCTTCTGTCACCTCGATCAAACCTCGTGCTTTGGCGACTTCGACGGGTTCACCGAACTCGAACGGCGCCTCTTCGAACGAGTGGTCAGCGCTCCCGAGGGAAGCTTTACCAAACGCCTCTTCGAAGACCGCGAGCTGCTCGCCTCCAAGATCACCGAGGAGGCCGCAGAACTGAACGAGGCCACCGATCGCGCCGACGTTGTCCACGAAGCAGCCGACGTGCTGTTCTTCGTGATGACCCGGCTCGCCGCCGAGGGAATCCCCCTCGATGACATCGAGCGTGAGCTCGACCGTCGAGCGCTGAAGGTCACCCGCCGCGACTAACCGGCAAATCTACTCTGACCCCTTTTTCAAAAAAGGGGTCAGACCCCAATCGTCGGAAAGGGGTCAGACCCCAATCGTCG
>CAZSYL010000006.1:19138-36204 GCA_964610745.1 uncultured Acidimicrobiales bacterium
AAAGGGGTCAGACCCCAATCGTCGGAAAGGGGTCAGACCCCAATCGTCGCAAAGGGGTACGACCCCTCTAGCGGTAAAGGGGTACGACCCCTTGTTAGTGCCGTGTTAGTGCTCGGCGACTTGGCGGAGGAACTTTTTGGCTCGGTCGGTCTGAGGGTTGTCGAGGACCTCGTGGGGTGGGCCTTCTTCAACGACGACTCCACCGTCCATAAACACCACGCGATCGGCCACTTCCCGAGCGAAGCTGATCTCGTGGGTGACGACCATCATGGTCATACCCTCCTCGGCGAGGGACCGCATCACATCGAGCACCTCACCAATGAGCTCGGGGTCGAGCGCCGAGGTTGGCTCGTCGAAGAGCATCATGTCGGGCTGCATACATAAGGAGCGGGCGATCGCGACACGCTGTTGCTGTCCGCCGGAGAGGTGTGCAGGAAATGCGTCGGCTTTGTCAGACAGACCCACGCGACCGAGCATCTCCTTTCCGAAATCTTGTGCCTCACGTTTGTTTCGCTTCAAAACACCAACAGGTGCAATTGTGAGGTTCTTCAAGACGGTGAGGTGCGGGAACAGGTTGAACTGCTGAAACACCATGCCGATGCGAGTCCGCAGGCTGTCGACATCGGCGTCGATATCGGTGATGTCCTCACCGTCGATCAGAATCTCACCCGACTGTGATTCTTCGAGTCGGTTGATGCAGCGCAACAGCGTGGACTTGCCCGAACCTGACGGACCAATAACGACCACAACCTCGCCACTCGCGACTTGGAAATCGATCCCTTTCAGCACCTCGAGGTCGCCAAACGACTTGTGGAGCTTCTTGACGTCGATCGCTGGTTGTTCGCTCATCGGGATTGTGCCGCCGACTTCTCAAGGCGCCGAACGAGGAACGTCAGCGGAAGGGTGATCAGAAGGTAGATGATCGCCGCAACGGTGAGCGGCGTTGCGTTGCGACTACTCGCCAGAAAGTCACGAGAGAACTTGGTGAGCTCCTTGGTCGCTGGCGTCGAACCGAGAACGAAGAACAACGACGTGTCCTTGATGAGCAATACGAGCTCGTTAGTCAACGGCGGAATAATGATCCGGAACGCCTGCGGAAGCGTGACCGAGAACATCGTGCGCATCTTCGACATCCCGAGCGAACGGGCCGCCTCGGTCTGGCCCTTTGGCACAGCCTCGATACCGGAACGAATCGTCTCGGCCATGTATGCGCCGGCCACGATCGCAAGACCGAGCGAGCCCGTGCCCAATGTTCCACCGGGAATTCGAAAGTCGAACGCAATCGGTACGCCGAAACCTACGAAGATCAGCGTGATCAGGGCAGGAAGACCACGGAACAGCTCGATATAGCCAATCGCAAACGCTCGGAATGGAACGATGCTCGACAACCGCATCAAGGCGAGCAGCAACGCAAAGATGAACCCGAGGATGAACGATAGAAACGTGTAGATAATGGTGTTGCGGGCTGCGATGAAGATGACATCGGGGAACATGTCGCGCATCACGTCGGTATTGAAGAAGTTCCGCCCGATGCTCTCCCAATCAGCGAGCAGCGCAATCCCTAGAGCAATCACCCCCGCGAGAACGTACATCGCAGTTACGTAGACTTTTGAACGTTGGCTGGGTGTGAGATTCATGGTGAAAACGAAGAACTCCCGGATAAGCACGAAGCTCACCCGGGAGTCTCGTGGCCGCAACGCTAGGCGTTCGACCGCAAATCTCTCAAACTCGGCGGCAGCGCCACCGAGTCTCTTTACGCGTCGAACCAGCTATCGAAGATGCTGTCGTAGGTGCCGTCATCGTTGAACTTGGCCAACGATGCGTTCACGGCTGCGAGGAGGTCCTCTGAACCCTCTTCCTGTACTGCCATGCCGTACAGCTCCTGGGTGTCGAAGGTGCCGATGATCTTGCCAACGCCTGGGTTGTCGTCAGCGAAACCCTGGTTGCCGATCTGGTCGGTGACCACACCATCGACTTCGCCCGCTTCGAGCGCAATGTAGAGCGAACCAGCGTCGTCGAACGCAAGCAGCTCATTGTCGAAGTTCTCCTGAGAGTAAATCTCGCCGGTGGTGCCGCTCTGCACAGCGAGGGTGCCGAGGTCTGCAGCCGAGGTGGCGTCGGAGTCGGCAGCGACAAAGAGCGACTGCTCAGCGCTGAAGTACGGCTCTGAGAAGTCGACACCCTCTTCACGCTCCTCGGTGATGGTGATCGACGAAACAGCGATGTCACAGTCGCCAGCTTCCATGGCCAGACCCGATGTGATGGCGTCCCAACCTGGGGTAACGACAGCAAGGTCAAGACCATTGTCTTGTGCGATTGCGCCAGCGAGCTCGATGTCGAAACCGTTGAATCCGGTATCGGTGCTCGAATCCTCGAACTCCATTGGCGGGAACGGCACATCGGTGCAGACCGTCAGTGTTCCATCGGTGACGGTCTCAAAGTCGGCGCTAGCGCCATCATCTCCGCCGTCTCCGCTTGCGGCATCAGTCGAGCTGCCACACGCGGCGGCAATGAGTGCGATCGCCATCAAGGCGGCCAGATATTTAAGAGCTTTCACTCGTTCATCCCTTTCGTTCCCCTCCGTGCTCGAACCATTCCGAGCGGGAATCCGTGAAGCTTAAGCGCGTCTCGGCGATAACAGAAGGTCGCGTCAGCGGCACCGGTACGCTGACGCCATGGCCGAACGCGGAGAGACCATCACGACAAGTGCAACCAGAACCGGACTGCACGTCGACTTTGGCGATGGCGGGTCACCGCTCGAGGTGTCATGGTTTTGGGTCCGCGATCACAGCCAGGATGCGACGTCATTTGATGCAGCGACCGGACAACGACAAGTCGACACGTTCAGCCTCGCGCTCGATCACCCCGCGGGCGAAGTCACGATCGACAACGACAAACTTCGCGTGGTCTGGCCCGACGATGCGGCACCATCGGAGATCCCGGTTTCGGTTCTGCGCGAGGTCTCGGGTCGGGTTCCAGCTCCTGACCGGACACTTTGGCGCTCACCTGATCGAGCAGCGATGACCTCGTTGCCCTACGAGGACGTCATGGATTCAGCCGATGGTTTGGCTGCCTGGCTGAGCGACATCGATCGATACGGCGCAGGGTTGCTCACCGGAGCGCCGACCGACATTGCTTCGGTCGATGCCTTGTCTGAGCGGATTGGCTACGTCCGCAACACCATCTTTGGCGACACCTGGACACTGTCCGCTGACATCGCCGTCCACGCCGATACCGCCTATGGGACCGAGACCCTCGAACCGCACACCGATGGCAGCTACAGCCACGACGGGCCGGGCACGCAGATGTTCGTCTGCGCTGAACGCACCGGAAGTGGCGGCGAATCCGTCCTGGTGGATGGCTTTGCTGCGGCTGACCATCTGCGCCAGCACGACCCTGGCGCGTTTCGCACACTAACGACGGTCGAGGTCCCCGCGCACTACATCGAAGATGGCGTCCACCTCAGCGCTAGACGACCAACCATTCGTCTCGATGAACGCGGCGATCTATTGCAGGTCACGTTCAACAACTACGACCGCTCCCCGTTCGCTCTGCCTCCGGCGGAAATGGACGAGTGGTATCGGGCTTACGGTGCCTTCCACAAACTCGTGAGCGAACGCTCAACCTGGTGGACGAAGTACCTCACGCCAGGCGACGTCCTGCTCTTCGACAACTGGCGTTGTTTGCACGGCCGGATGGCGTTCAACGGAAAGCGCGTCTTTTATGGCGGCTATCTCAATCACGAGGACCTCGAGAGCGCGCAACGGGTCTCAAACTCGACGATGTCGAACTCCGGGTGAGATCGCGCACGATTGGGCTGTCGCTCATGATGCTGTCGACGATGGCTGTGTCGACACTGTCCTTCTTCGCGCTCGCCGTCGCTGCGTCGGAACTCCAGGCCGAATTCGCCATCTCGAAGTTTCAGCTCGGACTCCTCGGCGCGGTCAATACCGGTGTTGGTGCGATTCTGGCTCCTGCGTCCGGCCGTTTCAGCGACAAGGTCGGGGGAAGAAGCGCGGTCGCGACCACGCTGATCTTCACAGGCGTAAGTGCCGTCCTGCTCGCTGTTTCTCCCAACTACATCTTCCTGCTGTTCGCGAGCGCAATAGGTGGTGTCGCGCAGGGTTTGGGGAATCCCGCCACAAACAAAGCAATCTCAGCGGGCGTCTCCGAGGCCAGCCGCGGCATCGTGACCGGTGTCAAACAGTCCGGGGTCCAGGCCTCGGTTTTCATAGCTGGCGTAACGGTCCCGGTCATGTCGGCGAGCTTCGGCTGGCGTTCGGCGATGTGGCTCACTGCGGGAATCACCGCTGCTCTGACGCTTGGCTTGGGGGTCGTCCCAACTCGCGAAGAGCCGACCCCGATGGACAAGTCGCAGGTCGAACGGTCGAGAAAGCTCCCGATGTTCGTGACCCAGGTGGCGATCTTTGGGTTCCTGCTCGGCACGATCGGCGGCGGCTTCGGGCGCTTCCTACCGCTCTTTGCTGAAGAGGCGGTTGGCCTCTCGGTTGAACAAGCCGGTCAGGTCTTCGCGCTCCAAGGCCTCGTTGCAGTACCGGCGCGGTTGACGGCGGGAATCGTCCTCGACCGTGGAGCTTCGGCCAAGAAGATGATGATCATGATGGCCGTGCTCGGTGCCGGCTCGCTCCTGATCGTGACCGCTGCCAGCGCTGAGCGACCAAGCCTGATCTGGATCGGCACGATCATCGCCGGGCTCACACTCGGAACCTGGAACACTGCCGCGAACCTTTCGATGATCCGACAAAGGGAGAACGCCGGTATCGCGACCGGGCGTCTCATGTTCGGGTTCTTGCTCGGATTAACCCTCGGCGGGCCGCTCGTTGGATGGTCGATCGATCGGTTCGATTACACCCCAGCCTGGTTGGCCAGCAGCGCCCTCGCCCTGATCGCCGCCGCGGTGGTCGCTCGACGCTCGTCGCCGCGCGAGCCGGCGGTCGGCCACGTCGAATCGGTACGATGACCCAGTGAGTGATCGAGCAGAACGAGGCAGGACGCGCAAGATCTTCGTCCAACGCCACGGCGACACAGGAGGTCGGCGCCGCCCCGACGAAGTCATTGTCGAGGAACCGCTGAGCATTCAACTCGATGGCACCCTCGTCGCTACGACGATGCGTACCCCGGGAAACGACTACGAACTCGCCGTTGGATTTCTCCACGCCGAAGGCATGTTGGCTGGTGTCCCCGTCACATCGATTCGATATTGCGCCGACGGCCCGGCGCTCGAGACCGAATTCAACATCGTTACCGTCGAGACGGCCGGGCTAGCACCAACCCCGTCGCCTCGGCTCGGCTCGACCTCGTCATCTTGTGGACTCTGCGGTTCGGACTCCATCGACGAGCTCACAAATCGACTCGCTCCAATTCGAGCCGAACCCTTCGATCCACAGATGCTGATCGAGGTGGCCGACCAGATCAAGGCCGAACAGCAACTGTTCGCGAAGACCGGCGCGGTCCATGCTGCGGCAAGCTTCGACCGCGACGGGAAGATACATCTGGTCCGAGAAGATATCGGTCGACACAATGCGGTTGACAAGATCGTTGGTCGCATGATCCTCGACGCTCAGGAAGCCAGCTCTTCACCCACCTCAGACCTCGCCCTCTATGTGAGTGGTCGAGCGAGCTTCGAAATGATCCAGAAAGCGTGGGCGGGAGGATTCGGAACCGTCGTCTCCGTGAGCGCACCATCTGCGCTCGCGATCGACACGGCCCATGCCGGAGGAATTCAGCTCGCCGGGTTTATCCGCGAAGGCGAGATCAACCTCTACTGAACGGGTAGCGCCCGGGTTACTGGTAGCGCCCTGGAACCTGGGCCACGCAACCGCGGACGGAACGCAGCTCGTATTCGACATCGTCTACACAGAACCTGCACGAGGTATAACGCCCGGACGGGGCAGCTTCAAGGTGAAGGACCTCAACGTCAAAGACTCCACGGTCGTTGCCAGTCTTCTCGGTGATGGCGATGACTCCGTCGTTCGTCGCGTACAGGCTCAGAAAGGGCTGCCCGGGTCCACGGGTCGCAGCACTCTTCAGCTCTCCAGCGCCAACGAGTCGTCCACGGAGAATCTGGGTACAAGAAAACTCGTCTTCGATCGACCTGATCCGGCGCGTACCCCACAGGTGGTCGAGCCCGACCAGAACTACGGCAAAGAGCGCCCCGGCCCCGGCTATTAAAACCGAAGACGCAAGCCGACCATTGCCCAGAAACGAGCGAACGACCGACAACACAAGAACAGCGGCGATAGCAATAGCAATCCACATAGCGGGTTCGCTCATCAAGCGACGCAGTCCCACTGCGTCTGAACGGGTCAGCGTGCCGGCGACCTGACCAGTGCCCGAACGTCCAAAAGCAGTGACCGACACGTTCGAGTCAGGAGTATTTGGACCGCGAGAAGGACCGGTTGCTGCGGTCTGGTATGGCATCGAGGTATCCATAGCTCGTTCCCCGATTATCGACAGGTTCGCTGACGAAGTTGAGTGAAGAATCGCGGGGTCCTAGAGCCGGGCTGTCAGCTCGTAGGATGGTCGCATGTCTGAACCAGTTGCACCGTCAGAAGGCCGCGGCGTCGTCCACCTTTTCTGCAAACCGACCGCCGACTTTGATTCCACAGCGGCAATCGCTGCAATAGAGAAGGCACAAGCAAACGACGTGCAGGTCGTCACAATTTCGATGCTCGGGCACAAGGCCGACGTTGCGATCATGGCCATGCACCCGGACTGGTGGGAATTGCGCCGATTACAATCTGCCATCACCAAAGCCGGGCTCGACGTCGTCGACTCCTTCGTGTCGCTGACCGAGATCAGCGAATACGCGGCTGGTGTTCCCGAAGAAATGCGAAACATGCGTCTCTACCCGGATCTCACCGACGTCGCTGGTGACAAACCCGCCTGGTGTTTCTACCCGATGAGCAAAAAGCGCGAGGGACACGCCAACTGGTTCACCCTGCCTTTCGACGAGCGCAAGGAACTCATGTACGAACACGGCTCCTCGGGCCGAAAGTTCAAGGGACGAATCCTGCAGGTCATCACCGGTGCAGCAGGCGTCGACGATTGGGAATGGGGGGTCACGCTGTTTGGCCAGCACCCCGACGACCTCAAAGAGGTCGTGTACACCATGCGATTCGACGAGGCATCGTCGGTCTATGCCGAGTTCGGCACCTTTTATACCGGTATCGCCACCGACCCAGCCGAGGTGTTCGCCGCACTGTAGCCCGGTTCGTCGAGGGTGCCGAAGAGCACCACGACCGCGTCGCCTCGAAGGCGATCTCACAGCGTCTGTCTGGCTTGTAAGGTCTCGACATGGCCACTGAAGAAGAGATTGCGGACGCGCACAAGAAGCTCGAGAAAGAGTACAAGGACGTTATGGAGTCGCTTGGCGATCTATACGTCGCTGTCGAAGCGGTGAAGGCCGCGGGAATCGGCGACGACATCGAGTCACTTCTCGATGCGGTAGCCGACGAAGCCAACAAAGCTCGCACCGGCGGCATCGTCGGATCCGGGGCCAAAGGACACCGCCGTGCCCTCAAGAAGTACCGAGAGCTGACGACCCAGATCTGACGCGCACACTTCGCAAACACCGAGGGGCGACAGAACCGCTATGTTCGGTTCATGACTATTGACGACGGCACTCTCGACACGCTGACCAACGAGACTGCCGAGCTGTTGCAGACGCTCATTCAAAATGAATGCGTAAACGACGGAACACCCGAGTCTGGGCACGAGACCCGAAACGTCGATGTTCTCAAGACCGTGATCGAGGGGTCGAGCGTCGATCTTGAGATCCTGCCCGGACTACCCGATCGAGATTCGATCGTCGCCCGACTTCCGGGCACTGACCCCGATGCGCCCGCACTGATGTTGATGGGCCACACCGATGTCGTGCCGGTTTCACCCGAAGGCTGGAAGGTCGACCCCTTCGGCGGCGAACGAATCGGAAATGAGATCTGGGGCCGCGGAGCGGTCGACATGTTGAACGTGACGTCATCGATGGCAATTGCCTTTCGCCATCTGGCCTCAGGAAACAAGCGATACCCGGGCGACATCGTGTACTTCGGCGTGGCCGACGAAGAAGCTGGCGGCGTGTTCGGTGCAGAACCGCTCGTTCGTGATCGTTGGGATGCGTTGCACTGTGATTACGTTCTCACCGAGTATGGCGGGTCGCCACTCGTCACCGACGATGGCATCACCGTGTTACTCACGACCGCCGAAAAGGGCGTATGTGCTCAGAAGCTTGTCGTGTCGGGAGAACCCGGACACGGCTCGATGCCCTATCGGACCGACAATGCCATCTCGAAAGCGGCCGAGATCGTCCGGCGCATCGAGGCCTACGACCCCGGACCCAAGATCGACCAACTCTTCGAGGGACGGATCAAGGCTCAGAACTTCGACGCGGAGACCGAGGCCAAGCTGCTCGACGCAGGACGTATTGGCGAAGCTCTCGAAGAGATGGAACCGGGGCTTGCTCGGAACCTCCATTCCTGCTGCCACACAACCTTCTCTCCGAACCTGATTTCAGGAGGCACCAAGCACAACACGATCGCCGATCGGGTCGACCTCACGGTCGACATCAGAATCCTTCCTGGAGAAACCGTCGAAGATGCCCAACAACACCTGCGCGACGCGATCGGGCCAGAACTCATGGGCTCGACCGTCATCGAGGCCATCCATAGCCAGCAAGCGACCGAGTCGAGCACCGATAGCCCGCTCTGGTCAGCGCTGACCGATGCGATTCAGATGACGTACCCGGGCGCCCGAGTTCTGCCATCGATGGTGACAGGTGGGACCGATGCCCGATTCTTCCGTCGCCGCGGCGTTCCGTCGTATGGAGCGGGCCTGCTCAGCCCCGAGATCAGCCTCGGTGAGTTCATGAACCGCTTTCACGGACACAACGAGCGAATCGACATCGAATCGCTGCGCTTGACGACGAAGTTGTGGCTCGACGTCGTCGACCGGCTCTGGACCTGAGTTGCCAACCGCTCGGTCAACCTCCGAAAGAAAGTAGGCCGTTTTCCTAAAGAAATAGGCCGAAAGACCGATCAAGTTAGTACTCGACGTCGCACACGACGAGAGAACGACCACACACAAGGGGAGCTTGATGACGAGATCGGTACACATTCCGCAAACCGCATCACGGCGACCGTCGGGCAACCACATCGACACCCGCTCAGGTGGCGCGGTTCAAGTCTTCGTCCTCGACGACGACTTGAATCAACAACTTCTCATGATCCTCGCGGCCGAACAGGGCAACGCTGCGGTCGAGTTCACCTTTCTCGATAGCGGTGCCGAGCTCATGATGACCCTCTGCCACCGACTCGAATTCGGTGGCCTCCCCGATTTGATCCTGGTCGATCTGACCAAGGACGGACGGCTGACTCTGGGCCAACTCCAAACCCATAGCACGCTGTGGCAGATTCCTGTTCTTGCTCTGGCGCATGCAGAAGAGATCGATTCAAAGAACCCGATTACCGACGCTCGATGGTGCGAGCCCAAGCCGTTGGAATTCGATGACCTAGTCACGCTCATCGACAGTCTTCCGGTGCGGGCCGCACAAGCGGGCTTCACCATTGAACTGAACGACCTCGACCTCACCGAACGGCCCTACATCGATCTTGCGATGGACAACTCTCCGGTCGATCGGACCGGGCGGACAGCCGAGTTGGCGATCGACCTTTCCGAACTCGACCTGTAGCTCCCGGGCTCGGACAAACTGTTACATCAGACACTCTGTTAATTCTGTGTGCCCGCGTGGCACCACCTCTCCTCAGCGGCTAAACAGGTCACGCTTAAACGACCTGGAGGGGTTCCACATGACATCCACGAGAAGAGCGCTGTTAGCGCTGCTCACGATTCTTGCGCTTATCGCCGCCGCTTGCGGCAGCAGCGCGACGGAAGCTGCGACCGAGACGGGCGACGATGCTGACGCCGAGACCGACGCAGGCACCGACGACGGAGACAGCGATGCCGGTGGGGATAGCGACGTGCGAGCAGCCTTCGTCATGGTCGCACCGGTCGGCGATGCCGGCTGGAACTTCCAACACGACCTCGGTCGCCAGGGTGCAGAAGCCGCAACCGGTGTCGAGACAGCGTTCGTCGAGAGCATCCCTGAAGGTGGCGCCGAGTTTGACGAGGCCGTTCAGAACTTCATCGACGATGGCTACAACGTCATCTTCGCTACATCGTTCGGCTACCAGGAGGCAACGCTCGGATTCGCAGAGGAAAACCCTGACGTTACGTTCGAGCACATCTCTGGTTTCCTCATGAACGAGACCAACATGGGCAACAGCTTTGGCCGCATGTATCAGCCTCGCTACATCGCCGGCATGGCTGCTGGCGCAGCGACCGAGTCGGACACGATTGGTTATGTTGCAGCCTTCCCTATCCCTGAGGTCATTCGCGGCATCAACGCCTTCGCGCTCGGTGTTCAGGCCGTGAACCCCGACGCGGTCGTCGAGGTCAACTGGACGAGCACGTGGTTCGGTATCCCCGAAGAGACCGCGGCGGCTCAGGCTCTGATCGATTCGGGTGCTGACGTGCTGTCGATGCACCAGGACTCGACGGCAACCGGCCAAGCAATCTCCGAGGCTGGCGGCACGTTCATTGGCTACCACAGCGACATGAGTGCGCAGGTCGACGCGTACCTGACCGCTCCTGTTTGGAACTGGACCGAGCGATACAGCGACATCATCGAGGCGGTCGAAGCTGGCACGTACACACCTGAAGCCTGGTGGGGCGGCATGGTCGACGGTGTCGTCGACATCGAAGTTCCTGACTCGTCACCGGTTGCTGCTGAAATGCAGGAGGTCAAGGATTCGATCCTCGCTGGCGAATTCGACGTCTTTGATCAGGGCGACGTGGTTGACCAGGACGGAACGGTCATCATCTCCGACGGGATTGTTCAGACCGAGCTCACCGATCCGTTCGCTCCCGACGTCGTTGTTGCCTCAGAGGGCGACGAGATTCACGATGGCGTTCTGCTCACCATGAACTTCTTCGTTGACAACGTCATTGGCGAGATCGGCTAACCAAGCCCTCCTATCTGTCAAACAAACGCACATCGGGGCTGTCTCTGCAATTGCAGGGGCAGCCCCATTGCGTTTATGGAACAAGCGCCTGGACTAGGGTTTGACGCCATCAACGCTTCGCGAGGAAAGATGCCATTCACGAAGATCGTATTGCACGTTGGACTACACAAAACTGGAACGACGAGCATACAAACGAACTGTCATCGACACCGAGCAGCGTTGGCTGAGCACGGAATCATCTACCCATCGTTTGTCTTTGGGAAGGAGCACCGAGGTAATCATTCCGCTCCCCTTGCCCAGCTGGTGGTCGACGATCCAGACGAGTACGGGAAGGACTGGCGAACGAATCACGACGCTGACGGCTTCACGATTCAGCAGGCGTATCGGGAGCAGTTCTCTGAGTTGTTCTCGAACGCCAAGGGCGAGACGCTCATCCTGTCGGGCGAAAAGGTCAGCGGATTCGAAGCCCAACATCTCAGGGCACTGCAGTCGATCCTTCTCGAACACACCGATCAGCTTCAAACGATCGTCTACGTTCGCGATCCGCTGACATCGGTGACCAGCATCGTCCAGCAACAGATCAAGGCTGGATTCAAGGGGAACCTCGGACGGTTGGTCGGACGCTCGCGCAAGCGCGTCGAGACCCTTCTGTCTGTCTTTGGCGATGAACTGACGATCGTCAACTTTCACGAAGCTGTCTCAAACCCTGCCGGTTTGGTGAACGACTTTCTTCATCGAGTCGGACTATCTCCAGACACCGAGCACGGCCTCGACTTCGTTTCGGCAAATAGCGGCATCTCCCTAGAGGCCTCACTCATCCTCCAGGCGATCAATATCGACTTTCCGGCAGGGAGCGAGTACCGCAAGAAGACCGACGCGATGCCGCTGCTCGACCTACCGGGAGCCAAATTCGAGCTCAAGCACTTCAGGTCAAGACCGAAATATCCCGAGCTACTTGCCGAGCGCGCTTGGTTCGAAGAGGAACTGGGGATGACGTTCCCCGAGATCCCTCCGCCGAAGCCCCCGAGTGAACTGTGGGGCACCGATACGCTCTTTCTGCTCGAGGATCGGATCCGCCGGCTCACGTACCGTCCGCAACAATTCAGCGCAGCGAACTTCTTGATCAGAGAAGCCGAGCAACTCTCCCAAACCCGCCCTGACGTTGCATGGGTCCTCTTCTTTATCGGCACCCGAATCCTCGCGATCGACCTGGATCCCCGTCTCCGATTGCTTAACGAGGTTGGCCAGGACCACTTCATCGACAGTGCGGCAGCTATCGAAGAAAGCGACCCTGAACTCGCCCTGAATTTGCTGTTGCTCGCTCGCCAGATCGAACCGGTACCCGAGACGATCATCAACAAAATTCAGTACCTCAACCGACTGACAACAGACACCTCTGAGGGCAACTAGAAGAACGCCCGTCGGGTACCAACCTGGTTGGCCAGCGGAATCGGGCTCGCACTATTGTGCTTTCGGTCCTGTGAGTCGCAGTGCCCTCAAGGAGCGAGTACGAGAGTGACTGCGGTAAGGCTTGACGGAATCTGGAAGCGGTTCCCGGGTGTCATTGCGAATGCAGGCGCTTCGCTCTCGGTCCGCTCCGGCACTGTTCATGCCGTGCTCGGAGAAAACGGCGCCGGAAAAACAACGCTCATGAACGTCCTTGCCGGGGTCTATACCGCCGATGAGGGAACCGTTCGCCTCGATGGCGTTGAGCACCGCTTCAGCAATCCCGCGGCAGCAATTTCGGCCGGGGTCGGCATGGTCTATCAGGAGTTCCGCCTCATTGCGACATTCACCGTGGCCGAGAACGTGGCACTCGGGGCAGCACCTGCCATTCTCGCGAGGGGTTCGATCGAGAAGCAGGTCGCCGAACTCGCCGAACGCTTTGGTCTCGCGACCGAACCGGGCCGCCAGATCTGGCAACTATCGATGGGCGAACGTCAACGCGTCGAAATCCTCAAGGCCCTGTGGCGCGATGCCAAGGTCCTGATTCTCGACGAGCCAACGGCGGTACTTACTCCGGCCGAAGCCCAGGAGCTCGGACGGATCACCAGGGCCATGTCCGACGAAGGTCGCAGCATCATCTTCATCAGCCACAAACTCGATGAGGTCAAGGCGTTCTGTGATGAAGCGACCGTCTTGAGAGGTGGCAAGACCGTCGCCTCGTCGCTCGATGTCGAGGACCTCGACGCCGATCGCATGGCCGAGCTCATGGTTGGCGAAGCAACAGCTGTCTCCCAACGGCGAGAACGCACGACCGAGGTCGGCGAGACTGCGTTGTCGGTCGAGAACGTCCGAGTGATCGACGTTCACGGCCGTGCGGTCGTCGATGATGTATCGCTGACCGTTGGGGCCGGAGAAATCGTTGGTATCGCAGGGGTGGCAGGAAACGGTCAGCGTCCGCTCGCCGATGCGCTCGCAGGCTTGACCAGCCTCGACTCTGGATCGGTGAAACTCTCTAGCGAAGACTTAACCACGATGACCCCCGGAGAACGCAACGCTGCTGGCCTGGCCTACGTACCCGAGGATCGAATCGGTGTAGGGCTCGCTCCACAAATGGACGCCGTCGAAAACGCCATGATGCGTAACTACAAGTCTCTCGGCGGCGGATCGTTCGTCGACCGCAAGGCCGCGTCCGATCAGGCCGAAAGCCTGATTGAGCGTTACCAGATCAAGGTGGGAAAGCTCGATGCACCCCTCGCTGGACTTTCGGGTGGCAATCTGCAGCGCTTGCTCGTTGGCCGCGAACTGGACGGAGAACCAAATGTTCTGATCGCGGCCCAACCAACCCGCGGTCTCGACGTGCAGGGTGTCGCCGCCATTCAGAACATTCTCGTCGAACAAGCTGCAGCCGGCGTCGGGATTCTGCTTATCAGCGAGGACCTCGAAGAGCTCTTCGCACTCAGCGATCGACTACTCGTCATGCACGAGGGCAAGATCGCCGACGACTTCGATCCCGACACCGCCACTCGACAGGCGGTCGGCGCAGCAATGACAGGAGCATAAATGTTCGGTTACCGCCTCGCACGCCGAGACAAGCCGCTTCCGGGGGGCCAGCTCCTCGCGTTCATCGCCGGCCTAACGATTGCGCTGCTCGCTGGCGCAGTCCTGCTGCTCGCCACCGGTTTCTCCCCCATCGAGATCTACATCGAGATGGCCGACTCCGCCTTCGGAAGCCGCCAGGCCATTTCCAATACGCTTACCCAGGCAGTTCCTCTCGGTCTTGCCGGCCTCGCTGTTGCAGTGGCTGGTTCGATGGGGCTCTGGAACATCGGCGCTGAGGGTCAGATCATTGCCGGAGCGATAGCTGGTACATGGATTGCCCGCCTCGGCCCCGACCTTCCTGGCCCACTTCTCATCGTCGTCATGCTCGGTGCAGCTGTTGTGGGCGGTGCGTTGCTCGCCCTTGGGCCAGCCTTGGCCAAGGCGCACCTGGGCGTCAACGAGATCATCACCACACTGATGCTCAACGAGATCGCTCTTCGATTTGTCCGTTACCTCGTCAATGGCCCCTGGAAGGACCCGACCGCGATCGGCTTTCCTGTCGCGCCGCTTCTCCCCGACCAGGCCGAGCTACCAACGCTGTTCAGTCGGGCAAATATCGGTGTGCTCATCGCTGCGGTCGTTCTTTTGGTCTTTGGCGTCTTTGCATCGCGTAGCAAGTGGGGGTTCGAGCTTCGAATTGCGGGATCGTCCGCTCAGGCCGCGGAGTATGTTGGGATCTCGCTCAAGACAAAGATCATGACGGTATTGATTCTGTCGGGAGCGATCGCAGGCTTGGCCGGCGGTATCCGGTTGAACTCTTCTGACCGAATCGTTGAAGGAATCGCCGAAGGTTGGGGCTTTGCCGGAATCATCGTCGCTGCACTCGCTCTTATGCGCCCATCTGGGGTTGCCTTTGTCGCAATCGCGTTCGGTGCGCTGAGGGTCGGCGGCGCTGCAATCAAGACTCAGGGTGTCTCGGACTCGATCAGCGAGATCATTCAGGCACTCGTGCTCATGGGCGCCCTGGCCGCTGCGGTCTTCACCACCTATCACCTAACCCGCTCTGCCCGCGGTGCCTCATCTTCGCCGAGCGACACCGATGAACCAATTGCCGATGCAGCTCCCGAGGTCGCGTCATGACCCAGGAGACCATCGTCGGGCTCATCGTCTCGATCATCGAGTTCGGTTCGCTTCTGTATTTGGCTGCCCTCGGCGAAACGATCGCGGAGAAAGCTGGCGTTCTGAACCTAGGAGTCGAGGGCATGATGGCCGTCGGTGCAATGGCCTCGTTCTGGGTCGGCGCAGAAACTGGCAACCCGTGGCTGGCCCTCTTGTTTGCGATCGTGGTCACGGCAGCGTTCTCGATGGTTCATGGCATTGCCTCAGTTGTTATTGGTGCCGACCAAGTGGTGAGCGGACTCGCACTGACGATCCTCGGTCTTGGCCTGGCTGCCTTCTTTGGACAGAGCCTGGCTCTGACCACTTTGCTCTCGACCGCTCGCTTCGACTCGGTCAACCTTGGGCCGCTAAGTGCCGTCCCATGGCTCGGCGAAACGCTGTTTTCGATCGACGCCCTGAGTTGGCTCGCTGTCATCTTTGGAATCATCACCTGGTTCGTTCTCAGTCGCACACGAGTGGGGTTGTCACTTCGGGCGGTCGGCGAGAGCGCGGCAACTGCGGATGCCGCGGGCACGAAGGTCGTGGCCACACGCCTCACCGCAGTTGCCATCGGCGGGGCCTTTGCTGGCATGGCCGGCACCTACCTGAGTCTGGTACTTGCCCCCGGCTGGAGTGAAGGCGCTACAGGCGGGCTCGGATGGATCGCAGTTGCGTTGGTCATCTTCGGTGCGTGGAAGCCGGGCCGAGTCCTCTTTGGTTCACTGCTCTTTGGCGGCCTGATCGCTCTCGGACCACGCTTGCAGACCTTTCGTTGTCAGGAGGGCGAGGATGTTGCCTGCCTGAACTTCGAAGTCGATCCCACACTCGTGAGCATGCTCCCCTACGTGCTGACGGTTGTCGTGCTCATCTTCCTTTCCGTGCGATCTCGCAATCGACCGAGCATTGCGCCCGCAGCGATCGGACACGCATACCGCCGCGAAGAGCGCTAAACCGAGTCGCCGCGCACAGCCGCCCTTACCACCAGTGCGAACACTGGGGCTAAGGTTGTGGGGCTATGCATCTCGGCCGTTTCCCCCTAATCGTCGCGATCCTCGCGCTCGTAGCCGCGGCCTGCGGACAAGCTGGCGCTACTTCTGACGAGGCGCGCGCGGTTGCGGTCCCCGTCGGGACCAGTGTCGCGCCGACAACCACAACGTCAACTACAACAACATCGACCACAACATCGACCACAACAACGACGACCTCGACCACGACGACCCTGCCGCCGACCACCACAACCGAGGCCCCCGTGCTCGGCCCGAACGAGACACTCATCGCCACGGCCACCGACGACATTGGTTTCCTGCTGACATTCGACGCACCTGAGGGAAACATCATGCCCTTGCCTTTCGTCGTGCCGAACCCGCACCAGTTCGGTGGTCCGTTGACCTTGCGCGTGACCGAAGGGTCCATGTACGACGATTGGGTGAAGGTCGCCCTACCGATCCGACCAAACGGACAAGAGGCCTGGATCTCCACCGAGAACTACACCCTGACGACAACGACGATTCATGCCGAGGTCAACCTGGCCGAGACATCCGTGCGGGTCTTCGATGATGACGAACTCATCGCGGAAACCCAGGCGGCGATCGGAAACCCGCGAACCCCCACACCGCTTGGCACCTTCTATGTCGCAGCCGTTCGAGAGAACCCCGCGTCGGAATCGTTTCTTGGCACCCATGCCCTGGTGCTCTCCGGTTTTTCCGAGGCGCTCGACACCTTCGATGGAGGGCTTCCGGTCATTGCCATCCACGGCACGAACACCCCTCAAGGACAGCTGGGTCACGCAATCTCAAATGGGTGCGTCCGGGTACCTAACGACGTGATCCAGTTCCTGGCCGAGAACGTGCCCGCCGGCGCGCCGGTCACTATCTCTGGATAGCC
>CAZSYL010000006.1:36304-80912 GCA_964610745.1 uncultured Acidimicrobiales bacterium
CCCCGAGCGGGCAAAATTCGGGCGGAGCCCGTGCCAGCTACGCGTCTTTGAGCGCTGCCAAGACACGGCTCGGGGTGAGCGGGAACTCATCAAACCACACACCTGTCGCATCGTGGACCGCCGCGACCACGGCGGGTGCGTAGGTGATGTAGGGCATCTCGGCCATGCCGCGAGCTCCCCACGGACCGTTCGGGTCGGCGAGCTCGAGGATCACGCTCTCAACATGGTTTGGAATGTCTCCAATACCCGGGATGAGGTAGCTACTAAATCGGGGGTTGACGATCTTTGCGTCTTCGAGCACCAGGTTCTCGCTCATCACGTAGCCGTGGGCCTGCACCACGGCGCCTTCGATTTGTCCCTTGACCAATCGCGGATTGATTGCTCGTCCGACGTCATGCGTGCTGACCACGCGATCGACGCGAATGTGTCCGGTCTCGGTGTCGACCGTGACCTCGACGGCCTGGGCCATATAGCCGTAGCAGAAGTTCGGTTGACCACTCCCGGTCTCGGGATCCAGGCCTTCGGTGGGTGGAGGGGTATATCGGAAGGCTCCAATCGCCGGACGCTCTCCATCTCGCCACGCCTTCTCGGCCTCTTCGGCTGCTCCAAGGATCGAGTTGCCAGCCATGTACGTCATGCGAGAAGCCGAGACCGAACCACTGTCTCCAGTCGTGGCAGTGTCGGAGAAGGTTCCGGCGACCGAGTCGAGTGGCACGCCGGTCGCATCGCTGGTCATCTGGAGGAACGCCTGGTGTGCTCCCTGCCCAACCTCAGCGCCGCCGTGAAAGACCTCCGCCGAGGTGGGGAACTCATCATCGGGATCTCCATGCAGGTGTACTTCGGCCTCGCAACGTTCCGGGAACCCGAAGCTGAAGCCAACGTTCTTGAAACCGCTGGCAAAGCCTCGACCTCGACGTAGCGCCGACTCAACCGGTGGCAAGGAAGCCACAGGTGTGTACGGAGCTACCCGGGTAAGGTCGCCATCCATGTGTGCCTCGGCCGCGCAGCGTTCAATCACCTGGGGCAAAGTCACCCCATCGGGCATAACCGTCTGAGTAATGCCGAGGCTCCCGTTCGACAGAGTATTGATTTGGCGAAGTTCGACCGGATCCATCCCGAGCTTTTCTGCAAGCTTGTTCATTTGCGTCTCGGCCACAAATGAACCCTGAGGTCCACCAAATCCTCGGAAGGCTCCACCGGGAACGGTGGTGGTGTAGATCGCTCGGCTATCGATGTGCGCATTCGGAACGTCGTAGGCGCCAGCGACCGAGAGGTGAGCGTTGCCAAGCACCTTGTTCGAGGTGTAGTTATATGCCCCAGCGTCGAGCAACACTTCGGCCTCGATTGCGGTGATCTTGCCGTCGCTCGTCGCCCCGAGCTTCGCGTTGATCGTCGCTCGATGGCGTTTGTGATGGCCAACGATCGACTCTTCGCGGCTCCAACGAGTGTGAACCGGACGATCGATGCCCATCTCCGCTAGGTGTTTTGCTGCAAGCGCTAGCACGATCTGGAGGGTCATGTCCTCCTTGCCGCCGAATGCTCCACCGATCGCGGCATAGATGACACGGACTTCATCTGGATCGACGTCGAGAGCGTGAGCGATCTGCTGTTGGTCTTCCCATGCCCATTGACCACCGGTCTCGACGGTCACGCGTCCAGTCTCGTCTATCCATGACGTCGCAGCTTCGACCTGGAGGTAGGCGTGTTCTTGGTGTGGAAGCTCGTAGGTTCCCTCGACCACAACGTCAGCGTCAGCCCAGCCGGCGTTCATATCTCCTTTGCGAATCTTGAGCTCGTAGTACGTGTTGGATCCAGCCTCGGCGTGAACGAGCAACTCGTCACCGACCGCCTCTTCGATGGTCGAGACGATTGGACGTCGACGCCACGAAATGTCGATCAGCTCTGCGGCCGAAGCAGCCTGCTCGACTGTCTCCGCAATGACGATCGCGACCTTGTCAGCTTCCCAGCGGCTCACACTGGTATCGACGCTGGTACGATCGGTGTCATCGAGACCAACCATCACCGGTTGATCAAACATCGTCAGTCCGTATTCGTTTACCGGTACGTCTCTGGCGGTTAGCACCGCGACCACCCCGGGCGCCGCCTCCGCCCTCGAGGTATCCATCGCGATCATCCGAGCATGAGGTTCGTTGGAGAAGACGATCTTGGCGAAGAGCGCGTTCGCAGGCACGCGATCTGCGGAGTATTGCGCGGCGCCGGTGACTTTGTCCTCAGCGTCAAATCGGCGAGCTTCCAATCCAACCGCGTGAATAGCGCCATCTGGTGTCGCGGCGCTCATTTCTGGCCGCCCTTGGCAGCTCGCACAGCGACTGCGGCCTCATGTATGGCATCGATGATCGGGTAGTAGCCGGTACACCGGCACAGGTTGCCCGCAAGCGCATCGACTATCTGGGCATCGGTCGGATCATCGTTCTCCTCGATAAGCCGGGCGCCGGCAACAAGAAAGCCTGGGATGCAAAATCCGCACTGGACAGCAAACTCGGTGACGAAGGCTTGCTGGATTGGATGCGAGAGACCTTCGACGGTCACGACACGTGCGCCATCTGCTTGTGCCGCAGTGACAAGACACGACATTGCTGCAGCTCCATCGATGAGCATGGTGCATGCGCCGCACTCACCTTCGGCGCAACCCTCTTTCATGCCCGTCGCACCGGTCGAATCGCGGACCCAGTCGAGAAGGGTCACCCCCGAGCCAGCTGCACTGTGCAGCGTCCCGTTGAGCTCGATCGTAATTTCATCCGTTGATCTCACCACTTGCTGGGGCGCCGACGCGTGTCCATCGAGCTGTTCGATCGAGCTCAGCGTCGCTGGCTCGTCGGGCCACATCGAGGCCTGCTCGCCCGTGGCGATGGCACTGAGCGCGCGTTTGATCAGCGTGGAGATGCCATCGATTCGGTAGTCGGCAGTCGCCCGCCCATCCGAAATCGGGGCAACAGCAGAAGAAGCAGCATCCGCGGCTGCAGTGATCGACGCGTCGGTGAGCAGTTCACCCTCCAAGGCAGCGTTGAACTCGGGGATCTGGACGACCGTCGGCGCAACACTCCCCATGGCCAGAGAAGCCCGAACGACCTTTCCCGATGGGGCAGAATTCCTCTGGTGGGTATCGTCGAAGGTCAGGACCATCCCAGCGTGCACGACGCTGATGGCCTGAGCGCGACGCAGGCCGAGCTTTACCCAGATGCCCCGCTGATTCGACTCGAACTTTGGCACCAGTAGCGCGGTGATCAATTCACCCGATTGGAGCACGGTCTGGCGAAAGCCTGTAAAGAAGTCGGCGACCCTGACCAGGCGAGATTCCACTTCCCCACCGACCAGGTGGGAGATTTCGACCGTTGCGCCAAGCGCCATGAGTGCCGAGATGGTGTCGTTTGCAGGGCTGGCCGTGGCCAGATTGCCAGCAATGGTGGCACGGTTCCGAAGCTGAGGGGAACCGACCTCCAAACATGCTTGCGCGAGCGGTAGGGCTGTTTCGATGATTCCGGTGTGCTGGACAACCTGGTTGTGCCGGACCCCTCCAGACAATCGGAAGTGGCCGTCTGCCTCATCGATTGACGCAAACCCCTCGATTGTGGTGAGGTCGACGACGGTCACCGGGGGCCCGGGACCACCGCGTTGAAGCTCGAGCAGAAGGTCGGTTCCGCCCGCCATTGGCCGAGCGCCGGCTTCATCGAGCGCTGCGAGGGCTTCGACAACACTCCTAGGACGAAGAACGCGCCCGATCGCTCGAGCGGGGAGCTGGACGTCGTGGACCTTGAAGTTCGTTGTCATCGTGGCATGACGCTAGCCGGACCTCCAATGTTCGATCTGCATTTGCACAGAACGGGTCATCGAGTCGACGACTTCGTTACCCATGCGCCCTCGTGCGGCGCTGTTGATACCCAGCACGTTTGCGAGAAGTAGATCCACCTGGGTGCGAATCCAGCTATCCAGGTCTTCCCCAACCACACCACGATCGAGCAGTTCGAGTTCGCTCGCTCGGCGGAGAGTCGCTTCGAAGTCGACCCGGAGTGTGTCGAAGTAGTTGTGGGTGCGTGTGGTGACCCGTTCGTCCCGACCGGCATTCTCGGTGAGAAGGGAGACGATAAAGCAACCCCACCGATGTTCACCATCAACACCGATCGACAGTTGGTGAAAAAAGTTCGAAAGGCCAGAGAGCGGGTCATCGCTGTTACGTAGCTTCGAGAGAACAACCTGATCCATAAGGGTGAGGTACTGGTCCATCGCAGCATCGAGCAGGTCGCTTTTCGAGCCGTAGGTGTTGTAGATGCTCGATGCGGTCAGGCCAAGTTCGGTTTCGAGTTGTCTGACCGAGGTGTTCGAAAATCCCTGCTCCCAGAAGAGGTCGACCGCGCGGACGAGCACATCATCAGCGTCAAAGGTGCGCTTGCGGCCTCCACCTGGTGCTCGTGGGCGCCCTTTTGGGGCCGTTCCGCTTTCAGCCATACGTCAAGAGTAGAACAGACGAGTCGAGACGGGGTGAGGTGCGCGCGGCACACCTCACCCCGAGCTCGGTTGCTTTATGCCGAAACTGGCTTCGACCAGACGTTGGGGGCAAATGCCTCGTCTGGCGGAGTGTGGGCAAAGTGGTTGGTGAAATTCGAGATCGTCTTCTGTGCAATGCCGGTGATGACATCGAGGATGCTGGCGTTGGTGTAGCCAGCTGCAAAGAAGGCATCGGTGATGCTGCTATCGACCAAACCGTTGTTGCGCACGGTTGCTCGGGTGAAGTCAGCAAGCGCGTTGAGCTTCGGGTCCTCCAGAGCAGTGCCTGCACGAAGCGACTCGACGACATCGGCGGGAACGCCGGTCATTCCAGAAATGGTCGAGTGTGCTGCCATGCAGTAGGTGCAACCGTTCTCGAAGCTGGTTGTCATGAGCACAACCTGCTGCTCGGTTGGGGTCAAGCTGGTTTCGGCAACGGCTCCTGCGAGAGCGCCGTAGGCCTTGAGAGCCGCTGGGCTCTCAGCCAGAACACCGAGGAGGTTGGGAGTAAAGCCATACTTGGCTGCAGCGCCTTCGAGCATTGGCTTTGCGGCCTCGGGTGCTGTCTCGGTGGTGTGGACGGTAAATGCCATGTGCTGTTTCCTGTGTTTTTTGGGGGTTGATACTGAGCGTAATTGTAACGCTCGTTCCAAATTAACTCGATGGGCTGAATCGCTATTCCCCGCGGCGATAAACTTCTACTCCCACGGAACATCTCGTTGCCCGATACGGTTCGCTTCACTATGAGCGAACGCCACGAACGCAATCCCGACACGATCACCATGTACGGCGCCGACTGGTGCGGAGACTGCATCCGAGCGAAGTCTTTCTTTGACGATCACGACATGGCCTTCGATTACGTCGACCTCGTCGAGCACCCCGATGAGACCGACGTCGTCCTCGAACACAACGGCGGCGTGCAGAAGATCCCGCTCGTCATCTATCCAGATGGCTCGTTTCAGATCGAACCCACCAACGACGAGCTCGAATCCAAGCGGCTCGCACTCGGGGGCGAAGAAGGGTCGTTGGATGCAAGCTCCGACGGCTCGCCGACCGTGATCGAGAATTCGGCCGACGGCCGTTTCGAGCTTCATATCGACGGCGAGATCATCAGCGTTGCCGACTACAGCGAGCGCGACGGTGGAGTCATCGTCGTGCCACACGTCGGCACCGACCCAGCGCACCGCGGCAAAGGCAACGCGGGACGTTTGATGGAAGGCTTGCTCGAGCAACTCCGAGCATCGGATCGCAAGATTGTTCCGATCTGCCCCTTCGCAGCCAACCACCT
Source organism: uncultured Acidimicrobiales bacterium (assembly GCA_964610745.1). GTDB lineage: Bacteria > Actinomycetota > Acidimicrobiia > Acidimicrobiales > SHLQ01 > SHLQ01. Next base: position 42,096 of record CAZSYL010000006.1, read on the forward strand.
CAGAACAAACCCTCAACACAGCGACCTCCTCGCCTAAAGGACCTTCGTTCGAGTAGCCGGAGTCGGCGACAACCGGCGCACCACAACGGCTTTGCAAGAAAGGCTGGATATACAGGCGGACCTGCCGATGAAATAGAGGCGCGGGTAGTATCGAGGTCCGACATATGCAGAACACTTTGCGACGGCGGCTGCTCTTTCTGCTTCTCGCCGCGCAAGTGGCGACCGTGCTTGCCCTCGTCCTCGTGAGCGGCCGATTCTCCAGCGCAGCCGAGGCGGACCACACGGCTCGCTTGCTTTCAGCCAACGCGTCTGAATCTGCCGAAGCTATCCGGGCCCACCTCGAACCCGCCGAAGCACTCGTCGACCTGACGAGCAACCTGCTGATCTCGGGGGATCTCGAACGGGAGGCGCTGCAAGACACCTTCCACGAGGCCATCACCCGGACGCCACAGATGTCCGGTGCATTTCTTGCATCTCCCGACGGTGACTTTCTCTTCGTCAGCCGAGACGGCGATGACTTTCTACACAAGTACACGACCGTCGATGGACCGACCCGCAGCACCAGCTTCGAACTGCTCGATGAGGACGGCGAACTTCTCGATGCCTTCGAAGATCCTGACGACAACTTCGACCCAACCGTTCGACCCTGGTTCCTCGGGGCCGTCGAGACTCAGACCGAGGCGGTCTGGACCCAGCCCTACGTGTTCTTCACCTCCGGTGACCTCGGAATCACGGCATCTCGAGCTGTTGTTCGCAATGGAGAGCTCGTCGGGGTGGTCGGAGCCGACATTGCGCTCGGCGAACTCTCTGAATTTCTGAGAGAACTCGACACGTCCACCGACGGCGGGACGATTCTCGTCGATCGCAGAGGCACTGTCATTGCACACCCAAACGCAGATCTGCTCCGAGTGCCCGACGGTGAGGGCTTTCGAACGGTTTCAATTCTTGAACTCCAAGACTCGTACGCACAGAGCGCGACATCGACCTTGCTCAACGCCAACGCAGTCGCTGGCGTTCAAGACTTTGACGATGAGACGGCCGGTGAATCGCGCGTCGCGTTCGAGAATGTCGAATTCGGCAATGTTGACTGGACCCTCGGCGTCTATGCCCCGAGCGGATCGATCGTCGCCGAACTCACCAACGCACGAGGCCAAGAACGGGCACTCACCGCGATCGTTGGCGTGCTGACGATTCTGCTGGTCCTTCTATTTGCACTGCCCGCAACCCGAGACATCGATGACCTGGAAGAAATCGCGTCGACCGACACGCTTACCGGCCTGCCGAATCGCCGCGTCATTCTCGACGATGCTGTTGAATTGGCAGCCGCGAACGGTGAAAGAGCACTGGCGATGCTCGATATCGACCATTTCAAGCAGGTCAACCAAGAATACGGGCATCAGGTAGGTGATGAGGTATTGAAGGCGGTCGCGAGCCGGCTGAGTTCGGCCCTCCCAGAGGGCGCCGCAATCGGCCGCATCGGCGGGGAAGAGTTCCTCGTTCTTTTGCCCGATCACGACGAAGCACAGGCAACCACTACTGCGGAACGCCTCCGCTCAACGGTTCGCAATGTCCCGGTTGAGACCGGTGTAGGCACTGTCTCGGTGTCGGTAAGCATCGGTGTTGCTTCGGCCACCAGACCATCGAACCGGGACACGCTCGTGTCGATTGCAGACACTGCTCTTCGCGAAGCCAAGCGCTCAAGTCGAGACATGGTTGTGACAGAACGCCTCAACGAACAGACCGCAGTGGGATAGAGCATTCAGCAGCTTCTAAAGATCACGTGCGCAATGCCGATTCAGGAACGGTATTGAGCATTATTTCTACGAAGGAGCATCATGGGTCTGGCAGAACGACGAGCGATTAAGAACTACAGCGAGTCCGACTATCCAAAGGTCAAGTCAAAGATCGACGCAGTCGCGGGATTCGATGTCCCGTTCGATATTGCCTGGGACACTCTGGCAGAAGATGACTACGCCCATCTTCTCGAGGACTCCATCCCAAAGGTGTACTTCAACCCAGTCCTTGAAGCGTTCCGCGAGATCGCGATCGACGATATGGGCAAGGAAGCTCTCAAAGAAGGCATCAAGAGCGTCGTGATCCGCTGGACCGGCGAAAAGCAGATCGCATTCGAAGATGGCGTGTTGACCATCGACCACAGCCCAATCTCGAACATCGACTACTGGGAACGACGCCGAGACGATATCCAGAAGGCACTCGAGGACGCTCTGTGAGCCTTCGGCCCGATCTGATTCCAGATCTGGCGAGCCAACTGAAGCGTCTGGCCGAGCTCTCTGCTGACGACGACAACGCCACCGATCAACTTCCGACCACCACCCTCATTCTGGACAACGGGATGGCGGTGAGTGGCCGGATATTTGCATCGGCGGCAGAGCGGGTATTGGTCGGTCAGGACACCGGAACCACCCTCACGACCATCCTGACGAGCACGATCGTCGCGATCAGCGTTGACAACGGACCTGATACGTCGTCGCTCTTTGGCTTGACGAACCAACGAGACGGCGCAGTACCGACGCGCCTGGACTTGAAGAGGCGCCTCAAATCAGTCGCTGACAAACTCACCTCACGAGTTGGACACGAACTCACGATCGACATGCCTTGGGACGACCTACCCGACGGCGATGTGGCCCGTAGTGACCTCGGTGGCCTTATCGACGACTTCGAGGCAGCTGTCGAGACCATTTCCAGCGACGGCCTCGGACTCGAAGCGCTCGGGTCGATCAGCGCAGTCACATTCCAAAAGGCCGACACGGTCGGCGTCGCGGTTAGTAGCGGCACGGTTGAGGTGTCCCTCAACCCACGTTCGGACCGAATTCTCGGTCCTACCGAGTTCCTCGCCGCACTCGAATCAGCCTTGTAGCAGCGGCCGAGGCTCATTATCCACCGAACCTGTCCTAGGATGGCAGAACACGACTCACGGGAGATCTCTCATGGACCGCCAGCACGCACTTGCAGCGAAGGACGCAATCCTCAACGCACCAGTTATCAGGCGTGCTGACGAGCAGGTTGACGAGACCTTCGTTCCCGCAGCACAGTCACGTCTGCTGAACGGCATTCTCGGAGCAGCGTGGGCGTTCCAACTCGTAACTATCTTTACCTTTGTCGCCCCCACCGGACCTCGCGAGGATGTGCCTTCGTTGTTGTTCGGCTTCGCAGTCGGTCTCGATCTCGTCCTCTTTTTCTCGATGGTGACCGTGATCGCCTTTGCTGCAAAGAACTCGAATCGCACCGCGCCGTTGTCGTTCGCAATCGCTGCCGGGACGATGGTCTTTGCCGCTCTCTGCGGACTCGCTGGCCACCCGGCTTCGACATGGCTCACCGATGTTGCATTCGGAGCGGTCGTGGCAGCGGGCAGCGTTGCCGTGTTTGCTCGTCGCTCATAAGTCGGATTCGTCCAGTGAGAAAGCGAACTGTCCTCATGGTGGCTCTTTTGTTGAGCACCATCGTGGGGGCCAGTCTGATCCAATTCGTATTGCTCGCCAGCTGACCCGGTCGTAGAGCGCGCAGTCGCGACTAGTGCGCTGGTGCTTCACGTCGGTCACTGCTGGCTTCGATGTCGACCGACGGATCTTGTTGAGCGAGCGGGTCATCATCAGCGCTCACGTGCGGCCTGGTGACCAGTTCGATCACGAACAAGCCAACAACCAGACCAAGACAAATTCCACCGACGTTGGCCAGGACATCGTTGAGGTCGAAATTGCGTCCGCCGACAAACAATTGCCGGTATTCGTCCGCTGCACCGACGGCGAAGACGACGAACGCCGCGCCAACAGCGCGGACCCGCTCACGAAGAAGCAGTGAAATCCCAAAGACGATGGCCCCGTAGACGACGAAGTGGCCAATCTTGTCACCGTGGGGAAACGCTTGAAGTAGGAATCGAACCGGACCGAAGCTGCGACCCCCAAAGCCGGTACCCCAGATGAGAAGTGCCGACGCGACGACGAGAATTACCTGGCCTGACCGCTTGGAGGCGCCACCGATGGCGTGGGAGTACTTGGTCACCGCCGAGGTATCGGACCATTTTGCACGTACCTCAAGCACATCTGGGTAAGACTTCGCTCCGGGCACAGCACGACAACAACCAAAGCTCGAATGACGACCGCTAGCCGAGCGTGATACCTCCAATCGGGCAGGCCGTGGCCTCCACCATGAGCGCTTCAGTCGTCGAAGCGCCCCCATCGTCGGTGACGACAATTGTCGCAATCTTGGTTCCGGGACTTACCCAGAGGCCAATGCGTCCGGCCCAGACCGGAGCGCCCGCCGTCGGCGTGAGCGCGGTCGTGGTGGTTGTCCCAACACCAGAATCCCACTCCACCACCACCGATACGACCTCACCGTCGGGATCGATCGCTTCGACGAGGACGCTCACAAAGTCACCTTGACAGGTCCCGGCGAAGACCTCGACCGTGGCAGATCGAGGCGCCACCTGCACGATGATCGGAGCTTGGTTCACCGGTGGTGGGTCGGTGGGGTCAGGTGGATCGACCGGCGGGTCGGTGGGGCCGGGTGGGTCGACCGGTGGATCGGTGACTACAGGAGCGGTCGTGGTAGTGGTGGTCGTTGTTGTTTCAGTCGTCGTTGTTGTTTCAGTCGTCGTCGTGGGTGCAAAGGTGCTCGTGCTCGTGGTCTCTGGCGGCACGACGGTCACCGTGGTCGGGGCGCTCTCCACCGGAGCGAATGGCAGATCACTCGTCGGAGCGACATCCGCGGGAGTCACGGTGTCTGGGGTGTCCAATGCAGTTGCGATTTCGGCAGATGCCACGGAGTCGACGGTGTTTGGGTTGCCCGCAATGGCCCACAACCCGAACGCGACGACCAACGCAATAGCTACGAGCGCTATGCCAGCACGCGCCAAGACCCCGCCCCGACGCGACCGTTCCGCAATTGGCTCCGGGAAACCATCGCCATTCCAGTTCCACGCCCGAGTTTCCAAATCTGAGCTGGAGCCCGAAGTGATACCACTCGAGCTGTCGGTGGGCGGGTTCGCTCCGCCAGCGCCCAGTTCTGTGCTCATCTTCTCGATCGTTGCACCACGCAGGCCCGCTGGAACAGCAAGAACCGGAACCACTCCGAATGACACGCCCGACGCCAACGCCACGGTCTGTGTTTCTTCGCAAACCTCACACGATTTCACATGCCGGGTTACTTTCGACCGGATATCCAGCGTGAACGTTCCATCCCAATCGGCAAGCAACTCGTCGAGCTCAGAACACTCCTCACGACCCATCCGTGCCACCAGCAGACTTCCGAGCGACGCCGCTATCCGATCCTTGGCGCGCGACAACAGAACGTAAGCATGGCTTTCCTTTACTCCCAGCGCGTCGCCCAGTTCGATGCCGACGAGTCCATGACGAACATGCAGCTCGAGCACCTCCTGATCACGCACAGACAAGCCGTTAGATGCATCCCACAGCTGTGCAGCTGCATCGGCCCGAAGAAGATCGGCATCAGGAGCGTCTTCATTCGACTCAACGAGATCCATCCCGTCACCACCCACAGCCTTGGCCGCCGCCTTGCCACTGACGACGATCTGGTTGCGCGCAATGGCAAATAGCCACGACCGCAACTTCGCCGGCTCGCGCAACTGCGCCAAGCGAGTCGACGCCCGCACAAAAGTGTCCTGCATTGCATCGGCCGCATCGGCATCGTTTCGAAGCCGAGATCGACAAAAACTGTATATATGGTCCGCGTACCGGTCGTAGATCTCCGCCACGGCAGATTGCTCGCCAGCCAAAGCACGCCGCACCAGCTCCGCGTCGTCCGCGGACGTCATCAAGTTGTTCATTCCCGCTCTTCTCTTCGTTTCCATTGTGGACAATGTGGAGGACATCGCAAACCCGTGACCGCAGTGACGCGCCGCTGGGGCGACCGGATTGGTCGCCCCAGTGGGTCACGGTGTCGTTGTTTTGCAACCCCTGCTGAAGGATCATGCCGCAACGACCTGGTCCCGGCGGCTGGCGTAAGCAACAGCTGCTGCAAGGAGTAGCAAGAGGAGGCTGAACCCGCCGACGGCCATCTTGTTAACCGACAACCCAGAACCGCTCTGGTCGTTCTGGTCGAGGCTCACCGCAATCGACTCATCCTCATCTTCAGCGCCCTCGGCATCGCCGGCATCGGTTTCTGAGCCATCGACTTCTGAGTCATCGATTGCGAGGGGCTGATCGCCCGTCGTCTCATCGACCGGAACCGCAGTGTCCGGAACCTCATCGACCGGGACCGCAGTATCCGGAGTGGTCGGGGTCGGCACCGGGGTGCTGCTCGATGGAGTTGGGGTTTCAGGCGTTGCGGGACCGGCGGGAGGAGTGACCTCTTCAGCTGGCTCCTCTGCGCACTCAAAGGTGAACGACTCGGTGCCAAGGTCGACACCGTCAGACTTGACCGTGAAGTCAACCGTTTCGCCAGGGTCGACGGCAAGAAGCCAGTCGATCGAAGTGTGCGCAGCGACCTGTTGAGGTACGTATGGCACAGCTCCGTAGCTCACACCCATGCTGGCGACGTCATCACCGTTGTTGATCAAACGAGCGTGAGCCTGGCCGCTTTCACATCCGGTGAGCAGCTGATAGCTGGGGTCGGGGAGCAGGCAGTCACGAGTAATGTCTTCGTCCAGTATTGCTGTCGTGCCATTGAGGATCTCTACCGCTGCGGATTGATTCTCGGCGAGCGAGAAATCGACAGCGTATGTCGCACCTGGCCCGGTGTTGTCCGAGCCAATGATGCTGCCATCGACACTGATCGTGATCGACTGAAAGTTGCCCGTTGGGTTGTCGACCCGAGCCGTTGCCGCCTCGGCCGTACAGCTGACCTCGACTGAGCCGGACGGTGTGAGCGGCACGGCGATGATGCCATCGATATCGAACGGTGGCTCCGGATCTGGTTCGAACCCGGGGTTTTCGAACCCGTCGATTGCCCCGACGGGACTCGCCGCAAGTGCGAACACTGCGGACACCATTGCGATGGCGATGAGGAACTTCTTCGTGAAACCAAACATGTCTTCTTCTCCGTATCTCGTGCTACTTGCACGTTGTTGACACAGAGGAGATGTCCGACAGCGCCGATCCTTACACCCCGTCTCAGAAATTTCTGAGATTTATTTTTACGGCCACTGTTTGGACGTGCCCTGACCAGGAAACCACGTTCGAACGAGTCCGTTTATCAGGCTTGGTCGAGCGACGTCATCGCTGAAGAACGCATCGATTTCGAATCTCACCGATGCCTTCGATCGTGATAACCAGCTCGTCGCCATCGGCGAGCCATTCCGGTGGGGTGCGTGCTGCTCCGACGCCTCCGGGAGTGCCAGTGGCGATGAGGTCGCCGGGCAACAACGTGATCGCTTTTGAAATCTCGGAGACGAGACCGACGACGTCAAACACCAATTGATCGGTGTTTGAAGCTTGCTTGACCACGCCGTTGACGGCTGCCGAAATAGCCAGACCGCTCCCATTGCCGAGCTCATCGGTCGTGGTCATGACCGGACCGAGGGCCGAGGCCTTCTCGAACGTCTTACCCATGAGGTACTGCGTTGTTCGTTTTTGCCAGTCCCGCACCGAAAAGTCGTTGAACACGGTGTACCCCGCGACATGGTCGATCGCGTCGTCGACGGAAATGTCGCGCCCAGATGTACCGATGACAACGCACAGTTCAGCTTCGGCGTCATTATTCACTGACACATCGGCGCGTGGTAGCTGCAGATCATCGTTTGCGCCGATCAGCGAACCGCTGTATTTCGCGAAGCAGGTCGGAAACTCTGGCGTCTCGGCCTTCATTTCGGCGATGTGGTCGGCGTAGTTCAGACCCACACAGATAATTTTGTCCGGGTTGGTCACAAGAGGAGCCCAGTCGGCGGTCGCACGTTCGACTCGTTCGCCGTTCAAATGCTCGACATCGCTCGGCGTAGCGGTGACAAGAAGCTGACCTACATCATCAGCGTCGAGCAGGACGAGCTCGTCGCCATCTACCCGGACTGCTCGCGTGCTGTCGCTGCCGTCGATTCGAATCGTTCCAAGTTGCATGACGCCACCTTATTACCAGGTGGGCAGAGCAGGAGGGGAACGAACGCCACGCCGAAGAGCGGCCAATGGAAGACGACAAACATCGTTACCGCAATCACGACATGCATCACCCACGCCGAAATAGACCAGATCCACGCAGCGCGCCGACTGAGCAGCGCAAGTGGGGCGCCGAGCTCGATCAAAAGAACGGCAACGGCGAGAGGAATGGACGCCCAGCGCAGGTCGAGCAGCCATTCAGCAACCGGTGAGGGAGTGCCCCCGAGGACCTCGAAGCGAGTAGCGGAGAAGGCGATCTGTCGTTCGAGTGCGCCTTCGGCGATCCAGTCGATTCCGCCAATGCGAAGCTTTGCAATTCCAGCCAGTACATAGGTGACGATCGTGATCAACGATGCGAGCCGCATCCCCCAACCAGCGCGTATGGCGTTGAACCGCGTGCCCGCCGCCCCGAGGACGAGAAGGTGAAGAGCCGGAAGAATGTCAAACCAGAGAATCTGTCCTCCCGACGAACGGTGCGTGAACAGGACCAGAGCTGCAATCGCTCCCAACGGGGTCACTGTGCGCAGAAATTGCAGCGGCCGTAGCAAACCAGCAGCCCCGACGAGAGCGACTGCCCAAAGTGCCCACAGCGCAGACTGCGAAAAGGCTCCACCTCGCCAAAAGAGGACACCCACCGGCCTCCATGACCCGACCGAAGAGGTCAACACCGGCGCTCGAACAAGCAGGTAAAGCGCCAACACCGCACCGGACCACTCACGCCAGCGGATGAAGTCGCGCTCGGCCGCTGGCGGGGTCAGCCAACCAACCGCGGTCATTGCACGTTGCATCGTTCCAAGACCTCTAGGTTGACGAGCCCCGCGCCTGAATCAGGTTCGTCGAGGTCGCGCACGACCGAAATGACCTCGACGGAATCGGCTTCCCCGACAACACGTGTTGCGATGTCGGAACAGAGCTCTCGAAGCTCACCATTGCTGACCGCATCGGCGAGCACCCGCTCGGCGACGAGCGGGTCATCGGTCTGCGCAATTTGTTCGATCGACAGATCGATCGCCGCCCCCTCGGCATCGAATGCTCGCGCGGTCACAAACTCAGCGAGCGGTTCTCGCGCCGCTGCAAACATGGGCTGAGTCGAGAGCGGGAAGTCGTCAGACCTCGTGATCACCGGCAAGAACAACAACCCAATGACGGCAATAGACGCGGTGGCCAACGCTGCCCGACCCCATTGTCCTATGCCAGCCGCTTCCATGACCCAACTGTATGCTTCATGCGGCTAAGGAAGGACTCGCAATGACTCAGACCGCTGATCTACTCATCGCGAATGCGGGTTTGATCGCCACAGTCGACGATGAACGCCGCGAAATCGCCGGCGGTTGGGTGGCCTGTACCGACGGTCTAATCACCGCGATCGGAACGTCCGCCGACGCTACGCCAGAGGCCACGAACACGATCGACGCAACGGATCAGCTCGTTACGCCCGGCCTGATCAACGCCCATCACCATCTGTTCCAGAATCTGACGCGGGCGTTCAAGCCAATGACCGACAAGCCGTTGTTCGGCTGGCTGCAGGCGTTGTATCCAATATGGACCGCCAACATCGACGAAGAATCCGAATACCTCGCTGCCTGGGTAGGTCTCGGCGAACTCGCACTCTCGGGCTGCACCACTTCGACCGATCACCACTACCTGCATCCCGTCCGCGCCGGTGATCTCCTCGGCGCCGAAATACGCGCCGCGCAAGATCTCGGCATGCGCTTCCACCCAACGTATGGATCGATGAGCCTGTCGGTCAAAGACGGTGGCCTGCCACCCGACGACGCGGTGCTGCCCGAGGAGGACATCCTCGCAAACTCAAAGATGAACGTCGAGCGCTGGCACGACCCCAGCCATGGTTCGATGATCCAGATCGCTCTCGCGCCGACGAGTCCGTTCACGGTGACGCCCGATTTGATGCGTCGCACCGCTGAGCTTGCCGAATCGCTCGACGTTCGTCTCCACACCCATCTTGCTGAGAACGCCGAAGATGACGAGTTCGCAATTGCGACGTTCGGGATGCGGCCGGTCGATCTATATGAAGACGTCGGTTGGATGACCGATCGGACGTGGGGCGCTCACGTGGTACGCCCGAACCCAGAAGAAGTCGACCGCCTCGGCGCTGCCGGTGTCGGTATTGCTCACTGTCCAAGTTCAAACATGATCCTCAGCTCGGGGATTGCTCCATCGGTCGACCTGCGGCGCGCAGGCTGTCACGTGGGGCTCGGCTGTGACGGGTCATCTTCGGCTGACAGTGCATCGATCTGGCAAGAAGCTCGTCTGGCGATGTTGCAAGGCAAGTTGAAGTCCGGAGCCGATGCTATGACTGCGCGCACGGCCCTCGAGATGGCGACCCGGGGCGGGGCGGGTTGTTTGGGTCGCGTTGGTGAGCTCGGTGAGATTTCCATCGGCGCAGTGGCCGATCTCGCTGTGTGGAAACTCGACGGACCGATCTTTGCTGGCGTCGTGGACGACCTGATCGAGGGTTGGCTGCGTACCGGCCCCCATCAGGCTTGGCATACGATCGTGGCGGGCAGAGCCGTCGTCGAAAGCGGAGCACTCGTCAGCGACGATCTTGAAGAGAACCTCAAGGGTCACGCCAAGGCCGCGCGACGCTTTCGACTTCCGCTCTAGGGCCGTTCTGCGGCCTCGGAAACCGCTATCGATCGCAGAACCTTCGATGCGAGCTCATCGAGGCGAGCTTGCGCTCGCTCTCTGCTATCGGCGACGGTTTCGAGGTACACCTTCAGCTTCGGTTCGGTTCCACTAGGACGGACGATGACCCGCCCGCCGTCGAGGATGTAAATCAAGGCATCGGTCGGTTGCAGACCTTGGAACCCGTCGATCAAATCGATGACGTCGAGCACCTCAAGGGTGGCGATCATCGTTGGTGGCTCGGCCCGAAGCGCCAACATGGCGTTGGTCATGTCAGCCATTGGGTTTGTTCCATCGAATCGAGATGAAACCTGACCGGTCAGGTGATAGCCGTGGGTGGTGTAGATATCGGTCAGGTAGTCGTCGATACTCCGGCCTGAGTCCACGCACTGCGCAGCGAGCTTTGCAAAACGCAGGCCAGCCGAGATCCCGTCCTTGTCTCGAATACTCGGCTCCACCGAGTAGCCGAGTGCTTCTTCATAGGCGAATACCAGTGGCTCGTTCGTGCCGTCCCCGGCACGAGCCAGCCATTTGAAGCCCGTGAGTGTGGTGTGGCAAGTAACTTCGGCCGCTGCAGCGACCTTCGACAGCAACGACGACGAAACAATGGTCGTTGCAACCGAACGAGACCCCGTTGTTTGGTCGAGGATGCTCGAGCCGAGCAGTACTCCAATCTCGTCGCCGGTCAGCCGTTCCCAACCGCGCCCTCGCTGTACGGCAACGGCCAGACGATCTGCGTCCGGATCGTTTGCCAGAATGATGTCCGCATCGACCTCATCAGCCAACTCGATTACCAGATCGAGCGTTCCTGATTCCTCAGGGTTTGGGAACGGTGCCGTGGGAAAGTCAGGGTCAGGTTCGTGCTGCTCAGGAACGCTATGGACTACATGCCCCGCGGCGTTGAGCGCTCGGACAAACAGGTCGCCGCCAACGCCATGCATAGCCGTGTACGCAATAGTTAGGCCAGGCGAGTCGACGCTCGGATCCTTGTCGATCGTCTGGAGATATAGCTCGATCTCGCGACTACCCAGAATGGTCACGCTGTCAGGCAGCTCGACGTCAACCGAGTCTGGCCAGGGCTCGGCGGCCATCAACGCTTCGATCAAAGCAGCGTCCTCGAGCAATATTTGTCCACCGTCGGCCGCATACACCTTGTATCCGTTGTCAGTCGCAGGGTTGTGACTCGCCGTGACCATGACCCCACCCGCGGCGCCGATGCGTACGACCTCATGGGCGACGACCGGAGTCGGTACGGGTTCGACAAAGATGTGCGCATCGTGTCCGGCTTCCGCGAGCACTCGGGCGGTCACGTTCGCAAAGTCTCCACTGCCGTACCTCGCGTCTCGACCAATCACGAGGGTGGACGCCTCCGGTAGCCATTGCGCGACTGCCCTTGCCACCTGTTCGATCGTCTGCACATTCATCGAGAGCGGGCCGTCGCCCAACGGAGCGCGTAGGCCCGCGGTTCCGAAGTGAAGACGATCTGCCATTGGCTTAGCTCGCAGCGATTGCAGTGCGCAGGCCGAGTTCGAGCATCTCGTCCACGGTGAGCTGACGTTCGTCAGAGCTGAGGTGTTCTTGGTTCACGAGATGATCCGTGATGGTGAACATCGAGAGTGCTTCAGCACCCTCGATGGCGCAGACCGAGTACAGGGCAGCCGTTTCCATCTCGACAGCCAGGACTCCGTTCGCCGTGTGGTGTTCCTGTGCGTCATCATTGGCCTCGTAGAAGATGTCGCTCGTGAACACGGTTCCGACGGCAAGGTTGATGGCATTCTCAGACGCAACCGCGGTAACGACGTCCAACATGCGAGGCGTTGCCTCGATCGGCGACGGGGCGCCGAGAAGTTCAGGCATGTTGGAGTTGGTGACTGCATCGGCGGCCACGACGATCTGACGCAGCTGGAGATCGGGAGCATAGGCACCTGCTGTACCGACGCGGATGAGCCGTTGAACGTCGTAGTGCCGAACGAGTTCGGTGATGTAGATCGCCGCAGAAGGCATCCCCATCCCCGAGGCCATGACCGAAACCCGTTCGCCCGAGAAGGTACCCGTGAACCCGAGCATGCCCCGGACGTTGGTGACCTCCTCCGCGTCATCGAGAAACGTCTCGGCAATATGTCTGGCACGAAGCGGGTCGCCCGGCATGAGAACCGTCGGCGCGAATGCTCCGTCAACCGCGTTGATGTGGGGAGTAGGCACGTCGAAAGTCTGCCACACCCACCCCAAGCCCCCACCAAGATTTGTGATGACTTTCCCACCGCATAGGTCGGAAAGTCATCACAAATCCAACAGGTCGGTCAGGATGCGAGCGCATCTGGCTGGCTGATCCTTGAGATCCGTAGCGGTGAAGCGGATTGGAGTCCACCCTGCCCGGACTAACTGATTCTGTCGAAACCCATCGTCGGCGATTTGGAGCGGCGACGAGTGATGCGCAGCACCATCGACCTCAACAAACACGCGCTGATGGATCCATGCAAAGTCGAGCCGAAAGAGCCGGCCATCTACTCGTACCGGCAACTGAGGGACCGGCGGAGCAATCCGGAAGCGCTCACAAATCTCGAGAAAGTGGATCTCGAGTCCCGACTCGGTGAACTGCACCTTGTCAGGCAGTGCTTTGAGCACTCGGTCGAGCACTCCGGTGCCGTTTCGTCCCTGCTTACTTGTTCGCCTGCGCATGTTCCATAGATCTCGCGGGGTCACCAACTGGGTCGCGACGGCGTGACGGAGAATTCGATGAACCTCAGTCTCAGGAAAGATCAGGCCAAGGTCACATATCGTGCGTTCGGGAGTGGTCACGGGGATCCCGTCGATCTCGGTGCGATCTTTGTCTTCAAAGTCCCGAGAGCGATGAACTGTGGCGCCATCGATCGATGCATTCCGAGGGTAACGAATGACAACTTCGTATTCGTCGTCGATCGTTCGAAACCCCCAAAGGCGCGCGGCTGAGCGATGAGATGCTGCGGCTCGCCCCGCCCGCAGCACCGCCACCAGTAGCTCTTGTTCCCACGTCGACCGAGTCCCAGCGAGCTGAAAAACGCCGCGTGCACGACGTGCAAAAACTCCCGAGGAAACTCGCTGGGCTACCATCCGCTCGGAATATCCCGCCGCGAGCAGTTGCGCGGCGGTGAGCAGACCGTGCTGATGGGCGGCCAATGCACTGAGATTGGTGAAGTCTTCCATCACCAAAGTTGTAGCCACGCCCTCTGACAGCCGTGCCCAAGATTTGTGATGAGTTTCCGACCGCATAGGTCGGAAAGTCATCACAAATGCTGGCGGTCGATGCCGGTGAAGAGGAGGACGACTCGCTCGGAGGTGGCAGGTGGTTGAGTCAGCAGACCAGACAAGCCTGACGCTCCGGTCGGGCAGACTGGAATGTCGGTGTACTCGTGCGCCATCTGGTAAGCCCTGACGACGAAGTCTTCCGAGGCAACGATTGGTTCGCCACCGGTTTCGTGAGTGCGCTTCAAGAGCGGCAACCAGTCATAGGTGACGTCGTCGAGGATTCCCGTCGCGGAGCTCTGCGGATCGTCCCAAGCCCACATGTAGTGACCGGGCGATGCCGCTGCTGCCTCGAAGTCAAACTCCGGTGCCAGCAGGTCCCACGCGCGTCGCAGAGGCGCACACCCCTCTGCTTGGACGGGATGCAGACGCGCCGTCGGGATCGCCATTGAGACCGCGGTCGACAACGCTCCCCCGCCAACCTGGATGTAAAGCGAGTCAATATTGGAGATCTGCTCAGCGAGCTCCCACCCGAGCGTTCGTCCCCCATCGAAGGTCGTTGGGGTATCGGTGCCCTGCACGCTGAACGCGCCGGCACCATTCTCAACAGCTTCGCGGAAACGCAGGTACGCCGGGTCGCCGACCTCGCCCTCGCGGCGCTCACTTGAATGCACCGAAGCGGAAAGCTCGGTCAAGCGGCTCACGATCGACTCGTCGGCCCACGTCGGCACGAACACGTCGAGTGGACGCTGCATCGCCGCCGCAACAACCCCCGCTCCCATGGCCGCGTTTCCGCAGCTAGCGATTGCGAGACGTTCGGTCTTTGGAGCTCCCATGGCTTCGGCGACCAACATGTGGATTGCCGCACCCATGAGATGACGCGCCTTGTGAGACCCTCCGACGTTGTGGGGCTCGGCCTTAATCCAAAGGTCGATATCGAGCCCTGCCGCCACAGCGAGCGCCGTGGCGTGAACGACCGGAGTCTCCACAAACCCGTGACCCTCAATACCAGCGATTGCCGAGTCGAGCGACGACACGATGTCGACCCACTGCTCGTCGCTCATCTCGCCGGAACGGACCGGCGCATAACTATCGAGTCGCTCGCGATACCGCAGAAAAGGGTTAGGACTCACTCGAAGCTCGCACCGGTGGCTTCGTTGAAACCTTCGATCATCGTGTCCCACTTATCGGCAAGACCTCGCAAACCGCTCCACCAATCCTGGCTGCGACGAACCTCGAAGTCGGGAATGTCCACGCCCTGCTGTTCAACCCACGTGTAGTAGCCGAGGTTGAACACCCGGTTGCGTTCGATCTCGCCCATCTCCAGATGCTCGGTTGGCAGACCGGTCAGATGGTTCTCAAAGACCTCGTTTGCGTCGGAGTCTTCGAACCCACCGGCGTAGTACTCGCTCATGATCCGTTCACGATCGGAGTTGTACAAGTCCGAGCCATCGGTCGCCACTGACATTACGACATCGGTTGGACCGAGGTTCATGGCCTTGGCTGCCGTAATCGCTCCCAGTGTGTTCGCGATCGATGAGTACCCAAAGTCGATCAGCATGTCGACCAACAGTGGGTCCATGCCCCGTTCGGCCAGCACACGCTTGCCAGCCGGCGTGTTGAACATGATGTCGAGACGGTTGGTCGAGTCATCACTGACCCCTACGACGAGATCGGTGTTCGTGACGTTATGGATCAGCGGCACGTGCTTGTCGCCAATGCCTTGGATGTTGTGCTCTCCGAAGCCGTTGTAGAGCAACGTCGGACATTCGAGTGCCTCGACGGCGACGATCTTGCTTCCGTGCTGGTCCTTGAGATAGTCACCCGCAGCGAGAGTGCCCGCCGAGCCCGAGGCGGAGACGTAGGCTGCCAAGTTGCCGCCGGAGTCCTTGGTGACGTGATTGAAGACCGCTTCCATCGAAGGACCGGTTACCGAGTAGTGACCGACATGGTTGGAGAACTCGCTGAACTGATTGAGGATCACGTTGGTGGGGTCGAGCGAGAGTTCGTTGCAGGCGTCGTAGATCTCCTTGACGTTGCTCTCCGTGCCGAAAGTCTTGATGACGTCCTCGTCGGGGTTGATCGTCCACCGATTGAGCCACTCAAAGCGCTCTCGACTCATGCCTTCGGGCAAGATGGCGACACCGCGAACGTCCATGATCCTGCTGATGGCGATTCCGCCGCGCGCATAGTTGCCGGTCGACGGCCAAATCGCTCGATTCTGCGTGGGGTCGAACCGGCCCGTTACGAGGCGTGCGACCAGACAGCTATATGCAGCGAGCACCTTATGGGCTCGAATCATCGGAAAGCGGTTGCCGAATGCGAGCACGATTCGCGCGTCGACGCCGGTCATTTCGCTCGGAAGTTCGATATGGGTGGGGACGTCGACAAAGCCCGGGAAGTTGTCACCCGGCGCATCGGCGTGTTCGTTGTACCAATGAACGCGGAACAGGTTTCGTGCGTCCGCCGCATCCTTTTCAACGGTCTGCAACTGATCGACGATCGTCTGCGGGATCGTCGATGGAGTGCGCAGTTGAGCAAACGTCGGTAGAACGATGTTCTGTTCGCGGAAGCGCTGAACGGCATTGTCGTATGTGGTCTGCCCATCGGGAGCAAACTCGCCAAAGATAGCCAGTCCGGGAGTTGCGGTCTCGGTGTTCGTCATTGAATGTCCATTCGTTTCTTAGAGCTCGTCGAGCCTTGCAAAGAGCTTGTGTGCAGCCTCGGATGCCTTGGCTTTGATTTCGGCAGCGTCGACGCGGGTCGGAACGCCATCGTCGAGAAGAACTTCACCGTCAACCTCCACGCGCAGTGGAGCGACCGCGGTTGTGTAGGCCAGTCTCCACGGATCCATCACGTCGTAGTTCCAAGTGACGATGTCACTTCGTGCCTCTGGAATCAGGTCGTATCCCGCTTGGAGCCAGCCCCACATGAGGTCGGGGGTCACAGTGACATCGACCTCGCGTGCTTTCACGAAGGCAACCCGAAACTCATCGAGCATGTCGACGCCAATGCCGTCGGTGCCGAGTGCGATCGCGTTCGAGAACCGTCGCGGGTTCGCATAACCAACAGCATTGTTCATGTTGGACCGCGGGTTGTGCACCATCGTTCCCGACAGGCCGTGTTCGTCGGGAAGGTGTACACCGTGGACCAAGAGCCAGTCATCGTCTGAGTGTCCGTCGAGTTTCTGCCAGGTGTCGGCAGGTCCTTCAGCAACATGTACGTGGACGCCAACGCCGTACTTGCGACCCATCTCGGCCGCGGCTGCGATCGTGTCTGGTTCACACGTGAACGCGGCGTGCAACCCCACCTTGCCAGTACCACCCGAGGATAGGAACCGATCGTTCTCCGCGAGCCCGGCCGCGGCACCGGCCGGTCCGTGTCGATCGGTCACCCCATATGCACAGTTCACCCGAACACCAACTTCGGCGAAGGCATCGGCGATGACGGTCAACGACCCTTCGATTGCGTTGGGTGATTCGTGGTGGTCAACGACCGCAGTCGTTCCCGCCTCGAGAGCCGTCAACGCCAACAATTTGGCCGAGTGATAGATCAGCTCGAGATCGAGCGCCATGTCGAGGCGCCACCAAACCAGTTCGAGAATCTCCATGAACTCGGTGGGTGTTCGGGGCGGTGCCGGCATTCCTCGCGCCAACGATGAGTAGGCATGGTTGTGCGCGCAAACAAGTCCCGGGGTCTGATTCGCCAACAACTCGATCACGCTTTCAACACTACTTTACAAATTGTAAAGGCGGTCATCTGAACCACCGATCTCCCTTTCACTTCTCAGAAATTTTGTAGCGCACGATCGACCTCGATCTTCTAAGGTTCTTAAGAAGTAGGGCCGAGGTAATAACTCAACACTTCTTTGGAGGGGAAGCCGCATGGCACGATTCGCACCTGGACTATTTGGCGTAGCCCTTTTCATACTGTGGATCTGGGCTGTTCTCGATGTTATTGCAACCGATCGAGTGCTGATCCGGAACCTCGATAAGACCATGTGGCTATTGCTCGTCCTCTTCGTACCAACCGTTGGGGCGGTTGCCTGGGTCGCCCTCGGGCGACCAGCGAACGCCGGGTTCACCCCTGGCGCGACCTACTCGCGCCCCAGTCATCTCGATCGCGAGCCAGCACCCCGTGGCCCCGAAGACGACAGCTCTTGGTCATCGGGAACCAGTCCGAGCACACCAGATGGGTTCGAGACGACGGCTGCGAAAGAGCGCCGCTTGCTCGAATGGGAAGCCGAACTCGCAAAGCGAGAGAACGACATCGACGACGACTAGGTCGCCAAACGCACGGTCGACCTCGCGCGCTTCTAAAATTGCGACGCAACACTAAAGCCGACCCCTTCCCTCGACGAAAAGTTCAACATGAAACCTTCGTCAATCGGTCGGGTGTGCGTTGTTCTGCTGAGTGCGATTGTGCTCTCGGCGTGCGGAGGATCGTCCGAGGTCACAACACCGGACGAACAGTTCGGGAACCTCGTTCCCGCTGCCCCAACAGGTGAACCACCCCAAGATCAGCCTCCTGAAGCCATCCCGCTCGAAGGTGACGTCGATACGACGGTGCCGCCAGCCCCTGTCGACACGACGACGACGGTCGAGCCAGCTCCTGTGACCACGACAACGCTGGAGGACACGCTTCCCGTGTCACCATCGGATGCGAGCGACGATCCCCGAGTGACGAGCGAAGGCATTCAAGTCGGGTATGTCAACAGGGTTCGCGACTTCGGACGCGGACCCGAGGAGACGCTCGAGGCCGCAGCGGTCTTGGGTCCCCACTCAGTTCTGGTCGTTGTCGACGATGAACGCGTCGCCGACACTGCGACGCTCGACTACGGGAATTGGGCGGCAAACAGCGAGATCTTCGTCGTTCGCCTGGAAGCAGGCCCCCAAGTCGCCGAACTGCGACTCACAAGCACCCGAGGTGGCGTCGACCGTGTCGCACCAGCCGCCGACGGACTCGCGGTTCTTGCAGTGCGAGCAAGTACCGCAGCCAACGTCACGTTCGAAGCGTTCGATAGTTCGGGAACGCTCGTCGCGACATGCGAGCACGACGGTTCCTTCCACCGCTGCAGCGAGTGACCCCACCTAGGTCCAGGCCGAAGCCCTTTCCCGGTTCTTCTCGTTGACAAGCGGCAGTTCGTTGCGCCACTGACCATCATGGGCCTGCATCGCTGCCGCGACTGCGCCGGCGGTTGGAACCAACCCAATCTCCCCAACACCCTTGATCCCATAGGGGCTGTTTGGTTCGGCCGACTCGACGAGGATGACATCGACCGGGGGCATGTCCTTTGGACGGATGATCGCCAACGAACGCAGCGTCTCGTTCAGCGGCTTGCCGTTCTCGTCACACGGGAATCCTTCGCTCATGGCGTAGCCAAGGCCCATATGCACTGCACCCTCGACCTGACCTTCGCAGAGCAGCGGGTTCACGGCTTTGCCAACGTCGTGAGCAGCGACGACGTTTTCGATATCGCCGGTTTGAGGATCGAGCACGACCATCTGTGCGGCATAGCCGAACGTCGAATGGATGATTGGATTCTCGAGCCCATCGTTTAGCGAGTTGGTCCAGTCGACTCGGTACTCGCCCTCGTAGTCGACACCTGGCGTGCAACCATCAGCAACCGCCTTTTCGCAGGCATCCTTGACCGACCCTGCGCCCATGAGCGTGCCTCGGCTGCCCGTCGTCTGGCCCGCGCCAAGTTCGCGAGTCGAGTCGACGATGACCCGGATCCGTTCCGCTGGGATGTTGAGCTCTTCGACGGCGACCTGCAATGCCACGGTGTGCACGCCTTGGCCCATCTCGGTCCAACAGTGTCGAACCTCGACGATGTCGGAGTCTTCACGAAAGTGCACCACAGCCTTCGCAATCTCTTTGAAGCCGTTACCCAAACCGGAATTCTTCAAGCCCAGGCCGAGACCGACTGGTTTGCCTGCGGCCACTGCCTCGTCGTAGGCGGGCTTGACTGCATCGAGACACGCACGAGCTCCGAGACATCCGTCGTCCATGATTTGTCCCGGACCCCAAACAACTCCGGGGGTGATGACGTTTCGGTTTCGAATCTCCCAACCACTGATGCCAACTTTCTCGGCCAGACGGTCGAGCACACCTTCCATTGCGAACTGTGCCTGGTTGGCACCGAAACCACGGAAGGCGCCGCACACCGAGTTGTTCGTGCGAGCAGCGATTGCTTCGACATCGATGTTGTTGCAGACGTACGGACCAGACGCGTGGCCAGCTGCTCGTTCGAGCACCTTCATGCCAACCGATGCGTACGGACCAGAGTCCCCGAGCATTCGGACACGAAGGCCGACGAGCTTGCCGTCAGCATCGCAACCAGCTTCGTACTCCATTTGAATGGCGTGACGCTTCGTGTGCACGAGGAACGACTCTTCACGAGAGAAGGTGGTCTTGACCGGACGATCGAGCAACCACGCTGCCAACGCGGTCTGTCCTTGATTGGACATGTCTTCCTTGCCGCCAAACGCTCCACCGTTGCTGACGAGCTCGGTGAAGATGAGCGATGTGTCGACATCGAGCATTCGTGCAATGTCGTTGCGGTCATCCCAGATGCCCTGGCCACCGGAGTAGACATAGAGTCTCCGTTCGCCACTGGTCTCGACCGAGTCACCCATCGTGCCGGTTGCCGGCAGTGGCTCACCCGGCGCGATCGGCACTGCGAGCGTGCTCTCCGGTTCGACGAATGCGTGGTCGA
The DNA here is from genome assembly GCA_964610745.1 of uncultured Acidimicrobiales bacterium. Taxonomy (GTDB): domain Bacteria; phylum Actinomycetota; class Acidimicrobiia; order Acidimicrobiales; family SHLQ01; genus SHLQ01. Next base: position 62,745 of record CAZSYL010000006.1, read on the forward strand.
TTCGTTGGGTTTGGAAGGTTTCGCGAACAACATGAGCTGCGCCTGCGAGGCCAGCTTCGGCGTCACCACGCTTGTATGTCGAAGTCGAGAGTATGTTCCCGTCGAGGGTCCAAACAGCATCTTCTGACGACGCAACGGCCGCGGCGGGATTCGTCATAGGTGTGAGCACGTCATAGCTGACGTTGATAAGGGTCGCTGCTTGTCGAGCAATCGCGCGGGTGTCGGCAACGACGAGGGCGAGCACGTCGCCCATGTAGCTAGTGCGTCCTCCCACCGGGATAAACGCGGGCCAGTCCTTGTGAATAAGACCGCTGCGAAGTTCGCCTGGAACGTCGGCGCCGGTGAGCACGCGCACGACTCCGTCCAGAGCCTCGGCAGCTGACGTGTCGATGGCGACGATGTTGGCACGGGAATGTTCGGTTAGATGCACAGCGCCGTGGAGCAGTCCTTCAGGAACCATGTCGTCGATGAACGGACGGTCGCCCAAGGCAAAATCGTGCGCCTCATACTTCATTCCCCGACTACCAATTCCGCCAGAAGTGATACCGACGGGAACTTCGCCGATAGCAATGTCCTCAATCGCGTCGAGAATCTTGATGTAGCCAGTGCACCGACACAGGTGCGCTCCAAGGAGCGCCGCTGCATTCTCACGGGTGAGATCCGCGCCTTTCTTGTCGACCATGGCCTTGGTACGCATCACGATGCCGGGGGTGCAGAAGCCGCATTGCAGCGCTCCGTGAGCAGCGAATGTCTGAGCCATCGCATCTCGTTCGGCCGGATCCACACCCTCGAGTGTGAGTACTTCGGCACCGGCAACCTTCTCAAGCGAGGTCTGGCACGAGATGCGAGCCTTGCCGTCCATCATGACGGTGCAACAACCGCACTGGCCGCTGGGCGAACAGCCGTCCTTGGGCGACATCACGCCCAATTCATCACGCAACGCTGTCAACAGGTGCTCGTGATGATCTTCGACGGAAACGGGCGTGCCGTTCAAGATGAACTCGGTCATGAAGTTACTTTACAAAATGTAAAGGACGACGGCGAGCAGTATCAAGGATTTCCCCAAGGAGACCCTCCCTCGCCTGAATTCAAACCTTTATAAACATTTGATCTCAACTGATGTTCCAAACAGATGTTGAAATAACTAAAGTTTCGTGCCATTCTTATCGAAACAAGTTATTGAAACAACTTATTGAACTAAACGTTTAGACAGGATGACCATGAAGAACATCACGAAAAACCAGCCAACATGGACACAGCGAGGCAACCGGGCACTCCCCGAACTTCCAATGCCTAAGCTCTCCTCCCTCAACACCGAGGCACCTGAAACTCACCGAGGTCTCGGCTTCTTCTTGGTCGCTCGCCCACTTCTCGCAACCGCTGGCTTCATCGCCGCCCAAAAGGCCGGCTGGTGGCCCATTGCAATCCTGCTGACCTGGCTGGTCTATGGCTCTGCGCTCACGGCTGTACACCACCTCATTCACTCGAGCGTTGGATTCTCTCCCCGGGCTCGACACTTCTGGCTCTCGATCATTGCCTGCCTCGTCGTAGAGAGCGGCCACGCTCTCCAGGCAACGCACCTCACCCATCATCGTGTGGGCGACGATCTGCCCGATCCCGAGGGATACATCGAGAACCTCACATGGACGCAGATGCCAGTCGGTGCAGCCAAGTTTCGATACCGGCTGATGGCATGGGGATGGCGCCATAGCCCACGCCGCACAGTGATCGGGCTCGAAATCGCCATCCACTCAGCACTCCACATCACATCACTGCTGCTCCTGATCTCGGGCTCGCCAAGCCTTTGGATCTACCTCAGCCTGATCCACTTCGCCTCGTTCGCCTTTGCTGTGCTGGCGGGGAAGGGCCCACAGACCAACTATGGACGCTCGGTCCCGACCCCGATCGTCCGAGTGAGCACTCGACTTGGCAAAATCCTGTTCTTCAGCCACGACAAGCACCTCGAACACCACGCGTACCCCAAGGTTCCGCTGCCCCACCTTCACTACCTGCAAGACGAGATCGACAAGGCTCTCGCGTCAAGCAACACAGCTGTCTTCGATGTCCGGATGCCGGTATGAGCACCCACCCCCTCCTGCATCACCCCGGTTCGGGCAGCCTCACGTGGGAGCTCGTTCTTGGAACACGCGTTCTTCGCACGGCGAACACGTCGGCGAAGGTTGCGGTGACCGTCGACGGAGATGGGAGCGAGTTGTTCACTCGGACGAGCGGAAGCTATGCCCTCTCCACCGAGCTCACCGAGCCTGAGCCCGGCCAACTCGTTGAAGCGCTCGGGCCGCTCACCCTCGTCTTCGGAGTCGAGAGAAATCCGAACGTCGTTCTCAACCACAAGTGCTCTCGACTATTCGGTATCTACATCCCCCGATCGGTTCTCAACGTCTCAGCCCAAATCCAGACAGCGGACAGCCCCACCTGCGGTATCCGGACACACGTCCAGATCAGCATCCTTTCGACCCTTCATTTTCGCTATGTAGCGAAGCTCACCACTGGAATCAGCTCATGAATATCGTCCTCGTCCTCCTGCTCGTCAATGCCGTTCTCGGCACGATCGACACGCTGTGGTACCACGAGTACAAGGCAAAGCTGCCCAGCCAGATCACCCACACACGCACCGAGCTCAAACTGCACGCCGCCCGCGACGCGATCTATGTCGTCATCTACGGCGTTCTCGCCTGGTGGATACCAAACGGTTTGTGGGCATTCGTGTTTGCAGCGCTCCTCGCATCGGAAGCGGTCATCACGCTCGCAGACTTCGTTGTCGAAGACCGAGACCGGCCCGCAATCGGAGGCATTGCACCAGGCGAACGCATACTGCACACGCTCATGGCGATCGTCTACGGCGCAATGCTTGCGTCTCTCCTTCCGATCCTGGCCGCCACAGCGTTCGAGCCCACGATGCTCTCACAGCACGCCGCGCCGATCGTTGTCTCGTGGTTGGCGACCGCTACCGCTGGAGGCATCGCCGCAACAGGCATCCGAGATCTAGTCGCCGTGTGTCGACCCAACGACGTGCGATTCCGCAGCTCGGAAAGGGCTACGCTCAACTCAACAGCTTGACAAGGACCCCGGGGAACAATGACAGCACCACGCACGCTTCGAATCGGGGCCGCCCAACTCGGCCCGATCTCCAAGGACGAACCTCGCAGCACTGTCGTCAAGCGCCTGCAAGCCCTGCTAGCCGAAGCCGCGACGCACGGGGTCGAGTTGGTGGTCTTCCCTGAGCTCGCACTCACGACCTTCTTCCCCCGGTGGTTTACCGAAGACATCTCAGAACACGACCACTACTACGAAACCGAGATGCCAAGCGCAGATACCCAACCGCTATTCGACGACGCAAAGCGCCTCGGCATCGGTTTCGCCCTGGGATATGCCGAACTCACCCCCGAAGGCGAGCGCTTCAATACCACCATTCTCGTCGAACGAGACGGGAGCGTCGTCGCCAAGTACCGCAAGGTCCACATTCCCGGCCATGACGACGACCAACCATGGCGTCCATTCCAGCATCTCGAGCGTCGCTACTTCCAGGAATCGGACGAAGGATTCCCGGTGCATCGTGCGTTCGGCGGGATCGTGGGCATGGCCACCTGCAACGATCGCCGGTGGCCTGAGACCTACCGAGAGATGGGCCTGCAGGGCGTCGAGCTGATCATGATTGGCTACAACACACCCATCCACTACGCCCCTGATCCCGGCCAGAACGCGTTGCAAGGCTTCCACAATCACCTCTGCATGCAGGCCGGCGCCTATCAAAACGGAACGTGGGTCGTCGGCGTAGCCAAGGGTGGCACCGAGGAGGGCGTCGAATCGCTGGCTCAGTCGGCAATCATTGCCCCGTCAGGACAGATCGTGGCCCAGGCAGTGTCCACCGGCGACGAGCTCATCGTCGCCGACGCCGATCTCGATTGGTGCGACAACTACAAGAACACGCTCTTCAACTTTTCGACCTATCGCCGGCCCGAGTTGTACAGCCGAATCACTTCACAAAAGGGCGTCATCGAACCGTAACTAGCTGAGGGGGTTGCCCTTCTGGCTATCGAGAAGACGCGCAATGAGATCGACCGACTCGTCGTCGATGCCCTTCGACACGACGGTATCGCCAGTGATGAGCACGCCCTGGGTGTCTCGGGCTTCGAAGACCGCAGCGTTGGTGTACAGGCGCGGTTTGACTACTGCGGGGTCACCGTCTTCGGGGCAGAAGGTCATGCAGTTGCCGCACTCGTTGCACAGCTCGCTCAGCACGAAGTACTGCTGACGACTGTCCTCCTGACTTTCGAGTCCGGTGCCGAGCAGGCTCGGAATCGAGAAGAACGCATCGTTTGGGCAGACCGTTATACAGAAGTTGCACGACACACAGCCGAACATCTCCAACGTGTGTTCAACCTCGCGTGGAAGTTTCTCATTGGCGCTGAGGTCATAGTCGACCGAACCAGCGCCACGAATGTGGGCGACATACTCCGCGGCCACGTTGTCGTGGCCGTGCGCAATAGCGCTGGCCTGGCGAGAAATGCGCCAGGATTCGAGGTCCGTGGCTCCCGCCTCCTTCAGCGTCTTCGTGAGTGCCTTGAGCATCGGAGCAAGGCGTCCGTAACCACCCGGCTTCAACAGGTCTGAGCAGACCGTTGCGGGATTCACTCCCATCGCCAGCGCATCACCGAGGTTCTCCTTCGTGATGCCAGCCGAGAAGCTCACCATGATGTTGCCGTCGTGGCCGGGAATGGCGAGCTCCCCAGGCAGGGCCGCAGCGAGCTTGTCGAGGAGCGTCGATGCCAGAACGTGCAGTGGCGGACCACTCAAATACATCGTGTCTTCGGGCATCCACTGCTTCTTGTTACTTACCACGAGCGTATTCGTCAGCTTGATACCGAACGCACGGTCGCGGTCGGCGGCGTAGTCGCGCAGTTCTCGAATCAGCTCGATGCCACGATCGAACTGGAGGTCTTCGGCAAAGGCATCCTGTTTCACAAACACGTCGTCGTACCCAAGCTCGTCGTTGACGATGCCAGCGACTGTGTCGTAGCCAAGCAACGTCGGGTTGAGCTTCACGATCACGTCGAGTTGATGTTCGTCGATGAGGTGTTTGGTGATCAGTTCGATCTCATCTGGCGGGCACCCATGGAAGGTGGACAAGGTCAGCGTGTCCGACAAGACGGTGGTGAAGTCAAAGTCGCGGAACTCCGCGAACGCCTCCGGGATCTGCGAACGCAACGCTTCGACTTCGGCGGAAGCGTCCATCATCCCGTTGATGAACGCAGAGACCTCGGGCGATGAAATGCCAGCCAGATCGTAACCGACCGACATGTCGAACACGTGAGGCCCAGGATCTTCGCCAATGTGGTCGCGCAGCGGCTCCCAGTTGCGCAGAATATCGATGAGCATCGAGGCCTTCACGTACTCGGTGAGGCTCTCGGGGATCTTCAGTTCCTGGCTCCACTCGATGTTGTAGCCGATCGTCTGCATGTCGATGCACGGGCGTTGAATCTCGAGCTCGTCGAGGATCTGGACCGTCTTGAGTTCAAACAGTCTCGAACCACCCAGCCAGCTGAGCACGATGTTCTGAGCAAGTTGACTGTGTGGGCCCGCAGCCGGACCGATCGGTGACGCGCACCGCCGGCCGAGGAACTCGAACCCGAGGTCGACATCATCGTCAGGTGACCAGATCCGCGCCGTCGGTAGATCGAAGATCTTGTTTCGCGTCTCCCACTCGTGAGCGATTCGGGTGAGCAGCTGTCCGAGACTCATCGGCGTGAGCGGCGCAGTCACTCCATGAGGCGTGTGGCCGGGGTGAGTCGAAGTCAGCGATTTCTGCGTCATATCCGAGACCGTAGCCGACCTTTACAAAATGTAAAAGCACCCAGGTCGCCCCCACGAACCGTCACTGCTCGGCGAGTTGCAGCATCGTGTGCAACAGGACGTTTGCTCCGGCGAGCAGATCTTCGGGCGAGGTGTACTCAGCAGGGTTGTGACTGATGCCGTTCACGCTCGGAGTAAAGACCATCGCTGTCGGACACACCCGAGCCAACATCTGCGCGTCGTGGCCAGCACCCGACGGCATCCGCTTGACCGAATGACCAAGGGCGGTTGCTGTCCCCTCAACCAGGTCGACCACCTCGGGATCGAAGAGAACCGGCTCGAAGCGAGCGAGCGTACGCGTCTCAACCGAACAACCTTCTGCTTCGACCGTCGCGTTCAGAAACTCGTGGAATCGCCGTTCACTCTCCTGCAAGACCTCTTCGTCGGTGTTACGGAGATCAACGGTAAAGGTTGCAGACGCTGCCACCACATTGACGAGGTTCGGATGCAAGTCGATCCGCCCGACGGTCGCCACCTGCGGATGGCCAAGCTCAAGAGCGAGCTCGCGAACAAATTGAGAGCACGCGGCTGCGACGAACCCCGGGTCCTTGCGCAGGTGCATCGGCGTTGTACCCGCATGATTCGATTGACCGGTCACCACGACCTCGGTCCAGCTGATTCCCTGCACACTCTCGACTGCGCCAATGGTGAAACCCTCAACCTCGAGGACCGGTCCCTGTTCGATATGCAACTCGACGAATGCGTGCGGAACCAGACCGGGGAGCGGGGCCGAGCCGTCGTATCCAATCCGCTTCAGCTCAGGTCCAACAACCGCCCCGTCGATTCCTTCGATGTCGAGCGCCTCCTCGAGCGCCATGGCGCCGACGTACACCAAGCTTCCAAGCATGTCGGGTGCAAATCGCGAACCTTCCTCGTCGGTAAAGAACCCGACCGCCAAAGGTCGGGCGAGGGTAAGCCCGGCGGTCTGGACGGTTTCGATGACCTCCAGGCCGGCGAGCACCCCGAGGTTGCCGTCGTAGCGTCCACCGGTTCGCACGGTATCGATGTGAGATCCACACATCACCGGAGCACCCTCGCCTGGCATGACCGCAATGACGTTTCCGATCCCGTCGATCGTGATTTCGAGGCCGAGGTCTTTCATCCACGTCACCACGAGGTCGCGGCCGGCCTTGTCCTCGTCGGTGAGGGCGAGTCGCGCGCAGCCTTCGGTTCCTTCGATCGCGCCGATCGCTGCAAGTTCAGCCAGACGCTGCGAAAGTCGGTCGATATTGATCGACAGGTCGGCGTTGATGGTCGTCACACATAGCTCCTCGGGGTCTCGATGACCGTATCTAAACATCCTGCTCTGTTAACTAACTGTAAACCTGTCGTTTAACAATTTGTAAAGCAAGTATGGCTAGCGCTAGAAAGTGGCGGAGATGCCCGACCGCCCAGAGACAGGGCGCAGACAGAGACTTTGCAGGGGGACCGTTGACTCACAATAGCGACGACGAACCCGTTGCGATCGAGTTTCTCGTCGAGCCGTTTGTTGAAGGTAAGCCAGGCGGGCATGTCTCGGCTGCCATCGACGCTTTCACCTCGCGAGGTCTTGAGGTCGAATTTGGTGCGTTTGCATCGACCTCGATCGGTCCGCCGGACGTGATCAGCGAAGCCGTCGGCGCGATGATTGCCGATGCACTGGCCGCCGGCGCGACAGCGGTGAACGTCCAAGTCGTCAACAACAATGAGAAACAACTCAGCTCACCATCGCTCCACCACGCTCTCGAGGCAATGATGCGTGCCGCAGAACGAGAAGTCGGCTCCGAGCCCAAACAATGGACCCGCGACGACAAACAACAGGTCGTTCGAATGCTCGAGCAGCGCGGCGCATTCCTCCTACGAGGAGCGGTCGACGATGTTGCCGATGCAATGGGTGTTAGCCGAATAACGATCTACAACTATCTCAACGCGATCGAGGGGAACAACGAGTGAAACGACTCACCGGTGCTGTCGTGCCTCTCAGCGCCGCGTTGCTCGCCTTCCTCCTCGGCGCCCTGATGATCCTGGCTCTTGGAGCCTCGCCAATCGACGGTCTCGCCGCAATGCTCGATGGGGCGTTCGGTACCGGTGACCGAGTGGCGGCAACGGCTGTGCGCGCCACGCCACTTCTACTTGTCGGCGCTGGAATCACCATTGCCTTTCGAGCGAGCGTTATCAACATTGGTGGCGAGGGTCAGATCATCGCGGGCGCATTATTGTCGACATCGGTGGCGCTAGCCATTCCCGGCACGCCGAAGCTCCTGCTTATCCCAATCGTGATTCTGGCCGGCCTTGTCGGTGGCGGAATCTGGGGAGCAATCCCCGGTGCTCTCAAGGCCTACGCATCGGTAAATGAGATTCTGAGCACCGTGATGTTGAACATCGTGGCAATCCAGCTGATGAACTATCTCCTGCGCGGCCCGCTGATCGACCCGGTCGAGGTGGGCACGAGCCGAATACCCCAAACCCAGCGCCTCACCGACAACGCAGCGCTGCCAACACTTGTCGAGGGCAGCCGTCTCCACCTCGGCGTCCCGATAGCGATTCTCGCTGCAGTGATCGTGTACCTACTCCTGTTCCGGACCCCGTTTGGTTTCCGCCTTCGAGCGGTTGGGCACAACCCTGACGCTGCTCGAGCTGCCGGAATCTCGGTTGAGAGAAACATCGTCAGCGCTATGTCACTGAGCGGTGCCCTCTCGGGATTGGCAGGGGTTGTCCTCGTCTTTGGAAGTGAAAGCCTACGCCTCGTCACCGATGGAGGATCCGCTGGTTTTACGGGCTCAGCGGGCTTCAACGGCATCGTCACCGCCCTCTTCGGAGGACTCCATCCACTGTGGACCATCCCGAGCTCATTCCTCTTTGGTTCGCTGCTGACCGGCGCAACTGAACTTCAACGAGATCTACAAATTCCGAACGCACTCGCCATTGCACTAAACGGATTGATCGTGCTCTTTGTCGTCAGCAGCGATCGGGTCCGTGGATGGCTCGATGAACGACTTGACCGCAGCATGAAGACCGAAGCGAGCAAATGAGCGAATTCTTCACTGTTACGGTCATCTTTGCGACGCTGTCGACCTCGATCCGCTTTGCGGTTCCTTACCTTTTTGCTGCGCTCGGTGAAACGGTCGGCCAACGAAGTGGCGTGCTCAACCTCGGCGTCGATGGCATCATGCTGCTAGGTGGGTTTGGGGCGTATTACGCCGTTCTTGAAACCGACAGTCATATCCTCGGAGTGGTCACCGGCCTTGCCGTTGGTTTGGTCATGGGGCTCGTCTACGCGGTCGTCACCGTGTTTCTTCATGCCAAGCAGGGCATCAGCGGCATCGGCATCTTTTTGTTCGGCCTGGGCTTCAGCGACCTGCTGTTTCAAGAGCTCGTCGGCACTCCCCTACCTATTCGCCCGCTTCCCCGGCTCGACCAGCTTCCCGCCGTCGGAGGCGTGTTCGAACCGCTTGTTGAGATCCCCGTCATTGGGCCACTGATCTTCGATCACGATCTGCTGACGTTTCTTGCGTTCCTCTTGGTGCCAGTGATCACGTGGCTCCTGACAAAGACCACCTTTGGCATGAACGTTCGAGCGGTCGGCGAGAACCCTCAAGCTGCAGATAGTCTCGGAGTCTCCGTCGAACGGACACGGTTCATCTCCATCCTTATTGGAAGCACGCTCGCAGGCGTCGCCGGAGCAACCCTGTCGCTACAGCTCGCAATCTTCCAGCAGAACCTCACCAATGGAATTGGGTTTATCGCCGTCGCACTCGTCTACTTCGGTGCCTGGCGACCGCGATGGGTTATGGCAGGCGCGCTGCTTTACGGTGTTGTGACCGCTACGAGAATTCGCTGGCAGTCGCTCGGCATCATCCCGCAAGGGGCAAGCGATGTTGCCGCGATGGCACCAGCGGTCATCACCATTCTTGCTCTCGTCCTGCTCGCCAGCCGCGTTCGTGGCCCATCGGCGTTGACACGCCCTTTCAGCAGGCATTGACCCAGAAACAAGCAACCACACCAACACATACCGATCCCAGGAGGGAAACATGAAAAACACCAGGCATTTCAAGTTATTAGTAGCGCTATTTGCAATTGCGCTTGTCGCAGCGGCCTGTGGCAGCAGCGATACGACGGCCACCGACGACGGTGATAGCGGCGGCGATGTTGCTGCCAGTACCGATCTTTCGGTCGCGGTCGTCGCACCAAGCGCTTCCGATGACGTTGCCTTCACCCAGTCGATGATCGACTCACTCGATCGCCTTGGAATCGATCCGCAGGTGACCGACGGGACCTTCGTCGTCGAAGAGGCAGCGGCTGCGCTTCGCGCCTTTGCCGAGGACGGAACGGACGTCGTCATCGCGCACGGCACTCAGTACGGCGGATCGCTCGAAGAGATCGCCCCAGACTTCCCTGAGACGTCATTCATCTGGGGAACAGCAACCGAGACCCTCGGCCTTGAGAACGTATTCGCCTACAACCCAGCAGCGGACCAGGGCGGCTACGTCATGGGTCTAATCGCTGGCAACCTCACCGGTGGCGAAGAGATTGGTGTTGTAGGGCCCGTCGAAGCGGGCGATGCAGTGGCCTACATCAACGGCTTCAGCCTGGGGGCTGAGGCCGCAGGTGCATCAACCTCGATCGTCTACACCGGCTCGTTCAGCGATGTCGCTTTGGCAACCACCACCGCACAGGCACACGTCGACAATGGCGTGTCCGCATTGACCGGAACCAGTCAGTCAGCTGTCGGTGCAGTCAACATCGCAACCGCAAACGACCTCCCATGGTTCGGCACCCAATCGAATACCGAGCCATGGTCAGCAGACTTGACCGTTGTATCGCAGGTGTACCACTGGGACGTTGTTCTCGCTGACATGTTCGCCCTGATCGAGGATGGAACGCTGGGAGGCGAAGCAATGGAGCTCACGCTCGAGAACGGAGGCCTTGTCCTCGAATACAACGATGCCTTCGAACTTGACGATGACCTCCGATCAGCAGCCGACGACGCAGTAGCCGGAATCATCGCCGGCGAGATCACAACGCAATAACACCTGCCCAAAGGACAGCGACACCTGCCCAAACAGCACTCGAGAGGATCTTCATGGAGCGAGCCCCGCTGCTCTCAATGCACAACATCACCAAGACCTTCCCCGGCGTACTGGCGAACGACGATGTGTCGTTCGAAGTGCACAACGGGGAGGTCCATACATTGTTGGGTGAGAACGGTGCAGGCAAGAGCACGCTCATGAAGATCCTGTTCGGGTTGTACCAGCCTGATTCGGGGGAGATACGACTCCGCGGTGATCTCGCCGAGATCACATCGCCGACGAGCGCGATCGAACAACGTGTTGGCATGGTCCACCAGCACTTCATGTTGGTTCCGACACTGACCGTTGCGGAGAACGTCGCACTCGGTCTGCCGTCAAGCAGAGGCTTTCGCACTGACCTTGACTCGGTCAGCGAACGTATTCTCGAGATAAGCAATCAGTATGGATTGGCTGTCGATCCCGAAATCGAAATATGGAAGCTCTCGGTTGGAGAACGTCAACGAGTTGAGATCATCAAGGCCCTGTACCGCGACGCTGAGCTCCTCGTCCTCGATGAGCCAACTGCAGTTCTTACTCCACGGGAGGTAGATGACCTCTTCGTCATCCTTCGCCAGATGACAGGCAACGGCGCCGGTATTGTCTTCATCTCGCACAAGCTGCACGAGGTCCTGGAGCTAAGCGACCGAATCACCGTGCTTCGAAATGGTGCAGTCACGGGTAGCACGACACCTGCCGAAACCGACCGCAAACAGCTCGCTGAAATGATGGTCGGGCGTGAAGTCAAGCTCGCTCCCGACAAGCCACACGTCGATCGCGGTTCTGTTCGTCTCCAGCTTCGTAACGTGTCGTGCACTGGTGACCGCGGCACCACCGCGGTCGATGACGTCAGCCTCGATGTTCATGGCGGGGAGATTGTGGGGATCGCTGGTGTATCGGGAAACGGACAACGCGAATTGGCCGAAACGATAGCCGGCCTACGTTCTGCCGATCGGGGTTCGGTGTCAATCGACGACCAAGATCTCACAACCGCAGGCCCAGCTCGCACTCGCGATGCCGGCTTTGCCTACGTTCCCGAAGAGCGAATGAAAGACGGGGCGGTCGGTGAATTCGAGGTCAGCGAGAACCTCCTGCTCATCAATCACGGCGAGGCGAGGTTTCGAAAAGGTCCGCTGTTCAACTTCAAGAAGATCGGCGAGCATGCACAGCGACTCGTCGACCAGTTCTCGGTCAAGACCCCCACTCTCGATACACCGACTAGCTCGCTCTCGGGCGGCAACATCCAAAAGCTGATCATGGCCCGCGAGCTCGATTCATCACCGAGCGTAATCCTCGCTGCTCAACCCACCAGAGGCGTCGATATCGGTGCGGCCGAGTACATCCACTCCCAGCTTGTCGAACAGCGCAACGAAGGCGTAGCCATCCTGATGATCAGCGAAGACCTCGACGAGATTCTTGGTTTAGCCGACAGAATCGCCGTGATGTTCGAAGGTCGGATCGTGACGATTGTCGATCGATCTTCGACAACGCGCGAAGCTCTCGGTCTGGCAATGGCGGGTGGTTAGCCTCTACCTTCGTGCGAGCAGACCCCGCTCTGAGGGTGGCAGAAATTCGGCAGCACGATCGAGGTTGCGAGGCAGAAAGCCGTTGACCTTAGTGAGCTGGCTGATCGATAGACCACCGAGTCCGCTAACCCGTTTCACCTGACGCTTCTGATCGCTCTTTGGAGCAACGCGGTGCGTCCGCTCCTCGATCAGCCGGGAATTCACGCCACTGCCCTTCAGCGACTGCAACCCGTCTTCGTCAGTGAATACCACCGAGGCAACACCGCGCTGTTGAGCTTGGAGCGAGAGGTCGAGCAACGAGACTTCTTCGGGGTCGAACCACACGCTGGTCACTTCATGGCCGCCCATGAATGCAGCCTGGGTTGCAACAACACCATCGATCTGGCCGATCTCCATCTCGCCTACCCAGAAACAGGCTTGGGCGAGGTGAGCGAGCTCAAGGCGGTCGGAATTCTCCTGCTCGATCAGCCGAAGATAGGACGGGATTGGGCGATCGGACTTCTCGAGCGTCTCGATCATACGGTCGACGAGCGGACCTGTTTCCCAGACCCGGTCCTTGCGAGGAATGATGTCCTCGGCGTTCTCGTCAAGGAAGCGCACGACCTGGTAGTTCCACGCTGGCTCGCCAAAGGCTTGAAGGACCTGAGCATCTCGCCCAGGAGTGTTGTTGTGAATGAGCAGCGGCACAAACGCTTCCTCGATGCCATCGACAACTACGCGGTTGGACAAGACGTCCTTGCCAAACTGCTTGCAGCCCGAACATCCGGGTACTTCCTGAAACAGCGCAAAGATCGGCTTACCACTCTCTTTGGACAAGTCGAGGGCTTCATCGAGGTCGCGAAGCCAGTCGACAACGCCAACCTCTACCGGTTGGCTCGTGGCACTTTTTCCGAGGAGTGAAAGCAAGTTCATGTCATAGTCAACCAACCATCCCTCAAGATCATTCAACCCAGACGATCTGTTTAGGAGATTGTCACCAACGCCACCGGCCAGACATTTTAGGGTCTGATCCCAAATCGATTGCATCGCTCAGCCCCAGGGGTATGAAATCAACCCGTGTTTCGAAGGCCTGCCGCAACGCCGTTGATGCTGAGCAATAGGGCTCGGCGGATACGACGGACGGCGATGCCTTCGGGTGTTTCAGCGTTGATGTCGGTGGTGCTCTCTCGCATCTCTTTGAGCAGGTTGACCTGCACAACGTTCAGCGGATCGAGGTAGTTGTCGCGCACCTCGAGCGTGCGTCGCAGAACTGGCAGATCGGCGAGCAATCCACTCCCGGTCACGGCGGAAACCGTTTCGATGGTGCGCTGGTGTTCTTCGACAATGACGTCGTAGAGGTGATGATGCTCCGGGTCGACCAGGGCATCGACGTAGGTGCGAGCGATTCCGAGATCGGTCTTAGACAACGTCATCTCGACGTTGGAAAGGAAGGTACGAAAGAAGCGCCACTTGGCGAACATCTCGCTCATCTCGTCACCGTGGCCAGCTTCGAGTGCCGCGCTGAGACCGCTGCCAACGCCGAACCACCCGGGGACGATCTGACGAGACTGGGTCCAGCCAAACACCCATGGGATTGCACGCAGATCATCGATGCCGCTCATCGCACCGCTTCTGCGGGCCGGACGGGAACCAATGTTGAGCGCACCCAGCTCTTCGACCGGGGTCGAGGTGGTGAAATAAGGAACGAGACTCGGGTCCTCGATCAGCTTGCGGTAGGTGGAGTAGGCCTCGTTTGAAACCATCTCCATGACCGCGCTCCAAAGCTCTCTTGCCTCGGCACCGATACGGCTCTCGGTGTGCATGACGGTGTGTTCGAGCATGGCCGAATACGCAAGATCAAGGTTGCGCCGGGCGAGCCGCGGTCGGCTGTACTTGTCGGCGATCACCTCACCCTGTTCGGTCGTCTTCATCAGGCCGGTGATCACACTGGAAGGTTGCGCCAGGATCGCGTCGCGGGTTGGGCCTCCGCCACGACCGACCGTGCCACCGCGACCATGAAAGACCGGGATATCAATGTCGTGTCGCGCAGAAACTTCACGAATTGTGCGAAGCGCCTTGTGGATCTCCCATTGTGACGTGGAGATTCCACCGTCCTTGTTCGAGTCCGAGTAGCCAACCATGACCTCCTGGACGTTGCCGCGCAGTTCCACTATTCGCCGGTAGCTCTGATCGGCGAGGAGTGTGTCCATGATCGGTGCAATGGCCCGCAGGTCGTCGATCGTTTCGAACAGCGGGACGAACCCAATTCGAGCAATGTCGCGGCTGAGATCGATCAAGCCAACCTCGCGCGCCAGCACGGCGGGCGCGAGCAAGTCGTCGGCTCCCTGGGTCATCGAGATGATGTAGCTCTCGACGATCGAGTCCCCGAAACGGTCCATCTGAGCGCGGAGTGTATTGAACAGGCTCAGCGCGTCGCCGAGGTCCGGCGTTCCAGCAGGGGCAAAGGGTCGCGGTAGCGAAAGTTCGGCGCTCAGCAAGGCGAAACGATCGTCTGCACTCTCGGGGTACTCGGTCCCGATGCTCTCAAACAGGTTGGCAAGCTCGGCGTGGTGCTTGTCGGTGTGTTGACGAATATCGAGGGTGGCCAGGTGGAAGCCAATCGTGTGGGTCAGCCGACGGAGCGAGCGGAGCTTGCCGTTCGCGACGTTGTCGGCCTTCGACGCTCGAAGTGATGCATCCATACGATCCAGGTCGGCAATGAGTTCGGCCGCGTTGTCGTAGGCGTCGGTTCGTGACCCATTATCGTTCGTGTTGCGTTCGGTCGAGGCAAGACGTCCATCGATGATCGTGCTGGCAACGCGGTAGGGCTGATCGGCAATCAGGGGCGACAGCGACGCGACCAGGCGGGGGTGCGCCGTAGAGGTCTCTTCGATCCATTCGGCGAGCTCGTTCGTAACCGGCCGAATTCGCGCCGACACGCTGAGGTCCCCGGATAGATCTTGGACGCTGGTCCGCAGCAGGCGAAGTGCTCGCTGGCGTTGCAGGGTCAGCACTTCGTTGGTGACCTCTGCAGTCACGAATGGGTTGCCGTCGCGGTCGCCTCCGACCCATGAGCCGAATCGAATCGGCGTGAGGTCAGATGGCAGCTCGACACCTCGCTCCTCGGCAAGATGTTCGAGGTCGGACCACACGAGCGGCAACGCCTTCCCGACGAGCCCTTCGACGTAGAAGATGATCGATCGGGCTTCGTCGACAGGTGTGGGCTTTACCGAACGGAGCTCGTCACTCAACCAGAGCAAATCGATAATCTCGCCGGTGCGATCGTCGATGCGGGCCCGGCCAGCTTCGGTGACCATCTCCCGCTCACGGAGCAGGTCAGCAATCTCGGCGCGCTTCTCAAGGACGGACCGACGCGATGCTTCGGTGGGGTGCGCGGTGAAAACAGGGCGATACTCGACACTCTCGAGGCGGTCGGCCCAGGTCTCGGCGTCGATTCCGGCTTCGTCACCCCGGGCAAACACGTCGTATAGCTCGCCAGATCCTTCGGTCTTTAGGCGCAGCTCTTCGACACGATGCACCTGCTCGGCCACGTTCGCAAGGTGAAAATAGATCGTGAACGCCCGGACGAGAAGAATCGCTTCGACCTCGCTCAGGTCGGCAACCTTTGCATCGAGGGCGGCGCTCGACTCGGTATTTCCTTCTCTTGTCTCACGAGCCAATGCCCGTACTTGTTCGACCAATTCGAAGAAGTCAGTACTGACGTTGCGCTGGATCGTCTCGCCGAGCTGATTGCCCAGACGGCGTATGTCGGCTCGAAGTTCGTCGTGGCGAGCTTGGGGGGTGGATGAAGATTCGCCAGGGGATGCTGTCGTAGTCACCCCGACATCATAAGGTGACAAAATACCTGCGCGATTCGTGAGTATTCAATGATATAGTCTGAACTATGCACGCAGTAGATATCGAACCCATCGCTCGCGAACTTTCCGTGCGCAGCTACCTCGCCACGACCGATGAAGGTGGCGAACCGCACGTGGTTCCGGTTCATCCAGCATGGGTCGGCACAACCATCTGGGTGATGACGGCCTCCAGCGCTGTGAAGTCACGAAACATCCGAACGAACCCTCAAGTCGCCATGCATTGGGAGACAAACGACGTCGGCGATGGCTTGCTGGTGTGGGGAACCGCCGAAGTTCACAGCGACATCGAAACGAAAACACGACTGTGGTCTGGAGTGTTCGACTATGACCTGGACTCCTTTGCCCCCAATGGCCCAAGCTCACCCGATGTCAGCTTTCTTTCGATCGAACCGAACCGAGCCGTACACGCACTCGCCTATGGCGCGGGCGGGGTACAACGATGGAGGAAACAGCCAGTATGACCAACAAGAAGCCAACGGAGAACACCCTTCTCGCGGTCTCACTCTTCGAAGCCTGGAGCGCGGTCGAACGAATCCTCAACGGCAACCTCGGTATGATCCGAGGCATCACCTATTCGGAATATCGACTGCTGTCAGCGATTGCAGCAGGCCCCGAAGCAGGATCAAGCCGAGCTGACTTGGCGAGGACCGTCGGACTCTCTCCGTCGGCGGTCACGCGGGCGCTTCGGCCGTTGTCGGACCTCGGCATGGTCGAGACCATCAAGCATCAGCGCGACGCCCGCCTCGCGCTCGCCCACCTCACCGCACAAGGGGAAGAACTCGTCGCCGACGCAGCGGCTGTCGTGCAGGATGCGATGGCCGAAATCGTCGAACGAACGCCCGGCGTGAACGACAAACGGAGCGATTTCCTTTCGCTACTCGGCGAGCTTGCTTCCTTGTAGCTCGCGCTGCCGGTTCCTAACCGGTCGCCGAGTCCTCACCATGTGCGGCCACTGCCGCGGCACGATCGGCGGGCTCTTGATATTGCGGCGTGTCAACGCGTTCGGTGCGATGATCCTTCAACTTCCTAGCCTCGTCCTTCCAGGGCTGGCCCCACTCGTGGTCAAGGGGAACGATCGTGCCAGGTTCTTTCGCCGCATGCACCTGCCCAAGCGCGCTCTGGGCAATAGCGAGCTGGACATCCGGAGCGTGTGGTGGTCCAGCGGTGTTCCCGAGCGGAAAGTCGCTAAAGACCGCTCGAGGCGCAACGACCGACTCGGTGATCGACCATGCAGAAGTGACCGATGTGGTCGCAATGCCCTCTGCCTCGAGTGCCCGTGCGATCAGCCCAACTGACTGATGACAGACCGGTCAAACAGGAACGAGTAGCGCAATGTCGGCTTCGAGTTCCCTAACTCGATCCACCAGTGCGGGAACCAGCGTTTCGCCGAGGCGGCGTTGACTGTAGATGCCGCCCATGAAGGTGAGCCCGAAATCGGCGAGTTCGCCGATCTCACCCTTGGCCGCCATCGTGCGAAGTGCATCGATCGGGAACACGGCGTTGATATCGCTCTTGGCAGAGGTCTCGTCGTAGGCAAAGTGTGTGACCCGCAACCGATCCGCCGGTGTGTCCATCGGGATCTCGCGGAAGGTGACGTCGTCTTTGTGTGTGAAGCCGACATCGCCGACGGCGTACACCCCACCGGAGGCGAGAAGTACGACTTTGCTGTCGGCCAGTGACTTCGTCGGCGCGGTGAACGGCGCAACCTCATCACGGTTATCGGCCCAGCGATACTCCGAATACCCAAGCTGTGCGTAGGTGTCGCGCGTGACAGCGATGTAATCGACCGGATCGTTCGGGACAGCAGCCATAGGCAAAACGTAGCGCAGTCCGCGCTGACCCGATCGGGCCGCGCCTCACAGAGGCAGC